>JAJRSK010000064.1 GCA_024278835.1 Campylobacterales bacterium | reverse complement strand
TTTCTTCAAGACTGAGATGTTTATATGACATTTTTACCCCTTAACTTTAGTAGTTGATTGTTTTTGGGTATCTTAGTCTTGTTGGACTTAAATACACAATCAATTTTTAGTTAGGGTATTCGCTTGGTATGCGAATCCGCCTCTTTTAGGTGGATGTATTTGCCAAGGAGTGTATACTTGATGCAGTTATATTTTAGGCTATATTTCAAATCACTTTGATAAACATCAAAATGAGGATAATCACTAAAATATTGCATAAATGCCAAAGTGGACTTTTGATAACCAATACCGTAAATATTTCCACCATTGGTCTCTTTCATAATATTGTCATCTATGTGGGCGTATAGTAGTGTAAGCCTTTGTTTACCTTTTAGTTTATGTTGGTATTTTAATGTTATTTTATCTACATCTAAATCTTTTGGGACTATTTTAGTAGTGTTTGTTTTGCTTTTTTCATAGTAGAGTTGATAATGGTTTTGACTATCTTCATGGTCTAGTTCTATCCCATAGCGTTTACCATCTTCTTTTTTCTTTGAATTTGAAAACTCCAGTATTTCATAGTTTAACTTGATGTTGTTAGTTCCAATGTGTTCGTGTTGTTCTTCTTCTTTGGCAAAAAGTAAGCTACTAAATAAAGCTAAAATAAGAGCGGTTATTCTTTTCATATATCTCCTTGTTTTATATTTATTATAACTTTATATGACTATTAACTACCCCTAACTCCTTCTTCAATCGACTTAAATGTATAGGCGTTATCCCCAAGAAGGAGGCGATATGATACTGTGGGACTTTCTCTAGCAGATGTGGTGTAGTTTGCATAAACTCTTCAAAACGCTCTTTAGCACTTTTACTTTGTGTATCTATCACTCTATGATGTAGGTAGCAGTAAGCTAAATCAGACATCCTCTTTGAAAAAAGAAGCATCTTAGAAGTTTGCACATGCAAAAACTCTATATCCTCATAGGTAAGATAGATAAAATGACACTCTTCTAGTGCTTCAAACTCTAAACGTGAAGGAGATTTATTAATAAAGCTATCATAATCAATCATAAAAAGATTTACCATATGAGCATTTTCATCGTTAAAATAAATACTCCAAGTATAGTCTTTTCCATCTCCATCAATCGTGTAAGCTCTAGCTACTCCCCTATTGATAAAATATATCCTATCATGCACATCGTCCATTCGACTTATAATTTCTCCCTTTTTAAAAAAGATGGATTTAAATAAATCAGCCTTGATATCCCACTCTTCTTCACTCATGTCAACATACTCAAACATATATTTTTTAAAATTTTTTAACATATTTAAATCTAAAAAGTGATATTTTCTATCAATTCTATCTCTTCACTTACAATGACGGCATCAAGACAAAAGTCCATATCTATACGCTTTTTTTGTCTGTAGATATCTGCTGTTTTAAGTATCTTAGAGATTTTAGAAGGGGTGATTTGATAGATAGGGTCATAGTCACCACTTTTGACTTCTATGAAATGTAACACATCTTCTTTTGTCGCGATGATATCTATCTCACCAAAACGACTATAATAGTTTCTATCGATGATTTTAAAGCCTCTCTCTTCTAAAAAAGAGACCGCTTTATCTTCGCCGATATTGCCCTTAGCCCTACTCAATGCGTACTTTTACCGACTTGAAGCGTGCTGTTTTGGTTAACTCATCTGCCTCATCCCCAAAGATAAAATTGATATGACTTTTAGCATGGTGAAATGAGACAAAGAGTGTGCCTTTTTTGATATTTTTGGTGATTTTAAACTTTAAAGGATTGCTCTTGCCATAGCGCGAACGCAGGGTTATACTCTCTTTGCCTTCAAACAAATCAGCATCCTCTTCACTTACCAAGACCACATCTTCACGGTGGCGTTTGAGCAATTTTTCACTCTCTTTGGTTTGTGCAGCATTGTTGTAGTGTTCTAGTACACGTCCTGAGGTAAGATAAAAATCTGTTCTTTTATCTCCCACTATCTCTTGTATCATCCCACGCATCACCCATTTTTTATAGCGAAAATGAGCCAAGCCATCTTTGGTGCGAAATTCACTCAAATGCAGTATAGGTGTCTCTTCTTCATGGATAGGCCACTGTAAACCTTGTATACGATTTTGGTGCAATTTTTCATAACTCGCACCAAAAAAACGCTTTGGTACTTTGACTTGTACCTCTGCCCAGATATCTTTACTATCATGATAGTCGAGTTTATCTGATTTTAATGCTTTAGAAATCCCCTGTATCACCTCCCAATCATCGGGTAAATCATTGGTGATGAGAGGTTGTGAGAGATGTAAACGTCGCTCTGCATTGACATAGACACCCGTTTTCTCATACCCTGACTTTACCCCAAAGACAATATCTGCATACTTGGTGATTTCATTATCAAAGAGTTCATTCACCACGATAAAATCTAGTGCTTTGAGTGCTTTATGGATTTTGTTTTGGTTCGTATGGATATGCGCGATATCTTCACCCATATTAAAGAGTGCCTTTATCTCGCCATCTATCATAGCATTGAGCATATCAGGGGTTTTTAACCCTTCGATAAGAGGTTGCTCATAGTCGGGATTATAGTAAGGTAGACAACCCATATCACAGGTACCTTGGACATTATTTTGTCCGCGAAGTGGCATGAGACCTGCACCTTCTTTTCCGATATTTCCCGTCATAACGGCAAGGTTACAGATGGATGCTGCTGCGTAAGAGCCATCTAAATGTTCTGTGATACCCAAACCCCAAAATATAAGTGATTTTTTAGAAGCATATTCTCGTGCAATGTCTCGTATCATGATAGACAAGTATTCATAACCTTTTACCTCATTGAAAAAATCAGGATTGGCATAAGGGTCTGATAAAATCTCTTCTTTATAGAGATCAAATTCCCTACTTCTTTGTTCTATAAAGGCATAGTCATATAATTCTTCTGTGATGATAGTATGTGCCATCATATTTAGAAATAGTAGATTAGCTTCATGAGGAATGATACAGTTGTACTTTGCTTTTTTAGATAAAGTGATATTGCGCACATCTACAACTGCTAGATTGACACCCTCTTTCATTTTTTTTATCATTTTATTGGCAACAATGGGGTGTGCTTCTGTTGTATTGGAGCCGATGACTATCATAAATTCTGTCTTTTTGATATCTGAGAAAGGATTGGTCGCAGCCCCCTCACCGATGATAGAGCGCATCCCTTTAAGCGTTGGCGCATGGCATACTCTCGCACAGTTATCTATATGAGGAGAGTTGATAACTTTACGGGTGAATTTTTGAAGTAGATAAGAACTTTCGCAGTTTCCTCTAGCACCTCCAATAGCAGCAAATGAAAAGTTACCATGCTGCGTGGTAATTTGTTTAAGTTTCCATGCCGTCAAGGCATAGGCGGTTTCCAAGTCAGGATAGATATAACCATCACTATCATGATAAGTATATAACGTCTCTTTTAATACCTTAGGTAAAAAGAGTTCATTTTTTTCAATAAAAGATTTTTTGATTTTTACTTTTTTAAGGCGATTACTAGATTGGGCAAAGTCAAAACCATAAGTACCTTTGACGCAAAGTTGCCCTTCACTTACTGTTCCTTCTTTTCTTGCAGAGATAGATTTTATCTCATTGTTTTGCACGGTAGCAGTGATATCACAACCAACACCACAATACGCACAAACTGAATCTATCTGCATGATTTATCCCTCTATTCTCACCATAGTTACATTTGTTTTTATTATATCTAATTTTTCGATAGTTGCGATAGCAGAGAGGATATTTTTCTCTTTTGTTCTGTGAGTTGCACATAAAAGTGTAGCAACGCTACAATCAGCCGTAGAACGCTGTAAAAAAGTATCTATCGAGATATTATTTTCTCCCAAAATTGTTGCTACTTTTGCCAACACACCCGGCTCATCTGCCACAGACATACGAAGATAATATTCACTTTCGATGTCATCTTTGGCAGCTAAAGTAAGATTTTCACTATTGAAAGGCTTTTTAAATCCAAGCATCGGGGAACTCTGCCCCGCACGCACTATCTCAATGATATCAGAGATGACTGCCGAAGCCGTCGCATCCCCACCCGCCCCTGGCCCATAATAGAGCGTCTCACCTACTTTGTCACCAACCACAGAGATACCATTCATCACGCCATCAATCTTGGCAATCATTTTATCATTTTTGATAAGCACAGGATGCACACGAAGGGAGATATTGCTACCTGATTTTTTTGCAATAGCAAGTAACTTGATAGCATAACCAAACTCTTTGGCAAAGGCGATATCTTCTTGATTGATAGACTCAATACCTTCTATCAAGATATCTTCAGGCTTTGCATCGATGCCATAAGCGATAGAAGCGAGGATAAGCAACTTGTGCGCCGCGTCAAATCCACCTACATCAAAAGTAGGATCCGACTCTGCATAACCAAGGTCTTGTGCTTCTTGTAAAATCTCCGCATAATCTACACCCTCATTCATCATCTTTGTGAGCATATAGTTACAAGTCCCATTCATGATACCTTTGATTTCGAGGATTTCATTGGCTGAAAGACCTACCTTTAAGGCATTAATGATAGGAATCCCTCCTGCCACACTTGCCTCATATCCTATAGGGATATCTTTAGCGATGGCTTGAAGGTCATAACGGTGATATGCCAAAAGTGCTTTGTTAGCAGTCACGACAGATTTTTTATTGTATAACGCTGCTTTCACTACTGCATAAGGCTCTTCTACACCACCCATCAACTCTATAACGATATCAATTTCTGGATCATTGAGTATATCATCAGCATTGTCACTCAGAGGGATACTCACATCTCTTTTTTTCGCAAGATTATTCACCACACCTTTGACAACTTTTATCTCTTTACCCGCTCTAGCGGTGATAAGGTCGGCATTTGATTCCAAGATATTTGCTACACTAGCCCCTACGGTTCCTACCCCAATAATCCCTATTTTTACCATCTAATTCTTTGCCTCTTCTCTTAGTTCTTTAAGGTATTTTTTGATATTTTTGGCAGCTTGACGAATACGCTTTTCATTTTCTATGAGCGCGATTCTCACATAATCATCGCCCTGATCACCAAATCCAATACCTGGACTCACGGCAACTTTTGCACGCGTTAAAAGTTGTTTTGAAAACTCCATACTACCTAAATGTGCTGCTTCTGGCGGTAATTTTGCCCAGACAAACATACTCGCTTCTGGTTTATCTAAAATCCAACCAGCATTGGCAAAACTCTCACAAAGCACATCACGACGATAACGATACTTTTCAATAATCTCTTCTTGACACTCTTGAGGACCATTGAGTGCCACAGTCGCTCCCACCTGAATAGGCGTAAACATCCCATAATCAAACCACGACTTTATCTTTTGTAGAGCACCTATAAGCTTGGGATTTCCTACGAAAAATCCTACTCTCCAACCAGCCATATTGTATGATTTTGAAAGCGTGTAACTCTCAACTGCCACATCTTTTGCACCCTTAGTTGAGAGGATAGAAGGTGTTTTATACCCATCAAAGGTGATATCCGCATAAGCGATATCTGAGATGATATAAAAACGCTCTTTTTTAGCCACTTCAACCAATCTATCATAAAAACTCTGCTCTACTGTTACCGTCGTAGGGTTATGTGGAAAATTCACTACGACAAACTTTGGACGTGGCATAGACTCTTTTATCGCTTTATCTAAATCCACAAAAAACTGTTCTACATCGAGTTGAAACTTATCATTGAAACCAAAAGGCATCTTGACAACATTGCCACCAGCGATGATAAAAGCATGTGTATGAATAGGATACGCAGGATCTGGAACAATGGCCACATCACCAGGGTTTGTAATAGCTTGAACGAGGTGTACATACCCCTCTTTACTTCCCATTGTTGCCACAACTTCAGTATCTGGATCTAAATCTACATCATACTTTCGCTTGTACCAGTCAGACATAGCAAGGCGAAGTTTGTAGATGCCTTTACTCGCAGAATAGCCGTAGTTTTTAGACTTTTGCGCCGTTTCTACTAGCTTGTCTACGATATGTTTTGGTGTATCTCCATCGGGATTCCCCATCGAAAAATCGATGATATCTTCACTAGCACGTCTTGCTTTTAACTTGATTTCGTTTATCTCTGCAAAGACATAGTTTGGTAGCCTATCTATGGTATTAAATTGTATTTCGTCAAACATTATTTCACCTATATTTATTTTCTGATGTGGATTTTTAATCCTCTTTTGATATTCTCAAGTGTATATAAATCACTTATTTTTACATATCTTGCATGTCGTGGGATTTTTAAAGAGACATTATAGCTTTTTCTCTCTTTTGTGTAGTTGTCTAAAATCCTCAAGTCTTCATCATAAAAAACAATGTAAGGATGCCAAATATTGCCATTTTTACTATCAATGCTGAGAGATCTTGCCCCTGATACATTTATCCAATATGGTTTCAGTGGTTTTTTGAGTGTTACTTTTTGATTAAAGGGGATTTTTTTTACTTTGAGATATGCACGATTAACATTGATATTATAACGCCAATTATCTTTAGAATATCGCTTGATACTTGTGATGTATGCACCTCTTTTTTGCAACTCACGCGCTAGTAAAAGTGGGTCTATTACTGCCGCGGAACGAATGGCTACTTTCCACAAAAATCCACTCTCATCACGCAGTGCTTTGGAGGTCAATGTATGGTTATATCCCATCGCGTTTAAAACATCTTTTACTGTTTTCACAAAAAGAAGTGGCTTTTTCCCCGTTGTTGCAAAACTTAACTGTAGTGTCCTCGTCTTTTTAAAGTCTAAATCAAGTAGATCATTCTCCTTAAGGGTTTTTAACACCTTCTGTATATCTACCCTATCGCCTTTGAGAAAATCTGTCCTCTTTTTAAAAAGAACGGAAATCAGCCCTTTTTTGGCAGCATAACTTCCCTTTCCAATGATATGTTCTATCTCATTATTGATGCTAGCACCAAAGCTAAGCGTCACTAAGAGTGCCAGAAGTAGAAGATATTTTACCACCTTACTTTACCCCGATAGCGATCATACTCTCTCTTAGAGATTTCTCTTAACTCACCATCTTTATATAAAAACATCCCCTTCTTTTTCGACTTTACATCAAGCTCTAACTGCTTGTTAAATATCTTAAAGTTTTTATGTCCTACCATGATGATTTGATCTTTACTTGCATCTAGCTGTAAAGTACGACGAATCAAAAAGTCTTTTTTCTTCATACTGTCCAAAAAGATAACACCCACCCATGCTTTTTGCGTTGGCGCGATATAGAGTCCACCTATATTTTCATTTTTTACTTCGACTATCTTTTTCTTTTTTTTAGAAACAGTCAATTTCTCTTCCGTCTCAATAGGTTTTTGTACCGTCTTATTTTCTGTTGCTTGTGCAATAACACTCTCTTCTAAAACGATATTTTCTTCTAAAGCAGGGACAATCTGTTCGCTTTCATTGCTTTCAGTTAGTACTGTCTTGTTAGCTTCTTCACTCTCATTACTTTCGTTCTCTTCGACCGTTTTAAACATCTCTTGAACGACTTTGTTTAAGTCCACTTCATCGCTATCATTTGTCTCTTTTTCATACACTTCATCAGCTACCAAAAGGCTCTCTTTTGCCTCTTGTGTTACTACATCATTTTTCACTACATTTAAATCAACAGAAGAGACATTTTTACTCTCTGCACTATTTGAAAGAAAGAAATAAGCAGCTATCAAAGTAGCCATACCTAAAAGCAAATAAGCCAAAAGTTTTTTTGATTTTTCCTCATCTTCATCAATCTCTACGATTTTTTGATAATTTTCTTTGGGTTTTACATGGGCATTATCAAACTGAAGGTACTCTGTTTTAAGTTCATTTAAATCCACGTCAAACTCTCGTTGTAAGATTTGTATAAAACCTAAGGCTTTTGTTCTATTTAACTTGGCAAAATCTTTTTCTAATAATGCAGTTAAGTTTTCTAGATTGATAAATGTTTTGTTAGAAACTTCTTTAAGTCCAATCTCTTTTAGACGTGAAGCACCATCTTTTTTACCACTCACATCTTGATGTTGTTCACTCTCATGGTTCTTTTTGTTCTCTTTTTCCATACTATTTATCTCATCCTATCACATAATATCGCGGCTGCAGCACTCACGTTTAATGAGTCGAACTCATTGTCCATCGCTATTTTTATCTTTGTATCACAGGCTTTTATGATACGGTTTGGTAAACCCGCGCCTTCAGAGCCTAAGAATAAAACTTTTTTACCAGCAAATGTCACATCTCGCACATCTTCACCATTCATATCTGCTGCGTAAGTTTTAAACCCTAGTTGTTTGAGTTCATTGACTAGTGTAGCTGTATCAGAAAAAAGTGCTACAGGCATGTCAAGCAAGGAGCCGACACTACTTCTAACAATACCTTCTAAATTTATTTTTGTTCCAGATATAACGATACCTTTTACACCCAAAGCATACGCACTACGGATGATTGCACCGATATTTCCCACATCAGTGAGTCCCACCAAGACAAGTAAAAAATCCTCTTTTTTCAAATCTTGGATATCTGCATACTCAATATACTTTATCTTTAAAAGAAAACCTTGGTGATTTCCCCCACGTGCCAAGCTCTGTGCTTTCATCGTGTCTAGTTTAATAATCTTTTTGCCAAGACCATTTACTTTAGAAAAAAGCTTTTTATCTAACTCTTTGGCTAGGTAAATTTCTTCAATCAACTCAGGGTGTTTTTCCGCTATATAAAAAAATATTTGTTTGCCATATACTATCATGATAGTATGATACTAAAACAAAGTTAACCTAGCGTTAAAGCAAGTCGTTATAGCATTCTTTTGGGGATTTTCCTGTGATTTTTGCGATGAGTTTTGAAGCTTGTTTTTTGGGAATATCAAGGCTTATAATATCCTCAACCGTGATGACACCAAACTCTTTTTTTAAAGCATTTAAAACTATTACCCATTCGCCTTTAATATTTTGATTTTTTATCATATGTTGTACTTGTAGGGAAGTACCCTTAAAATGCCTCTCATACATTTTTGTAGCTTCTTTGATGAGAAATATCTCTCTATGGGGTGCTTTTTTGACCAACTCATCAATCAATTTTTCGATACGATGAGGAGATTCATAGAGAATGGTGACATATCCAGAATTGAGCGCTTTTGTCAGAGCGTTATTTCTATCATTGCCTTTATGTGGTAAAAATCCAAAAAAGAGAAACTGTGTTTCACAAAACCCACTAGCGGCATACGCTAAAAGCGCTGCATTGGCACCAGGTAAGACTTCATATGTGATATCATGATAGTGGCAGTATCGCACAAGTTCACAACCTGGATCACTCACCGCTGGCATACCCGCATCTGAAAGATAGACAACATCTTGTTCAAAAAGAGAGCTATCGAGTTTTTCTAAAACAGCTTTTTCATTGTGTGAATGTAGAGAAATAAATTCTTTGTCTAAAAAATCAAGTTCGTAACGCTCTTTAAAAAGGGAAATAAGTCGTTTTGTAACACGGGTGTCTTCACAAAAGACGGTTGTAGCATTCGCAAGAAGTCTGAGACTTCTCTGCGAAATGTCTTCAAGATTTCCAATCGGTGTTGGAATGAAGTGTAGCAATTATTTTAAGTTATATTTAGCTTTAAACTTCTCAACTCTACCTGCAGCATCCACTATCTTCTCACTTCCTGTGAAAAATGGGTGACATTCGTTACAGATATCGATTCTCATCTCTGGTTTGTTTGATCTACTCTCAAAAGAGTTACCACAAGCACAAGATACTTGGCATGTCATGTAGTCTGGGTGTATATCTTTTTTCATTTTCTTTTCCTTAAGATGCTTGCATATGATAACAAGCTATGGGTTTATTGGTGCGCAATTATACTTAAAGTAGATTATTTTAAACTTAAAAAACAGGATATTGTAAAAAACAGCAGACTTTATAAAAAGTCTACTGCCATATAGGGGAGGGGAACCTAATTATAACCAAATAAAAATATTAAATCAAGACTTTTGAGGCAAAAGTGAGCGCGGCTGTCTCACTTTTTAGTATAAATGGC
This sequence comes from Campylobacterales bacterium, assembly GCA_024278835.1. Classification (GTDB taxonomy): domain Bacteria; phylum Campylobacterota; class Campylobacteria; order Campylobacterales; family QNZT01; genus JANTGR01. The sequence continues at coordinate 80,568 of JAJRSK010000064.1, read as the reverse complement.
GAATTTAAGCCTATTTTTCTCATTGTGGATAATTTTTCTCTCTCATTTTCTGAAAAACCACCCTCACACCCTATCATGATAGTATCTATATCACTTATCTCACTCTCACCACCAAAATCTAGTACGGCAAAATCTGGGTATCTTTGTATCGTCTCTTCTAATGAATTGAGCACTTCAAGTTCCATCAAGTCACTACGACCACATTGTTGGCAAGAATTTATCACTATCTTTTTCATTCTCTCTAAATCTGGTTTGAAATTTTTCTGACTTCTGTCACAGTAGAGAAAGCTTATCTTGGAAACGCCGACTTGATTTAACATAGGAAGAGTTTTTTCTATCACCTTGATATCAATGATACACCAAAGTATATGTAGGGGATTTTCTAAACTCTTTCTATCATGATAACTATCTATCATGATAAGTGTTGCCTCTTTTTTAGAGATGTGTTCTATCTTGTAGTTATAAATGGTATCATCTTGGAGATTGCGAAAAGCCAGCACCTTCCCCACTTCAAAACGTCTCACTTTAAAGAGATATTTATGTTCTTCACCTGTTAGTAGAAGATTTTTCTCCCCTGCTTCTGGACTATAAAGAAACTGCATATGCCAGCACAGTAAGCGCCACTATCATGATAATGTCTGTGATATACTTTTTCTTGGCATACGCCTTAAAAGTCTCTTGTGAAACAGTATCTTTGATATGTGTTAATTTATAGACAATGTTTTCTTTTACGGATGTCCCTATCATATGAAGCACCACGAGCACCATGATATACACCGTCCACAAGACGTCAAACTTTGCCACAGCCATCACAACAAGCCCTGTAAAAAAGAGTATCCCCAAGGTGGCTCTATAGTACAAACTGAGTTGCTCATACTTGAGTGAAAACGGCTTAAACTCCATCTCTTTTGAAAAATGCCTCACAAGCAACAATAATAGTAACAATATGAGCACTATAGCCCCCACATGAAGCATTATCGCCATCGAAATCATATCTGCCATCTAACTACTCCAGTTTTTTGCCGATATTATAGCAAAGTGTGTTGATAGGTAGGCATGAAATGTGCTACCCACTATCATAATACCGATATAGTAAGGATAAAGATTTTGCTACACTTTATAAGAACAGCTCTTTTTTTACTTACATTTTTGCACTCCTTGGCAGAAGCCTCTTTGGTAGCAGAGTATCGTTTTGATGGATGTAATTGGAATGGGACTCAAGACGAGATTATAGATTCTATCGATACACACCATGCCACAGCTATAAATGGAACTGTTCCAACTGCAGGAAAAATCAATAATAGTGCAGATATGAAAGGAAACAACTATGTAGAACTTTCAAATTTACTCACTCTGGATACATGGTCAATCTCACTCTGGATAAAGTTCCCCTTCAGTACTTCAGAAAAGACTGCGCAAGGGGGAAATTATTATTATGTTCTAGCATCAGTTGCAGGAGATGGTGACCTCGCTTATTTTGCTCATGAAGATGGAAAAACGGATATCTGGTGGGGTGTATACAATAATGATAAAACAATATCTGAAAATGATTTTCCTGATGATTTGACTGGATGGCACCACGTCACATTTATAAACGATAAGTCATCCACAAAACTATATATTGACGGTTCTTATGAAAATGAAGTCAATAAATATACAACTGGGAATCTAAAATATATTGGAACATCCTCCGATGATCCTGACGGGCAAACAATAGGGGCACTCTTGGATGAAATAAAGTTTTATGACACAGCACTAACTAGTACACAAATCCAAGATATATATGATGCCGATTTAACTGGGAATAACACAGATGGTACTGTCCGCAGTATTCCTATCTGTACTCTAAAAACAGAGTACCGTTTCGACTCCTGTGCATGGGATGGTACAACAAATGAAATAATTGATAGTAGCGATAATGGAACTAACGGTACAGCTATAAACGGAACTAACCCAGCAGAAGGCAAAATCAACAATGCCTCGCACTTTGATGGAGTTGATGACTATATAGATTTTGGAAATGTATTAAATCCTAATGAGTCACCTTGGAGTATCTCCGTATGGTTTAAAGCAGAAAAAGTTGATGGTGAAAATATCATCTACAATAAAGAAAGTCTTTATGAATCAGGTGTCCGAGATGGTTATTTTCAGTATGCTTGGCAACCTCATTGGAATTGGGATGGCGGTAACTCTTTCCCCGTAACAGAAAACACTTGGTATCACGCCGTAGTCACCTATGATGGAAATAAACAGAAAGTTTACAAAGATGGTCAGTTAGTATATGAGCGTGAACAAAGTGGTGATATTGGCTCAAATTCTCAAGATTTTCGCATAGGCAATAGAACAGATTATGACAATGATTTCAAAGGAAACATTGATGAACTTAAAATATTTAATGTTGCTCTAACTCCTAACCAAGTCCTATCTATATATGACAATGAAAATAGTGCTAAGAACTATGATGGAAACACGAGAGAGCCTATAGATTGTTCTATGCCCACTCCTGTTGCAAACTACCACTTGGATGCGTGTAAATACGAGCAAACATTTGGTGAAGTACTAGATAGTAGCGGGCACAATAACCATCTCACGTCAAATATCGGTACAGATAGTATATCTTCAGGAAAAGTTGCCCGTGCTGCGAATTTTGATGGTGTTGATGCTAGGATGTATGGTACATGGAATCAACCCTTCACCAAAGAAGTCACACTAACCGCTTGGATAAATACCTCCAATCCCAAAGGAGATGATTATGCCAGAATTATTGCATTTACAAATAGTGCTGGAGAATGGCAACCAGGTACAGCGATAGCTTATGATGCAGATGGATATATCATCCGAGGATGGACAGCCAACAGTAGCAGCAGGAGCAATACTGTCAGCTATGATTTAAATGCCAATGGCTATCATGATGGCAATTGGCATTTTCTTGCCTTTACCTATTATCAAGGGATTTCAAAACTCTATGTAGATGGCACCAAGGTAGATAGTGATTTTAAAGATATCGGCACTATACAAAAAGGAGAAACAATCTCTATTGGGGGGAGATCAAACATCCAATAACCTATCTTACAAAGGCGCTATTGACGAAGTCAAAGTATTTGACAGGGCACTTACACCCACACAAATTCTTGATTTGTTCAATACCGAAAGTTCCCTTGTACGTACTATCACCTGTGCCCAAGCCATCCTCAATGCTGTCAACCAAAACGGCGGCTGTTTCAACTGGGATAACAATATCACAACAAAAATCGCCGACAAACCAATCAACCTTACTATTCTTTCAAGAGACAAAGAAACCAACACTAGTATAAGTGATGTCAATATCACAAAACTAGAACTTCTAAGCTTTTCCGATGCTGCTTGTACCTCACTTTATAATACTAGTACCTTGTGGGATGGCAATGAAGCAGTTGATACCAACGGTTGTTTCAATCCTGCTAGCTTCACACACAACAAAGCCATCAAGTGTGCCAAGGTCAAGATAACCGCACTTTATGAAGGCGAGACTGTCGAATCAAACTCTTCGGACACCTTCTCCATCCGTCCCGAAAAGTTTATACTCACCCCCACTTTAGATGCCAAGCTTATTTCTGAACATGCTTACACCTTCCAAGTAGAGGCACAAAGCTACCAAAGCACGACACGCACGCCTGACTTTAACCAAAGCCTTACAACACCTACATCTAGCCTACTATTTCGAGAAGGTAGTCCAAATGATGGCTCCTTAGAAGGTGTTTTCTCTCTCAATCCCAACAATCTAAGTTTCACCGACGGACTCACCCCTGAGGGCAATATCAGCTTTAACAATGTCGGTATCCTCACCCTAGAGATAAATGACACTACATGGGCAGAAGTAGATAGCGATGATACACCACTAGCAGAGCGCAGGATTTATGTAGAGCAAAATCTTACTTTTATCCCTGACCATTTTGATATAGGATTTATCTCTCCTATCATGATAAACCATCTTGATGGTGATTTTACCTATCTCTCCAATGACCTCAATATGAGCGCATGGCTCAAAAATCTCTCAGTCACCTTAAGTGCCAAGGGAGAGAAAGGGGGATTGATGACCAATTACGCCACCCCACAATCTCTTTTTTATGCCAATGACCTCAACATCACAACATCTCTTCATATCTTAAATAATCCTATCATGATAATCCCACCCACTTCTGAAAATGGCGCACACTTAAGCTTCATAGCAGGTGTGGCAGATGTGAACTATAGTGATGTACGATTTAACTATCCTAGAGATTATAAAGTACCTAGCGAACCTATCATGATAGACGGTGGCGATGCCAACCTCTCTATCCAAGTGAGTGATATCGTCGATACAACGGTGAGAGGAGAAGGTACTAGCCTCTTTTCTGGTGATGCCACTTTTTACTATGGAAAAATTGTACCTGAAGATATCAAAACAGGAGAGGATTCTGTCCCTAGCAAAAGCTTGATAGAGATATATAGCACGACAAATCTCTCGGGATTTAAAAAGGAAACATCACGTTGGTATATCAACAAGGATGATAATATCAGCACTATTTTAGGCTTGCTAGCAAAAGAGTCAAGAAGCATCTCTTCTGCCACATCCACATATACCTCCGCACAAAATATCTTAACAGCCGATAAAGGAGTCATCCCTTATGACTTAGTCAATACCCATGACAATTCCTATAAAGCTTTTTATCATTTAGATATTCCAAACTGGCTATGGCATAGCCAATACAGCGACTATAATGCCAGCTCAAACTGTAGTGAACACCCCTGCTTTGAGTATATCTATGAATCGGAAAATACCAACATAACAGGTATCCAAAGTGGTGTATTTAAGGGGAGTGCCTTTGCAAGTGATTTTAACACTAGTACCAAACGAAAAGCGATAAAGTTATTACGATGAGATATACCTCTTGCCAAAAAAACAATCCCATAAGCAGAGCCTTTACATTAATCGAAATCATCTTTACCATTGTTATCATGGCGGGGATTTTTATGGTCATACCAAAGATACTCATGATAGCCACTAAGAATGAAAACGTTGCCATGAAGCAAGATGCCTACTTTAACGCTATCTCCCTCACAAAGCTAGCCTCGTCACTGGCATGGGATGAAAACAACACAGAGAGCCTCAGCACATTACACACAACTATCAATCATATCGACTGTAACGAAAGTACCAATTACCTTCGTATAGGTGGCTTTTTGTCTGCCAATGGACGCACTTGCCAAGACAACTTAAGTGCTTCTGTGATTGGAAGTGAGGAGGGGAATGACTATCTTTTTTTTGATGATATTGATGATTTTAATGGTTCTATTATCCAAACCACCGCCAATGGCAATGATAGATATAAGATAGTGACTGAGGTAAGTTACTTAAACAATCTCTCTTTGTTTAGCGCAGCTAAAAAGCTAACGATTGATTTGAGTTCCACCAGCGATACAGCAAGTTCCACCAATATCAAGAAACTCACCACCACTATCAAATACCATGGCAAAAAAGCTATCAAAAAAGATAAAAACATCGCTAGTTTTCACTACTATTCCGCCAACATAGGGCAATTTACCCTTAATAAAAGAGAGTGGTGATGAGACGCGGATTTTCTATGGTAGAACTTATCATGACAATAGTCCTTATGGGTATCCTCTCAGGAGGCACCTATATCTCACTCTCCAAACTCTACACCAAAAAAGCCAAAGCTAAAGCCATCAGCGAACTCTCTTTTGACTCCGCGCGCATCACCAACCAAATCTCAGCCCTACTCTCCCATCGCATCCCCTCAACGGTGATAGGCTATGATATGAGCAATGGTACATTTGAGTCTATCTATTCCCTCAGTCAACAATATGGTGTGCTAGAGTGGATAAGTCAAGATTTTGAAAATTTACGTGCCAAAAACTATAGTGGGTTTATAGACTTTGACGCCTGCGATGTGGCGACAAAAATGCTCTTTTCCCCCGATACCAATATCAGTAAAATCCCCGATGCCGCACTTATATTTGCAGGGAGTTTTGATGAGGGAATGGGTGGCTATGCTAGTGACTTTTCAGAGAATTTTGGTTGGCACAAACATCATGCATCCCAAGTTTTCACTATCAACAATGCTTCTAAAGATGAAAATCTCACTTTAAATACCAAGCCTGATACCATCTATGAAAAGTATTTCCTAGCCTCTTCTGCTTTTGCCATCGCACGCGCAGAAGATGTCAATGCCACCTGTAGGGCAAGTTTAGAGACAGAGGATGACACACTTTTACTCTACTACAATTATAAACCATGGCTAGGAGAGACATTTTGTGATGATGCCAATGTGACGATACTCTCCCGCGAAGCAAGTGGTTTTGAAGTAAACTTCATTGATGGAAGTTTACAGTTTAAGCTCACGCTAGAGCGAAACATCAAAAAACCTGGCAAAAATCTCAACATCAAAATCTCCAAAGAGAAGGTGGTCTTTTGATGAGAAAAGGTTTTGGGATGATTCAAGTGATACTTTTTATGGTGATTTTATCCACCATACTCACTATCATGATGAAGTACGCCTCCGTCACTACCAAACAAACTGAAGATCTTTATCTCAAAGAGAGTGCAGAACTCTTTATGCAAAGTGCCATAGAACTAGCCCTTTTTGGCATATCTACTCATGATAGAAGTGGAGGATGTCTTAATGAGATTCATATCGTCTCTGATGACAAGCGTTTTTTTGCAGATATCAACATCACTAACTACTATCTTTTTAAAACTGCTGGTTGTGATAGAGAAAAAATCATCCAAACAGAAGAGTCAAATGGCATGGTGATGATGGAAGTCATTGTCAGCAGTAATGATGCCCATCCTAAAAATACGCGTCCCATCAGGCTCACTAGACGCACGATGCAAAGGCCATGATGATGAAAAAAGCCTTTACTTTAGTCGAACTTATCTTCGTCATCGTTATACTAGGCATTTTATCGGGTGCGGCGGTGATGAGTATACCCGATAACAGACTCTTAACTGACATCAACTTTATCACGATGAAAATAAAAGAAAAACAGATGGATGCTTTTATCTACGATAACTATGATTTTAACGATATTAGCTGGCGTGATAACTTCTATGAAAAAACCTGTATCGACACCGCCAACATCAAATCTGATGAAAAAAGTTCAAAGTCTGCTAGAAAATATCAGATGAAATCCACCCTCAGCACTAAAAAGATTTGTTTTGATACCTTGGGTCGCCCCTATCTGAATAACTATAAATTAAATAATCTCATCCAAACGCCGATATTACTTGATATAGAGTATAAAAATACAAAACGAAAGATAAAAATCATGCCTTACTCAGGGAGTATCATGATAGAGAGATAAGAGATGGCGAAACAGATAAATTTTTTAGATTTACAACATGGTAAAAACTTTTCCTATCATGATAAAACATGTGGGGAATTTTCACTAAAAAATAAGAAAAATCCTATCGGTGCACGATTAAACTTTAACGACATCATCACACACAATTTTAAACTAGACAAGCCACTCACGCCCCAAGAACTTTTAGTCACAGCTGAACTCAAGATGTATGATGAGATAGGACTTGATGCCAGTAAAATCCACAAGATATCTTATGAGACAAAAAAGGCATCTGTGGGGGATTTAAAGCTTGTTGAATCCTTTGCAATCGATACACTAGCCATAGAAGAGAAGTATCAAAAAAGCTTTTCTACCATCAAACATATAGACTTTTTAGTGCTTCCTTTTTTGGTTTTTGAAACACTTTATAAACATGAGATTCTTGATAAGAAAAATGACCTCTTCATTACCATAGACGATGATGAATCTTTTTCTACTTTTTACAAAGAGGGAGCGTACGTCACATCCAAAAAAACCCTCTCTCTTAGGGACATGGTCAAAGAGTTAGAAAACTTAAATATCCTCACAGATACAGAGAAGTTAAAAGAGATACTACTTAAAAAAGGTCTAAGTAAAGAGAATTACGAACTTCATGAGTATGATTTGTATGATTATATACAAAAAACTTTTGAAAACTTTTTCTCAAAAACAAATAATATCGCTCTGCACAATAGAAATGTTTATGGCTTCACCCAAGTTGAACGCATATTTTTCTCTCTTGATAATCAAATGATTCCCTATCTTGAAGAGACCGCACGTGCCTACTTCCCTGATGTCACCTATAGAGCGCTAGATTTTTTAGCCTCTGATGACATCCTCGCACTTGATACTATCGCAGCGTCGTATATCCAAGACAAACTAGAAGAAGGTAAACAGCAACATAACTTTACTATCTTTAACAAAAAAGCCCCTTTTTACCAAAGTGAAATAGGAAAATTTGCCCTCTCTAGTGTTGCTTCACTGATGATACTCTCTTCCTACCCACTCTATCAACAGTATCAGATGACAGCCACAGAGAAAGAAAATAGTGTTTTAAAAGCACAACTAAGCACCCTTTCGTCAGCAACTTCAAAACTCAAAAAGAGGCAAAAAGCGGTAGAAAAAGAGTTAAAAAGTACAAAACAACAGCAAAAAAAGATAGATACAGACTTGCATAAGTTACAAAATATCGCCTCTTCTCTACTCGCCTTAAAATCAAAAGACTCAAAATATACACCGATGTTTTTAACGGTAAATAACCTTTTGAAGAAGTATAAACTCTCTATAGACAATGTCAGACAGGTAGATAAAGGTGCAATGGATTTTGAGATTTATTCTATCGAAAACAAGAGAGATACAATTGCGAAGTTTATGTCCGCACTTTTAAGTAAGGGGTATACCAGCGTCACATCCAATGAGATAAAACTTAACAGCGATGTTTACAAAAGTATCATAACGGTGAAGAGATGAAAAGTATGTTGAGCGAATTTGAAAGTTATTTACAAAAAGTAAAAATCTCACAAAAGATTTTTATCTATTTGATGCCTATCATGATAGTGGGTGCCGTTATATTTATGTTTATCACACCTTGGCAAGATGAAGAGTTAGAGATACTCAGCAGCCAACAAGATCAGCTTCATCGTGATATCAATCGAAAACAACCTCGCAGCATCAAAAGAAAGATTAAAAAAGCACAAGAGCAGTTACTCGTGCTAAAAGAAGATGTAGAAAAAAACAGAGATTCACTCAACTATCTCTATGCCAAACTAAGCAATCTTGAGATTTCTGATTTTGATGAAAAACGCTGGGCACTTACCCTAGATGATATCCTCAAAAAGTCACTTACTCTACATATCAGCATCGACTATATCAAAAACAGTGACTCTAAAAGCGACATCCACCAAAGTGAAATTGTCCCTAAAAAGTATATAGAAATTTCAGGAAAAGGGAGTTACAACAGTACCTTGGAGTATCTCCACTTCATAGAAAATACACAGTTTATCGTAGATGTGAAAAATATCCAAATGGAAAAAATTGATGAAGAGGGAAGTGGGATGATTCAATTTTCTATCAACTTCACTATCTATGGAGTCAATATATGAGAACTTTACTACTGCTTCTTTTTACTATCATGATAGCCCATGCAGATACTTCAATGATAGAAAAAATCAACCATACACTAGATCAGATACGCTTGCAAGAGAGCCAAAAAACCACTATAAATCTCGACATCAAGTATGATCCTTTCTATCATGATAAGAAAATAATGACAAAAAAACAACACAAGCAACTTGCTGAAAAAGTGACAAAAAAGAGAAAAAAATCACTCATTCTTTCTATGATTCTTAACAAAAAAGCCTTTATCAATGGTGTTTGGTATAGAGAAAATCAAAAAGTGGCGCGATATGTGCTTTCTAAAGTAAATCAAGATAGTGTAGTTTTAAAGAGAAAAAATAAAACTATTGTTTTAAAACTAAAAACAGCTGAAAATTTACTAGTCAAAAAAGAGGTTCTATGAGAAAGATATTGATAGCGTGCATACTACTTTTTTCCACTTTGCACTTACAAGCAACTTGCCAAAGTAATCTTTTTTCATTTAAGGTAAACAGTACCAAATCTGCCCCCGGGAGTATTTTGGATGTATTAGAAAATCTCACCCAAGAGTGTAAGATGAGTATCGTTTTTGAAGATGAAAAGACAAAAGAGATGGTGAAGAAAAAAATATCTTATATGAATATCAAAGACTTCTCACTTGAAGACTTGCTTGACCTTTTACTCACAGAAAACAACCTCTACTATACACTCACAGACAACAACGTCCTAAAAGTCTCCTATCTAAAAACACAATCTTTTTATATAGATTACGTCAACTTTTCAAAAGCAAGTAACACCAGCAACAAAACTATCACCACCGGTTCATCTACAGGAGCGACAAGTGGCAGCGGAGGAAATGGTTCTGGTTCTACCACACTTGACTTTGTCAGCGAATTTAAATTATGGGATAATATTAAAGCAGAGATAGAATCCATATTAAATAGAGAAGGTGATAGCTTTAACGCCAACAAAACAGTTATCAACCAAGAAGCAGGCGTCATCACCGTCACAGGGACTAAAAAACAGACCCAACGTATCGCCAAATATATCGAAAAAATCACAGAGAGATTACACAAACAAATCTTTATCGATGCAAAAATCATCGAAGTCACCTATAGCAATGACCAGACAACTGGGATAGATTGGAGTAAGTTTCAAGCCTCTTTAAAAGGAAGTGCCGCAGGAGAAGATAGAACGCTTATCCATACCCTAGGCAATCCAGCTTCTATGCTAGGCTATAACTTTGATATGGAGGGACTCATCAACTTCTTAAAAACCCAGGGAGATGTGAGTATCGTCTCGAATCCAAAGATTTTGACGCTCAACAACCAACCAGCCATCATCAATGTAGGTGAAGAGAAAAACTACAAGTATACACTAGGCACGACCACCACCACGACCAATGGCGTCGTACACTCTGACCCACAGTTTGAAGTAGGTTCGACCTTTGTGGGTGTCACACTTGGCATCGTACCTGAAGTCACACAAGACAAGCATATCATCCTCAAAATCAATCCGATTATTAGTGAGATATCTAAAAACCACCTCGACAAAGATGGCAATGCCAACCTAGCCCCTGATATCAAGATAAAACAACTCTCTTCCATCATCAAGGTTAAAAATAACCAACGGGTGATTATAGGTGGATTGATACAAAAACGTGTAGAAGATAAAATCACAAAAATCCCACTTTTAGGGGATATTCCTCTCCTTGGACTTGCCTTTAAATCAAAGACAAAAGTAAAATCTAAGAGCGAATTGATTATAGTTATGACACCAAAACTAATTACTGGTGAAGAGAGCACTCCTTCACTAGGAGAATTGGAGCGTAGTAGCATCGTAGGTCACAACACGATACAATAGCACAAAACGGGGGGCGGGATGAATCAATTTTCAGTGGCCAAAGAACTCTTTAAAGATGACTTTGACTTAAGTGGTTATATAGATAGCTTTACCTTTGAGATGGCAAAAAAAGAGTTGTTAAAAACGCTTAATGCCCATGAAGTCTCTATGACCTTTTTACTAGGTAATCCTGGTTCTGGAAAGAGTTTTTTACTCAAGTTTGTACAGGAGCGGGCTGACAGCGTCAAACTCGCTAAGTTTTTTCCAAATCCCCACTTTGACGAGCGTGAATTACTTGAAGTCTTGCTCGAATCTGCAGGTGTTTTTATCGAGCATAATGCTCAGACCATCGATGCCCTTATCCTTGCCCTGAAACAACATTATAAAAACTTAGAATATACTGTTTTTATCGATGAAGCGCAGCTTTTAACAGAAAACCAGTTAGAATTTTTACGGGTACTTAGCGATATGAAAATGTTTCAACTAGTCCTCGCCATGCACAAAAAAGAGGGAGAATATGTCCTTGCCAAGCCCCATTTCAAATCCCGTAGCACAAAAACCATCATCTTAGAACACCTCAAAAAAGAAGAGATAACCCGTTACATCCAAAACCGACTCCTCTCTAAAAATCTCTCCGAAGTAGTCTCTGCTTTTGATAAAAAACAAGTTGATTTTATCTATAAGTACTCAGATGCCAACTTCAGAACAGCTAAAAAGCTTTTAAAAACTGTCTGCGAAATCGTAGAGATAGCGCAAAGAGGAGGGCTTGAGAAGTACAATAAAGTAGATGATACGACATTGACTATGGCAGCCATAGATATAGGATTGATTGATGTTAAATAATGATTTCAATGAATTGGTTAAAAAATATGACCGTTATAAACTACAAAAGAAAAAATCCAGAAATAGGCGTATCTTATTCCTTATCATGATAGGGGCACTTGCCTACTATATCTCTACACTAAACTTCTCCAAGCCTATCATGATAGAAGATAAAAATGAGACTCCCAAAGCAACACAAGAAAGCAACACAAGCATAACACCCATCATCACAAAAGCTGAAGTAAATGAGACAAAAGAAGAAAATATTACAAAAAATTTACCACCTAAAAGAGAAGTCAAAAAAGTCTCCACACCTAAAAGAAGTGGCTTAAAAGTCACTACAAATGAAAAAAGCCTTTACCAGCTACTCGAACATCAAGCCCAATCCCAAAGCTACTCTGCTACCATCGCTGTCGCCAACTACCACTATAGTAAAAAATCCTATCAAAAAGCAATAAAATGGGCGATAGAAGCGAGTAAAAAAAATAAATCAAAAGTACGACCTTGGATTGTCTATGCCAAAAGTAAAAAAGCCTTAGGCAAAGATGAAATCGCAAAAAAAGCACTCACCCTCTTTTTAAAAAGGCACCCATCCCAAGAAGCTCAGGAACTGCTAAACTCCCTATAAAGGGTACCTCCGGCACCCTTAAGTTAACGACAAAAGAAGTAAATTCTTTTGTCTACGCTAACGCTGAGTTCTCTTCAGCAGAGGGCTCACGTGCAGATGAACCGCACTTAATTTTTTTCAAAACTCTTAACTTAATGGCATACTTTGTGCTTTAATACCTGAGAAGACTTCAAAGGTGTTTGAGTATGGGACCAAAACTACGACTTGGTGATATCTTAGTAGAACAAAAGAAAATCACACATGAACAATTGATGCATGCCTTGGGTGTGCAAAAACAGAGTAACTTTTCTAAAAAACTAGGTGAAATCTTTATCGAAGAGGGCTTGGTTTCTGAGAAAGATTTAGCCACTATTTTAGCTTCACAACTAGGATACTCTTTTTTAGATCTCTATAGTGTTGATATCGACTTTTCTGTACTGAAAAATTATTCCCTAAACCTTCTCAAAAATGCCGATGCCATTATCTTTAAAGAGGATGAAGATTTTATCCATATCGCTGTGGCTGACCCCCTCAACGTCGAAGCGATGGAATCACTTGAAAATATCATCATCATAAAACCTATCAAGTTTTACATCTCTCTTAAACATGACATCAAACACGTCTTTGAAAGACTCGAAATCATCGAAACAGCGCAAGTCTTGATGAACCAAGTCAAGCAAGAGATAGCTTCAAAAGAGTTCAAACTAGATAATGAGCAGAGTTCTATCATGCTTCTCATCATGCAAATCTTAAAAAGTTCTATCATCAATGGAGCTAGCGATGTGCATATCGAGCCAAATGAATATGACGTCTCTGTTAGAAACCGTGTGGATGGTGTACTTCGGGAGATATTTGTCCTAGATATAGAAGTTTACAATGCCCTAGCCTCTAGGATAAAAATCCTTGGAAATCTTGATATCTCCGAAAAAAGAAAATCTCAAGATGGAAGATTTTCGATGAATGTCATGGGAAGAAACTTTGACTTTAGGCTCTCTACTGCCCCAACCTTACATGGTGAATCCATCGTCATGCGTATCCTTGATCAAGAAAAGATACTTTTAACACTCGACCAACTAGGCATGAGTGAAAAAAACTTGGGAAAATTTCAAGACTTACTCAAATCTCCTTATGGTATCGTCTTTGTCACAGGGCCTACAGGAAGCGGAAAAACCACCACGCTTTACGCCGCACTCAACGACATCAAAGATATCAAAAACAAAATCATCACCATCGAAGACCCTATCGAGTATCAACTCCCCCTAGTACAACAGATGCAGACAAATGACAAGATAGGGTATGGTTTTGCTGATGTATTGCGGTCCGTCTTACGACAAGATCCCGATATCATCATGGTCGGGGAAACACGAGATGAAGAGACACTCTCTACTGCGGTTGGTGCCTCCCTAACAGGTCACTTGGTCTTTTCCACCTTACACACCAACGACGCACCAAGTGCTATCACACGCATGGTACAGATGGGATTGCCTTCTTATCTCATCGCTGATTCACTCGTAGGTGTCGTCACACAGAGATTGGTCAGAAAAGTATGTACCTTTTGTAAAAAAGAGCACAAACCCCAACGCAGCGATATCGCAAAAGTCAAGGCATATATCCCAGAAAACAGTACCTTTTATAGTGGTGAAGGGTGTTCAAAATGTGCTTTTTCTGGCTATGATGGTCGTATCATGATATGTGAAATCCTCATGATAGATGATGCTCTCTCTAGTCAAATATCCCTAGGAAAAAACAGATATGAACTCAAAGAAGCCGCTGTCAAAAATGGCTACGAACCGATGCTCATTGATGGTATCACCAAGGCTTTAGAAGGCACAACCTCCCTAGAAGAGGTTCTAAGAGTCGTCAAGATATGAAGTATTTTGAAATCGTCTACACACTTGGGGGGGGGAAACAAAACAGTATCGTTTTAGAATCTTCTCACAAGCTAGAAGCGGTGAAAAAATTCCAAGAAAAACCTCTTGGTGCTCTGCTCTCTATCGATGAAATCAACGAACCTTTTTCTAAAAAGATAGAAAAACTCAAAGCCTCTTTTGCTAGTTCATCACTAAAGAGAAAAATCCCTTTAGAACCTTACATCGCATCACTGAGACAACTCTCTGTCATGCTTGACGCGGGTATCCCTATCAACCATTGTTTTACAGAGATAGTCTCGATGACCACGCATAAACAGACAAAAGAGATTTTCCAACAAATCGCGCTAAAGATAGAGTCTGGTTCTGGAATCACAGAGTCATTTGAAGATTTTTCTTATGAACTTGGCAATGTCTCTCCTGCTATCATCTCTCTAGGTGAGCAGACGGGACAACTCTCAGAAGCCGTAGAGAAACTTGCCAATATCTTAGATGAAATTCACGAAAATAGAAAAAAACTCAAAAAAGCCATGCGTTATCCTCTCATCGTCATCACTATCATGATAGCTGCCTTTGTCGCTGTCATCAAGATGATTGTACCCCAGTTTAAACAGATGTTTGAGGAATATGATAGTCAACTGCCTTATCCTACGCAAGTTCTATTAAGTATAGAATCATTTGTCAAAGAGTATGGGCTAGTGATTGTCATCGCTATCGCAAGTATGATATTTATCCACAAAACCCTTTACAACAAAAACAAAAAGTATAAATATACTATCGATAAATACTCCCTCAAACTTTATCTCTTTGGGCGTATCACACACCTCTCCATGACGGGAAGATTTCTCTTTGTCTTTGACAAGCTTACCAACTCCGGTGTGCCTATCATCAAAGCCTTGGATATCTCTAAAAATATCGTAGAAAATGACTACATGAGAGAGCGATTTGGAGTGATGCAAGAGGCTATCGAAGAGGGACGAAGTTTGACAGATGGATTTACAGAGAGTGGACAGTTTGAAAACATCACCATACAGATGATAAAAGCGGGAGAAAGTTCAGGTTCACTCAACAAAATGCTCGAAAAAGTAAACAAGTACTATAGCAGTAAATACAACGACTTGGTAGACAATATCTCCACCTACATCGAGCCTATCATGATAGCCCTCATCGCTGCCTTTTTGACCCTACTTGCCCTTGGTATCTTTTTACCGATGTGGTCGATGGCAGATGCTATCGAGTAGGATTAGCTGCAATCGATACGAAATCCTATCCCTAGGTTATCATTCGTAAAGTCAAGTGGTGTTGTTTCATTGACATCGATGAGGATAAAATCCCCAGACATGATATCCCATGTTTGGCTTCTATCGCTTTTGACTTGACACGAACCATTTGCATCCACGACATAAAGCCAGAAATCATTCTTGTCTGGTTTTCCTTCTGTATCCTTACCAGATTTTGAGAGAGGGAACTTCACACCCATACTAGGGTCTGAAGCATTGGCTGTATATATCCTATAAGCGACATCTGTAAATCCTGTTAATAATTCACCATGGTTTTTAAAAGTACTCTTTTTATTTCCTCGCATAAGCGCACCTATAGGGTTATTGTTACGCGATAAATCGTAAGGATATCCATGATAAGAGAGCTCTTTAGAGATATTGTCATCCACACCATCATTGTTCCAATCAAAATCCTCATCACTTGTGCTCCAAGTACTATGAATCGCTTCTAAAGCAACAGAGACAGCAGAAGCAGAGGAGAGTTCCGTTGCTTTTTTTGCTTGGTCTTTGACACCCATAAATTTAGGAACAGCCATCCCAGCCAATATCCCGATAATCACGATAACAAAGATAAGTTCAACCATAGTGAATGCGGATCTTTTCATGTAATTCCTTTATTGCACAGTATAAAATGAGTAAGCACTACTATTTCCTGCAAAACCAGAAATACGGATACGTGATATGGAAACAATAGGGTCAGTACCATTGACATCTACAAGTTTTAATTCTCCCGCTTTGACGACTGTCGTATTGATTGGTGTATCTGCATTTGAACTAGAGATATTGATATCTCTGGCACTAGGATTGAATACCCAAAAATCATTCATATCTGGTTTACCTGCTAAATCATTGTTGATTGCTTTGGTAGGATATGATACCCCAACGATTGCGTCCGTAGCAGAAGATTCAAGAATCAAAGTGTCACAATACAGCGCATCATTCCAGCTACGTCGTCCTGTACAGTCAATGATAGGATAAAAACCAACGATTTTTAACACTTCAGCCTTTTTGACAACGGATGAAAGTACTAATTTTTGTTTATTGATATTTTGATAATGTGTTCTAAGTTCAGTAGAATTGGTTGTTGTATCATTCATATCAGCATACTGATGCCAATTGACTTTTATATCACCATAATCTTCTTGCTGAAACTTTGATGCTGCAAAAACAGCACTATCCAAGCTAGAAAAACTAGCAAGTTCACTACTGATTTTGGCACGGTTTTCACTATCATTAAAATTGGGAATAGCAGTTGCCACCAAAATACCGATGATAACGATAACAAAAATAAGTTCAACCATAGTAAATGCAGATCTTTTCATAATAGTCCTTTTTAGAAAGAGTAATGAGGGGAGTAAGTACTTAAACTCTTAAGTACTTACTTTTATGGTAATACTAAGGTGCTACTACTGTTGAAGTAATGGTTGTACCATCTTCTTGTACTAATGAAATGTTAGTACTATACGTAACCGAACTATTTGAATCAATTAATTTTAATTCACCACTCTCAATCATTGTTGGTGAAAAAGTATTTGATGTTGAGTCGGAAATATTTATATCAACTGCTGATGTATTGAAAACCCAAAAATCATTCTTATCAGGTTTACCAGAAACATCTATCTCTTTTTTTACACCATTTGTATGACTAGAAGCGGTACCTTCTATAAATAACATATCATAGGCAGTACTACTATCTGTTGCTGTACCATTATTATCCAAATCAGCATAAGCAACAATCTTTAAAGTTTCACCTTTTTTCAAGACTTTAGCTAATACATCTTTATTTGTATTAATACTGGCATATGTTGCAGTACTTGGATCTGCTTCATCATGCCATAAAACTGCCATATTGTCATAATCTTCCTGCTGAAACTCAATCGCTGCAGTAATCGCACCATCCAATGAAGACAACGCTGCATATTCGCTATTTATCTTTGATCTATCTTTAATATCCCCAAACTTAGGAATTGCCGCTGCTGATAATATCCCTATGATAATAATCACAAATATCAACTCAACCATTGTAAAACCACTTCTTCTCATACTTCATCCTTACATTTTTTAACCAAATATCGTAGTTTTGATACCACTATATCGGCACCATGAGAAATTTCTTTACTTTTTGATACAATAAGGGCACCTCTAAATTAAAAAGGATTATTCGTGGCAGTAACTATCATAGAGGCTATTGAGCTCATTCTTAGCACTACCAAAAGCACCAAAAGTGAACTTATCTCGCTCGAAAATGCTCTTACCCGTGTCTCTTACCAAACCTTAAATGCCACGATTTCTCTTCCTACTTTTAACAATTCTGCGATGGATGGATTTGGACTGAAAGGTAGGCATGATAACTATACTATAGTAGGAAAGATATTGGCAGGAGATGCCCATAGTTATGATTTAAAAGAAGGAGAATGTGTCACTATCATGACAGGGGCTGAAGTACCTTCAAGTGTAGATAGCGTTATTCCGCAAGAAAACACCAACATCACTGATACGACTATCGTGATAAACAAAGCGGTTAAAGAGAAAGCCAATATCCGTCTCAAAGGCGAAGATATCAAGGTCGGAGAAATGATACTAGAAAAAGGTGAAAAAATCACCTCTGCACATATTTCCCTACTTGCTAGTCAAGGTATCACCCATATAAAAGTACACCGTATTCCTCGTGTAGCAGTTTTTGCCAGTGGTTCTGAGCTAAAATTACACTTTGAAAAACTAGAAAAATCTCAAGTTTACAATTCCAATACTCCCTATCTCATGGCACGAAGCGAAGAGTTAGGCTGTGAAACACTTTTTGTAGGCAAAGCTGAAGATAGTGTCGAAGCTTTACAAGCTCTTATCAAAGATTCTCTTGATTGTGATTTTATCGTTACTAGTGGTGGCGTGAGTGTGGGGGAAGCTGACTTTACAAAGGCAGCCTTTGAAGGGCTAGGGTGCGAGAGCATCTTTTCTAAAGTACAGATAAAACCGGGTAAGCCCACAACATTTGGAAAGATAGGTGATACCCTTGTCCTCAATCTTCCTGGAAACCCTCTCGCTTCTTCGCTCAATTTTGAGATATTTGGGAAACTTCTACTCATGAAACTAAGAGGTTTAAAAACAACACATCACGGTTTTATCAACACAAAAATAAGCCAATCCTTCGAGATGAACCGTCCCGTCGATACGGTACTGCCTGGTTTTTTTGATGGCGTGGCATTTACCCCAGCCGATAAATTTGCCCCTGGTAATGTCAATGTCTTAAATCACTGTAATGGTATGATCATTATAGACAAAGAGACAAAAGCGTTAAAAGAAAATGATATTGTGAAATTTTTACCAATAAGGTGGGAATTTTTAAGGGAGAACTTTGAGGATTTTACTTCATAATCAGTGACAAGGAGAAACTCCCTGTCACTATATAAAACTACTTAAGTGTAGAGATATAAGCTGCTACTGCTGCGATATCTGCATCAGAGTAAGAAGCTACTTGACCTTTCATCACACCTTTCATCGCACCACCATAAGAACCATCTTTGTATCCTTTAAGTGCTGCTTCTGTTTTAGCCGCGTCCCAACCAGCAATCACTTGAGAAGCACCAAGTGCTTTTTTCTCACCGTTTGCACCATGACACGCCACACATTTTGTGAACTTCGCTTTACCATCTACATCACCAGTTACTGCTGCTACTGCACCCGTTGCCGCTGCTGCTGCGCCTGCTGCCGCTTCTTTTGTGCTTTCAACTGCTGAAGCCGCTGTATCTTTTGCTGCGTCAACTGCGCTAGATGCAGCCTCTTTAGTCGCTTCAACAGCACCATGCGCTGCATCTTTTGCTGCGTCAACTGCACTAGTCGCTGCATCTTTAGTTGCTTCAACAGCATCTTTTGCACCTTCTTTAGCTGCGTCAACTGCACCAGAAGCCGCATCTTTTGCACCTTCTACAGCTGAGTGCGCTGCATCACTTGCAACTTCTTTTGCACTATCAACAGCACCTGCCGCTGCACTTTTTACGCTATCTGTTACGCTCTTACCATCGTCACCACAACCTACTAAAAATGCTGCTACTACTAATGAATATAAAAATGTTTTTTTCATACTTTGTTCTCCTAATGATTTTGTGCATCTATTTTACACCTTAATCATTAAAACAAGCTGTTATATTGGTTTTGGATTTTCAAACACTTTGTTCTTTAAGAGTTTATCCCACATTTGTGGGTCACTCCACTCTTCTTTCACTTGCTGAGAAAATACAATATCTTTTAAATCTATCTTCCCCATCAATGCACTATAGGCATCTTCACGAAATCCTTGCGCATATCCTGTTTCTGTCTCATGCACGATGATAGAGTGTACTGAGACATTTTTTTCTCCATTGACCATCTTGGTTTGTTGGATGATTTTATCTACCATTAAAAATATCACCCGTGAAAATTGTTCAGCAGAAGGAGAGACAGGAAGTTCTACCCAACGAAGTGAGTGTGTTTTGATAGCATCAATATACGCTTTATCATCACCCGACCAAATCGCCGTCGCATGGTCAAAAGAGTCGATAAGCTCCTTTATCATCCCCTTGGTTAAGCCAAAATCATAGACCATCTGCCCCTGATCTAGATAATTTGACTCAAACAATACTTCTATCTTATAGGAGTGCCCGTGGATAGAGTATTTGCAACGCTCACTAGAACAACCGCGTACTATATGTGCGTTTTCAAATTTAAATAATTTCCGAATAATCATCGCCCCTCCTCATTATCCCATAAACGAATATGCATTCTATCTACATAATTATAGCCATTTTGTATGCAAAAGTTGGCTACTGCTTTGTCATTGAGTGCTAACTCCTTGGCGGTACTTCCCATGGGCATACAGTAAATTGGGATGCTTGTCCCTTGACTTATCTCTTTTATCTCCTCTTTGCAGAGAGCATCTTTAGAGAGGACAAACTTAAAAAATGACGCATTGGTGTTCTCTACTATGGCTTTGATGGCTTCTTTGTTGAGTCGTTTTTTCTTCTCTTCACCAGAGTTTTCTAGCTTTACACTCATCGCAAATGTCACATCTTTATAAATTGGATACTTGATAAAATCTATCATGATAGTAGCATTGCTCTCAAAAGTGATACGATATCCTAAGCCTATAAAATGCTCCAGTGCCTCTATCATGATAGGATTTTCATAGTGTAGTAGTGGCTCTCCACCAGTAAAAACGATATCGGGTTTAAAATCAAGCCCTGCTAGGTGTATCATGATAAGAGGTTTTATATCCTCTACTTTCTCCCACAGATGGGCAAAATGTTCGTTATGTACGGCTTTTATCGAATCACAACCAACTATCATGATAGAGGTATCTTTGGCAGAAGGGGTTTGTACGCCAAAGCCCTTGCAACCTAGATTACACCCACCCAAACGCACAAATACAGAAGGTCTCCCCGCATATCTCCCCTCACCCTGAAAAGAGTAAAAGTGTTCAACAATAGGAATCAAAAATCATCCGCCCGTTTCATAAAACGCCCTAGCAGAACTTTCGTTATCATCTTCATCCCATCTATTTTTCTCTGGTTTATCTTTGAGTACTTGGCGTAGTACTTCTACGGCTTTTGGGACATCACCCTCTTTCACTGCTTCTTTGATACTCATCGCTTCATCAAAGTAAAGACAAGGGATGAGATTACCCTCTGCAGTAAGTCGGATACGGTTACAATCTTCACAAAAGTCATGTTTGTGTGGGTCAATCAAACCAAACTTATAACCATCATCAGTAAGATAGGAAAATGATGGACTTGCACCCTCTCGGCCTACTTTATTTATGACATATTTTTCTTTGACTTTATCAAGGATTTCTTTGCCTAAAAGCCCTTTTATCTCCGTACTAGCCAGAGCATTTTCCATATATTCGATATAACGTACTTCTATACCACGCGCTTTACAAAAATCCAAGATATCGACTATTTCATCATCATTGATACCTTTTAAAGGCACCATGTTTATTTTGACTTTTAATCCCACTTTTAAAGCAGTTTCAATCCCTTCTAACACATCTTTTAAAACATTTTTTTGTGCAATTTTTTGTGCAATTTCTGGCTTTAAAGAATCAAGTGAAATATTGAGTCGTTTAAGTCCTGCATCTTTAAGCTTCTGCGCTGTTTGTTTCAAAAGGTAACCATTGGTCGTAAGAGCCAAGTCAACATCATTGTTATGCTTATATATCATCCCTACAAACTTATCCAAGCCTTCACGCAGTAGTGGCTCACCACCTGTGATACGTACCTTTGTGATGCCTTCATCCATAGCTGCTTTGATAAACAAAAACAACTCCTCAAACGAGAGAAGATTTTCTCGTGGTACCCACGAAAATGGCTTATCAGGCATACAATATTGGCAACGAAAGTTACACCGCTCCGTCACTGATACTCTCAAATAATCTACTTTTCTACCATGCCCATCTATTAACATCCCACTCCCTCTAAAATAAAATTCCCATATACCGATATTATAGCATACTATATCAATATCAAAAGGATACCCATGAGTACCATTCCTCCTAGCACACAAGAAAGGGTGATAAAAAAAAATGATTTTATCATCTCAAAAACAGATAAAACAGGAAAACTTACCTATTGCAATGAAATATTTATGGATATGTCTATGATGACTGAGAATGAATTACTAGGAAAACCTCATAGTATCATCAGACATCCAGATATGCCAAAATTGATTTTTAAGCTACTTTGGAGCAAGATCAACAGCGGCAAAGAAATCTTTGCTTATGTAAAAAACCTCTCTAAAGATGGTAGCTTTTATTGGGTTTTTGCCAATGTAACTCCCTCATATGATAACCAAAACAATATCATTGGTTTTTATTCAGTGAGAATCAAGCCAAACACAAAAGCCCTTGAAGTGATAAAACCACTTTATACAAAACTATTAGCACTAGAGTCATCTGCTGGTATACAAGCTTCAGAAGCACACTTAAATAATTTATTAACAGAAAAAGGAATTAGCTATGATGAATTTATTATCACGCTCCAAGCTTCTTAGTCCGCTTGCTGAGAAAATAGAAAAAGTAACTGCAGAAGCAGCTAATGGTAACTTAGAGTTACGAGTCACAGGAATCAACCCAAAAGATCCACTATCAAAAGCCGCTTGGAATCTCAATAACTTGCTAGATCAGATGGAAGCGATGATGCGAAACACCACAACGGCTATCGAACAGGCAACCAAAGGAATCACTTATAGAAAGACTTTTTGTGAAGGATTAAAAGGAAGTTTTTCAAAAACTTGTAACCTCACTTCCGTCGCAACAGATTCTGTGATAGAGAGTAAAACTAGTCAACTCAAAGCCACTCTTTCACTCAAACTTGATGAAGCTAGTGGTGGTGTACAGGCAGGTATCACTGTCTTGCAACAAGATTTACAAAATGCCATCACAACGATGGACAACATCGTCAATCTTTCTGCCCAAACAGCCCAACAGTCTGATGATTCACTCAACTCAACCATAGAACTTTCAGAGAAACTCAATCATCTCATCGATCTCATCAACAATGTAACAGAGGCTATCTCTTCACTTAGTGAGAGAACCGGAGAAATCTCTTCTGTGGTAGAACTCATCAAAGACATAGCAGACCAAACCAATCTTCTCGCACTCAATGCCGCCATCGAAGCTGCAAGGGCAGGAGAACATGGTCGGGGATTTGCCGTGGTAGCGGATGAAGTGAGAAAACTAGCAGAACGTACACAAAAAGCAACTTCAGAAATATCCATCACCATCCAAACACTACAACAAGAGACAAACGCTATTCAAGAAAATGCACAAGAGGTCAATGAGATAGCTACCACTTCTGGTGAAACAGTCGATACTTTCCAAGAGACGCTCACGACATTTAACCACAATGCCAACGAAACAGCCACACTCTCAAAGCAGGTAAAAACACAAAATTATGCTACCTTGGTCAAAGCCGACCATATCCTCTACAAAGCCAATGTCTACCATACAGTTTTACATGATGATGGCAATGTCAGCGAACAAGTTGACCATCACGCTTGTCGTTTTGGTAAATGGTATGAGGGTGAAGGAAAAGCAGAGTTTGGAAAGTTGGCACACTTCAAAGAGATTTTAGCCCCGCATAAAGCAATCCACGCAGCAGCCAATAAAAATATCACCTTGACCAACCAAAGTATGAGTGAC
The DNA here is from genome assembly GCA_024278835.1 of Campylobacterales bacterium. Lineage (GTDB taxonomy): Bacteria > Campylobacterota > Campylobacteria > Campylobacterales > QNZT01 > JANTGR01. Next base: position 56,523 of record JAJRSK010000064.1, on the reverse strand, counting down.
TCAATTATTCCAAAAATAGTTGAAAACTTCAAAGATATGGAACATTCAAGTGACACACTCTTTGCCATGCTTGATAAGCTAGGAGAAAAAAACTAAGGACGCAGTAATCGCATAGATTTAAAAAGCCTATGTGCTCTTTCATCTGTGATAAATGAGATATTATAAGGGTGAGGCATGGTGTGTTTTTTAAAACCTTCTGCCTCATCAAATTTCTCCAGCACTTCTGCCATCTTACCAAATAAAATCAACTCTATCTTCTCATTTTTCAATTCACTCAGCAAGGTCTTGACAAAAGCGTTCCATATCTTGACATGTTTTTTACTCTCTTCTTTAGTGGTAAAAATCAATGCCATATTGAGTAACATCACACCATTTTTCTCAAAATTATCTTTGAGTGTCATGATAGAATCAATGTACGGACTTTTATCTATCATGATAACGGCTTCTTTAGTGAAATCATCCCTTAACTCACCCTCACAGACAAATGCCATCTTCATGAAGTTTCTTAGGCTCGTCGCACGATTTACTTCTGTGGAGAGTCCATTTGCCCCATAAAGATTTTTGACCTTGCCATCGATAAAGGCGTAGCCTATAGCAGACTCCTCTCTCGGATAAGGGTCTTGTCCAAAAAGTATATATTTGGTTTGTTCTAGGGGAAGCGTAAAAGCATTGAAAAGGTTGTTAATATCAGGGAAATAGCCTTTATCTGATAAAATAAACTCTTGATACTCCTCTGGTAATGACGCAAACGACTTTTCTAATATCTTATGCCACGAAGGGTGGGTTTTTTCTATCATCGTAGGTTAGCTATGCGAAGGATGAGTTCTACTTCACCTTGAGAGACGCGCTCTTTTTTGGCGATTTTTTCGATGCTTTTTCCCTCTTTGAAAAGTTCTATGATACGCTGTTCATTGACATTGATGCTATTATTTGTCATCGTGGTAAGCTTCGTGCTCTCTTCTATCTTGGCGATGCGTTCATCTACTCTCTTCTCTAGCTTGGCAAAGTTACTCTCCATCGCTTTTATCGCGCGTATAGTACGAAGCAGAGGGTCCCCTAGTTCATTCAATTTAGCATCCAGTCGCTCCTCAACCTCCTCCAATGCCTTAGTAAAATCTTGACTCTTCTCTTCACCCATACCTGACTCCAACGCATATAATCTACTATTTAAATCATCGATAGCATACTCATAGGCTGTTAATTTTTGATACACGCTCTTATCGCGAAAGTAAAAAAAGGCGATAAGCAGTAACATCACCAAAGCAAAAGCGATAAAAACGATTAAATCCATTATCATGATGATGCCGCCGCTTTTGCTTCTCGTATCATGACACGCTCTCTTGCTGTCATATATGTCGCCCAATCTCTCTCATCTTTATCATGGATATGGGAGATTTCAGCAACATTTTCTGAGAGTGCTTTGACAAATAGTGGTATTTCGCGCTTTGGAAAAACTGGCATCTCAACACGCACATAATACTTTTCACCCACTTCAAGGGGATTGTCTTCTATCATGATATGCTCAAAACCGATGTGGCTTATCATGCTTTTATGGACAAGTTGTAGTAACATTTTCTCTTCATTTTTGATGATATTAGTCAGCATGTCTACCTTTTTGTGTAACTCCACAAGTAAGGTTAGCAACACTTGGTCACTATCCCCAGTTTCCCCTCTTGCTTTGGCTATCTTGAGCCATTGCCCTACGGAGTCCTCTTCAAACTCAGAAAGTGCGTTATACTCTTTGGAAAAAATCTCTTGTTTTTCACCCACTTTTTCAAAATGCACGACGAGAGGGGCTACGACAAATCTTATATCATCCATTTAAAATACCACCTCTAATATCACAAAAATTAAAAATATTATACCAAGGTAACCATTAAGGGTAAAAAATGCCTTATCAATCTTGGTGAAATCTTGCGAAACGATACGGTGTTCAAAGGCCAAAATAACTGCCGAAACCACTACCGCCGTGTAGATAAAAAATCCACTCTCACTTGTATAAGCAAAACCAGCCCAAAATAGTATCGCTAAGGCATGAAACGCACGTGAGATAAGCATGGTTTTCTCAGCACCAAACTTGGAAGGGATGGAGTGAAGTTTTTTTGCTTTATCAAACTCTATATCTTGAAGCGAATAAAGCAAATCAAATCCAGCCACCCAAAACATCACACCAACGGCTAAAAGTACCGACCAAAGTGTAATCTCTCCTTTAACTGCCACAACTCCTGCAATAGGTGCTAGCCCCAAGGATAAGCCAAGAACAAGATGCGCCAAAGAAGAGAAACGTTTAAAAAGTGAATATCCTCCTAGTATCATGAGGATAGGGAAAGAGAGCCAAAAGGCCAAATCGTTGATGATATAGGCTATAAAGATAAAAAGAAATGCATTGATTGCCGTAAAGAGAAAAATAGACTTTTTATTGAGTCGTCCATCGACGGAAGGGCGCGAAGCCGTGCGGGGATTTTGGGCATCGATATCGATATCTACATAACGGTTAAAACCCATGGCAAAGTTTCTAGCACTCACCGCCGCCGCGATACCTAAAAAGAAAAGTTTCCATCCAAACCAACCATGTGCCGCGACAATCATCGCGATAAATATAAAGGGGAGAGAAAAGATAGAGTGTTTGAACATCACTAGTTCATTCAAGTCACGAAGAAGCTTCAGAAATTTTTGCAATTTTTTCCCTTGAATATTTAAATAATTATGTATTGTACTAAAAGTGAGTTGAAAAGTAACATACTTTTGGTAAAAATATATTTACCAAAAGTAGTAGGTCTAATTGGTTATAATTGCTTTTGTCGTTGATGCCGTTTTACCTTCATCATCTGTTACTACCAAGGTAGCATTGATTTCACCATCACCAACTGCTAAATTGTAACAAGTTCTATTTGTTTCATTTGCATCTACATTAATAAATTTAAATACTGTTTGACTTTCTGTAGTATTAATATCCACACATTCTGGAATGAAGGTATGACTAATACTCCATTGATAATTAGTAATACTTTGATTATTTTCATCATTATCTTGGCTTTTTAACCCATCAAATATAAATGGATTCCCTACTGTGTCTCTAGCACCTCCACCGACGGTGTATGTATCTGATGCAGCTACATATATATGTGTTGTTGCATTTAATTCTATCACTGCTGTTGGATTTTTGAAGACAATTGGATTCCCATCTGCATCAACACCCTTTGGATGAGATCTATCCTCACCACATCCCCAAAAAGTTAAAAGTGCTGCTACGGCTGTTAATAGTATTTGTTTTTTTATCATGATACGCTCCTTAGTGTGTGATGACGGCTTCGATTCTACGATTTTTAGCGCGCCCTTCTTTTGTTTCATTATCAGCTATTGGATTTGTTGAACCTTTTCCATAGGCTCTGACAAATCTTTTTTCTAATCCTTCTGCTATCAATGCTTTACGTACCGCAAAGGCTCTTTTAGAAGAGAGTTCTCTGTTTTTCTGCGCATTTCCACTACTATCCGTATATCCATAGATAGAGGCTATCGTACCATCTGGCATATTTTTGATATGTGCGGCAAAGGCTTTTATTTTTGGCATAGACTATTTTTTGATGACCGCTGAATTTGTCTCAAAATTGATACCTAAATTCATCGTTGGTGTACATCCACTCTCATCTACTTTTGTTTCAGCTACCGTGTTTGGACACTTGTCTATATCATCTGTGATACCATCATTGTCACTATCAAGAAGTGTGATAATAGGACATCCTTTTTCGCTAATTGTCATGTTTTCAGTGAGTTTTGTATTTGGACACTGATCGATGTCATCAGGTACACCATCTTTATCACTATCTAGGACAACAACAGTTTGCAAGGCACAACCACTCGCATCTACTTTTGCACCTGCTGGGGTATTGGCGCACAAATCAACATTGTCAAGCACGCCGTCTTTATCACTATCTAGTGACTTAACTTCTATTTTTGGCGCAGGTGCAACAGCTCCACCAAATGGAAAGTTTAACCCTATCATGATAGTAAATTCATTGTCTTCATCATCTGAGTCATTGTTTGAGTCAAAGACTTGCATCGCTTTGAATTCTCCCAAAAGCTTGACACTTTCTGTTAAAGCATACTTGGCACCCACACCACCTTGAAAATAGGGAAGAGAATCAAAAGTATCATGCCCATCTACGACATACTCATACCCAAGACCTCCAAAGATATAAAGTTCATGAGGTAAACCACCCATACCAAACTCTTTTGAATACTGTGCACTAAGTGCAGTTTGAAGCAAGGAACTAACCCCACCCCACTTATCTTCATCATCTATCATGACATACGCCAAATCCAACCTAGGCTTTAACGCATATCCAAGATCAAAAGAGATATCTCCTGCCAAAGTATGGTTTTTAAATTCCATTCCATCGTCATTGTCTATACTTGTAAGACCGTATTTTAATGACACATCATAATCACCCTGCGCTGACAAGCTTGTAGTTGCCAAGACAGATACTAAAAAAAGTGAAAGCTTTTTCAACATCAAAATTCCTTTAAGATAAATTTTAATCATTTTACATAAGTCTATATAAAAAGTAAATTATTTTATACTTAAAAGATATTTAAATAAAATACTTAATATATTATTTACTTACTTAGGTAAAAATTAACAAATAATTAACACCAACTTTCTATAATTGGGCAGTTAAAAAAGGAGCGTTTTGATGAAAAAAGGTTTATTGGTTATGAGCGTCTGTGCTGTTACATATGCACAGAGTGTGGATGTAGAAAAAATTGTGCTAGAGGAAAAGATAAATACCCTCAGTGTCAAAAATGTTAGCCATGAGGAGTTGAAGTCTGCGGATTTAGCAGAAGCATTGGCTAAAAATGTACCCAGCGTTTCACTCGTTAGAAGATCTGGTATCGCCAACGATATCATCTTAAGAGGGCAAAAAAGAGATAATATCAATATCATCATCGATGGTACAAAAGTTTGTGGCGCCTGCGTCAACCGTATGGATCCCCCTACTTCTCATGTAGCCACCCATATCGTGGAAAATGTCGAAATAAAAGAGGGACCTTTTGATGTAGAACACTTTGGCACACTCTCTGGACTTGTTAACATCAGTACCAGAGAACCCCAAGAGGGTTTTGGTGGAGAGATTAATCTCAATGCAGGAAGTTTTGGCTACCAAAAAGGCTCAGTCACGCTGCATGGTGGTAACGAAAAAGTCAAAGCACTCTTTACGATATCCAACGAAACAAGTGGGCAGTACGAAGATGGAAATGGTGATGATTTTGCAGAGCAAATCATCAAAGCCACCACAGGAACAACAAGTGCAGGCACACAATACCAACCCAAATATGCCGATATGGATGCCTATGAAAAAAGTGTCTTTATGGCAAAGATATTTGCCCACCTAAGTGACAATCAAGATATCAAGTTCTCCTACACAGGCAACAGAAGCGAAGATGTCCTCTACCCCTCCTCAAAGATGGATGCTATCTGGGATGATTCCGATATCTATAACTTTGAGTACCAGATACGCAACCTTGGTCTGTACTCTAAAGCAGTTGATTTTCAATTTTATGACTCTCAGGTTGACCATCCTATGACTATCAAGTATAGAAAATCCGCCCTTGCTTTGATGCCAAACGGCAAACCAAAAGGAAACATCACCAACCACCTTACTACCCAAATGCAAGGGTTTAAACTCAAAAATTCATTTGATTTTATGAACCATGCCATCACCGTAGGGCTCGATACAAGTACTAGAAACTGGGATGGTCAATACTACAAAGATGTCAAAGGTGATTATCTAAGATTTCCAGCGAGTAGTCCAACGGCTGGTCAAATCAAAAGAAGTATCAATGATGGGGAAACTATCAACAAAGCCATCTTTGTGAAAACAAGCAGCAGTTACAAAAATATCGATATCGATGCAGGAGTTCGTTATGATGATACCTCTGTCGAAAATGGTGGCAGAGCACAAAACAATGATTATAGTGCACTCTCTGCCAATATCTTTGCTACTTTTAACATGGGTAATGCACTTAGATATTTTGCAGGTGTGGGGAAATCTTCTCGGGTGCCTGATGCAAGAGAATTATACTTTATGTCCTCAATGTCACCTTCAGCGACGCAACTTATCGGAACGCCTACTCTTAATCAGACGACAAACTATGAGATAGATTTAGGATTTGAAAAGATCTATGAGAGCTTCAGCGTGAAAACCAAACTCTTCTACTCTATGTTAGAAGATTATATCTATCTTAATGGCACCAAAAAACAAAATGTCTTTGAAAACATCGATGCTACTATCTACGGTATCGAAGTTTCTGGCGCTTACTTAGCCACTGATAGCATCTATATGGACTATGGTATCGCTTACAAAAAGGGTGAAAAAGATGCGCCACTCGCGGGACAAACAGATACCGACTTGGCAGAGATATCACCACTCAAAGCCAATATCGGTATCGGATATGACTATGATGAAACACTTAGTGGAAAACTAGATATAATTGCCGTCGGTGATTGGGATACCTATGATAGTGACAATGGCGAACAAGCACTTGATGGGTATATGGTACTCAATGCAAAGCTTAACAAAGAGTTTTCCAATGGTATCTCTCTCACGCTAGGGATAGACAATATCCTTGATGAGACTTATACTACGACAAACACATACAAAGATTTAACACTCATCACCACTTCTACCGATACAGCAGTGGATAATGTGATGTTACTCAATGAGCCTGGCAGATATTTTTATATCAATGCTTCATACAAATTTTAAGGAGAAAAAATGTTCAAAACAATTTTAACAACAGCTATCATGATAGCACTATCAACGGGATGTAGCGCAAAGGAAGAGGCAGTAGTCATGCCAAAACAGACAAAGTCAAAGATGATGATGTTTCAATCTGTCCCAGCCGACAAAGCCACCCTTTTACAAGAGGGAAAAGAGAAGGAATTTTGTGTCAATTGTGGGATGACTTTACCCATGTTTTACAAAACAAACCATGCAGCCACAGTAGATAATACTGTAAAACAATATTGCTCAATTCACTGCCTTGCACAAGATATCATAATGGGGAAAAATCCAAAAGATATCAAAGTGGTGGATACCAACTCTCTCAAGTTCATCGATGCAACAAAAGCCTTTTATGTGCTAGAGAGCACTAAAAAAGGAACGATGAGTGGCAAAAGTAAGTATGCTTTTTCTACACAAAAAGAGGCAGAAGATTTTGCCAAAGCCAATGGTGGTACGGTGGGAGATTTTAATGCAGCATTAGAGATGGCTAAAAAAGATTTTTCACCAGAGGTCAAAGCCAAAATGAAAGCCAAAAAGATGATGATGACAAACAAGGGAGCAAAGATTTACAAGATGAAATGTAAACAGACTACCTTACCAAAGTTTGACTCAGTCGCTAGTGCAAAAGCATATGTACGTGACAATAATCTCTGCGCAGGGCTCAAAGGGAAACCACTTTAAGCTCTAGGGATTTATCTCTTTACAAAATAGTGTTATAATCTCTTTATGAACTACAAAGAGATAGCACTACTCGGCGCAACAGCGTCGGGAAAATCAGCCCTAGCCATAGAAGTTGCCAAAGAGGTAGGGGCGAACATACTCTCACTAGACTCCCTTGCCATCTATCATGATACAGATATCGTCTCAGCAAAACCGACTTTAGAGGAGCGTGAAGGCATCAAACATTTTGGTATCGACGCACTCCATGTTGATGAATATTTCTCGGCAGCGACATTTTTTGAACTTTATAAAAACGCCAAAGAAAGTTCAAAAAAAGAGGGAAAACATCTCATCATTGTCGGTGGTACAAGCTTTTATCTAAAGTCCATGATAGAAGGGCTCTCTCCCAAACTCACCCCTTCAAAAGAGACCCTAGAAGAGGTAGAACAACGCATAAAAAATCTAAAAGATGCCTATACTTTCATAGAAAAAAGTGACCCAATATATGCAAAAAAAATATCTTATCATGATAGTTATCGCATCGCTAAGTGGTATGAGATATATCTTGAAAGTGCAGAAGTTGCTAGTGCCTACTTTGCAAAAAATCAAAAAGAAGCTATTTTAAAAGATATCCCTATCTATGATATTTTGATAGAGAGAGACCTATTAAGAGAGCGTATCTCTCAACGTAGCGCTATCATGATAGAACAAGGGGCTATCGATGAAGTCTTTAGGCTGGAAAAAAAGTACACCCGCCTTCCCAAGCCCATGAAAGCGATAGGCATCGTAGAGTGCCTCTCCTATCTTGATGGGAAAATAGATAAAAAAGAGTTACACAATCTCATCTCTATCCATACCGCTCAACTCGCTAAACGCCAAGAGACTTTTAACAAATCACAATTTCCCAATGTTGTAAAATTACTTAAAAAATACTTAAAAGAAAAACTACTATCCAACTTTTAACCTAAACTCAGTTTAGTAAAATTAATTTAATATTTATTAATAAAATTAAACAATATTTTAACTTTTAAGATTTATAATGCTAATATTTGTAACATATCGTTAAAAGGAAATTATATGAAAAGGTTTTTACTTGTCTCGTTTTTAGCAACCTCTGTGTTAATAGCAGCAGACAAACCATACGAATTTGGCGCTAGTGCAGGTGTTACTTCCATCAAAAACGAAGATAGCATAAAGTTAGAAAATGCAACATTTGGTTTAAGTTTACAGATAAATCCACAACACTCAGCTATCAAGCCAAGATTTGACGTCGAGTATACATCACTTACCGATCTTGAAACTTTTTTCAAATCATCAAGTGATGAAAGAAAAGAAATCGACTCTCTCTTGAGAGGTTCCGTTAATGGTATTTATGAATTTTTAGATGATGGTGAACATGAATTTCTCCCTTATGTCCTTGCTGGAGCTGGGTATGAACGCGTAGGACATGGTACAACTAGATTTGATTCAAACCCCTTCATTCAGGGTGGTGCAGGATTTAAATACTTGGTAAACAATGCATGGGCTTTACGATTTGAAGCTAAAGTATTGCAAATAGTCGGTGGTGATAAAGTAGAGAAAAATGAAATCAGCACACTATTTGGTTTTAGTATCCCATTTGGTACATACGCAGAACCTAAACCTGATATCATTGATACAGATGGTGATGGTGTTATGGATCAACTTGACAAATGTCCAAACACGCCAAAAGGCACAAAAGTAGATGGTTCTGGCTGTAAGCTCCCTGAGCCAGTCGCAAAAACTATCATAAAACAAATAATCGAACCAGCGCCTATGTCATTTGACAACAATGAATGTCCAGTCAAAACAGACCTGCCAGATCGTGATCGTGATGGTGTAGAAGATGCAATAGATCAGTGTCCAAACACACCTTGTGATTTCTCAGTAGATAAAAAAGGATGTCCTGTCAAAGCGATTTTAAGAATTCACTTTGATACAGACAAGGCAGACATCAGACCAGAATCTCGTCCAAAAGTAGATAAATTTGCGGCATTCTTGATGCAAAATAAGGGTTCACTAGTGAGAATTGAAGGGCATACCGATTGGAGAGGGTCTGATAACTACAACATGATACTCTCTAAAAAACGTGCCAATAGCATTCTCAAAGCATTGGTTGAAGATGGTGTAAGCCCATCGAGACTAACAGCTGTCGGAAAAGGTGAAAAAGAACCAGTAGCAAGCAACAAAACAGAAAATGGTATGGCACAAAATAGAAGAATTGAAGTGCACTTAACCTATCCAAATGAATTAAAAAGAGGGGAAAATTAATCATGAAAATATTACAAAAAAGTTTAATATCACTACTAGCGTGCACCTATTTACTAACAGCCACAACTGGTTGTTTGGATGATAGAACGAATTTCCCAGGTATAAGCGGTTTAAGTACAGATGGCTTAACACCAACAGGTGATGATAGTGATGGTGATGGTCTAACTGACGATCAAGAGAGAGAGATAGGTACCGACCCTAAAAATCCAGATACAGATGGTGATGGACTCAATGATGGTGCTGAAGTAAACACAACAAAAACTGATCCACTTAAAAGAGACACAGACGGTGATGGTCTTATCGATGGTGGTACAGACAATGAAAAGGGTGAAGTGTTTGACTATAAAACAAACCCACTTGTAAAAGATACAGATGGTGATGGTCTAGAAGATGGAAAAGAAGTTGAAATCAGTACAGATCCACTCAAGCCAGATACAGATGGCGATGGACTCAATGATGGACTAGAAATACAAATCGGCACCAAACCACAAGCAGACTTTGCCGATACCGATGGTGATGGCGTGACAGATGGTATCGAGGTACTAGGAACGTATGAGAGTGATATCGCTAGTGATGGTAAAGTAGTTTCAGCCAATGGTACGCCTATCAAAAACCGTACACTTGATGTGACAACACCAATTTCTATCGCTGATTTTGATGGTAAAACAGCAGCCAATATCCACCAAGGCAAGTTTGAAAACACCATAGATGCACTTGATCCTACCAATGATAGTGACTATGATAAGCGTCCAAATATCACAGAAACACAAAAAGGAACAGACCCACTCGATCAAAAAAGTTTTTACCCTTGGATTTATGAGACACCAGAAGGCAAAAAAATGATTGAAAAAGGATATACCTATATCCCTGCTATCGATGATGAAGGTGGTTTCTGGATGACACAATATGAAGCAAGAAACACAGATATACCAGTTGTTTTAGATATCAATGACTTTGGAGCATTTGTCAATACTCACTTTAGTGTTTTAAATGACGAGACTGCCGTTGGTTTTACAACAGCCAATTCATCAGGTATAGCACTCAATCAAGCTATCTTTAACAACATAAATCCCGTCTATAAAGGTATCTATGGGTTTGAAGCAGCGGCGATTTTAGATAATTCTCAAGTGGAAGGTGGCTGGGCGACTAATCTACCTCAGATGAAACAGTACCTCCATGTACTCAAACTTATGAATGCCAATAATGAAAGTGTGACAAATGGCATCCTTTATGTTGATGGTCAGGTAGAGGAGACTTATACCACTTCTGTTTATGACCTTAAAAATAGTACCCATGAGTTCTCAAAAACATTGGTCAAACTTGATGGTTTCGTAAAACCAGCTTCGTGGACAGGAACACTGCTAAGCCCTCCTGCAGATGAAGGTGCTATTGCAGGTTCTGCTACGAGTGGTCAAACTGGAGCCAATGAGCCTTATGCTTTAGCAATCATACGTAATGATGGTGAAGATATAAGATTTGGTATCTCTTGGGGTGATTCAACAAGAATTGGTTTTAGAGCTGCATCTGACTATTTCAAATAACCTATTTACCCTTCTTATGCTAGAATTTGGAAACTATAAATTCTAGCATAGGAGTTTCATCATGATAAACGTCGTTTGTCCTCACTGTCTACAAGTCAATCGCATCCCAAAAAAAGAATCTTACAAAAAAGCAAATTGTGGAAACTGTAAAAAGTCCCTCCTAGATACTACACCTCAAAATGTCACCAGTATCGCTTTCTCTCGCCATGTACAGAGCAATGACATACCAGTTATCGTAGACTTTTGGGCCCAGTGGTGTGGCCCTTGCAAGATGATGGCACCAACATTTGAAGCCGTAGCAGCGAAACTACCACTTAAAGCTAGACTCTTGAAAGTCAATACCGAAGAGGCGGGTGACTTGGGACAACAATATAGCATCAGAAGTATCCCGACACTTGTTGCCTTTAAAGATGGCAAAGAGGTCGATAGGGTGAGTGGTGCGTTACCAGAAACACAACTTTTGGCTTGGATTGAAAGATTTATCTCATAATACTTGATAAAAAACGTTAAATTGACTAAAATACTATCATGATAAGAAAAATGTTTAAAAAGCCACAAGATGGTAGCAAACTAGATCAATTTATCAAAAAATATAAACTTCCAAAAGAATACCTCTCTATAAACAGAAAATCTGTCTCTAGAGCTGTTTTTTGGGGTCTTTTGATAGGCTTTATCCCGATGCCTTTTCAAATGCTCGCTGTCCTTGCGCTCACCCCATTTACTAAGTTTAACGTCCCTATCGCTATCTCCATGGTCTGGCTAAGCAATCCTTTTACCATGCCATTTATGTACTATATGGAGTATCAAACGGGGAATTTTCTCTTGGACAATCCCCCTCTTCCTGATATAGAACTCACCCTTGAATGGTTTCAATCACATTGGGACTGCATCATACTGCCGCTTTATGTTGGCACGATTCCCTACTCTATCATCGTCTCTACAATAGCCTATATCACTATAAATTGGTGCTGGATTAACTCTGTCAGAAAACAACTAGACAGAAAATGCAAACGATAACCTTATAAAAATGCTATAATAACAACGAAACTTCAAGGAGCCGTCATGGGAGAGAGAAGTGTAAGTAGTTCTTTTGTCCTAGGCGTACTAATCGCCGCAGGATTGATAGGAATGAGTTTTTTTATATCTGAAGCTGTACTCAAAGTCAAAAGCATGGAGAGAAGCGTCGCGGTAAAAGGCTTGGCACAAAAAAATGTCAAAGCAGACACGGCTATATTTCCTATCCGCTTTCAAAATGTCGCTCCTACCATGGATGCACTTGGTCAAAATTTAAAAATTGACTTGGCAAAAATCATGGAGTTTTTGCACGCCTTGGGTTTTGACAATACTGAGATTACGATAGCACCGCCACAGTTTAACGACCGCCTCTCACAAAATTACAATAACTACAATCCAAAAGTACGATTTTCTGCAGACTCACTCATCACAGTATATTCTAAAAAAGTAGATACTGTTGTGAAACTACAACGTGAACTTTATCTCTTAACAGAACAAGGTGTCTTTGCGCGAAATGACCAGTACGAAACCCGTTATATCTTCACAGGACTTAACAAGATAAAACCACAGATGATAGAAGTAGCCACAAAAAATGCTCGCGCAGCCGCTAGTAAATTTGCCAAAGACTCCCACTCAAAACTAGGCAAAATCAAGCATGCCAGTCAGGGATACTTCTCGATCAATGATAGAGATCCTAGCACCCCTTATATCAAAAAGGTGAGGGTTGTGACCAATGTCTCTTATTATCTAGATGATTAATTATTGTAACTTTAGTGCTTGAAATGAACGTAGGTTGCCTTCTATCATGATAAAACTTATCTCGATAGGATTGCAACAGACTTGACAATCCTCTACATAAGTCTCCTCACTCATATCAGGATCCAATAACATGGAGATAGTCTCCCAGCAGTAGGGGCAAGTAAAAAAATGCTCTATCATGATAGACTAATCCTCTTTTCTATTTTCTGTGGATTTAAGATAAAATGCCAACCCAAACAACAATAACGCTATCCCACCCAGTAGATAAACAGCATAGATAATCTTTTCAGGTCCCATCAAGGCAAACTTAAAGACAAGCATCAGGGCTTCAATAGCAAGAGCGATGATGATAGAACCCAAAAACTTTATCATCGTACGATGGATATCTTTTTGTTTGTTATCACGATGATGTAACACTTCTTCTTCGAAGATGGTTTTGACCAAATCAAATATCGCCAAAGCCAAGGTTAAAAGTATCGTCGCTTCAAACATCTGCTTTATCTCTAGTTTTTCTATCGACAGCCCAAAGGATGCGATAGTTTGCATACCATGAAAAAAGAGTAAAAAAGAGACGATTGCCAAAGCCCCTGAAAATATGACATATGTTCCCATAGTCACCCAATTAAAAACCGTATCAAATGTGGTCGGGTGTGCGAACTTGAGGATATCATGCAAAGATATATCGATACACACGACATAAGTCAATTTTTTATTGGCATCATAGACTGGATAAGAAGCCGTTACTGTCAAATCGTTGGTCAAAAGCGACGGGTAGGGATTGGTCATGACGCACTTTTTACTGCGTGCTGCCTTGTGGTAGTAAGCTCTCACACTTTGATTATCACCCTTTCCTCTTCTAAATGCTGGATTATTTGAAATCGTATCGATGACTTGCACACCTTTTCCATCTAGGACATAAAGCGCTTCTATGTTGATACTCTCTTTTTTAATGCTCTTTAGGCTTTTGATGATGACATCTAAACTAGGCTCAGGCAGGTAGTTGGGTATGCTTCTATTTAGCAACAGGCACATATATGCACGCACTTTAGCACGGACATTTTCAAACTCGACTATTTCATTGGTAAGCATAGGCAACCTTTCAAAGTATGGGAAATTTCTAAAAAGATTATACTAAAATTACTATTAGCGTAAAAACTTCTTTAAACTTCTTTTTGCTTTTGTATCTATCTCATAACTCACCAACTCCAGATAATCGTTGATATCGGCTACCGATATGGCTCTAGAAAGTGCATACTTTTTAAGGATATATTGGGGGATTTTCACCCTTGTTTTGATGAAGTTTTTTGAGAGTTTTTTATAGTATCGATGGTTTTCATGCACACAAAGACGGGCAAAGACAAAGGGAAGATGGTGTTTCTCATACCAGACTTTAGCCAAGTCAAGGTAAAGAGATGGGTCTTTGAGATACGCCCTTAGTGCTTTATCTCCGATGATAACTTCACCCTCCAAACCTAAGAGTTTCGCAAGGGCATTGGAAGTCGCAGAGTGGCTATCTGGCGTGAACTCTCCAACCCTAAGCAAAACACTTTTTATCTCTCGTTTTGCCACGATACCTACATCCAAACAGTGAAAATTCCCCCGTTTACTCTCCACACTAGAGATAAAAGCCGCGTCAATCTTGCGTCTTTTGAACTTGGCATTTATCGCAGAAGGAAAGTCCTTTTTGTAGGCGATGGATTGTTTGAGTTGAGAGGATTTCATCTTTTGTTTGGCAAAAGTATAAAAAGGGAGAAGGTTGATGTAGTCTATCTTGCCAAAAAGCACACGGGTTCCTTAGGTATCATGATAATAAATCTCTCACTAATTTTATATGAGCCTCTTTATATCTATTTTTTTGCCCTTTAACAACTTCTAAATCTTCTTCTACAGTCTTAATATCTATCTCCTCTACCCCATCGTCATCTAAGCCTATAACTAAGATAGGTACAGTAATCGACAAATCTGCTGAAGGTATCTCTCTAACTGTTTTTTCATATGATGCCACACCACTATCTATTCTTTTACTTAATTTATCACAAGGAAGTATCAATATGGCTATATCTGCTAACTTATAAGCATACGACAATTGAAACTTAAAATAGTTTCTATAAGAACTTGCGATGTTTCCCATCTCAACTTCTATTTGAATAGTAATGGCATGACCATTTTTCGAAAAATTTTTTCGAAAATCTCCCCGAAGTGAATCATCTAAACTATCTGGTGTCACAAGTGGTTCTTCTTCCCACGCTTTGTCTGCAAAAGCGATTTTAAAATAACTGTTTATAATCTGCTGAACTATATCCAAGCGTGGTTGTGACTTAGATTTATCTTTGTACACAGGCAATGGACATGCTTTGCAAACCTCTAAAATCTCATTGTACACATCATGATAGTGAGGATGTTCTAAAATTTCCTCAGCATATCTATAAGAAAATGTTTTTATTTGCACACTTATACCTCATCCAATAACCTCTTTCCCAACTTCTCAACTATCCCTACAACCAAAGCGTTCCCCATCAAAAATGCTCTTTTGCTATCTGTTACACCTGCTGTATGGTTATCAGGAAACATATTTAACCGTTCCAACTCAATTGGTGTTAGACGACGATATTTACCATTGACACAGACTACATGCTTAAATCGTGAAGCACTCGTCCCACCCTCACCAGTGATAATCGTTCTTGAAGGCTTATCTAGTGCATCAGGAAAACCCATCTTTCCTTCTGAGTAAGTGTACTCATGCCCCGTTGTTTTATTGACTCGCTGAATAGACTTTGCACCTTTTTGGTACTGCCATTTTTTTAGTTCATCTGGAGTGATAAAAAATTCCTTAGGTATCTCTTTTTCATCTTGTAAAAACTCACCTAGTGTTGCTCTCTTACCTTGATAGTCTGCTTCTACCTTCACGCTATAATAAACACCATCCACCATATACCCCGCATCTAAAAATGCATTTTGTTTAGGTGTTTTTTTATTGAAGTTTTCTGTGATATCTACCAAATCAGCACTCAATTCTTTTATCATGATAGCATCATTTTGCACTTCTTTTGTTGGAAACGTTTTTTCAAAGAGAGAATAGGCATTAAAGACGTCTAGTGGCTCTGATTTGTCAAGTTTCTTATAAAGCTTTGTCCCTTTTTTGTAGGCAAAGATAAATACCCGTTTTCGTCGCTGAGGCATACCATACAGACTTGCATCTATCACACGCCACTCTACAGCGTAACCAAGTGCATTTAAAGAAGAGAGTATGATGGCAAAATCCCGTCCTCGTTGACTGGCAGGAGATTTTAAAAGTCTATCTACATTCTCCAGCAAGAGATACTTTGGTGCATGCTCTTTTTTATCGACCAATATACGATAAATCTCCCACCAGAGCACCCCCTTTTTACCGACTATACCATGAGAATTTTTCAGTGTGCTTGCTACGGAATAATCCTGACAAGGAAAACCACCAACAAGAAAATCATGATGAGGAATATCCTCGGCATTTACTTTAGCGATATCTTCATTACAGTGATTCTCAAATCCAAACCGTGCGACATAGATATCAGAAGCATGTTGCGTTTTTGTGGAGGGTTCCCACTGATTACTCCAAGCAATATCAAATCCTTTTTCACCTTGACTTGCACGCTCTAACCCTATACGAAATCCACCCACACCTGCAAATAACTCTACAGTTTTTAAAGTTTTTATCCGACTACTCATCTGCTGATTCAAAGATTTTTCCACTCCTGTGTTATAAAAAAGATTTGCTGCTGTCATCTTCTCTCCTCATGTTCTAATATAGAAAGAATTATGACAAAATGACAACTGAAAGTAAAATTTTATTTCATTTTGAAATGTTTTTACTTTTCTATTGCTTTATATTCGCGATTATAACCAATTTTTGCTATGATTAATTACCCCATCAAGTAAATAGATTAATTTTTGAGAGAATAAGAAGAGGTGAGATGTGAGTAGACAAATATGAAGGACTCCCCGTAGGGAATTCAAATATTTGTCTACTTGCAGATTGCCTCTTCTTATTCTCCTCGAAGAGTGCCGTGCTTTTACCCATAGAACTTCGTTAGATTTTTTAGAATTAGCTACAGCTAGTCCTACGAAAATCTGCCTTGTCTATGAGTAAAATCACAGCATCAAAATTTAATCTATTTACTTGCTGGAGTAATATGCAAACAAAAAGCGAGACACCATGCCCCCATTTAACACACTTCCACTCCCTGATGAGATGCTATCCAACCTAGAACAACTCGGCTATCATGATATGACCGCCATCCAAGAAAAAGCCCTTCCTTTTATCCTAGAGGGAAAAGATATCATCGCCCAAGCCAAGACGGGTTCAGGTAAAACAGCAGCGTTTGGGATAGGGCTACTCCTAAAGATAAATATCTCCAAGTTTCACCCCCAAGCACTCATCATCGCCCCAACGCGTGAATTAGCAGAACAAGTTGCCAAAGAGCTACGAAAACTCGCCCGTTTCAAACATAACATCAAGATACTTACCCTCTATGGTGGTACACCGATGCGCCATCAAATCAACTCACTAGAACATGGTGCGCATATCGTCGTAGGCACACCTGGGCGGATTCGTGATCACCTCTCAAAGTCCACACTTGAGCTTCGTCATATCCATACCGTCGTGCTTGATGAAGCGGATAGAATGCTCGATATGGGGTTTTCTGAGGAGATAGACAAGATACTTGCAGATACACCTAAAAAGCGTCAAACACTGCTCTTTTCAGCAACCTTCACAGACGATATCAAAGCACTCTGTCACTCTGTTACCCATGAGGCCCAAGAGGTCAAGGTCGATACCTATCATGATAGCTCCAACATAGAAGAGATTTATTATGAAGTAGAGAAGGGCTATAAGTTTGAGAGTTTTATCAAGGTGCTTCAGTACCACAACCCCGCTTCTGCTATCGTCTTTTGTAACATGAAGTTAGATGTGGATGATGTGGCGGCGGATTTACAAGCGGCTGGGTTTTCGGCGTTGGGACTGCATGGAGATTTAGAGCAAGTGGATAGGGATGAGACACTTTTGCAATTTGCCAATAAATCTTGTGCTATTTTGGTAGCTACTGATGTTGCAGCTAGAGGATTAGATATCCCTGATGTGGATATCGTCGTAAACTATGACTTGCCTAGAAATGATGAGACTTACACCCATCGTATCGGACGAACAGGACGGGCAGGAAAGAGTGGAAAAGCCCTCTCATTGACCCACCAAAAGATAGCAAATACCACTTCGATTGCTGTACGAGACTTGGATGTTGATACCTCTATCATGATAGCTTCCAAGATGAAAACTATCTGCATCCATGGTGGCAAAAAGAACAAACTTCGCGCAGGGGATATCCTCGGGGCACTCACAGCAAAGAAAACGATAGAGGCTGCAGCCATCGGGAAGATTGATAGTTTTCCTTTTTATACTTATGTCGCCGTAGAGAAAGGTGTGGCAAAACGCGCACTTGACTTACTAAAAAATGAAAAGATAAAAGGCAAGAAGTTTAAGGCGTGGATGATACAATAGTTTAAAGGATACATTATGAAAAAACTATTATTGACCGCTATCATGATAGGCTCACTCAATGCAGAGGGCATTTCTGGACTCTTTTCACAAGGGCAGAAAAACTTCGGTTTTGGTATAGGCTCTAGCTCTGGATATGGTACAGACTACACAGTAGTCAATGCAAGTATCAACTACTTTGTACAAAACAATATCTCAATGGGTGTAGGCTATCAAGGATGGTTTGGCGGCGATCCAAAAATCAACCAAATCAGCATACCTGTTACATACTATCATCCCCTAAATGCACAGTATCATCCTTATATCGGAGCGACTTATAGTCATACTTTTATCGAAGAGCCTTATGAGGATTATGATGTCATCGCTGGGCGTATCGGTATCGCGATGACTATGGGAAGCAACACCTATATGACTATCGGCTGGGTACAAGAGCACCGCACCAAAGGCGATGAGAGTAGCGATGATGGCTATCCTCAAGTGAGCATGGGATTTGTTTTTTAGACAAATCTTACTTTGACACCTTCTCTTAACGCGTCTATATCCATAGTCGTGTTAAGGTCTTTTTCTATATTTTCTTGCATTGACACTTTATCTCTCTCTATCTTGCTTAAAAGATTCTCAAAAGCGGACTCTTTGCTTCTCTCAAGCCGGTGTTCTTTGAGGTAGTTTTCTAAAAATTGATGCTGCATACACAAGTCATTGAAAAGTCCTAAATCATTTTGTAGTTTTTTAACACGCTTGAGCAAAGCTTTGACATTTTTCTTATAAAAAAGAGACTCAAAACTCTCCAAGATATAACGTAGCTTCTTAAAACTAATCCTCACTTTATGCAGGTGTTCTTCTTTTCTCTCACCTTCATATCTTTTAATTTTTTTCACGATATGTTGCAGTATGAATGCTACACGCTCTTCTAAAAAAAGGGCGATAGGCTCCTTTGCCATCTTGCCATGGGCTTGTTCATCTGTTAAAAATGATTCTAACGCTTTCAGGTAACTTGTCAATGCCTCTTCTTGTAAAAACTTTTTGACATGTTCCTCTTCGACTTCTCTCTGCCTAGATATATCATGATAGAAATACCGAAGTTCATCATGTATCTCATCTGAAAAATACTCCTCAAATGCCGCGATAAAGACATCCAAATCTCTCTTTTTGTTGGTGAGTTTTGCGATGGAGGAGAGTTGCTTATCATGATAGGATAGATGTTCAGTCGCAAACACAGCGCCCATCATCCCTAAAATAGCGCGGGACTTTCGTATGTTGACACGAAACTGATGTAAATCTTCATCATCATAAGTTTTTAGTATCTTCTCTTTGTACATCTTGATATTTTGTAAGTTCTGATGCAAAATAGTGCTTATCGCATCCACACTCTTAAAATGAGGCTTTATTTTTTCTACTTTTTTACTCTTTTTTGGTAATGTAAAAAGTGCGATAGAAGCATTGGTATACCTAAAATCATCACTCACGTACTTGATGATATAGGGCTTTAGTGCCTTAGCTACTTTATAATCTTGATAAGCCTTTTCACTCTCAAACTCTATCTCCAAAAGTGCCAAGTTATCGATAGGTGACACAAAGATATCAAACTCATACAATATACCATTGAGCCTAAATACATAGCGTTTTTTCTCTACTAAAAAGCCTTTTATCAAAGGGAGATTGGCCTTAAAAACTTTCTTTGAAATCTCTTTTTCTTTCTCAACTCTTTTATGCCCACGTCCAGACTTGATGGTAAGAAAATAGCGTTTATCTGACTTTCTAAAGCGTCTAGTCTCTTGGGCACTTATCTTGGTATAGTACTGTTTTAGTGATTTTTTTTGATAGGGTACGGACGCACTTTTAAGATAAGTTAACAGCTTTTTATCGACTAAAAATTTACGCTCAATCTCCATATTTTTCATAGTAAAATTATGACTAAATAGTATTTAAAAGCATATAAAGTAAACAAAAAAGCCTTTTTAATTTTCTTTTTATTAACACTTGGTTGTTAGAATTTTTGATGAAAAAATTACTCTTACTGATACTTATCATAACCGCTTCTTTTTCTGCCAAGATAGACAGCGCCCTTTATAAAGGCGAAAATATCACCCAATACTTTCAAAAGATTGAAAAACGCATCAACTCACAGATGGCACAAAAACTCAAAAAACCAGAAACCATCACACTCGAAAAATCCACCCTCAACAAACTCAAACAACTCTATGCTATCAAGGATGAGATAAAGCCCTTTGAGACTATTTCCCTCGATGAAACAGATATCAAACAAAAAAGATATCTCAAAGCTCTTTTTATGCTCACCTCGCTTCAAAACGAGATAACAAGGCTAGAAAGCAAAGAAAAAGATATCCAGCAAAAACTTTTTGAACTCAAAGGAAACATAGAAAAAACCCTTCCCAAAGATGACAATAAATCTCTTTTAAACAACCAACTCCAATATGCCTTTTACAAAATTTCTCAAGAGAAGATACTCAAATCATTAACACTTTATACCCAACTTTTCACCCAAGAGTTTAAAAAATTTCAACAGGCACTTTCTCGCGTCACTTTCAAAGAAAAAATTGCCAAAAAAATTATCAAGCATACTGATAAAAAGATAGATGCTATTAAAAATAAAAATCTTCTTTTGACCATAGATAAGGATAGTGAAGCACAAAGAGACACAAAAGCACAAAGAGAGATAGTCACCAAAGAAAAGAGCATCCAAAAAGAGACAGATGTGGCACTCATCAAAAAAACAAAAGCACAGATTCTCCTCTCACTCAAATACTTAAAAAAGAAAAATCAAACAGGGTTTTTAGAAGTAACGGAGAGTATAGAGGATGATTTTGAAGCGTTAAGCAAAGAGCAAAAAGAGTATTATACGACGTTGCTTGAGTTGATTTTACGCTTTGGAGATAAGAGATTTGATGATGCTTCCGTCGCACTAGCTTCTACACAAGTTGGATTTAACTACATCAAAAATAGCGCACTATTGCTAGTCAATAAAACTCTATTTGTCTACGAAGATAAAGCCTTTTCTATCAAGACAATTATGACCTTTGTGTTCATTATCATGATAGGCTTCATCATCGCCAAACTCTATAAAAATATCGTGGACAAATACCGAAAGAAAAAACGGATAAAAAGCCTTTCAGCGGCAAGACTCATCGCGAATTCTGGCTACTACCTCATCATACTCATCACCTTTTTTACTGCCCTTGCGACCATCGGGCTGGATATGCACACGATATTTGTAGTGGTAGGTGCGATACTTTTGTGGTTGGCACTAGGACTTCAGGGATTTATCTCCAACTACGCCATGGGTATCCTCATCAAGATAGACCGTTCTATCAGGATAGGTGACCATGTCGAATTAAATGACCAGATAGTTGGTTCTGTAGATGATATGGACTTTCGTTCCATCACTATCCAAACAGGTGATCAAGTACGCTACATCATCCCAAATTCACGCTTTATCGCAGGGGAGTTCATCAACCACTCCCTAGAAGACAATATCCGTCGTCTTCATATTCCTTTCAGTGCTGATAAAAATCACACGCATGAAAAGATAGAAGAGTCCATCTTAAGGACATTGAAAGAGAGCGATGTTTCTCATTTACAAACCGCACTTCATCGCACCCAAGTCATCATCATAGATATCAATAGAAAAATCACACGATACAAGCTACTTGTTTGGATAAAACAACAAGACAACCACGATATGCCTGTAGTAAAATCACAATTTTTACAACTCATTCAAAAAAGCCTTGCATCTTTACAAAACTATGCTACAATCTCACTTTAAAATAAAGGAAAAAAATTATGATTAAAAAAATACTATTGACGCTACTACTGTTACTTATCATCGCTGGAGGAGCATTTTACTTCATAAATTCAAAAGATAACTATGATGCTAGTAAATACGCAGCGACTGCCACTATGTCAGAAGGTGAAAGTATTGACTTCACACTTCCAGATCAGTTTGACAAAGCCCATACGTTGAGTAGCGATACAAAGACACTCATCTTTACATTTGCCAAACCAACTTCTCATATCGTTAGAGATTTTTTACAGACGCAAGCTGATGATTATCTCTCATCAAGAAATGCTTTTTATGTCGCTGATATCAGCCCTATGCCAACTGTCATCAGAAACGCTTTTGCCATGCCTGATCTTAAAAAAAGTAACTACCCAGTTATCCTTATCTATGATGGTGCTATCGCAGCTAAATTTAGAGATGATGCACAAAAAGATGCTATCATGATAGTCTCACTTGAGAATAAAAAGATTACTTCTATCAAGTTTATAGATGATGCAGAGGCACTAAAAGCACTTTTAAAATAGTGTCCTACAAAAAGAACAACGAAAAAAATGCTCTGCACGGGTTTAGCTTAGGCATAGCTACAACCGTTGCAGAGCCAAACACAATCCTCCCTCTCATCATCCACCACTTTTCTTCAAACCTTATCATAGTAGGGATTTTCACTTCCTTGCTTCGTGGTGGTGCTATCATCGTGCAACTCATCGCTGCTTTCTATGCCCAAGGCTATAAAGAGGTGATGCCTTATCTTCGTATCGTCTTTTTCTTTCGCTTTTTATCGTGGTTTTTGATAGGTGCAGCTATCTTTTTTGTAGGTGATAGCGACAAAACACTTACACTTTGGCTCATCGGTATCGGGCTCTTTTTCTTCTCTTTTTCAGCAGGCTTTGGTGGGATATACTTCAAAGAAATCATAGCCAAAGTCTTTGATAAAAAAGAGCGTGGCAAAACGATGTCCAACAAACAACTTTTCGCCTCCATCGGTTCTCTTCTCAGCGGTGGCGTGGCTGGCTGGGTACTAGAGAACTTCCAAGCACCTGATAGTTATGCGTATCTCTTCATGATAAGTGCCCTCTTGATGGGGGTAGGTTTGGTAGCCTTTGCCTCGATAGAAGAACCGATAAAAGAAAATATCACCCAAAGAGAAGATAGCTTTTTTAAATTTATCAAAAATGCGACAAATACTTTCAAATCCGACGAACGCTTACGCCTACAAATCCTCATCACTCTTTTTGGATACGCCTTTTTACTAGCCATGCCTTTTATCATCCTCAAAGCTAAAGATAGTTTTGAACTGACAGGCTGGCTTGTGGGAGGATTTATCACGATACAGATGCTAGGAAGTATACTAGGGAATCTATTTTTATGGAAGAGAATGACGGACAATTATGTGCATATGATGCAAGTAGCTTTTGCTATCATGATAAGCCTCTTTACCCTTGCATTTTTCGCTTCTTCACCTGCGCACTATGTTATCATATTTTTACTATTTGGAATCGCACGGGATGGCTTTAGAAATGCCGATATGAACCTTATCTTGGAGATAGCACCAGAAGAAAAACGCCCCGTTTATGTGGCTATCCAATCAAGTTTAACTTCCGTCGGTTTCTTTTTTGCTATACCTGGGGGATTTTTACTTGAGGTATTTGGGTATGATGCACTCTATCTTTTGACTATCATGATACTCTCAGTGGGATTATTTTTCACAAGGCGACTTTTAAAAATGATATCCTAATACACATATCTTACACACAACTGTGCTTTAATACACTATCAAATACAAAAGGTCTATCATGATAGCGTGGTCTCAAAAATACTTTTTCTTTCTTTTACTTTTTGGAACATCGATGCTCTATGCCAACCCAGAAAATATAACGCAAGGGATGTTTAGCCTTGCTTTGGGTTCATTTGTCGCGGGGTTGCTCCTAACATTTACCCCTTGTGTTTTACCGATGGTTCCTATACTCTCTAGTATCATCATAGGGCAAGGAAAAGATATCTCAACCCAAAAATCACTCATCCTTTCACTCTCTTATGTATTAGGAACGGCTATAACCTATGCCATTATGGGAGCGCTTGCTGGAGCAACGGGCGATCAACTACAGTCCTATTTTCAAAATATTTGGGCGATTGGGACGATGAGTCTCATCTTTGCCTTGATGGCACTTTCGATGTTTGGTGTATTCACTATCCAAATGCCTTCATTTATCCAATCAACTCTCAACAAAAGTTCTGACGATATCAAAGGTGGCTCTATCCCCATGGTTTTTGTCTTAGGGATGGTTTCGGCACTTATCCTAGGGGCTTGTGTCTCACCTGTACTCATCTCATTTTTGGGAGTAGCTATCAGTAAAGGTGACGCTGTTTTGGGTGCTGTGATGATGTTTGCCATGGCACTTGGTATGGGTGTGCCTTTATTGCTTTTAGGGTTAGGTGCAGGGAAACTATTGCCCAAAGCTGGCATCTGGATGGAAAAGATAAAATATGTTTTTGGTGCACTTTTACTAGGTGTATCACTCTATCTTTTTGCTACTCTCAGCCTTGTTTCTCCACTTATCCTTTGGGGTGTCTATCTCATAGGCTTAAGTGTCTTTATGGGTGCATTAGATCATGTAGAGTCTGGGAAAAAACTTGAAAAACTTGAAAAAGCAATAGGTGTTATTATAGGCGTATGGGGGATTTTACTCTTGGTCGGTGCCGCTTATGGCGGACATGATCTCACCAAACCTTTGGCTAAAACACCTATCACCTATATCCAAAACCAAACTGATGATAAAACAGTAATGTCTAAAAAAATCTTTACTAACATCCATACAATGCAAGCACTAGATAGACAACTACTAGAGGCGAAAGAGAATCATAAAATGGTAATGATTTACTTTTATACTGACGTTTGTCCTTTCTGTAAACACTTAAAAGAGACAACATGGAAAGACTCTGCTGTAAAAGAAATTTTACATGAAAAGTACCTTGCCCTTGCTGTCAATATGACTGATAAAAGTGATGAAACTATCCAAAGCATCAAAAAAAGATTTGGCATATTTGGTCCACCAGGGTTTGTCTTTTTTGATACGCATGGAGAGGAACTTAAAGAAGATAGTTTTTATGGTTATCAAGGTCCCTCAGAAATGTTTGATATCTTAGAGTTAACAGCAGATTAATAACAATATGCTATCATTTTAGGAAAAGGACTTCCATGCCCACTATCCATGTCAGTCGTTCTTGTCTGATAGACGCGCCAAAAGAGAAGATACATCTCGTACTAATGAACTTTCAAGAGAGCATAAACTGGTCACCATGGCTTATTATAGAACCCGAAGCTAAGGTCGCTTTTAGTGAAAATCAGGGAAAAGTAGGGTCTGGCTTCTCTTGGGATGGGGAACTTGTCGGGATTGGGCAGATGAAACTTGTCCACGCAGATGAAAAAGATATCGAGATGAAGCTACACTTTATAAAGCCTTTTAAATCTACAGCAAAGTCGATTTTCACCCTTGAGGAACATGATGGCCAAACAGAAGTGATTTGGCATATGCAAAGTAAGCTACCTTGGTTTATGTTTTTTATGCGTAAAAAGATGGAACATTTTATCAGTATGGATTATGAGAGAGGGCTTGGTATGCTAAAAGAGTATATCGAAACAGACAAGGTTGACACATCTATCATGATAGAAGGAATCGTCCAGATGCAGGGTGAAAAGTATGTGGGAGTCCCAAATACTTGTGCTATTGAGGATGTAGGTGAAGTGATGAAAAAAGATTATGAGAGGCTCTTTGACTTTATCGCAGACAATGCTATCACGCTTGAAAAAATGCCATTTTCCATCTACAATACTTTTGACATCCCTAACGATAAAACAGCGTTTATCTCCTGTATCCCCTACGAAGGAGATGCTCCGATACCTGAAGGTTTTATCTCTGGCGAGATAGCCGCACAAAAAGCTATCAAGACGATTCATACCGGTTCATATAAACATCTAGGCAATGCATGGATAGCCGCGATGACTTACGCGCGTGTCAAAAAGATAAAAACGACCAAAACCTTAATGGGCATTGAGTTCTATCCCAATGACCCTGACAATACGCCCCAAGAAGAGTTAACAACGGAGATATATCTACCGCTTAAATGACTATGACTGGGTTTATAGTTTTTTCAATATAAACCTAGCACCATCTTTATGCCCCTCATCAAACAAGAGGTCATAATCATTGTTTTGTGCTAAATTTCTGGCGATAGACAAGCCTAAACCAAAACCATTATTTTCTCTGTTTTTACTCTCATCTAAGGAAATAAATGGCTCAAATATCCGTGCTTTATCTTTAGCATCAATGCCTATCCCTGTATCTTCTATCATGATAGTTCCATTTTCAACTTTTGTAGTGATACTCCCTTTTTTTGTATATTTACTAGCATTGTGTAAAAGATTTATTAGTATCTTTTTAAGGGCGATAGGCGTAAACTCCACCGTATCTTTTTCATCGATTTCACACTTTAGCTCTACCCCTTCTTCAACCCGTAAAAGTGGACAAACCTCAGCATGTAAAAACTCTTTTAAATGTATCGTCTCTTTTTCCCCTCTTAGTTCCTGTGACTGGATATAACTGATGGCTTCAGAGCTTAGTTCATTGAGGTAAGTTGTCTCTTTTTTGAGGATTTGGATGACTTGTGGCATCTGCTCGTTTGTAACGATACCATCTTCACACTCTTCTAAGTATCCATCTATGATAGTAAGTGGTGTTTTTATATCATGAGAGAGTGACTTGATGATAGAACTTAGGTTCGTATTATTACTTTGAAGTGCCGCTATACTTTTTTGCAGACGAGAGGAGAGATCATCGATAGAGTGGTGGATTTTTGTGATATCTACTATCTTATCATGATGGGTGTCTTTGACAAATTTATTTTCATGGATGGCATCAAGCCTAGTGGCTATATAGTCAAACTTTTTGGAAAGATACAACCCGATATAGTAACTAAATAAGCCGATGATAGGCAACGTCGCCACTATCGTAAGCGCTATTTTAGAGAGCATCTTCATCCCGATAGGTTCATCGATGATGATATAAGTCATCACCGCCGTAAACAGGGCGATACTAAGCCCCGCAACCATATAGATAAGTATTAAAAACGATTTAATCTTCATACAGTGTATACCCTATCCCTCTGACTGTTTTTATCATCTCTTGTTCTGTGAGCATTGCTATCTTTTTACGCAACTGATAGATATGCGTCCCTATACCATCTCTATCGATATTTCCTATATCTTCATTATATAGTATTTGTGATAATTCCTCTTTTGAGAAGACTTTTTTGGGTGTCTCATATAAACACTCTAAGATAGTATATTCACTAGGTGTCAAAGTAAGAGGATTGCTTTTGATATAAAAACGCTTCAAGTCACAATCCTGATAGATATCTTGTGAGAGATACATCGCATCACTCTTAATCTCAGAACGTCTTTGCAGGAGTGAATTAATCTTTAGTGCTACAAATTTAGGTGAAAAAGGCTTAGGAATATAGTCGTCTGCTCCTAAGCGATATGCCTTCTCTTTTTCCTCTTCCAAATCCAAAGCTGAGATGATAACAATAAGAGAGTTTTTATTTTTCTCTCGCACCGCTTTACAAAGGGTCAGACCATCAACTGATGGCAACATCAAATCCAAAGAGAGCAAATCAAAATACTCCCTCTGAATCAGTCTTAACCCCTCATCACCACTATAGGCAACCGTAACATCGTACTTTTGCTCATCTAAGCGTTTTCGTATGAGATTGACTATCTCGATTTCATCTTCTACAATAAGGATTTTGTACTTCATCTATTCAAATGTTGCCTGCATCTTTGTAAAGAGATAATCACTTTTCTTTACACCACTATGACAGCTGATACAACTTTGCACCCCTTTATCCCAACTCTCAAACTTACCGTTCTTTTTGATAAATCTAGCATATCCCCAGTGATCCCCATCGGCATCAAATTTTTTAGAATCTTTTATCATATATTCCACTCTTTGAATTTTATCTGCTTCAAGTGCCGTAGGAAAGGAAGGCATCTTTTTGACTGACCAACCTATCTTTACTATTTTAGAGCCCCCAGGCATCACTTTTTCTTTTTCTTTTAAAGCATTATATCCTATCTCATTTGCCAATATGTATCGTAACTCATTTTTATCAGTTCTAAAGTGTGTGGCGACTATCTTGTAGTCTTGATACCCTTTTATCATCTCAAATGTCAAGTTGTTGTCTGGCATGGTTAAATGCGGTAATGTTGTGATATTTCCTGCAAAAGCTAAGTTTACACAAAGCAAGGAAATAGTTGTAATTTTTTTCATCAAGATAGTCCCTTTTAAAATTTTCTATTGATATTGAACCCAAAATGCAGGTCGTCGCTATTTGTACCTAGTGCCATCATCCTTGCATCCATATTGGTGCTATTGCTGAGTAAAACTTCAAAGTGATGTCCAAATGTTTGAAACTTGACACCCATTGCATAAGCATCATTTTTGCCACTGATACCATCTACTTTATCTATCTGAGGATAATACTCCCCTAAAAGTGAAAGATTCTCTGTAAATGTCAACCAGGAAAGAGTATTTTTCATATTGATATCTATCCCCACTCCTGCAGTGGTATGTTCATAGTAAGCATCATAGCCGACATTGGCAGTCAGTCGTACATGTTCATTGATATTGGGTGTCTGATAAGAAGTGTTAAAAAAATAACTTTGTTGTCGCGCATCAAAACTCACATCATCAATACTAAAACTATTGAAACGAACCCCAACACTACCAAACGCTTTTAAATCCTCTCCATACTCTATACCCACACCATAGCCACTCTGGTCTCTCGTATGATCAACGCTCACAAGTAGATTATCCAGCATGGTATATTTGAGGATAAAGTGAATATTGCCTCCATCATCCGTCCCCAAAAACTTTTCTGTATCATCTGCTTTTCCAAAAAATCGGTGACGAATCGTAAATGATCCCTCACCTTTGTTTAAAACATTGGGAACATCCAAGCTTAACTGTCCTGCTTCATACGCTATCGCACTCGTGCTTAAAAGTAGTGTCGCCAATCCAAGTTGAAATACTCTTATCATGATAGGCTCCTTACAACGTTCCGATATAGGCACTCAAATTCTTTATCTCATCTTCGGATAAATTTTTTGCGATACCAACCATTGTAGAGTTTTTACCTGTGCCATCATTTTTCATAAAGTTTAGCAGTGTTTCAACGTTTGTAGCATCATCTAACTCACCAATCTTGATACTGATACCAAATGCTTTCGTCAGTCCATCCACCCCATGACAAGTGGCACACCCAGCAAATCTAGTTTTACCTGCCTCTATGCTTCAATACCATACATGCTGCACCTGCGATTGCTATTTTTGTTAGTTGTTTCATATTGTTTCTCCATCTTGTTTTATTTTCAAAATGGAGTATATGAAGAATTTGTCAAGATTGCATGAAGATAAAATTATTTATGCACTATCGCTTTTACTCGCAAGCGAACATAATCTATAACCCACCCTTCTTTATCTGTATACAAGCTTGGTCGAAGTATCTCTTCGCACTCAGAGATAAAAATTTTTCTTTGTTTGTGCGTTAATTCTTTTGTAATACCATTAGCAAAAATCTCAAGCCAGTTTTTTATATCATCCATAGGTGTTGGTCTTGGGATTAGTTCTATATACGCTACTGTAAATCCGTGGGATACTAAAAGTGTTTTATACTCCCTGACACTTGGAAAATACCAAGGATTGTTAAATGTACCAAAATCTTCATGTTTGTCATACACTTGTTGCATCGCACTTACTACTGCTTGAACATTTCCTTCACCACCAAATTCACAGACAAATCTAGCTCCACTTTTTAGTGAAGTTGCAATACTTTTTACAGCACTGTTGGCATCTTTGACCCAATGTAATGTCGCGTTTGAAAAAACAGCATCGAAGCTATCATGATAGGGTAACTCACTCACAGAACCAACATAAGCTTCTATCCCCTTTATTTTACAAGCGCTTATCATTTCAGGACTTAAATCTACACCAATAACTTTTGCCCCACTCTTTTCTATCTCTACCCCAAGCGTACCATCACCACAGCCTGCATCCAATATCTTCTCACCATGTTTTGGTGCCAACAAATCCACAACAGGCAATGCCAATGCTGATACAAATCCTGTATGTTTGTTATATTCTTCTGCATTCCATTTGTTTGTCTCTTCTGTTTTCATTTTTATCTTCTTTATTATTTTTCTGTTGAAAAAGGATAGAACTATCCTAACAGCCAGCTTATGTGTGGTCATCCAATCAAGGAATCTATAAAATTATGATTTTTTGCTTAGAGACTAAGCAGTAGAAAGAAGAGAAGGAGTGCAGTATTTCTTGTGTTGAAATATGTAGTAAATGATGTTTTCATTTTTGCTCTCCTATTTTTATTTGCTGGAAGTGTAGTAGATTTATCTTGATTTGTCAAGCAGGTAAATGATAAAGTATCAACATTAAACCCTATAAAGGACTCTTATGAATAACGATTTTAGCAAAGCTATGGCATTTAGACATGCATGTAAAGTATTTGACGAGGATAAAACCATATCTGATGAACAGATGCATTTTATCCTAGAAGCAGGGCGGCAATCTCCCTCTTTTTTTGGGATGGAGGGCTGGAAGTTTTTAGTCATCACCAATGAAGCCTTAAAGGTAAAACTCCGTCCAGACTGCTGGAATCAAGTGCAAATAACGTCCTGCTCTCATCTAGTCGTTATCTTAGCTGCGATAGAAAATGTCAAGCCAAGCTCTGGTGTACCACTTAAAAGATTTGCTAGACGCCCCCTCTCTGATGAACAAAAAGTAGCGTATATAGAACTCTACACAAACCACCTCTCAAAAACACTAAGTACAGATGAAAATATCTACCATTGGACAAGCAAACAGACTTACATTGCCCTAGCAAACATGATGACAGCCGCTGCCTATATAGGTATAGACTCCTGCCCGATAGAAGGTTTTGAGAAAGAAAAAGTTGAAGAGACCTTAGGACTAGATAGATCCAAATGGCAAGTTTCCGTCATCGTGCCATTTGGATATCGACTCAACGAACAGTCCTCTCAACTTAGAGTGTTATTTGATGAAGTAGTGGAGTTTATAGACTAAATAACAACAGAAGGTAAATATTTTATAACAATAGGAGGAATCATAACCTCTTATTGTTATTTATATGGCTGAAATTGATTACAAAGTCCTTGATCTGATGAACGACAAATGAGTTCCTTTGCCCAACTTGCCATAGTATAGGCATCTTCTAGGTTGAAGTGTGTATAGTCATCCTATCCGAACGCTTCCTGTACTGCTGTATGGCTTTCATAAGAGTGAAAAACTGTATAGCTTTTCAAACGAAAGTCTAGTAAAAGAACATTTTCATCTTCTACTAAAGATATGACTGTTTCTTGGTACCCCGCATATGAATTATCATTTGTATACTGTCTTGAAACAGGGGTAATGAGTACTGGTGTCGACACCCAATGCTCTTGCCTCATCTGCATATGTTATACTTACTAAAGGATTCTATAATGATAATGGCATGGAGGCATCATACACCATCTCATAATAGTGGTTGTTATTAAACTCAAACTCCTGTATCACTTTTAATCCTAGTTTTCGCTTGTGTGCTTCAAACGAACGTGGATTTATCTTGTTGACAAAGGTTACCAAGACAGGGAAACGCTTATGCATATGCTCCCTAGAAAAGTCAAATATCTCTTTTAAAAGCTTCCCTCCCCGATATCGTTTGTCGATGCAGATAGGTCCATACTGATATGAGTTTTGCACACTTAGTCTCTCTCCTAGATACTCCAAGTTTGGCAAATCTTTTATCATATGAGCAAACATCACCCACTTTGACCAAAACTCCCAAGAAGCAGCCATCACATACGCCACTACTTCATCCCCATCCTTTGCAATAAAAAGCCCCTGTTCTTTTTCGATGAGTGCGGTTAGCTCCTCTTTAGTAAAGGGTGTGGTAACAAAGCCATCTTTTTTATCCTCTTCTTTTATGCTGTCTATTTGGTACTTGGCGTGTAGTTTTAGCGTGGCTTCTATGTCTGAAAGCTCAGCTATTTTTAGTCTCATCTTAACTCCTTCATCTGCATGGCAGTCTCTTTATCAATCTTGCTAGCTCTTTGCTCTAAATGCGTAAGTATCATCTCAAAGCGTTCATCGCTGATATGTTGTCCAAACTTATACTTGGCTCTCACCTCTGTTGGGATAAGTTTATAGACCGTAGTCGCGTTGATAGCTTTTTGATACGCTTGCTCACTTAAAGGTCTATACTTTCCTTCTGGTTGAAGTTTCTCCATCAAAGCGCTAAGGGCTTTTACCTTCTCCTCATATGCCTCCACAAAGGCTATCTCTCCCTCTATCATGATAGATTTGAAAAACTGTGTCGCAGGGCAGGCAAGCCCCTCGGTCGTGCTAAAGTAGGATTGTATCATCGCGTGAGCCTCTACGACTGAAAAAGAAGTTTGGCTGTTTTGTTGAAGTATCTTTATCTTTCGTCCGGACTTTGAGCCATGAAAATAAATCTCTTCGCCAACTCGTACAAAGTTGAGTGGTAAACTATAAGGCTTGTTATCTAAACAGATGGCGAGTGTGCCATACTCGATGGAGTCTAAAAGTGCATCAATTTGTTCTTTGTCTCTTATCTCAAAAATCTGTTTCATGGTTTTCCTTTTTACATTTTCTGCTATTATACGCCTAAAGTGTACTTCTGTAAAGTGCCAAAATATTTAAATATAAAGGGGACAGTTTGTATCTAATCGATGAAAAAAGTAGCACACCACTACATATCCAACTTTACCAAGCCCTCAAAGAAGATATCATTAGCAACTTTTCCGTAGGGCAAAAACTCCCCTCTATACGAAAGATAGCCACACTTTACAACCTCAGTAAAAATACCGTTGCGTCCAGCTACAACCAACTTTATGCAGAGGGCTATATCGAGAGTCGTCCAAAGAGAGGATACTTTGTCACAGATATGTACTTTGATGGGTTTAAAGCAGGTGAAAAACTTTCTCAAACATCCAAAGAAGAGAAAAAGATATATCGCTATGATTTTTTTCCAGCTCAACTCTCTAAAGACTCTTTTCCTCTCAAGCTTTGGAAAAGAATCTATACAAAAGTGATAGACGAGTCACTGGACTTTGGGGCTTATCATGATGGACAAGGAGAAGAGGGGTTAAGAGAGCAGATTGCCTCTTATCTCATCGATTCACGAGGGGTAAGATGTCATGCAAAACAGATAGTTATCACAAGTGGCTTCGGAGAGTCAATGGGGCTTTTAGCAAAACTTGTTAAAGATAAGTATCAAATACTAGGCATGGAAAGCCCAGGATACCATGTCGCAAGAAGAGCTTTTGAAGAGTATGGATATGAGATAGAAAAGATAGAGGTCAATGAGAAAGGTATCGTGATAGATGCACTCAAAGATTCACCTGCCCAAATCGTCTATATCACTCCCTCCCACCAATACCCTACAGGCGTAGCCATGCCCATAGCAAATCGTCTCTCTTTATTAGAGCATATCCAAAGCATCAATGGACTCATCATAGAAGATGACTATGACAGCGAACTCTCTTATGAAAACCGCCCTATTCCCGCACTTCAAGGCTTAGATAAGTATGATAGCGTTATCTACATGGGAACATTTTCCAAGTCTCTCTCACCTGCGATAAGAGTGAGTTATATGGTCTTACCCAAGCATCTCTTAGCAGGCTATCATGATAGTTTTGATTTCTATTTTCCCAAAGTCTCACTGATTACACAGAAGACACTAGAACACTTTATGGCACAGGGACACTGGGATAGACATGTGCGTAAAATTCGAATACTAAACAAGAAAAAACATAATCTCATGAGGAATGAACTCAAAAGACTCTTAGGCGATACAATGGAGATAGTTTCACAAGGTGGTGGACTGGCGATACTCATAAATCCTACCCTAGCGTTTGACTGGGAAAAATTCAAAACTTTAGCAAAAGAAAAAAGCATCAAACTCTACTTTGCAAAAGAGCGTTGTGGTGGAGAGTTTGAAGCGATACGGATGGGATTTGGTGGGTTTAGTGAAGAGGGGATTGCGGAGGCTGTGGAAGTATTTTCGGTGGTTTGGAAGAAGGCTCTTATTATCTAGGATATGAGCCATTATTGATATCTATCGTCGTGCCATTGATATATTCGGGTGATTCTGTGGCTAACCAAAGCATCGTTTTTGCAACTTCTTCAGCTGTGGCAAAACGCCCGGAGATGACTGTCTTTAAAAATGCTTCTCTTCTCTCTAATGGTATCGTCTCTAACATATCTGTCTCCACAGGACTTGCTGCTATAGCATTGATAATAACCTTTCCTTGAAATACCTTAGAAAAACTTTTTGTGGCATTGATGATTCCTGCTTTTGTCACACCATACCAGATATCTGGATGTCCTATCTCACCAGCGATAGAAGCATTGTTCACCACACGCGTTGTACCAAGTTTGCAACACTCTTCTATCAGTTTTATCGGTGCTTCGAGGTTGAGGTTGAGTATAGTTTGCACTTTTTCGGATGGGTAACTATCAAAAGGCAAGGAGTACATCACCCCTGCATTATTGATAAGAATATCCACTTGACCAATAGAAGAGATAAGTTTTGGGATATTTGCTACATCTGTTAAATCATACTCGATACAGGTGACTTTCTCCGCATAGACAAATCCTGCAAAATCACGCGCGATAACAACGACTTCATACTCTAAATCTACAAACATTTTAGTCAATGCTAAGCCTATACCTTTGTTGCCACCTGTGATAAGTACTCTTTTCATTATATTCCTACTTTTTTTGATATGATAACTATATAGACTAAAGTACTAATTGTAAAAAATTAATCGCAATAAATAGACACAGAGGTATATATAGCCAAGTATCATATGTTGCAAACTCTGTATTTTTCACTTTTTTAAATAATCCTACAGTTCTAAAATCTCCGATTACGCGTAAGAAAAAAAGTGCTGAGAGTCCATATCCTGCATTTACAATAATTGACAATGTTTCCCCAATATGAAGCTTATAAGCTATATATGTAAAACTTAGTAAAACTAAACCAACGATGAGGCTCAGCAGTGGACTAGGATTGAGTAATCTATTGCTATTTTCATCTGCAGGCAACGCTTTATCAAGGCCATGTTTCCCACCCAGCGCCCAATAAAAGTGTAGCAGTGCAAGTACCATTAACAGAAGGATTAAAATCATACTTTTCTCTCTTTATTCTTTATAGAACTTTTTCTATTGGCAGAAGAGATCATTTTTCTTTTTTCTCCATATTGTTTCTGCTAAAGCACACAACTTGTCAGTTCCTTTTAAATGTATGGCATGCAAAAAACTGTTTTCCTCGATTCCTTGTTTTATAGAAGATACGATGGTATCACCATACTGTGCTTCAGAGATAAATCGACCATCGATAGTATGCAAATAGTAGTTCTCTAAAATCTCCTCAGGAACTGACTCCATAACCCATTGTAAATAACGGATATTGTTGACATGCTTATTTGTGTCAGTATCATACATATTTACTTTGAACTCTTTAGCATCTGCGGCACATTCTATCGATTCAAGTTTTTTCATGATATCGCAACTGATAGATTGTGTTTCATCCCAAGACCAAGTCTCTTTAAAATCACTAAGAATCTTTGTGGGTCTTCGTCTTTCTATATCATAAAAAAGCCATAGACCTTTGGCTCGGCCGATGATAGTACCCTCTTCATCATAGATAAGATTTTCTCGTATTCCTCTAATGGAGTGATATTTTGAAATCCATGTTCTTATCGTTATCTTCTCTTTATAGGATGGATATCTCTCCATCTGCATCATGCCTGAGAGAAGTACCCACCCAAGATTGTTA
This sequence comes from Campylobacterales bacterium, assembly GCA_024278835.1. Taxonomy (GTDB): domain Bacteria; phylum Campylobacterota; class Campylobacteria; order Campylobacterales; family QNZT01; genus JANTGR01. The sequence goes on along the minus strand of JAJRSK010000064.1, from coordinate 20,217 downwards.
TCTACAAGGTCAAACAAACTATGCCCCGCAGATAAACAGTGATCTGCTGCAGTCTCTTGAAGTAGTGTCAAGATAGTGACAGGTGTAGCATGTGCTACATTGTCCATCTCATAGTATCTTAGATCAAATTCTTGCTCAAAATAATTATTCATCACCAGTCCTTTTTAAAATATAATCTATCTGCTCAAAATAACGCTCTTTCAAACTTCCAAACCCTTCAGAATTCATCAAAAGAGGTGTTGAAAAACAGATGTTGTGTAGTAGCATATAGACTAAAAGTTGTTTCTCTTCTTTTATATTTATCTTCTCAAGTAGTGGCATGAGTAACTCTCTAAAGCCGCCCACTTTGTACTTTATATCACTACCAAAATGCAAGATTCTCTCAGCTTTACTGATGGATATATCTTTTTTAGAAACACCATGCAAGGCGAGAGAAGCAACTATCTCTAAAAAAAGATTGGGATTGTCTTCTATCATGATAGCTGTCGCTTCAAAGATGATATAGAGCGATTCTTTTGGCGTGGCTTGGTCGATATTGCATTGCATCTCTAGATTCCAAAGCTCTATAAAATAAATCAATACTTCTTTTTTACTCCTAAAGTAATTAAAAAATGTCATCTCAGAAATCTCTAGTTCATGGGCTATTTCTTTAACAGCTATATCTGCTAGAGATTTCTTTTTTAGTTTCTCTTTGAAGGTATCTAGGATTTTTAGTTTGAGAGTGGCGTACTTTTTCTCTCTAAGAGAAAGTTTTGTCTGTGACATCATAGCATCCTAAAAGTTTATAGATATAAAATATTTTAGTATACTATAATATTAGTGCTTAACATTGCTCAGTGTTGTTTTACTTAGACTAACCTAACAGGTAAAAAGTACTGCACATCAAACTGCGCATCCTCTGCTAAAAAATGGTTTTTTACAAACACCGTATAAGAGGGTGCGGTAGTCGTCTCATAACCACTCTCAGGTAGCCACGAATGATACGCCCATTGGATGAGTTTGAGGATATCACCATAGGCACCTTTCACATCAAATCTCGCATAGACACCTGCGGGAATTTCAAAAGAAGAAAGAGAAGTATTTTCTAGTTGTTTGTCTTCTTTCACCTGCACTGCTGCGATATAAAAACACTCTTCTAGTGCTGTCACTATAGGGTTATCATGATAGATGCCTATCTCTGTATAGTCTTGAATATCATTGGTGTATATCCATGCCATCATCTTTTGCCAAACCTGTTTTATCTTGATATTGTAGCCTTTGTGTCTGATATAGTAGGCTTTTATGCTTGGTTGTTTGACGATATGGGGTTCGAGGCGTTTGAAGGTGGCTTTAGAGATAGAAGCGGTTTTTGAACTTTGCAGTATCTTGTTTGAATAACTTTTATAAGCACCTTTTCGCCAACTCTTTGGTGTCATCCCAAAACGCTCTTTAAAGGAGCGAATAAAAGAGGTTTGCGATGCGTAACCACACATATTTGCTACCTCAGTGACAGTTGAGAATTGATTGGTTATCAGCAGGTTAGATGCTTTTTGCAAGCGAATGGATTTGATGGTTTCATAGATATTCATCCCCATCTGTTCTTTGAAAATTCGGTGAAGGTGAAACTTACTTGTACCAAAGTCACGGGCAAGTTCATCGATATTGATATCACTGTCTATATGTTGGTAAATATAGTACATCAAAGCATTGGATATCTGTGCATGATGCAACTTCGTGCTTTTTTTCATAAAATAATTATAGCAAAAATAGATAACTTTAGTAGCAATAATTGTGAAGAATTTATCTTTTTAAACTGTTAAGATGAAGAGAAAAAAAGGTCTTTTCATGAAACGGTCATTTATACGAGAGATCTTAGAACACACAACAACTGCCTCTATCTCATTTGCTGGAGGATTACCAGATAGTAAACTATTTCCCCATCTTGCACTCAAAGAGGCTGCAAATAAAGTCTTGGAAAATCAATCATCTTTACAGTACAGCACCTCTACGGGTTTAACATCACTAAAAGAGAAAATCGCCACGCAGTACAGCAAAGATGGATTTGCTACGACTAGCGATGAGATACTTATCACATCAGGTTCACAGCAGGCATTGGACATCATCACGAGATGCTATCATGATAGAAAGATTACCATCGAAGCACCTTCTTATCTAGGGGCAATGAATCTCTTTTCTTTAAATCATTTAGAGATTGATAGTGTCAGTTTAGCGCATGATGGCATAGAGATTGAAAGTTTTAAAAAGAGTCTATGCAAGACAAGATTTACCTACCTGATACCTGACTTTCAAAATCCAAGTGGGTGTACTTATAGTCAAGAAAAAAGAGAGGTTATAGCAGATATCATTCACCAAAAAGATGCTCTGTTGATAGAAGATAGCCCTTATAATAAACTCTATTTTCACGCACCCTTGCCAAGTATCAGCCTACTTATCCCCAAGAACAGTTTTCATCTTGGCTCTTTTTCAAAATCCCTCGCTCCGGCACTGCGTATAGGCTGGATACGCGCAGATAAAAAACTTTTAGAGCCTCTTATCGCCTATAAAGAAGCGATGGATTTGCATACCAATGGTTTAGTACAGCATATATTGGATGCCTATTTAGAAAAAGAAACCAACTACGAAGCACATTTGGAAATGTTACGAGATAGCTATCATGATAAGATGCTATATTTTACATCTATACTCAATGAACTTTTACCTAGTTTTATCTACAACAAGCCCAAAGGTGGAATGTTTATCTATGGAAAATTTAAGGGGATTGATACGACTATACTGTTACAAAAATGTTTAGAAAAAGAAGTCTTATTTGTACCTGGCGCAGAGTTTTACACCCATAACAATATCACTAATGAGATACGATTTAACTTTACCCATAGCACAAAAGAACAGATAAAAAAAGGCTTAACCATCATAAAAGAAGTTAGTGATAAGATGCTCTCATAAGAGCCTATCATGCCAAACTAGCAAAAGTGGATTTACGTTTTAGACAAATCCATCTTCATATGTACAAAAGTTAACTTTCCATCATCAATAACTTCAACACCATAAGGTTTAAAACCAAGATAGCTATACCAATAAAAAGCTTTTGGGTTGGTATGTACAACAGAAATTCTGATTTCAGGAAGCTGATACTTTTGCCCTGCTAGTTGTAGCATATGGCGGATTAGTTTTGTGCCATATCCTTGATTGCGATGTATTTCAGCTATCACAAAATTTCCTATAAAGACGTGCTTGTTCTCTTCATCATCATAGAGATTTGCAAAGCCTATAAGTTCTTCCTCTTCTACTATCATGATAAACTCTTTTTTATGCTCTACCCGTTCCTTTATCTGGATAGCCGTCATAGGATATGTAGCACTAGGAAAGACAAAGAAGTGCTCCCTCTCACTAACGATAAGTTTTGCCATCGCTTCAAAGCACTCTTCAGTTACCGTATAAAACACCTCTAAAAGCTCTTATACAAAACTTTTGTATAGACCTTGTCTACCATAAAGAGCTCTGAAAAAAAATGTTTTAATGGTTCTTTGAGTTGACCAAATTTTAGAAATATCAGTCGCATCACAGGCTCCTTTTTAGGTATGATTTTGCAATTCACTTAAGACTTCTGTCGCTATCAACTTGGCTGTTTTATCATTTATCTCTAGCATCTCTTTGGCTGTTTTAATAGCTCTTTTATGTAAAACACTATTGCGTTTTCCCATCGCTATTAATGCCCAAGCAATAGCATCTTTCACTTCTATTCTTTCATCAGTACACTCTCTTATCATGATAGGAGTAAACACCCCAAATACAAGATTTTTCGCCTTTTTATCTTCCATCGCCAAGCCAGCCATGATAACAAAAGCAGCCCTTTTCACATAAACTTCATCACGTTTCGCCCACTCTACTGTCTTGTGTAGTGACCAAATACTTTTGATAAAGAGGTTTAAGCAGGTATCATCACACACTTCAATACTATTAAATGTCTGCGCTATCTCATCCAGTATCTCTTCAGTGAGATTTTCTGCCTCTATCATGATAGTTACTTGAGATCGATGATGATACGTGATGGGTCTTTGAGTGTAAAAACTTTATAAGAAGCTGGTTTTTTGAGTGTCAAAGTAAAGAGAAAACTATTTTCTTCATTGGGAATGACTTGCATCTTGCTCACTAGTTTACTCTGGGTGAAAGAAGGTGTCTTTGCAGAAAAAGCACGATAGCCCATTATCTCTCCATCTAAATGCAACGATCCTTTTTTCTCTTTTCCTATCTGATAAAGACCTGTCTTATCAGTCTTTTCATAAGGCTTATCACCAAAAACACCATGCCAAGCATAGATATCAAATACTACTCTTTCATATCCTTCATGTTTGTGCCAACGAACCGTACGCACGTCCAAACTCTCTGCTATTTTCCCACCATGAAAATAACCTACAGATTTATAGCCCCCACTCATAAATCCACCTATAGGACTGCTACCGCCATTGGATTTGAGAAATAAAAAAAATGCACCGGCAATGAGAAACAATGTTGGGATGATATAACCCCATGATTTTTTACTTGGTATTTTTACAATTTTCATACGATTATTTTAGCATGAGCGCGCTTTAGCCTGCCCTTGAGGGCATAAAGGTTATCCTTCTTTAGATACAATGAGATATGAAATTATCTGATTTGAAACTGACTAGTGATTACCTCACTCTTGATGATATCTTTTATCACAAAACCTTACCCCAACCACTAAACAATCCACACCTCATCCATGCCAATGCTGACGCAGCCGACTTGATGGGACTAGATCACGATGCACTCTCAAGTGAAGCCTTTGTGAACTTTGTCAATGGTAACGATGTTGTTGCGGAGAGTACTCCCTACGCCATGTGTTATGCAGGGCATCAGTTTGGACACTTTGTCCCTCGTTTAGGAGATGGACGCGCTATCAACCTAGGAGCAGTCAATGGCTGGCATCTACAACTTAAAGGGGCAGGCGTGACACGTTACTCTCGTGGCGGAGACGGACGTGCGGTACTTCGTTCATCTATCCGTGAATATCTTATGAGTGAAGCGATGCATGGACTAGATATACCGACAACAAGAGCCTTAGCTATCATCGGATCCACCCAACAGGTACGCAGAGAAGATTGGGAAAGTGGCGCGATAGTACTACGCATGTCCCCAACATGGATACGCTTTGGGTCATTTGAATACTTTTACCACAACAAAAAACATGCAGAACTTGAAGCACTTGCAGATTACACACTAGAAGAGAGCTTTCCACATCTAATAGGTGACAAAGATGCCTATATCAAAATGTTTAGAGAAGTTGTTCAAACAACAGCTATCATGATAGCCAAGTGGATGGGTGTGGGATTCAATCATGGTGTGATGAATACGGACAATATGTCTATCGCAGGACTCACTATCGACTATGGTCCTTATGCCTTTTTAGATGAGTATGACTTTAATTATATCTGCAACCACACCGACCAAGGGGGTCGCTACGCCTTTGGCAATCAACCCCAAGTAGGTATGTGGAATCTCTCTATGCTCATGAATGCCCTCACACCACTAGTCAATATAGATGCCATGAAAGAGATGCTAGAGAACTATGGTGAGATATTTAACGGCGCACATATGCAGATATTGCGCGATAAATTTGGTCTCTCTATCCATCATGATAAAGATGGAGAACTCGTCAGAGCCCTCTTTGATATCATGCAAAACCAGCATATAGACTATACCTATTTTTTCAGAACACTCAGTCACTACGATGGGGATAGAGACGAAGTATTAGCACGAGGTATGATTAAAAAGCCCCTAGAAGAGTGGCTTGACATCTATGATGCAAGGCTAAAACTAGAGACAAGAAGCACGAAGGAAAGATTAGAGGCTATGCAAAAAACGAATCCTAAGTATGTCTTGAAAAATTATATGTTACAAGAAGCGATAGACAAAGCAAACAAGGACGATTTTTCTGGTGTTGAAGACTTAATGACCTTAGCTAAAAGTCCCTTTGACGAGCACCCTGAGTTTGAGCATTATGCCAAAGAGACACCGCTGAAACATAAGAACTTAAAACTCTCTTGTTCATCATGATAGACTACACAATCTCTACGCACTAATTCACTAAAATAGCCTTATCAAGAGACAAGGAGGCTATCATGATAAGTGGAACTTATAAAAATGTTATCTTTGTAGGCTCTATCATAGTTGCACTATTTTTATTTATGGCGTTTACTTGGTTTTATGTGATTGGTGATATCAAGCAAGGTCGCTCTTGTGTGAGGACTTGTGATTCACCAGCTATGAATGTCAAAAAGTAGCGTTGTTCTTCTCTAGCACATGAAGATGCTCAAAGGTCTCCACATCCTTGACATTCCTTCGTCCTACTTTATCTGCCAAAAATCGCTTGTATGGCATACTCTTTAAATCATACTTGCCATACTTCATCATGATAGCCTTTATCTCCTCCTCTCTCATCATTCCTTCGTTGTTGTAGCTGACAAATATATAGCGAAAATTTGCCTTTTGTATAAGTGCTTCAAAACTCTCTCTTACCTTGGTGCGTTTGGTGTAGTTTGAGCGCTTGTATTGGGGTAGTCCTGTGACACCTCTTGGTGTAAATACTTCGTAACGCGCGATGGTATTTAGCAGGTGGTAGTTTGCTCCATATTCACGCTCATTGTAGGGTGGGTCTAGGTAGAGGATGTCTCCTTCTATCTTCTCTATGAGGGTGTTGCTGTCTTCGTTATAGACTTGGTGGATGTTCTCATTCTCTTCAAACAAAGCAGGCTCTAGCACCAAAGGTTGTTTTGCTGTTTTTTTGAGATGTTTGAGGTAGGCACCATAGACAGAAGCGGTATTTGCCACCTTGTCACTACTCTCTAACAAAGAGGCTAGCAAAAAATAGTACATCCCATCCTCTATCTCTTTGCTCTCTCTCCATGCTTGTAGTGTTAAGCGTATGGCATCTATCTTTTGCCCATTTTCATCGCTGAAGTATTGCCTGCCACTACCGCTACCTTTACAATAGTGCTGGTAGATAAAGCCCTCTTTTGGAGCGAGATGATTGAGTGTTTTTATCCTATCATGATAGTCAAGTGCTTGGTGATTTTCGATGTAGTTTTTGTTGAGTACATAGCTATAATATTCTAAATCATTGGCGATAATTTTCTTGACATCTTTTTTAAAAACACGCCCTATAATCCCCGTACCAGCAAACATATCACAAAAAACTTTTCCAGACAAATCCTCTCCAACAGTATCCACAATACTCTCTTTGATAAAAGTTTTGACACGCTGTTTAGACCCTATATAATTCATAAAGGGATTATATCTTATACTCTCTTATCAAAGGGCAATTTGTTCAACTTAGCTACGGCTAGGTTTTCACAAATCTCTTGCAAAATCTCACACTTTTAAAGCCCATTATGAATGACTAGGGTTTTTAGAGGTGCCCTTAAGGAAAATAGATGAAAAAATACAAGTTTATATCGTGGAATGTCAATGGCATTCGCGCCGTACATAAAAAAGAAGCGCTCAAGTGGATTACAGAACACAACATCGACTTTTTAGGACTCCAAGAGATAAAAGCAGAAGCGGAACAAATCCCTAATGATGTCTTTGATAAAAGCCACAAACACGCCATCATCAACCCCTCTTCCAACAAAGGACAATCAGGCGTAGCACTCTATACCGATATCGAGCCCTCCTATGTCGGCACAGCACCCGAAGTCGATATCCTAGATGAAGGGCGTATCAACGAGTTTCATTTTGAAAATATCGCTTTTTTCAATGTCTATTTTCCCAACGGTCAACGCTCCGATGAGCGCCTAGCGTACAAGATGGGATTTTATGAGAGATTTTTAGCACACATCGAAAAACGCCGAAGCGAAGGCAAGTCCATCATCGTCTGTGGCGATGTCAACACCGCCCACCAAGAGATAGACCTCGCCCGCCCAAAAGCCAATGAAAAGACATCGGGATTTCTAAAGATAGAGAGAGAATGGATGGATAAACTTCTGATGTATGGCTATCATGATACCTTCCGTCATATCCATGGAGAGAAGAAGGATTGTTATAGCTGGTGGTCATACCGAGCACGGGCGCGTGAAAACAATGTCGGCTGGAGAATTGACTATTTTTTCGTTTCAGATGACTTAATCGATAAAGTATGCGATGCCTTTATTATGGACGATATCTTGGGCAGCGACCACTGCCCTGTTGGGATAGAGGTAGAGATTTAAAGAGCGATAAATTCCTCTTTTAAAAGGAGGGTATTATCACTATATATCTCCCCACAAAAAACATCCCCTCGTTTGTAGGTTGCCACACCCTTTGGTGTGCCAGACATGATGATATCCCCATCTTCTAAGGACATAAAGCTCTCTATCTCACGCAATATTTTATCAGGCTTATAAATCATCAAGTCATACGTAGCGTGTTGTGCTAAAGTATCATTGATAAAAAGCTTCATCTCTATCGTGCTGATATCTCCCTCAAACTCCACAAACCTACTTAAAACCGCCGACTTATCAAATGCCTTTGCCCGCTCCCAAGGAAGCCCCTTCTCTTTGAGTCTGTTTTGTATCCCAGCCTTGGTCAAATCAAGCCCAAAGCCAATTCCCTCTATCTTTTTGTTTTTGACAAGAAAGCATATCTCCCCCTCAAAACGGCAATCTTCTTGGATATAGTAGAGTTTGTTGCTGATAGCCGAATTTGGCTTGTTAAAGAGCACCATAGTATCGGGGGTTTCGTTGTTGAGCTCTTTGATGTGTTCAACATAGTTTCGCCCGACACAGACGACTTTGGATGGGGTGATTGTCTCATTTTTATAGTTGATTGTGTGTATCATGATATGCGTAAATTTCTCATAAAGTTACCTGCTATCGCCATGCTTCTCTCTTTAAAGGCATCCGCGATATGTGGGGCATACACCGTATCTACCGTCTCAAAAAACATCTCCAACCAACGCTCAAAAGTCTCCCGTTTTAATTCACCCATCTGCGTATGTGGTGCAAAAGGATTACCCATATAGCTGTTGTCTCCTAGTGTCATAGAAGACCAAAAGTTGATAAGTAGTTCTAAGTGTGGTTTCCAGTAGTCGTTGTGCATATCATCACCTAGTTTGGCGATAAAAAATGGTCCTACGATATCATCCTTTAGTACTTTTCGGTAGAACATCAACACCATTTTTTCTATATTTTCTCTTGTGATTTCACTCTCTTTCATCTTTTCTCCAAAATTTTTTATACATTCTAACCAATATCCAACTAAAAACAAATGCCATCGATACCCGTATGACAACCACCAACCAGCCATTTGCACCAAAGATGACAAATAGTAGCACATCCTCCACAACAGAGTGACAAATCATCAAAAATGTCGCGATATAAAATATATCTACTTTACTCAAATTCCCCGTTTTGGCTTCATGTATCAAGATACCCGCACCATAAGTGATACCTAGTACCAAGCCTGCTACGATAGAAAACGAGGTATTGACTTTTTGCTGATAGGATTGCATCATCTTTGTTGACTTTAGATAGGACATCAAAAAGATGATAGCAGTCACCAAAGCTATGACTTTTATGGAAAGCAAAGAGGCATTGGTAAAAGAGTGCATAAGCATATCCCAGATATCATGATAGATTGGTTTTTCTACGGTTTGCATCACCCCTTCACTAAAAAATGATTTTGGCATCAACGTCAGAGGAATCACCGCGATAAATGCCATAGAGATACGCAAAACAAAAGAGTAGGTATGTGATATCCCTAGCTTTTTCATCACAGCGTTTTCTATGATAAGTGAGTGCGCTACACCCAAAAATGTAGCCAATATTGTCCACTCGTACCCACTAAGTCCCAAAGGTGCTACAAATGCGATACCAGCATAAAGATTAAACAACATCCCCGCAGCGATACCAAGAGCAGCTTCTTTTGGCAAATCTAGCATATTTGTAATAGGCTCAAACAAAAAGGAGATGTACTTTAACACATCAAAATAGAGCAATACATCTGCCAATATATAGAGTGGAATGATAAGCTTGAGAACAAGCCATGCGCTTTTCGTTGCACCAGTCAGTGTATTTTTAAAATTAAACATGTCTCTATTGTATGGTATTTTTACGATTAAGTCTTGTAAAAAATCAACTTTTTTTGAAATTCTTTAGGGGTAATGGCAAAAACACTTTTGAATGCTTTATGAAAATGACTTTGATCATAAAAGCCTACTGATACGGCAACTTCAGATATAGGTGCACCTAGGGCTAACATCTTTTTTGCTTGGTGTACTTTATAGTTTAATATATAAGCATGAGGTGATAAGCCAAACTCTTTTTTAAATATACGAATCAAATGATTTTTACTAACTCCTATATATATAGCCAAGCTAGATAGACTCAGTGCGTCATAATCATTATCTTCTATAAATGATTTTATATGTTCTAAGGTTTTAGGTAACTCTTTTTTTTCATTGGTATCACAATAATCATCAAAAAGATTTTGTAAAAATGTATCTGATGCTTTTTCTTTCTGAGACGAAAAAAGAGAAAAAAAGGCATCCAGCAATGAGGCATCTTTTATAATAGCCTGTTTAATAGGTTTAAAAAAATCACTTTGTTGGACATGCAAACACTCTTCTATCGAAAAGTAGAGGATATAATAATCACGCGTATCATCATCAAGTATGATAGTTTTATGTGTTTGACAAGGGTTGAAAACGACAAGTGCTTCGGGGCTTAAAACAATATTTTTATCCTCAAACTCAACTTGAATTTTTCCTTTTTTTATGGCTGAGATAGCCAAGGCATCATGATGGTGTTTTTTATAGGAATTATAAATAATTTTTGTATGTTTTGCTTCTATCATGATAGATAAAAGTAAGGGACATAAGCCCCTACTTTTTTACGCTTTATCGTGTGTTTTGTCGATAACATCAGCCAAAGCTTTTTCGACATCAGGATCGATATCTAAGTCATCTTCAGTGAGTTTACCAGCGTCAGGGTCATTAAAGACATCGACATCTAACTTGCCTTCACTCTTGGCTACTATCACCGAGACTGCGGCATCACCAGAGACATTGACAGCAGTTCTAATCATATCCAAGATTCTATCCACACCAAGGATAAGACCGATTCCCTCAACAGGAAGTCCCACTTGTGTAAATACCATCGAGAGCATGATAAGACCAACACCAGGAACTCCAGCTGTACCAATAGAGGCTAAAACACTCATCATGATAACAGTCAAATAACCTGTAATTCCCAAGTCTACACCATAAGCATTGGCGATAAAGACCGTCGCAACACCCTGCATGATAGCCGTACCATCCATGTTGATGGTGGCACCAAAAGGCACGGTAAATGAAGCAACAGAGTTGTCTACCCCTAACTTTTCAGTCACCGTTCTTAAGGTCACAGGAATAGTCGCATTTGAACTTGATGTAGAAAATGCAAATACTTGCGCATCTCTCATCTTCGCCATAAACTTTTTAGGACTCATGCCAGAGAAAACTTTTAAAACAGTCATCAATGTTACAAATAGATGTATCATGAGTGCCGCAATCAATACGATAACGTATCCAGCTAAATCTGCCAACAGACTTAAACCTAAGTTCGCAATTGCTTTTGCAATCAAAGCAAACACGGCGTAAGGGGCGATAGCCATGATGATATTCACCATGTTCATCATGATTTCATTACCTATCTCGATGAGCTTGACGACTGGCTCTGCTTTTTTACCAACCATTAGGATAGAGATACCTAAAAGAATAGAGAAAAAGATAAGTTGTAACATCTTACCAAGTGCCATAGCATTGATAACATTACTAGGGATGATATCGATGAGAACGGAACTAAGTGGTGGTGCTTCTTTACCAAGAAATGCTGTAGCTGTTGTCAAGTTCGCACCTTCACCGATACCAATAACCGCGGCGATAGTAATCGCAATAGCGATAGCGACAGCTGTTGTAAGCATATAAAGAGCAAATGATTTTGCACCTACTTTACCAAGTGCGTTGATATCACCAATGCCTAAAACACCAGAAATAAGGGAGAAAAAAACTAGAGGAACAACAAGCATCTTTAGTGCTGTAACAAACATTTTACCTATGATATGAAAAAGCCCATTGACGACATTGTCACCGACAAATGTACCTTCTGCATTTAAACCAGCAAAGTTGATTGCAAGACCTACCAATATACCCAATCCCATACCAATCAATACTTTGGTGGTCAGCGTCATCTTTTTTTCTTCTACCATTACGTCTCCTTTTTAGTTTGGTTGAAAGAGGAGATTAATCTCCTCTTAGGTGCTTTCTAAAAGTTCATGTAGTAAATAATTCTAAAATCATCTCTGTCTTCACGACTTGCTGTCTCAGTTTGATCCTTAATAGAATATCTCACTCTTATTTTTGAATTATCAGATAATTTATACTTCGCATCAATATTCATCTCAGAAAAATCATCTCTTGCATAACCATCATCAGCGGCAACATCAACATAACCAACTTTGAAACTCATTCCAGCCATAGGATGTGCGATGATTTGCCCACCAAATGCTTCACTTGGCTCATAGTTACCATAACCTTGCTGCCAATCAGAGTACATAGGTCCTGACTCTACTGCTTTAAAGTCATTATCAGAGATTTTATCATAAAGGAGTGCAAAATCAAACATACCATAACTTGTTCCTACTTTTGCACCATACATACTAGAGTCTTCTCCAACATTATAAGCATTTCCACCATACTGCGCTTTGATATACGTTTTTTCACCAAATGGCAATGCATATTTTGCATCAATATATCTGTAGTCATTGATTTTTATCTCTCCGCCAGCCTTATCTGTATCACTCAATGCAGCTACATACTGCGCACGGATACTTAAACTTGGGATACTCGTATTTTTCACAGAGATATACCCTAAACCATCTTCACCCCATTTAGCATTTTGATCTAAAAAGGTGTTGTCTTTTGAAGTAAATCCTGAGTAAGCTTGTACATAACCTAACTCTATGGCTGTATTTGTAATATCAGTATTTTTCAAAATAGCCGCTTCATAAACAGAAGGTAAAATTCTCAAATCATGATTTTGGATAAGTGGTGTGGCTAACTGTTGACGACCTACTTTAATTGTTGTGTTGGTTAATCCTGTCTCACAAAAACAGTACTCCAAATACGCTTCACCCAGAAATGCCAAGTCTTCACCTGAGCGTCCCAATATACTAGTGCCTTTACCTTCTTCGCGACTATAGATACCACCTAGACGATGACTACCATAGTAGGCAAGTCCCATTTTCAATCCCATAAATGAGTCAGTCTGATACTTCATGATACCACCGGCGGTTAATGCAATAGCATCATCTACACCCGGTTTATCAAAACTTCTATCAAAGAAAAATACTCTAGCTTTTGTAGAATAAGTTCCATTTTGGAAAGCCTCACCTATGCTGTCTGCTGCAGATGCAACTTGTGTTAATGATGCAATAGCTATTGCGGATAATAATATTTTTTTCATTCTTGTTCCTTTTTATTTTTGTTTTAATCTTTAATTTTATTTTTTTGCATGAAGTAGACTAAACCATAAATGGCAAAACCGACAACATACGATATATATTCACTTCCTAAGCCCAATTTCTGCGCTGCTACATTTGGTATCAGCATAAATGGCGCTACAGATAAAAGTAAAAGCCTCTCTATTCCAGACGTCTTGGTTAAAAACCACCCTTGCGTTGCTGAGGAAAAAGCAAACATCCCTGCAACAGCAGTTAAAAATATCATGGCTATTTCACCAGGATTGGTTATCCATTGCCAGCTTCCTGGGTTGTTTGGATCAAGTGCATCTACCCCACCGATAAGTAAAAGTTTGTTATTAAAAAAGAACGCAAATGGTAGTATCGCTGTTCTAATATCATAAGCAAACCCTTGTAAACCTGTCTTTATAGGGTCACTTTTGGCTATTCCAGCTGCCGCATAAGCTGCCATCCCAACAGGAGGCGTATCATCAGCAAGGATACCAAAATAAAAGACAAACAGATGCGCTGCAATAGCGGGGATAACATATCCAAGACCAGAGGAGAGTTCCATGATAACAGGTGCAGTCAATGCAGCCATAACGATATAGTTCGCGGTAGTAGGCAGCCCCATACCAAGTATCAATGAAACAATCGCGGTATAAAACAATACTGCCACTATATACCCACCAGCAAGTTCTTCAATCACTTCTGAAAGAATCAAACCGATACCTGTTAGCGTCACTGACCCAACGACGATACCAGCAACTGCCGTAGCGATGGCGATAGGTACCATGTTTTTAGCACCATTAATCATACCATGCCCGATATCTGAAAAACCACTCAGCCATACTTCACCCGTCAACTTTCTCTTTTCTAAAAATGCATATGCTGGACGTTGAAGGACCATGATAAGCATCATAAAAAAGATAGCGTTAAACGCCGCCATTTGGGGTGACTGTCTGAGAATAATCAGGGTATACATGAGGAAAAATATCGGAACGATATAATGTATACCACCCTTAAAGATATCAAAGGCACGGTCTAGTTTAGAAGGATCTTCACCCTTAATCCCTAACTTTTTTGCTTCTAAATGCACGATATAAAAAAGTGCAAAATAACTCACAAATGCTGGAATAGCAGCTGCCATGATAACATCCGTATAAGCAAGCCCTAAAAACTCTGCGATGATAAAGGCAGCTGCTCCCATGATAGGTGGCATAAGTTGACCATTGGTAGAGGCAGCTACTTCTACAGAAGCTGCTTTATACCCCGGAAATCCTAGTTTTTTCATGAGAGGAATAGTGAAAGTACCTGTTGTCACCGTATTGGCGATAGAACTTCCAGAGATGATACCCATCATGCCTGATGCCGCCACAGAAGCTTTGGCAGGTCCACCATCATACTTACCTAAAAGTGCATAAGCCAAGTCGATAAAATATTTTCCAGCTCCCGCACGCTCTAAAAGCGCGCCAAAAAGTACAAATAGGAAAACATAACTCGCACTTACACCCAATGGCACACCAAATATACCCTCAGTGGTGAGATACATCTGACCAACGATTTTATTGATACTTGCACCCTTGTGGGCTATCATATCAGGCATATACTGCCCAAGATAGTCATAGAGCATAAATATCACAGCAATCACAGGCAGTGCCATACCTAAAGTTCTTCTTGCTGCTTTTAACAACAAAAATATTGACATGATTCCCATACCAACATCCAGAGGAGACCAAGCACCACTACGGGCATTGAGAGCATCATAGTTTAAGTATATATATAACGCACCTATGACCGCCGCAGGTCCTATAAGAAAGTTATACCAAGGTATCGTTGTCATCGTTTTTTGAGTACGAAACATCGGATACATAGCAAAGGCTAAAGAGAGGGCAAATGCCAAATGAAACGACCTTATAAAGACACTATTTGTCGGCACAACTACCACATAAATCTGATACGCTGACCACATAAATGCGATAGTGGCGATAAGCCAATACTGCCAAGTACCCTTAGGGAGATTTCTCTGCCCTTCAAGTTTGTCTATAAGTTGTTCTTCGTTTTCTATAAACTCTTCATCTAGATGTTGATTTTCTTTTATCATGATAGACTACTTTAAGAGCCCAGCCTCTTTAAATGCTTTGATAGCACCTGGATGTTGTGGCACTGCTAAACCATCTAAAAGAGACTCTTTTGTAATCGTCTTATACGCAGGATGAAGTTTTTTAAATGCTTCAAAATTATCCAAAATTGTTTTTGTTAACGTATAAACAACTTTATCATCGATACTATCTTTTGTGACAAGTACTGCTTTTACACCAATACTTGGTGTATCATGTTCAACACCTTTATAAAAACTACCAGAGATAATACCTTTTGCGTAGTAAGAGTATTTAGCCACCAAATCATCTATAGGCTTACCATCTATTGGGATAAGATCGATATCAACAGAGTTCGATGCATCTTTGATGTTGGCTGTTGGATGACCAAATACACCAAAATAACCATCAATCTTATTATCTTTTAGCATGGTAGGCCCTTCTGAAGACTTAAGCTCATTTGCTAAGGCCAAATCACTATGCTTGATACCAAATGCTTCAAGTACGATATCTGTTGTCATCCGTGTACCCGAACCTGGGATATCAATATTTAATTTTTTACCTTTAACATCTGCAAGAGACTTAATTCCAGAACTTTTAGTCACAACAAAAGCCAAAAGTTCAGGATATATCGCTAGTACTGAACGCAATCCTTTAACCGCTTTTCCTTTAAACTTGCCTTCACCATGATATCCTTGATATGCTGTATCACTTTGTGAAATACCAAAGTCAAGTTCATTAGCGTTGATAGTATTTACATTGTAAACTGACCCACCCGTTGACTCAACAGAACATCTGATACCTGTTGTTTTTCGCTCTTTGTTCATCATACGACAGATAGCTCCACCCGTTGGATAGTAAGTTCCTGTCACACCACCTGTACCGATGGTGATAAACTGTGTAGCCAATGCTGGCATACTCATTGCTGCTAACACTGTAGCACTGACAATCATTTTCTTCATGAAATTCTCCTAATAAAATAAAAATTTATCGTTTTACAAGCGATGCTGAATTATAACCAAACAAAATAGCATTAAAATAGCATTAAATTAAGCTTATTTTTATATACTAATGACGTTTATTTATACTAACTTTGATAAGTTCATGTAATACTTACATATATAAGGGGTATGTTTTATGAGCGGGTATATATATGGTTTTATCACTCTGTGTAAACATATATTTCAAAAATATTCTATGCATCTGTTTGGTATCGTTGCATTTTTATTTACCATTACTGCGGGAATCATCGTCCTTATCAAAAATTCTGATGATGTCGCCATTTGGTTACCCTATGGTCTTTTGATATTTATACTCAACATATTTTATATCAAGATCATACGCGTATCCCGTCAAGACTATGAAAATGAACTGAAAAAAGAGAAAGAATATTCACAGAATCTCCTTAAAATGCAAAAACGATTTTTACGAAGCGCCGTACACGAAACAAACACACCACTAGCAGTTATCATGGCAAACATAGAACTTTATGAACACGAGCATGGAAAAAATCAAGCACTTTCAAATATAGAAGCCGCCACTAAAAATATCTATGGAATTTATGATGATTTAAGTTATCTTACTAAAAAAGACAAGCTAGTATATCCGAAACGAAATATCGATTTAGCAGAATTTATGCAAAATAGAATAGCATTTTTTGAGATTGTGGCACTACAATCAAACTTGAACATCATTTTTGATAACCAATCCAATACCCACGCTATCAAGATAAATGAAACAAAACTACAACGCATCGTTGACAATAACATCACAAATGCGATAAAGTATACGAAAGAATTTGAAAAAATGGAGGTACAATTATATGACTATCATGATAGGATTGTTTTTGAGATTTCCAGCACTTCAACGATTATTAAAGAACCTGAACATGTATTTGATGCTTATTATAGAGAAAACTATGACAAAAATGGTCTTGGACTTGGACTCAATCTCGTAAAGCGTATATGCCAAGAAGAAGATATCAAGATAGAACTGATTTCAACCAAAGAAAAAACCTCCTTCAAATACCACTTTAAAAAGGCAGACTTTTGAAAATATTACTACTTGAAGACGATAAACTGCTCAATGATGCCATCACCAAGTTTCTAACGATAGAGGGGCATGATATCAAAACATACAGAGATGGGCAATCAGCCCTAGATGCATTCCAGGAAATGACATTTGATCTTTTGATTTTAGATATCAATGTACCCAATATCAACGGCTTAAAACTACTTGAAAAGTTACATAAAGAGAAGATACAAATTCCTACTATTTTCATCTCTGCTATTATCGATATAGATGATATCTCAAAGGCTTTTAACTTAGGTTGTCATGACTATCTTAAAAAGCCTTTTCACCTCAAAGAACTCAGCCTAAGAATCAATAGAATCCTCCAAACTAGATATGTACCAAAAGGGCATTTGAGACTTTCTCAAAATTATAGTTATGATATGGATTCTGCCACACTCAGGTTCAACCAAGAAGCACAGACACTCACCCGTAAACAAGTTCAAATCATAGAACTTCTAACGCAAAACAGGAGTCGTAATGTTAGCTATGATATGTTTCGTGCATACGTTTGGGAGGATAAAAACATAGACAATGCTACCATAATCGCTGAAGTCAATCGTCTTAAAAAGATTTTAAAAGATGATTTTATTGAGAACATTCGCTCAATTGGTTATAAGATACAAAGACCTTAGTGAAGAGGGTTCATTCTCATAATAATTTTTCTATATCCCCTGCAATCTCTTCAGGCTTTGTCGTAGAGCCAAAGCGCTTCACGACTCTGCCCTCTCTATCTACTAAAAATTTCGTGAAATTCCACTTGATACTCTCCGTACCCAAGAACCCTGTCTGTTCACTTTTAAGATATTTATACAGTGGATGGGCATCATCCCCATTGACCTCTAGCTTAGAAAACATATCAAACTTTACGCCAAAATTAACGGTACAAAAATTTTGGATAGCTTTTTCATCTGCTGGTTCTTGCTCTCTAAATTGATTACAAGGAAATCCCAAGACACGCAATCCCTTATCATGATAGGATTCATGCAACTTCTCTAGCCCCGCATACTGAGGTGTAAATCCACACTTGGAAGCAACATTGACGATGAGCAAAACTTTGCCTCTATACTCAGACATCGACTTCTCTTTACCCTCTATCGTTGTGACATTAAAATCATAAATATCCATCTTTTTCTCTCCTGCCATCATAAACTGTGTAAAAGCTATCATGATAAGCCAAATTTTCAACATATTGACGCCTTTGTATAAATGTTTGCAATCATTATACCGATTTAGATAAAATAGAACACTTTAAAAACCTCTCACCTCAAACGGCTTCACGGTGGGTACCCCAAAATTTCTACGAAATTTTGACCCTTCCGTTGCAGAGGTTGTTCGCACGAGAGGTTTTTAAAGTGTTCTATAGCAAAAACAAAATCGGAGAAAACAATGAAAATCAAAAATTGCAACTCATTAGAAGAGGTACGAACTGAGATAGACGCTGTCGATGCCGATATCCTCCATCTCATCGCCAAACGAAAAGAGTATGTCAAGCAAGCCGCCAAGTTTAAACACTCCATAGAAGAAGTCAAAGCAGAAGATAGAGTTGCACATGTCGTAGATCATGTACGCCACCTCGCACTCACACTTGGTGTCTCACCAAATATGGTGACTGATATCTACAAACAAATGATAGAAGAGATGGTAGAGAGTGAGATAGCAGAGTTTCAAAACGCAAAGAATTTTTAAAAAATGCCCTATCATGATAGGGCATAACTACACCTTTTTTCTCTATCATCTTTATATGAAACTAGAAGAATTTTATTTTTATGGGATGCTTGATGATAAAAGCAAGTCCTATCTAAAACAATCCATTAAGCCTGTTACTGCGCCCAAGGGCACAATCCTATTTTTTCAAGGTGATACTTGTGATGATATTTTGCTACTGAGTCAGGGAGAGCTTCGACTTTATATCCAAGGTGACAAAGCGGACATCATCTCTCTTTATCATCTAAAAGCAGGAGAACAATGTATCGTCAACACTTCCTCTGCTATCTCTTCTTCTCCTGCTATTGCTACCGCTGAAACCCTTTGTGATATCCAAGGATGGCTACTTCCTAAATCAAGCGTTAAATTACTGATGAAGGATAATGACAAATACCAAGACTTCATCTTTTCTCTTTTTACCTCCCAGTTGTCCACACTTGCTGAGACCATCGAAGAGATTAAATTTATACGGCTCGAAGATAGGCTTTTACGATGGCTAAGAAAACAGGCCACACCAACACTAGAAATCACACATGAAGAGTTAGCCATAACTTGGAAGTTCACGTGTTGTCATCTCCCGGGCACTCAAGGCACTTGAAGGACAAAAAAAAGTAAGTTTACATCGTGGATTTATCCGGATTATGTAACCTAAGTTACAGACATAATTATCAAAAAAACTTATAATATCTTTATCTTAAAAAATTAAAGGAGGCGGATTCGCATCTCTAACGAATACCCTGAACCACAATTCTAGCATCAATCCCTGAAAGTTCTTGAAACACTTCATATGGTGTTTTCCAATCAAGACATTTTCGTGGTCTGCTATTTAATTTGTCAATAGCTTGTATCA
>JAJRSK010000063.1 GCA_024278835.1 Campylobacterales bacterium | reverse complement strand
AGAAATAGCAAAAATTGAAGAAATTGTCAATAGGAATGAAGACTTTACTAGCATCATCGCTATACTCCGAACTACTACACAGAATTTGCTTGGATTTAGGTGCGAAAGTTAAGGAGATAAGTGTATCGATAAAAAAACTTCTCATAAAAAAGTGACTCGTTCAGAGTTAGCTCAAATGGTTGAATCTCATACTCAAAAGATGAAAACTCCTTATGCTAAAGAGATTATCAAACAAAGAGGCTCAATTGTTGAACACCCTTTTGGAACAATCAAGCAAAATCTTGGATTAACTCACTTTTTAGTAAGAGGTTATGAAAAAGTTGAAGGAGAAAATGCTCTCATAATGTTTACCTATAATTTTAGACGAGTACTAAATATCATAGGGACAACTCTCTTTAGAAAACTACTAATAGCACTAAAAGAGGGAAATATAGATGATATAAAGGCTGAAATAGCAGCTTATATCGCCTATTTTTGGTTATATTTAGTATATTTTTTTAAGATTATATTTTTCTTTGATTTTAGGATTAAAAAACAGTAATTTTGAGGTATTGGGGAGTGTGAAAGTTGGGGTTCTTTCGCAGTCTCTTTAGTGCCACTAAAAGGCTGAGGCTAAAGCCACAGTTGTGATTTAGGCTTAACTTAATGGTATTGAACTCACCCTCTCACAAAAAACCTCTTCAAAAGCAACACAACTCCTCTCAAAACTAACACAAGCAAATAAGCAATCAAACTCAAATACAAAGGATGACAAACACCCAAAGAACTTTGTGGTAGATGTTCTAGGTGTGCGACTGGTGCAGTTGTCCATGCGCTAAAGTGCATACCAATAGAAAAAAATACAAACAATATAGCATACAAGAGTAACTCTTTTTTAAAATCCATATCTCTCAAACCTTTTTTGTATCATGATATGGGATAACAGCTGAGGATACGCGGACGGTAGCAATTGGAACTTGCTAGGCGTCAATGCAATACTTTGTTGAACCAGAAGGATACTGGATTAAAGTAGCACATGATGCCACTTTAACATTTCAATAATCTACTCCTTAAACTGATGCCAAAAGGGTGTCCCAATCGTCGGCGTCGAAGGTGAAGCAAACTCTCTTTTTTGCATCACTCCTGCCTTATATCCTAGTCGTCCCGCTTCCACCGCATACTTAAACGCTTCTGCCATCATGATAGGATCTTGCGCTAGAGCAATAGCAGAGTTTAAAAGTACACCATCATATCCCAACTCCATCGCTTTTACAGCATCTGATGGCTTTCCTATCCCCGCATCGACGATGAGTTGTGTTTTGGGAAACTTCTCTCTTATGGCTTTAAGGTTTAAAGGATTCATCAAGCCTTGTCCTGAGCCGATAGGAGAACCCCACGGCATCAATATTTTACATCCTACATCAACTAGCCTTGTCGCTACAACCAAATCATCGGTGGTGTAGGGAAAGACTTCAAAACCCTCTTTTATAAGGATTTCGGCGGCTTTTACGGTTTCAAAAGGGTCGGGTTGTAAGTTATATTGGTCGCCGATAACTTCTAGCTTTATCCAATTTGTCCCAAAGACTTCTCTTGCCATCTGCGCCGTGGTGATGGCTTCTTTAGCACTGTGGCATCCTGCGGTGTTTGGGAGTACTTCTAAGCCTAGATCTTTGATGATATTCCAAAAATTTTGCCCTGCTTTATCACCGGCATTTTGTCGTCTGAGTGAGACGGTGACTATCTGTGCGCCTGATACTTTGATGGACTCTTTCATATTGGCTGGAGAGGGGTAGAGTGCTGACCCTATCAAAAGCCTACTGTTTACTGTTTTTCCACCTATTTCCCACATCTTATCCTCCTACCATCGGTGCGAGTATCTCTATCTCATCACCCGATTTTATGACTGTTTTTTCATAAGCATTTAGTGGTACAAATGTCCCATTGACCGCTACTGCAAAAGTGCTATCATGATAGTCTAGTATCGCTATCAACGCTTCTATACTCAACCCCGCTTCTATCTCTCTTTTCTCTCCATTTAAAACAATCTCTATCATGATAGCGCCTCCTCAACAACAGCAGGAGCAAGCAGATAGCCATGTCGATACAAACCATTAATCCGTGTAAGCTTATCATGATAGGTGATTTGAGGAAGGTTATCATTGAGAGCAGGGCGGCAGTTAGTCACACACTTGATGATACGCGCCTCTGCAAATCCACTATGCATACTATAAACCGCCGAGAGCAGTTCAAGAGAAGAACGCAGCGACATCGGTGACATATCTTCACTCTCTATCTCTGTGGCACCAATGATATATCGATCATCTGGTCGTGGGACGATGTAGATTTTATAACGAGGGTGAAGCATCCTTGTAGGGCGTGTTATCTTCACCTCTGGTGCTTCAAGCCAAAAGACTTCTCCACGTACCCCACGCAAGCCTTCGATATACTCTTGCGCACCCAATCCACGCGTATCATACACCCAGTCAAACTCTTTAGTCAAGGCATTTACATCGTCTATCTGTCGCTCTTGATGCCATGTGACATCGGGATGATTGAGTAGATAATCCGCACTTGCTTTCATAAAGCGTTGGGCATCGACCTGTCCCTCATGCGGGATATAAAAAGCTTTTTTGTGATGCTCTAGGTCAGGTTCTAGGGCTTTGATACGCGCACTATCTAGCAACTCTATCTCTTCTGCTTCTTTGACCTTAAACTTCAGCGTATCGATAAAGTGATCAAGTTCGCTGTAATCTTGTGGGTGCGCGGTGATGATAGAACCTGTCTGTTGATAGGCATCTTCTATCCCCACCTGTGCCAACAAGCCCTGCCAAAGTGCGATAGAGCGTTTTCCTTTCTCAAATATCACAGACTCTGCCGTCTCCAACTCAGCAAAGAGTGCGAGCATCCCTGCTGCTGCCATCCCAGCGGCAGCTTCTCCATAGGCGTTATCTTTATCAAAAAGCGTGAGTGTATGTCCGCGATTTAAAAGATTTAATGCCAACACCCTTCCTACCAATCCCACACCAACGATGGCTATATGCATGATACACCTCGTAATATTTTTAACACTTTTTCAGGCTCATCCGCTCCTAAGACCGCGCTACTTACAGCGAGCATGTCGGCTCCTGCATCATAAACAGCTTGAAAATTATCTATCATGATACCTCCGATAGCCACGATATCACAAGTGGCGATTTTGCGTATCTCTTTGAGTGGCTCCAATCCAATAACTGTTGCATTTTTCTTGGTATCCGTTTCATACATCGCCCCAAGCCCTATATAATCCACGCCCATCATAAAGGCATTTTTGGCTTCTTCTGCACTACCCACGCTGAGTCCGATGATTTTGTCAGGAAACTGCTCTCTACAAAAAGCATAAGAGAGGTCATTTTGTCCGATGTGTAAACCATCGACATTAAGGATTTTGGCGATGTGAAGGCGGTCATTGATGATGAACTTTATCCCCCTATCATGACAGAGTGTTTGATAGCGTCGTGCTTCCTCTAAAAATGTTTCATCATCAACATCTTTGAGTCGTAATTGAAAATAGCCCACATCTTCCGTGAGTGCTTTTGCTGTATGTTCACAATCATACTTTTCATCCCCGATGAGATAAATTTTCGCCATCAAAGCCCCTTTATATTGTAGAGATGATTGAGAGAGCCGTTACCTTTTCCCGTAGGGTAACTCTCTAGTATCGCTTTGGCAACATACTTGATAGCCTTGTCACACGCCTCTTCTAATTCTTCTCCAAGGGAGAGATTTGCAGCGATAGCAGAGGAGAGCGTACAACCTGTACCGTGAGTATTTTTAGCAGGGATTTTACGGTGGGTAAACTCATGAAACACCCCATCATGATAGAGTAAATCGGTGATGATATTGCCCTCTCTATGTGCGCCTTTGAGAAGTACATTTTCTGTGCCAAGCTTCGTACATGCCTCTTGCATATCCATCAAGGTATCTATCTTCATCCCTGTTAAATTCTCAGCTTCAGGGATATTGGGTGTGAGCAGATAAGCCTTTGGAAAAAGTTCCTCTTTGAGCGCTTTAATCGCCTCTTTTTCCAAAAGCTCTTCGCCTGATGAAGCTATCATGATAGGGTCAAGTATGATAGGGATATCGACATCTTTTAGGAGTTTAGAGAGTATCATGATAGCCTCTTTGTTGCCTAGCATGCCTATCTTTATCGCGACTACATTCAAGTCTTCCATCACTGCGTTAAATTGATTTTCTATGCTAAAGTCGGGTATTTGGAGTATGGATTTGACGCCTGTTGTGTTTTGTGCTGTAACAGAGGTGATGACACTCGCCCCATAACAGCCATGGGCTGCGATGGTTTTGAGGTCTGCTTGTATCCCTGCCCCAGCAGAAGAGTCACTTCCAGCGATGGTCAGTATGGTAGGATGTGCTATCATGATAGCCTACTTATCCGATGGGATATAGACTTCGCTTCCCATCTCTTTAAAAGTTTGACTCATCTCATCCATGCCGATTTTTTTGGCTTCTTCGACGCTCACCTCTTGCTCATTGGCAAAATCCCTTACCTCCTGAGAAATCTTCATCGAACAAAATTTAGGGCCACACATCGAGCAAAAGTGCGCGACTTTTGCAGACTCCATAGGCATCTCAACATCATGATACTCTCGTGCCCTTTCTGGATCTAGCCCGATGTTAAACTGATCTACCCAACGAAACTCAAATCGTGCTAAACTCATGGCATCATCACGCGCTCTTGCACCCGGATGCCCCTTGGCGATATCTGCTGCGTGCGCCGCTATCTTGTAGGTTATCAAGCCCTCCTTGACATCATCACGGTCTG
This sequence comes from Campylobacterales bacterium, assembly GCA_024278835.1. Taxonomy (GTDB): domain Bacteria; phylum Campylobacterota; class Campylobacteria; order Campylobacterales; family QNZT01; genus JANTGR01. Next base: position 4,618 of record JAJRSK010000063.1, on the reverse strand, counting down.
GAAGTCCCAAGTGCTCCTTGGGTGTCACATAACAGAGCATCGCACAACCATACCACCCAATCATCGCCGCACCAATCCCAGAAGTGATATGATCATACCCCGGTGCGATATCTGTCGTCAAGGGCCCAAGCGTGTAAAATGGTGCTTCATCACACCACTCTAGCTGTTTCTCCATGTTCTCTTTTATCATATGCATCGGCACATGCCCTGGCCCTTCGATGAGGGTTTGGATATCGTGTTTCCATGCGATTTTGGTGAGTCTGCCTAACTCTTTTAGTTCAGCAAACTGCGCTTCATCGTTGGCATCTGCTGTAGAACCTGGACGCAAGCCATCACCTAGCGAAAAAGTGACATCATAAGTTTTCATGATTTCACAAATCTCTTCAAAGTGCGTGTTGAGAAAGTTCTCTTGGTGGTGTGCAATCATCCATTTTGCCATGATTGCCCCACCACGGCTCACTATCCCCGTCACACGTTTTGCCGTCATCGGCACATGATGAAGCAACAATCCCGCATGAATGGTGAAATAATCCACCCCTTGTTCTGCCTGTTCGATAAGTGTATCGCGAAACACTTCCCAAGTAAGGTCTTCTGCGATGCCATTGACCTTTTCAAGCGCTTGATAGATAGGTACCGTTCCTATAGGTACTGGTGAGTTTCTAAGAATCCAATCTCTAGTGGTATGGATATTTTTACCCGTCGATAAATCCATCACCGTATCCCCACCCCAACGCGTTGACCATACCATCTTTTCCACTTCTTCAGCGATTGAGGAGGAGGTGGCAGAGTTGCCGATGTTGGCATTGACTTTGACTAAGAAATTTCGCCCGATAATCATCGGCTCAACTTCAGGATGGTTGATGTTACAAGGAATGACTGCGCGTCCTGCAGCGACCTCTTGACGGACAAATTCTGGGGTGATTTCCTCTGGTAAATTTGCTCCAAAGCTATTGCCTCTAAGACGCGCTTCTCTCTCTGGGTCATTTAAGTAGTTTTCGCTCATCGCTCTATCTTGGTTTTCACGAATGGCGATAAACTCCATCTCCGGCGTGATGATACCTTGGCGAGCGTAGTGGAGTTGTGTGACATTGTGTCCACTTTTAGCACGAAGCGGGGTACGAACGAGTCCTAGCGAACCGGCTGTGGCTTGCTCTAACTGTTCTTCAGAGTTGTAGCCATTGTCCTTGGGTGCAAGGATACGCCCCTCATACGCTTCTACTTCACGCGAAGCTATCCACGCTTTTCGGATAGGGGAGATGCCCTTTGATACATCTATCTCAACGCTTGGGTCTGTATAAACGCCCGAAGTGTCATAAACACGAAGCTTGTGTTCATTGGCGAGTTGTATCTCACGCATAGGCACTTTGATATCAGGATGAATCGTCCCTGAAACATAGACTTTGGTAGAAGCCGGAAGTGGCTCTCTGGTGATGATGTCGTTTGAGTCTTCTAAAATGTTGGTTTTGATAGTCATTGTTTTTCCTTAAAAAGATTTAAAGGAAAAAGGAGTCTGTTATACTGATAGAGTGCTATCATGATAAGTTGTACTTCCTCTTCCTTACGCTGGTATTACCCAGTTCAAGTTCAGCGGGATAAGCTTTCGCTATCTCAGCCTTGCGGCACCCCGAGAGTTTTGACACTATAATTGTATGCTAATTAGGATAAAATCTATCTTAATTTGGCTATACTGGGGATATTATATCACAACATAAGGAAAAAGAATGCAAAAAATGTTAAATGTTTTGGGTGAACCACTAGAGCCTTGCAGTGTCAATCCTCTCACAGGCTACTATCGCGATGGAAACTGTTTTTCAGGTAAAGAAAATGACGCTATCCATGCAGTCTGTATCTATGCCACAAAAGAGTTTCTATCGTATTCCAAATCCGTGGGAAACGACCTCTCCACGCCAATGCCTCAATATGACTTTGCAGGGGTAAAACCCGGTGAAAGCTGGTGTCTAGGTGGGTATAGTTTCGTCAAGGCAGTAAAGGACGGTATGGCGCCACAGATATTTCTACATGCCACGCATGAGAGGATATTGGAGTTGATAGACTTGGAGACTTTGAAGACGTATGCGGTGGATTTGTAAAGCAACAATGTTTGGTAAACAAAAGAGCGATGCGCTTATTATCCCACCAATTAAATAGTATGTATGCTTTACAAAAACTAAAAAAAAGTGTAAAATATACTTAACAAATAAAAAGGTACTAAATGATAGATTTTACACTCTTCTTTCAAGAACAGCAGAGACTCGTAGAAAGTATCCCTTATCAATATCAACGCTACCTCTATAGGCAGATAGACTGGGATGCACGCTCTCTTCTCATTACGGGACAACGAGGTGTGGGTAAGACTACTATGATACTCCAACACCTCAAAGAGTACCACCCAGATGACACATCAGCACTCTACATCTCTGTAGATAACCCTTACTTTAAAAACATTTCACTCTATGAGTTTGCAATGGAGTTTGAAAAGGTTGGTGGAGAGGTACTCTACATAGACGAGATACACAAATACCATGAGTGGTCAACACACATTAAAAGTCTCTATGACTCAAGCAGATTAAAATTGGTTATCTCTGGCTCCTCCATGATACAGATAAACAAACAGCAAGCAGACCTCAGTCGTAGAGTGGTTCCTTACCGTTTGGCAAACCTCTCTTTTCGTGAGTATCTTCTGTTTAAAAATATTGGCGACTTTGAGTCTTATAGCCTAGAAGAGATACTCTCAGACCATATAAGCATCGCAAGTCGCATCATAGAGCAGATAAAACCTTTGGCACATTTCAAAGACTATCTTATAGATGGTTGTTATCCTTTTATGATAGAACATGAAAAGAGCTATACACATCACCTCATAGGCATCATCAATCAGATACTCGAAGTGGATATGCCTTATGCGACCAACATTAAACATGCACAGATAGACAAAATAAAAAAGTTGGTTTATCTACTCAGCACTTCAGTACCTGTGAAGCCAAATATCTCGAAACTGGCTACATCTGTCGATGTCTCACGTCCTACACTGCTGGAGTACTTGCACTACTTAGAGCTAGGTAGTCTTACCACTGCGGTCAACCAAAAAGCCAGAGGGTATGGGGTCATCTCCAAGCCTGACAAGCTTTTTATGTACAACACCAACCTCATGCATGCCATCTCACACAATGCAGACAGGGGCACACAAAGAGAGGCTTTCTTTGTCAATCAGCTCAAAAGTGCAGATTATAATACCCCTAGGCTTATAGATGAACGGTTGCTTTTGGCGAATGATGGAGATTTTCTCATAGAGGGTAAGTATACGGTTGAAGTTGGTGGCAAAAATAAATCATTTGAACAGGTGAAAGATGTAGAAAACGCTTTTATCGCAGCAGACGACATAGAGGTGGGCTTTGGCAATAAGATACCGCTTTGGTTGTTTGGGTTTATGTATTGATGGGTGTGTTTTGATACTACCTTTGAAGACGTATGCGGTGGATTTGTAAGAAGAGGTGAGGGGAATTTTACTACCCCTATACATCATGCTTTGAGAGCATAGGCTCTAAATCATGTACCAATTTGTGTACCACTTGATACGTGGAATTGGATTCAATTCCACTTTATGGGATTGAAGTATAGCATTTTGAATTTATGTTAGTGAGTTTTAGAGTTATCAATAATTTGGTATAATATAAAAAATGGAACAATCCATACAGAGGAGTATATAATGACATGGGAACAAAACCGAAAATCGTGTTTTGATTATTTAGATAGGTTTAAAGGTCAATTAACATCCTCTCAATACAAAAGTATTAAACAAACCATAGGCACACTTGCCATAGAGGATATGTTTGTATCACCCTCCAAAATAAACAGACTCATAGAGATTGCAACAGGTAAAATAACAGCAGATGCATCCATAGATGAGCTGAAAAATAGACTTGATACTGTGGCTTAATGTTTAAGTCTTTGTTTAAATCAGACCCATTAAATGATTTTGATAAAGAACTCCTCTCTTCAAATCTACTAGGGGCTAAAAACCTCGATGAACTTCACGAACTTGAAAAAAATATAACTGCAGACAAAATACTCCAGTTAAAACTTACGCCAATTGCAAGCAACTTTGACTATGCTCATCTTAAGGCACTGCATAAAGAACTTTTCAAAGATATCTATGTGTGGGCAGGTATGGATAGGTACGATATAGGTTACAGAGGAGTATTTCGTAAAGGAAACACAGAGTTTACGCATGGAGAGAGATTGCCAGAGGTAGCAAAAGGTCTTTTTGATGCTCTTAGAGTTGAGAACTGTTTTAAAGACCTAGATAAAGAAGAGTTTGTAAAAAGTACAGCATCATTTTTAAATGGTGTGAATATCTTACATCCATTTAGAGAAGGCAATGGACGTACACATAGGTTTTTCATGGAGTTATTGGCTCAAAATGCGGGGCATGAGTTAGACCTCTCTACTGTAAATAAAAGTACTATGATACAAGCTTCTATCTTGGGAGCTAAAGGGCAGATAGTAGGTTTTGAAAAGTCTGGTTGTTGGCGTCTACCACGTCTTGGGCGACCCGGAGTAAGGCGGTCTGCGCGGTTTCGCCGGATTTTGCAGCCGCCAATACGGCCGTATCAGCGGT
>JAJRSK010000062.1 GCA_024278835.1 Campylobacterales bacterium | reverse complement strand
GTTTTAGATTCTGGCATAATTGAAGTCCTTTTTTACTTCATAGTTGGTAACAGTAATCCAGTTTCCAACCAAATCTTCTTGAGACTCTACAACAATTTTATTAAAATGCTGATCAAACCCGTGATAGAATCCTTCTTTACAGGACTCTATCAGCACTTCAAGCTCTCCCCTGTAAGCCTTTCTGAAATCAAAATTTTTCTGTTGAATCAGCTCTTGCAATTCGTGCAGTCTCTCTTTTGCTATTTTGCCGTTTACCTCCGGCTTCATAGTAGCAGAAGGAGTGCCATCACGCTTTGAATAAGTAAAAGCATGAATATGCGTCAAAGGCAAATCTTTTAGATTTTGCATAGCTTCTCGCCATAAATCTCTACTCTCTCCAGGGTGCCCTGTTATAAAGTCGGTGCCTATTGCATACCCCTTGTCTGCCAAAAGTTCAAACAAAGCTTTATCCTGAGTATAAACATTTCTTCTGTTCATCAATTTTAACATTTTTGGCGAGGTGTGTTGCAAAGCAATGTGCATATGCTTTTCCATCCATGGCTCACCCAAAATCTCTTTAAACTCATCTGTAATCTGAATAGGTTCAACACTCCCCAGACGTATGCGTCTGACACCACGAATTTGGGACATTTTTTTCATAAGTTTTGCCAAAGATGTTTTTGTATCCTGCCCGTAACTGCCGACATTTGTACCGGTCAGGATAAATTCACCGAAACCGTTTAGGGCAAGTCTTGCGACCTGCTCTAAAATTCTGTTTTCATCCATGCTTCTGGCATCACCACGCACATAAGGGATGATACAGTAAGAACAGCGAAAATTGCACCCCTCCTGTATCTTTATAAAGGCTCTGCTTTTGCCTACAAACTCATCCACAACCATATCGTCTATATGATTCAAATCACCCGGTTCGTAAAATGGCTTTTCTTTTGCCAAAAGAGCATCTATCTTCTGCTTTTCACTCTGACCAAAAACTCCGTGGATACGGTTCTCTTTTAATAGAGATTCACCTTTGGTATGAGCGCCACAACCTGTTAAAAAAAGTTTCGCATTCCTGTTGCTTTTCTCAACCTGTGAAATATAAGAGCGTACATGGGTATCGGCACCATTGGTGACCGTGCAGGAGTTTATAACAACAACATCGGCTTCTGACTCATTTTGAGTTATTTCATACTCTTTTAATGCACTCATCATAACCTGAGAATCATAAAGATTTGTTCGGCAGCCAAATGTTTTAAAATATACTTTTTTTGTGTGCATTAAACTATTTCTCCATTGTGCTCACTTGGCGATTCACTTCGCATCGATACATGTAATTTTTGTGTAGGATATGCTATCGTAATATCATCAGCCTCTTTAAAAGCATCAAGAATTTCTGTTGAAATGACGCTTCTGAGTGTTAAAGTAGCATAGGCATTGGTAAGGTACCAGGCTTCTATATCTATGCCGTTTGACTCTATAAAAGAGTAAATTCTTGGTTCTACATTGGTGTTTTTCAGATTATAGTGCTGTCTGAGTTTATTGAGCTGTTTTCTTGTAATATCCGTATACCCTTTGGAAAATTTCTTTGTGATTTCTTTGACTATGTGCATAGCCTTTTTATGGTTGGAATCAAAGGTAATCGTAATTTTCACCCCGT
>JAJRSK010000061.1 GCA_024278835.1 Campylobacterales bacterium | reverse complement strand
TGATACAAGCTATTGACAAATTAAACAGCAGACCACGAAAATGTCTTGATTGGAAAACACCATATGAAGTGTTTCAAGAACTTTCAGGGATTGATGCTAGAATTGTGGTTCAGGGTATTCGTTAGAGATGCGAATCCGCCTTTTTTTAAGATTAGTGCTACACTCTCTTCTATATGAGAAAATGCATATTTCCATCCTTTTACTGAAGCAGAAGTGAAGTTTTTGACCCGACTTGGGTGATTTTTGACTTCTGCTTGGCTAGTAAAGAGTAAATCACTATAAAAATCAAAACCATAATCTTTAGGGTTAAAAATCGTATAGGCTATACCTTTTTCTTTGAGCAAAAAAGGTTCATTTGAGATGTAAGATACCATCAAGTCCGTTTTATGATTGATTAAATCGTTGATATCATAAGAGTGTTTTATAGGAATAACATCACTTCTTTCTATACCCTGTTGATTATTCATAGCTTGGATGGATACAAGATCTAAAGGATTAGAAAGTGGCATTACACGCTTTGCTTTAAATCCTTTTATATCTCTTATATGTGACTCTTTGGTTGCCAATAATATAAGAGGAGATGATTGAAAGATAGCAGCAAGAAGATGGATTTTTGCACCCTTACTTTTAGCTACGATTAAAGAAGCTCTGCTAATAGCGTAGGTAGCATTATTGGAAGATACCTCTTTTAAAGGGTCGATACCATGAGCAAAGTTTTTTATCTCTACATCCAGTCCCATTTCATTATAAAAACCCTTTTCTTTTGCCATATAATACCCAGCAAATTGAAATTGATTTAACCAATGTAGTTGTAAAGATACTTTTTCATTCTCTTTTGCTGCCAATGCAGTATAAAAAAATAGCAAGGCTAAAATAATTTTAAAGTAAATTTTCATGGAATATCTTTTAGTATAGTGATACTAAAGCAAACACCATCATCTCTATTTTCAACATCAAGTTTTCCATCATGGTGCTCTTCAATGATAGTTTTAGACATATACAGCCCTAGTCCGGTTCCATTTTTCTCATCTTTTGTGGAGAAATAAGGGTCAAATATCTTTGTGATGATAGCATCAGGGATGCCCCCACCATTGTCTGCTATCTCAACTCTTACCCCCTCGTTTATATCTCTTGTATCTATCGTGATAGTAGCGTTAGGAGTTTGTTTTTCTTTAAAATTGTCTTGGGCATTTTTAATGATATTTAAAAAGACTTGCATGAGTTCAGAATCAAAGAGTGCAAAGACTTTTTGACTCTCATATCGTGTCGTGATACAGATACCATTGGCTTTAGCCGCTGCCTCTGTAATAGAAAGAGATTTTTGTATAGGTTCGTTGATAGTGATGACTTTTTTCTCTTTATTGGGTTTATAAAAATTTCTAAAATCATCAATGGTGTTGGTAAGGGTTTGCACATAGGTTTCTATATTAGTTAGTTGCTCTTGAAAATAATCAGTACAACTTTTTTGCTCCTCTTTTTTGTCTAAGTCGAAATTATCAAACATTATTTTCATCTTAAGATCGATACTGGCAGATGCGATAGCACTTAGTGGTTGTCTCCATTGGTGGGCAATCATAGATATCATTTCACCCATCTGTGCCATACGAGATTGTTCTAGCATCTGCTGGTCTTTATTTCTGTTTTTTGATAATTCATCTTTAACTTTATCTTCCAAAGAATTATTAATCTCTTCTAATTCTAAAGAGGTTTGAGCGATAAGATGAGAAAGTGCTATGGCAGTGATATTTTCATCAATAGTGTGAAGTGTTTTGTGATTAATATTCTTTTTTTCACTTATCTCATCGTTCTCACTCAGACTTAAAATAGTCATAGTTTGATTGAGTAACTCATTTGTTGATGCTTCTTTATTTGTATAAAATTCTCCATAGGTAAAAAAGCCACTTAAAGGGGCGATATTGTTTAAAAGCTGCAACTCTGTAGCGATATTTTTGCCCATCAAAGCTTTTCGTGCCATGCAGGAGTAGATAAAGATAGATTGAGATGGTATTTGTGACATCTTCTCATATACTTTATTGCCTCCAGCCACTATAGACTGCACGTTTCCGTAGCCAAACTTTACCTTATCTCCTACAGATAAATTCCCAGCAAATACCAAAGAACCATCTTCATTTTTACCGATAACTGCTCTTGCTATATCTAAATCACCCCGCCTCATGATGAGAGGAAATTCTATTCCTGTTTTAGGAAGGTTTGATGTGATAGTTTTACCAAGGTACTTTGCATATAAATCAACAGGTGTCATGCCATCTATCTCATGGACAACATTGTATTCTGCCTTGGTTACTTTGAGTGTTTTACCGATACTTTGCCAACCAAAATTGGCTTGGGTATGTACTATCAAGTCTTCATTGTATAAGAGAGCCACAACCGCGCCAGAACTTAATATCTCTTTTTCTGTAAAGATAATGGTTCGTACAAATGTAGCATTATCTCCTGCTAATCCACCAGCCACGATTAAATTTTCATCATAGGCATTAAAGTCATTTAAAAATGCTTCGCCATTGGTATCTATGCCATCTGCAAAAGAGATAGCCACACGGGCTCTTTTATCTTTGTCAAACTGGGGGATGAGACTTTGCGCTGTATTGTGACAGGTGCTTGTTTTTGGACTGGCATATGTCTCTATATGTGTCTCTTCAAAGAGTGAAAAAGAGAGTATGGTTTCAAATTCACTGACGCTGTCAGAAAGTATCTCACCATCTGTCGTGCTTCCGATGATTTTTATATGTGGTATCAAGGAAAGAACTTGCTTAATGAGCATATTGATGAAAGATTCTTTGCAGTTACCGGTAAAAACCTGTAACAGTATCTCTTGATGCGAGGCAATGTCATGTCTCTCTATAAACGTTTTTAAGTTTGCAATGGAGTCATAATTGGTGTTGAATGTTTTCATCGTGCATCCTCATAAATAGAGAGTATGAAACAGGCACCATCTTTTCTATTTTCCACGCTAAGCTCGCCCGTATGATGCTCTTCTATAATGGTTTTAGACATATATAGACCTAGACCTGTCCCATTTTTCTCATCTTTTGTAGAAAAATAAGGGTCAAATATCTTCTCTAGTATATCTTCTGGTATGCCACCACCATTGTCACATATCTGTACTTGTATCCCTTTTTTTATATCCTTGGTGCTTATCATGATAGTGGCATCAGGGGTATTGTTTTCCAAAAAGTTATCTTGTGCATTTTTGATGATATTTAAAAAGACTTGCATTAACTCTGAGTCAAATAGTGCCAAAACTTTTTGACTCTCATAATTTGTCGTGATATGCACACCATTGGCTTTAGATGCAGCTTCGATGATACTCAATGATTTTTTGATAGGTTCATTGATAGTGATGACTTTTTTTTCTTTATTGGGCTTATAAAAGTTTCTAAAATCATCAATAGTGGTAGTGAGGCTTTGTACATACTCTTCAATGTTTGTGAGTTGTTCATCAAAGTAGTTTGCACATGCTTCTTGCCCTTCTTTTTTTTCCAAGTCAAAACTTGCAAATGCCATCTTCATCTTCAAATCGATACTTGAAGCAGCAATGGCACCTAAAGGTTGCCTCCATTGGTGGGCAATCATAGATATCATTTCACCCATCTGTGCCATACGAGACTGTTGGAGTAGTTGCTGGTCTTTGTCTCTATTTTTGGATATCTCATCTTTTACTTTATCTTCTAGGGAGTGATTTAATATTTCTAGTTCAAGGGTTCTTTTTTTCACCTCGTTTTCTAAGTTTTCATTTAAGCCTTTAAGTTGGTCTTTTAAAACGATGACTTCATAGAGCTTCTTGTAGTTTTTATATCCGCCCACCAGGATAAATACTGTAAAAATAACAATCAGTAATGCAGTACCGATGTTTAACATACCACTTTGCATAAAAAAGATAATTATCAATGGTAAAATAGAAAAAAGAACGTAGTATAAATAGGTTTTATATATGGGTGTTAGTGTTGTAATTGTCGCTGATATTAGCCCGAGAATAAGTAAAATAACAAAAGAGAGGTATTCTTGGGGTGCATAGAGGTATGTTAATATCGTGGAAGTTCCCCAGATAGTACCACTAAATGCTGTTGAAATAGAAGTTAATTTTAAAAACCTATCATAGTGACTATTTTCCGTATATCTTTTTGCTATCAATATACGAAAAATGGCAACAGCAACAGAAAAAGTAAACCAAAGCACCAATAACTCTTGTGGTATAAAGGTATATAAAACAACTACAAAAAGTATGGGCGTGATGACGTTACCCACAATGGCACCAGTTAAAACACCACTATTGTAAAGTGAAATCAACTCTGGATGATACTGAAATTTTGTCCCCCCAGACTGATTTTCTTGCATATTTTCTCCTAAAAAAATTCTACTTTACAACTCTCTGTTGTTTCTGCCTCTGCTAGCCACATATTGGTAATAGTTTCTATATCTCCGATGATAGAGACATCAAGTTGATCTACTTTTTCATCTTCTTGCTCTAAAAGATCTTTTTGCCATTTTCCAAGGATATACATAAAAGCCTCTAAGAACATAAATATCTCTTCTGTTTTGCTCACATCTTTAGGCATGGCTTGATTCGTGATAGCTTTTGTAAATTGCATCATTGTGGCAGAAAGTGCATCAAAGGCAGTATACATCCCTAAAATTGAAGCATATTTAGAAAAAAGCGTTGGTATCCTTGAAATAAGGGCATGATTACCCGAAATGATAGCGATGATATCTGCATCCAACTCTTCATGAATTTCTGTCAATTCTGAAAGATCTTCACGTATGAGTTGTTCTATCTGCGCATAATAAGAACTCTCTTTTTCTATCTCATACTCTGATGTAGGTGTTGTGTTTGCTGTTGTTTTATTTTCTTTTCGTTGCGCTTTTATCTCCATGGTATCTAAAAGACGAATCAACTTTTCTTGTTCGCGGTTTTTTGCTTCTAAGGCTTTATTTTGATTTTCTAGTTGGGCATTAAAATCTTCTATCATGGCGTAATGTTCGTTGACGAGATTTCTATCTGATATGGCTTGGCAAACTTTATAAAGTACGGATGCTAAGTCTTGAAGATTGAGAGGCTTGAGTAAAAAGCTAGAGATACCTAGGCTGATAGCCTTGTGGAGATACTCTATCTCATTGTGTGCGGTGATAAAAATGATACTTTGTGTGGGTTCTATCTCTAGTATTTTTTCACTCATCTCAACACCATTGATATGGGGCATATTGATATCTGATATAATCAAATCATAGGGTTTTTTGCCTTGTGTCTGAAAGGTTTTATACTTATCGATACCATTTCGTCCATCTACGGCGATATCAACAGTTTTAAAAAAATTATTGAGTACTTTAAGTGTACTATCTCTGAGTGTTTCATTGTCTTCCACATAAAGAATGTGTAAATCTCTTGTATACTCATGTACTAACTTTAAATCTACCATTATGCTACCACCTTCATAGAAATTATTATGAAAGTATATCGACGAGAAGTGATAAAAGTTTATTTTTTACGCATGAAAGTAGGAATATCTAAGTTGTTGCTATCATCAAATCTTTTTTGAGGGGTGAAAATCTCTTCTTGAGAGGGTTCATCTGGGGCAATTTCTCGCTTTTTACCTAAGCCTTTTAAAATCTTTGTCACCTCTTCTTGGCTGAGGTAGTCAAGTTCTAAAAGTGTATACGCCATCCCTTCGCAAAACCCTTTTAAGTGTTGGGCATCATCTGGTTTGTTGCTGTTTTTCAACTCATAAAATCGTGAAACAACATCGATAAGTGAGTTGATAAGCTTTATTTTTGTAAAATCATCCATATCCAATTATACCAAAGGCAGTTAAAAACTATATGGCAAGCAGAGAAATAAAATATCAAAACCATAGCTATAACATCAATTACGAAATCCTCCACCACGATAAGCCACAAACTATCGTCATCCTACATGGCTGGGGAAGTAATAAAGAGATTATGAAACAAGCCTTTGGCAAACACTTTAAAGCCTTTCGTCACCTTTATATAGATATGCCAGGTTTTGGTAAAAGCCCTAATGAAAATATTTTAACGACGGAAGATTATGCCGCTATCATGATAGCCCTGCTTCAGGATTTGTCTCTCCAAGCAGATATCGTCATGGGGCACTCTTTTGGGGGTAAAGTTGCTACACTGATGCATCCTAAGCTTTTGGTACTTCTCTCTTCTGCGGGTATCCCCATCCCAAAACCCTTTAGCATTCGGGCAAAGATCAGACTTTTTAAACTACTTAAACCTTTAGGGCTAAGTTCCTTAGGGCGTCTTTTTGCCTCAAAAGATGTGGAAGGCATGCATCAAGGGATGTATGAAACCTTTAAAAATGTCGTCGATGAGGATTTTAGCCCATATTTTAAGGCGTTTAAAAATCCTGCCCTACTCTTTTGGGGTAAAGAAGATACTGCCACCCCGCTTTATGCGGGAGAAGAGATGGCAAGTTTGCTAGCGTATAGTCACTTTTATCCACTAGAGGGTGATCACTACTTCTTTTTAAAAGAGGCGGATTTTATAGAAGAGAAAATTAAGAAGGAATTTCATGGAACTCACTAAGATATTAAGCGTACTTACACACTTGGTATTTACCTTTGCTTTGGGCTGGTATCTCATCACCAATTTGCAATGGTACAATTATAAACTCTCACGGGTGATATTTAGACACAAAAAACAACTCTGGCATCTCTTTTATTTTATTATCCCCCTTGTGGCGTATTATTTGACAGGAGAGTTTTTTGCGATATTTCTCTTTTTTGGGCTTTTACCCGCCTTGTATCTGTGGCAAAAGAAGTTGGATAAAAAGTTAGTTTATACCCCTAGGGTGAAGCGATTTTTTCTCTTTTTGCTTTTGGCGGTGCTGTTTCAAAATATGCTCTGTCTTTTGTCGGATAAATGTCAACTTTTTGGTGTGATTTTACCACTATTTTTTGCTTTGGGAGCGAGTTTTCTCTTTGAAAAGATGGTTTTTCTCTCATATAAAAGCAAAGCGGAGAAAAAACTCTCTTCTATGAAGAATTTGCAAATTGTCGCTATCACAGCCTATTATGGCAAAACCAGTATCAAAAACTTCCTCTATCAAATCCTCTCCTCATATAAAAAAACCTATATGACACCCCGCTCTGTCAATACGCTTGGTGGACTCATCCGTGATGTCAATGTGGACTTGCCTGAAGATAGTGAACTCTATATCGCAGAAGCAGGGGCAAGGGTGCGTGGTGATATCGATGAGATAGCAAAGTTTCTCAACCATGACTATGCCATCGTTGGAAGCATTGGTCCGCAGCATATTGAGTATTTTAAAACCTTAGAAAATATCCGAAACACGAAGATGGAGATATTAAACTCAAACAGACTTAAGCATGCCTTTATCCACGAATCAGCCAATGTCGCCCCCAATGAAAATGTCACGATATATGGTCAAAATATCAGAGATATTAAGGCATCTTTGGAGGGATTATCTTTTTCTTGCCTTATTGAGGGGAAAGAGGAGGTTTTTGAGACACCGCTTTTGGGTGCATTTCATGCTATCAACCTCACAGCTGCTATCATGATAGCGCATCGTTTGGGTATGGATATCAAAGATATAAAAAAAGCACTCAAAAACTTAAAACAGGTAGAGCATCGCTTAGAGAAGATAGAAGCGGGTGGCAAACTTATCATTGATGATAGTTTTAATGGGAATTTTGAAGGGATGGCAGCTTCTTATGCGCTTGCTAAGTTGTATCAAGGAAGAAAGATTCTTATCACGCCGGGTATTATAGAGAGTGATGAAGAGAGCAATGTGAAATTGGCGCACATCATGGATGAAGTCTTTGATACTGTTATTATCACGGGCGCACTCAATGCTGAGGTATTAGATAGAGAGATAAAAAAGGCAAAGAAGATACACTTGAGTGACAAGTCTAAAATGCAAGAGATTTTAGCTTCACAGACAAAAGCGGGTGATCTCATCCTCTTTTCAAACGATGCACCCACTTTTATCTAGGCATCTTGCGAGAGGATAGCACAAAGCGCCCTATCCTCTTCTACCACCCATCTTCCATCTTTAAAATATTTCCACGTTTGGCTATCATCATCATAGGTATAATAACGGTTGATAAGTGGTCTATCTTTGGTGATGGTCTTTTGCACTCCTGAAACCACGACAGAGTTGTCTGGTACATCTTGATAAACCACCGCGTTAGCCCCGATACGGACATTATCCCCAATCGTCACTTTGCCTACTATCTTTGCGCCTGCACCGATGTAACAGTTATCACCGATGGTTGGTGCACCTAGTCCATTAGAATCTGGAAGGGTAACAGAGCCTATAGTAACTTGTTGGAAAATGATGGCATTTTTACCTACTTTTGTCGCCCCTGAGATAAATACACCTCTCTCACCATGTGGCATACAGGGCTCATTTTCAAAGTGTGAGCTGATGGCGATATCGGCAGCATTTTCATAGAGATACATCTTGTAGATAACTTTTTTAATCTTTGCTGTGATGCCTGTTGGTTTCATTTGTAATGAAGCTTTTAAGTCCCAAAATGAACCAAAAGGGATAAGTAAAAGTTTTGCAAGCATGTCTGTTCCTTAGCGTTTATTAGAGAATATATCGGAAAAAGCTAATATTTAATTAACATTTTTATATAATTATAATATTTTTTAATAAAAATCTTTAGGAGTTATCATGATAGAACTAAAAAAATCAAGCCTTCTGTTAAGTGTTACACTTACTGCCTTGCTCGTTAGTGGTTGTGGCATCGACAATACGGGTGATAATGTAGTCGGTAAATCAGAACTAGTAAGCGTCACACCACTGTTTGATGTTAATGCATCAACGATGCAAGCTACGGTGAGTGCTATTAAACCAGGAAGTCCTGCTTTTGGTATAAAAGGCTATCGCATGGTCTATAAAACACACACTAGTAAGGGTGAAGAGATAGAGGTGTCTGGGCTTGTGACGGTGCCTGTACCTAGTGCGTTGATTTTAGCAGGTTTGCAGCAGCAGGGTAAAAGTTATTCTATGTCTATCGTGAGTGATCAACATGGTACTATCTTCCCAGACAATGAAGCACCCACAAGTTCTGTGATTGCGACGCATAGACCAAGTGCAACGGGAACGCTTTTTTCTGCAGTTGCAGGATTTCTCACCATTCAACCAGATTTAATTGGATATGGTCAATCTAATACCAAGCCACATCCTTACTTCATAGAAGAAGAGTCTGCTTCTACCGTCGTCGATATGATTAAAGCAACATTACAGTTTGCAACTAAAAACAAGCTCCCTCTCAATGGACAAGTCTATCTCACAGGTTATTCAGAAGGTGGTTATGTCACCTTGGCAGCGGCAAAAGAGATAGAGGCAAACCATCCTGATATCCATCTCTCTGGTGTCGCACCTATGTCAGGTCCTTATGATTTAAATATGACAGGGATGGGTGTTATCAGTGCTGATAGCATGGCAAGACCAGACTTTATCGGGGGGATTATCAACTCCTACGCTCTCACTTACGACTACAATTTAAGCACTATTTTAAACGCCCCGTTTGATACGACTTTATCAACACTTTATAATGCATCTGACTTATCGTTAACAAAAGAGGTGATACAAGCTTCATTAACCAATGATATAGCAACATTTTTTACCCCTACTTTTAGAGGAGATTTCCTAAGCAATAGTAAAAATGCTTTAAGGGTCGACTTTGTCAACAATAGCGTGGATGATTACAAACCGACTTCACCAACACAACTTTATTATTGTTCTGGTGATACCATCATCAATCCACTCTTAGCACAAAGTGCCTCAGCCAAGATGGGTGTTCCCGCCATCGACATCAATACAACATTAGACCATGTGCCTTGTGCCACACCTTCTTATGGTGCCGTTGCTGCGTGGTTTGTAGAATTAAGGAGTAAATAAATGAAACATATCATCATAAAAACAGTTGCCATCTCGGTTTTAACATCATCGCTTTTAGTGGCTAGTGGCTATAGACTACCCGAATCATCTATCAATTCAACCGCCCTCTCTGCTGCTTATGTCGCTAATGCGCATGGGGCTGACGCGGCCTATTATAACCCTGCAAATATGGCATTTAATAGTAATAATCATGCCTTTGAAGGGGCACTTACCTATATCAACTTAAGTGAAATTACTTATAAAGATAATAGAAGTCCACTTTTTAATGCTAGCTCAAAAGAGGAGAAACTTTTTGCTCCTTCATTTTTTCTCACTTCTAAAGACTATGATGGTATACGTTATGGTTTTTCATTGACTGTTCCGGGAGGTTTATCTAAAAGATGGGATAGCCCTTTTGCGAAACTTTTTGCGGAGGAGTTTACACTAGAAATAGTGGAATTAAATCCAGTAGCCTCTTATAAAGTCAATAATAACTTTGCTATTGGTGGTGGTCTTCGTCTCGTGCATACATCTGGTATCGTTAAAAGTGATGGTATGGCGATTACAACCGCTTCAGCTGGGGCAGTCAATAAACCCGCTGCAAGAGATATGGAAGCTGACAGTATCCAATTTGGATACAATGTCGCAGCCACCTATAAGCCAGACAGCGCACTCACCATCGCAGCTACCTATCGTTCCAATGTGGACTTGGATGTAGAGGGCAATGCCAAACTCTATCTCTCAGGGACAAAGCTTTATGATGGTGGTGCAAGTGTGGATGTACCACTTCCTGCCGTTGCCTCTTTGGCACTCTCTTATGACTTTGGGGCGACTGTGCTAGAATTAGAATATGACAAGACATTTTGGTCTGAGTATAAGGCATTGGATTTCCAATTTGAAGATACCGTGCCACTAGCCTTGCAAGCTGCCTTTGATGCACCCAAGCCAAGAGAGTGGGAAGATACCAACGCCATAAGAGTAGGTCTGACACATCAGATGAATGAGAAATTAACACTCATGGGTGGTTTTGCTATCGATGAAAATCCCGCACCTACAAGAAATCTTGGTTTTGAACTCCCTGACTCAGATGCCACGCTCTATTCGGGTGGATTTAGATATCAATACTCTGATGCGTTAAGCTTTGGTGCCTCATTGCTTTATGATACTAAAGATGATAGAAAAGTTGTCAATGATGATGAACTAAACGGTGAGTTTACAGATGCAAGTGCATTGCTTGTCACGACAGGAATCGCTTATAAGTTTTAAGATGTTGGGACTTTTATTAAAGTCCCAGCTTTTTCTCCAACTCCCCTACTTCACGACAGGCATCTTCTAAGTCTGAAAATCCCCAATCTACCAGTATCGTATCAACCCCAGCACGGCTTGCCGCCTCTTTATCCTTGAGTGAATCTCCTATCATGATAGCTTCATGAGGTGCTGACTTGGTGTACGCTAAGATATCTAAAACCATATCGGGATGGGGTTTGGATACTTTGACATCATCAGCACAACGAATAATCTCAAAATACTCTGTGATACCAAGCCAGGAGAGTGTCTGTAAGGCAGATTGTCTATAGGCGTTGGTCGCAAGTGAGAGTTGGTATTTTCCTTTTGCTTTATCTAGGAGCGTTTGTATACCTTCATAGAGTCTCACTTCCTTATCATGATAGCGGGTATAATACTCTTGAAACCAGACTATATGATCCTCTGTAAATTCCTCAGCTTCATAGAAAAAACTAGGAGAATGGGTGTGCATATCATTGACAGCTAAAAGGATTTTATCCATGGACATGTGCGTAAGACCTAAGTTTTTTCGTACATGATTGATAGCGCCAGAGATAACGACTGATGAGTCTATCAGGGTACCATCCATATCAAAGATGAGTGTTTTTATAGTCGACATTTGACCGCTTCTTCTATTAGGATATTTGCCATTTTTTCGCTTTGGTTGACGATGTGATTGATTTTTAAATCCTTGATGATGGCTTCATGTGAGGCATTTTTCACCTTCACGATAGAGTTAATATCCCCATCAAATGAGGTGATATTTTCACAAATGAGGCGTAATTTCTTTGCATCATCTATGGCTATCATGATAGCCAAACATTGTTCTATATTGACTGCTTCTAGGACTGACTTTTGGGCGGCGTTGGCAAGGATGATAGGTACACCATCAGCACGTCCTTTTTCCACTAGTTGCATATCATGCTCTAGCACCACAAAGTAAAGATGCATCTGTTTGAACTTTTTAGCCAATTTTTGTACCAAATCTCCATAACCACAGATGATGAGATGATCTTTATAACCAGAAGAAGCGATAGCCTCCATCTCTAAGCTAGGCTCATGAAAGAAATAATCAACAATCTTTTTAATATTTTTTAAGACAAAAGGGGTCATTATCATCGATACAACGACGGTGACTATCAATATTTGTGAAGTTTGTAAAGAAATGAGCTCATAACTCTTAGCTAGCGCAAATATAGCCAGTGAAAATTCACCTACTTGAAAAAGTGCTAAGGCTGTTTTAAATCCTATACGTTTATGGACAAAAGGTAAGAGCATCCCAAAGATGATTGCCCCTTTGATTATCATGATAGTGCTCACTAATAGCAGGATTTGTAGGATATTTTCCCATGCCACAGCCAAATCAATCTGCATACCAATAGTGACAAAAAAGACACCGAGTAAAAGATCACGAAATGGTATCAAATCCGCTTCGATACGGTAACGAAACTTGGTTTCAGCGATAGTCATACCAGCCAAAAATGCCCCCAAAGAGAAGGAAAAACCAAAAAGATCTGCGATAAAAGAGGCTGAAACGACAATGAGCAATATAGAGACTAAAAATATCTCTTCAGAATCACTTTGCAATATCCATGTTAAAAAGCGTTCTATAAACTTTTTCCCAACCACAAAAAGCAGAAAAAAGACAAGAATAGCCGAGCCTAGGGTCTTTAATAGCAGATAAGAGATACTCTCCCCTTGGCTTGTAAAAATCGATATCATCAAAAGGATAGGAATAACGGCCAAATCTTGAAAAAGTAAAATCCCTAAAGTCACACGACCATAAGGAGTATGGATACCGCTATTTTCATTGAGCACTTTTAAGACGATAGCCGTCGAGGAGAGAGAAAGGGCAAACCCCAGTATAATAGCGGACTTTAACTCCAGCGAAGCAAGATAATAAGCCAAGGCTGAAAATATAACGCCTGAGAGGATAACTTGTAAAGCACCATAAACAAAGACTTCTTTTTTCATCGCATTTAAATGCTTGATAGAAAATTCCAGCCCGATTGTAAACATCAAAAAGACGATACCAAACTCCGCTAAATGTGCTAAGGATTCATGATTTTGTCCTTTTAATGCAAAGATATAAGAGATAACTAATCCAGAAAAAATATAACCAATGATAGTGGGCAGACCAATCTTTTTCAAAAAAACATTGCTAATGGTGGCTATCATGATAGTAGCAAGAAAAATAACTAAAAGATGTTCCATGAATACCCCATTAAATTTAAATAATTATTTTAGCATAAATATTTAAAGTAGAGATAAAATGAAGAGTTCTCTTTTGGCTTTAGAAATCTTTTCACTCTTGCATGAGGATAAATAGTACAATTGCTTGATAAATCCTTGACTCTTATACTATAGACCACTATAATAAGAAAAAGAAATGAAGAAGAGAGCATGAAAACATTATTATTAACACTTTTATTACTCTTAAATCTACATGCTGCACCGATACCAGACGAAAAAAAATTGGTATTGGTATTTATAGAGATGGAGCATTGTGGTTGGTGTAAAAAGATGAAGAGAGAAACCATTGATGAAGCAGATTCAAAAGCTGAGATAAAAAAGAGATATCTGATAGCTAAAATTGAGAAAGAGAGTGGCGATGTACCACTTTTCTTGCATCCTAGATTCTTTCCCACTACCTACATCCTCTCTTCTGATGGTTCAAAAATACTTGAAGAATTACCTGGGTATATGGAAAATAGTCGCTTTTTAGAATATATCGTTGAGCTCTATGAAGTGGAGAATCAAGTAGGAGATTAGTATCAGATACGCCCTTTAACCTTTTTTAGATAAAATGTCGCAAATTTCACCTAAAAAAGGCACTAGATAATGAGCGAAAAAAGCACCAATTATGACCCAAAAGTAGTTGAAGACCACTACTATAATATATGGGAAAACAGAGGCTATTTTGAGATAGATGGTAACAAAGCTATCCAAGAAAAAGATAAGAATTTCTCTATCATGATGCCCCCTCCAAATGTCACCGGTTCTTTACACATCGGACACGCCCTCACCTTCACCCTGCAAGATATCATGACACGTTATAAACGTATGGATGGCTATCGAGCCCTCTGGCAGCCAGGTCTAGATCACGCAGGCATCGCAACACAAAATGTCGTAGAAAAACAGCTCCTCGCTGCGGGTACTAGCAAAGAAGAAATCGGTCGAGAAGCATTTCTAGAAAAGGTTTGGGAGTGGAAAGAGCTCTCAGGAGGTCAGATATTTCACCAGATGCGAAAGATGGGGGCGAGTCCTGCTTGGAGTCGTGAACGCTTTACGATGGATGAGGGTCTTAAAAATGCCGTGCGTAAAATCTTTGTCAAGTTGTATGATGAGGGCTTAATCGTACGTGATAATTATATGGTCAATTGGTGTACCCATGATGGCGCGCTTAGTGATATCGAAGTAGAACATCAAGATGTTAATGGTAAATTTTATCATATGAAGTATCCTTTGGCAGATGGCACAGGCTCTATCACCGTGGCGACAACCAGACCAGAGACTTACTTTGGTGATACCGCTATCATGGTGCATCCTGAAGATGCACGCTATAAAGCGTTAGTCGGTAA
Organism: Campylobacterales bacterium; assembly: GCA_024278835.1. Taxonomy (GTDB): domain Bacteria; phylum Campylobacterota; class Campylobacteria; order Campylobacterales; family QNZT01; genus JANTGR01. The sequence goes on along the minus strand of JAJRSK010000061.1, from coordinate 13,654 downwards.
AAAGGTGAAACTGCCTCTAATTGATAGAGAAATCACTGTCATTGCTGATGCCCATGTGGATATGGAGTTTGGAACGGGTCTTGTTAAAGTTACCCCGGCACATGATCCAAACGATTATGAGGTAGGTAAACGCCATAACTTAGAATTTATCACTTGTTTTGATGAAAAAGGTTATCTCAATGACCAATGTGGGGAATTTGAAGGCTTAGAGCGATTAGAAGCGCGTGATACCATCGTCTCAAAATTAGAACAAGCTGGGTTTATTGAAAAGATAGAAGAGCATAAACATCAAGTAGGACATTGTTATCGTTGTCATAATATCGTAGAGCCTTATATCTCAAAGCAATGGTTTGTAAAAAAATCTATTGCCGATAGTGCTATCGCTAAGGTCAATGATGGCGAGTTGAAGTTTCATCCGCCACATTGGATAAACTCTTTTAATGCTTGGATGGGAGAGTTGAGAGATTGGTGTATCTCAAGGCAACTTTGGTGGGGACATCAAATCCCTGTTTTTTACTGTCAAAGTTGTGGCGCTGAATTTGCCACCCAAGAGGAACACCCTAGCGCTTGTCCAAAATGCCAAAGTGCTGATTTGAAACAAGACCCAGATGTCCTTGATACTTGGTTCTCTTCAGGATTATGGCCGTTTTCAACACTTGGATGGGGAAATGGAGAGTTTGGCAAGGGTACGCTATACAATGAAGAGGATTTAAAAGATTTTTATCCAAACACGATGCTCATTACAGGTTTTGATATCCTCTTTTTCTGGGTAGCTAGGATGATGTTTATGGGAACAGCGACGCAACATGATGTGCCATTTGCTGATGTCTATCTTCACGCTTTGGTGCGAGATGAACATGGTGCCAAGATGAGTAAATCAAAAGGCAATGTTATCGACCCTCTTGACATGATAGAAGAGTACTCGGCCGACACCCTGCGTTTCACCCTTGCTGCACTTGCAGTGCAAGGACGCGATATCAAACTAAGTGTGGATAAACTAGGGCAGTATAGAAATTTTACCAATAAACTCTATAATGCATCACGCTTTTTACAAATGCATCATGATAGCTTTGAAAATCTTGAAGATATAGAAGTCAAAACAGAGCTTGGTCGGTACTTTTTAAGCAGATACCACGCTTGTACAAAAGATGTCAGAGCCAATATCGACGCCTATCGTTTCAATGACGCAGCTATGGATATCTATAAATTTTTCTGGAATGAATTTTGTGATTGGGGGATTGAACTGAGTAAAGCAGACAAAGAGAGCGTAAGAGAGTTAGGCAGTATCTATAAAGATTCTCTCAAACTTGTGCACCCTTTTATGCCCTATATCTCAGAGTACCTTGTGCATGAACTGAGTGGCACAAAATTGGAAGATGCTGACTCTATCATGATAGAGAGATTTCCTACCAATACGCGTAGAGATGAAGCCATAGAAGAGAAGTTTGAACTCATCATGGAAGCTATTGTGGGTATCCGTCGAGCCAAAGCAACACTAGATTTACCAAGTTCTGCTGTAGATACTATCTCTATCAAGGTAAACAAAGCGGTCGACATTAGCCAAAGCACTCAATATATCTCAAGACTAACAAAAGTGGAACATATCCATTTTGTAAATGAGAAGATAGCCAATGCCGTAGCTGATGTAAGTGATAATCTAGAAGTCTACATCTCCCTTGAAGGCATTGATGTGCAACCGATTATCGATAGATTAAATAATCAAAAAGCAAAACTAGAAAAAGAGACAGGTAAATTAAACGGCATGTTAAATAATGAAAAATTTGTCGCCAATGCCCCCGCTGATGTCCTGGAAAAAAATAGAGAACTTTTAGCAGGTGCTAAGGCAAAATTAGAAAAAGTTGAGAGTGAACTAAAAAGCCTATCATAAACTTATCATGATAGAAAAGTGAAAGAGTGGACTCGCACTTAAGTGCGGTTCACTGCACGCGAGCCTTGCGCTGAGCAAGACTTAGCGTCAGCGTTAGACAACTGGGCTTTGTTCAGTTGTCGTAATAACGATTATTCCTAATTTTACGCAGTAAAATTAGGAATTCTTATCATTTGTCCTGGATAGATTTTATCCGCATCTTTAATCACTTCTAAGTTTGCTTCTACAATCTCAGGATAACGTGAACCATCTTTATAGTAGATATCTGCTACTTTCCAAAGTGTGTCACCTTTTTGAATCTCATAATACATATCCATGATTTCTGCTTCATCTTCTAAACTCACGCCTTCAGCATCTACCTTGGTGATACCTTCGATATTACCAGCAATGAGTGCCGCTTTTGCACGATCAGCCGCTGATTTTGCAGTCCCTTTTAAGATAACTGTATCACCATCAACAACCACATCTAACCCTTCGATAGGCATCGTTTTATTGTGTGCCTCTATCTCATTTTTAACAGCGACATTGTCATCACCTTTACCTAAAAGCTTCTTACCAGCATCTTTGAAAAAATCAAAAAATCCCATTAGTTCTCCTTATTATTTTATACAATTTCATTATAGTATACTTGACTAAAAGTTTCTTTACTTTTTTGGTCTAAATATTTTTATCACCTCTTCATGACACTCCATATACGGCCCTTCTATAAGGTCTATACAATAAGGCACCGCAGGGAAAACAGCATCTAGGCACTCTCGAATAGATTTTGGTTTACCTGGGAGATTGATGATCAAGGATTTGCCACGTATCCCTGCACTTTGGCGTGAAAGAATCGCTGTGGGGACATACTGAAGACTCACTTGGCGCATCAATTCACCAAATCCCGGTAGCATCTTTTCACAGATATTTTCCGTCGCTTCAGGTGTGACATCACGAGGTGCTGGCCCCGTTCCACCAGTCGTGACAATCAAGGCACACCCAGCTTCTTCTAGTTCAATCAAAGTCTTTTCTATCACATCTTGTTCATCTGGGATACAGCGGTAAAACTCTTCAAAATCATTTTTGAGATACGCTTTCATGGTCTCGATGATTGCCATCCCTGAGATGTCTTCATAAATCCCTTGGCTTGCTCTATCTGAAGCTGTGACTATCCCTATCTTTATCTTATCCATTTTCTTCCTTTTGTAATATATGTCCCACACCTTTTATCATGATGAGCGTAGCAAAATCTTGAAAAAATTCCTTTGTTGCTTTTACATCGATGATTTTATCTTCCATTCCTAGATATACCTCTATCATGATAGATTTATCACAAAGTGCTTGTAGTTTCTCTTTTGACCAAGTATAGTATAAAAGCTTATGTAAATCTTCTTCCCCGCTATCATGATAATAGTTGTGCATATCTAGCGCAGAGGGATAAGCGATATTTTGTAAAAAATTTTTGATATAACGCTTTTTATCTTTTTTAAAATATATCTCTTGTAAGCGCTTAAATTTTATCTCTTTATCTTCAAAAAAAGCAGGAGAGAAAAGTTGCAGTTTATCGATGCGATTTTTACTCTTATATGCAGACTCAAAGGCATCAATAGCGCCAAGAGAAAAACCAGCAATGCAAAAATCTCCCTTATCATGATAATCACTAAAAATCTTCTCTTCTCCCTCAAGGGAAAATCCACTATAAAAATTCATCTACTACACTTTTTAGTGTCTCTTTGCTAATAGACTCTTTTTCAAGTAAGACTTTTTCTATCGCTTTGACCGCATCTTTCATCTTAAAGAGAAAAGTTTCTACATCTTCAATTGCCTCGTCAAGGATGTTGGCACTATCGATTTGAGAAGGCATGATTCCCTCTCCCATAGCGTAGCGCTCCACCATATCATGAGAGAGGAGTTTCGCTTTTTTTACATCTTCACTAGCATTGGAGAAGGTCTCATCATAAAAGATATTGGTGGCAATCATGCCTGAGAGATAAAGTTTTATCTTTGAGAGCATTTGTGATCGCGATTCGATTTCACGGTCAACATCTTTGAAACTATCTGAAATGATAGATACTTTATCAAAATCTATCTCGTACCAGTAGGCACATAGTGCCTTGGCAGCTTGATAGGTTGCTTGTATCTGTTTCTCTTCTTCTGAATAAGAGAGAATTTTCTTCTTTCCTAAAAGCACCTTTTCTCTGACGGCTTGAAAGTGGCTTTTAGATATCTTTTTTGCTTTGTGTTTAAGGGCATAAATGGCAGCTTCATTGACGAGTGTCGCAAGTGCTGCCCCTGAAAACCCAACCGTCATCTTGGCGATATCTAAAAATCGTACATTGTGGGGTTTATCTTTGAGGTGGACTTTGAGTATCTCTTTTCTCTCTTCTAAGTTAGGTAGAGAGATAAAAACACGCCTATCAAACCTGCCAGAACGCAGAAGTGCCTCATCTAAGATATCTATCTGATTGGTCGCAGCAATGACGATAACATTGCTATTATCTTCAAACCCATCCATCTCCGTTAAGAGTTGATTGAGTGTGGCATCTCTCTCATCATTTCGCCCAGCACCACCACGCATACGCCCTACTGCGTCAATCTCATCGATAAAGATGATAGCAGGTGAAGCCGCTTTGGCTGAGGCAAAAAGTTCTCTCACGCGCTTAGCACCCATGCCTACATAAATCTGCACAAATGATGCCCCACTTTGGTAAAAAAATGGCACTCCCGCTTCACCGGCAACGGCTTTGGCTATCAAGGTTTTACCCACTCCCGGTGGACCAATCAGTAGAACACCCCGTGGTAATTTTATCCCAAAGTTTTGATACTTTTTAGGTTTTTTTAGAAAATCTACCACTTCTGTTAACTCACTCTTGACACTCTCTATCCCTGCCACATCTTTAAAGGTGATATCAGATTTTGCAGCACTAAGCTTTTTGTAAAAAGCAGCATCAGCTTGGGCAAGTGAGCCTTGCATATTTTGACTTGGCTGCGTTTTTTCTCTTTTTCCAAAAAAAAGCAGGGCTAGCATCAAAAGAAAAAAGAGTATGAAGGTAAATATCTCCCCAGTATACCCCTCTTCATCCGCTACTGACACAGGGACTTTATCCAAGAGTTGTTCTAAATCAACCCCATCTATGAGTATCGAGTAGGTATCTTCTTCTGTTTTTAAGATAACATTTCTATCCACTATCTCAGCAGAGATAAAAAGGTCTTTTTCTAAAAATGCTTTGTAGGTTGGTAAGTCAATAACATTGATATTTTGTTTATAATAGGCAATGGCGGAGAGGAGGATTAAGAGAGCAAAGGCAATGAGAGGGATATGTTTTTTGGCATTAAAGTGTTGCATAATTGCCCTCCTCTTTCGCCTTAAATTTATCAACCACAATCCACTCTTTTTGAAGGTCTAAATCACTTTGGATAAAAAGCTTATTGTAAAACTGATCGTATCCTACTTGGTAGGCACCCTTTTGTTCTTCTATCAGCACCAAGAGAGGCTCTTTTTTGGCAGTTCTAAAAGCAAAGTTATTCTCTTTAACAATGGCTTCTAAAATTTTTAATCTTTTCTTAGCAATAGAACCATTGACTTGCTCTTTTAGGGTTGCTGCGTGGGTACCATCTCTCTTGCTATAAGAAAATCCATGTAGATGGGTGATAGGAAAGCTTTTAAAGTTTTCTAACCCCTCTTGCCAAAGGGCTTCACTCTCCCCTGGATGTCCGACGATAAAATCAGTTCCAAGTGAAAAGCCTTTCTCTGCGATATGTTCAAAAAGAGCACGATCTTCTTTTAAAAAGCTACGTCTTCTCATGATACGAAGCATCTTTTCACTGGTATGTTGCAAGGCGATGTGCAAATGTTTTTCAAGCCAAGGTTCAGAAAGTAACTCTTTAAAAGCATCATCAATTTGCACGGGTTCAATGGAGCCTAAACGGATACGCTTTACCCCAGATATTTGTGAAATTCTTTTTAGAAGTGTCGCGAGTGAACTATCTTTATCTTTACCATAAGAGCCTAGATTGGTGCCTGTGAGGACAAATTCACCAAATCCATTAGACGCTAAGTTACCAATTTGTGCGAGGATTTTCTCTTCATCTTGACTTCTAGCATCTCCTCTGACAAAAGGGATGATACAGTAGGAACAGCGAAAATCACAACCCTCTTGGATTTTGATAAAGGCTTTTGTTTTGGAAGAGAAATCTTCAACGATAGCATCGTCTAAACTTTTTAAATCGCCTATCTCTGTAAAACGTGTCTCTCTTAAAAGGAGTTCATTGATGTTTTTCTTTTCTGAGTGCCCAAAATAACCAAATATTTTATTGTCTCTATAAAGAGATTCACCCTTTGAAAAAGCACCACAGCCTGCAAGAATCACTTTTTTATTTTGGCGGTTTAAACTGTTGATATAACTTCTTGCACTAGTATCTGCGCTATTTGTTACTGTACAAGAGTTGACCACGACGATATCTGCTTCTGCCTCAGAGTCTACTAGCACAAAATCTTTGAGATTTTGTGCCATGACAGAAGAGTCATAGATATTGGTACGACAACCAAAGGTTTTAAGAAATACTTTCTTCATCATCCATATCTTTTGGCTGTGGCATCATGCGCTCATCTCTTTTAATGTTGATAACTTGTGTGTCATATGCGATTTTGATATCAGGTTCGGCATTTATCTCATCCATGATATTTGCTGAAATATTTGAGCGTAGGGTTAAAGCTGCGTAAGAGTTTGTCATATACCAACAACTCACACATATACCAGATTTTTCTATAAAAGTATAGATACGTGGTTCCACATTGATATTTTTGAGGCTATATTGATTTCGTAGAGCATTTAACTGTTTTCTCGAAATATCTGTGTATCCTTTTGAATATTTTTTTACAATTTCTTTAACGATATGAGAAGCTTTTTTATGGTTAGAATCAAAGGTTATCATGATATCGATACCATCCCAGACTGTTTTTATTTTTCCATGGGTATAATTTGCTAAAAGTTCAGTAAATATGTAATTGTTGGGTATAAAGATAATACGCCCTGAACGGCGATTTTCTAAATAGGTTGTTAGCGTAATATCTTCTAAAATAGTCATTCGTAAAAAAGAGATATCGACGATATCCCCAACATAAGAGTGATTTCCTTTATAGACTTTTACCCTATCACCGACATGAAAGCTCCCACCAAATACAATAACCAACCACCCCAAAGAACTCATAAAAATATCTTTCATAGCAATAGCAATACCTGCTGAGGCAAAACCAAGTACGGTCACTAAATAGGTGGCATTTTCCAAAAATGAAAAAAGTAATACTAAGCCAATTAAAACCAAATTTGAAAAATTGATACCTTTATTTGCCATGTAATAACGTTCATTGTCACTAATAGTTTTTTTAGCAAAGTATTTCAAGATAAATGAAAAGAGTAAAATTGCCACGATAATAGAGATGATTTTAAAAAGCTTTTTGACTTGCTCTTTTATATCTTCCGTTGTTTGTGAGATAGAGTCATTTAATTTTTGATTATAAATCTCATTGGTGGTACTTACTAAGTCAAAGGTGTTCATCACATCTTCAAGTTCGGCTTGTACTTTTTTCATCTGCTCTTTTTTATAATTTTCTCCATATACTTTTTGAAGTGCATGAATATGTTTGTCTTTCTCTTCTAAGGTGTCGATCAAGGATAAAAGAGATTTTAATTTTGAGGCATATCCCTCTTTCTCCTTTTTTAAGATTTTCAGATACGCAAATCCCCCAAAGATATCAAATGGTGAAGCAATGTTAGGTGCTTGTGTAATCTCATTTGGTTTGGTTAACTCTACAAATGGCTCATCTTTAAAATCGCCCAAAAGATCTAGTTGATTTTCTAAGGATTTATACTTGATAGAGAGTTCAGAAACCCCTTTTTTGTCTCGTAACTGTTTTTTCTTTTTTATCTCACTACTGATATTTTTGAGATGTTGCTCAATCTCCAAATAAGTTTGGTGATTATTATATTTGGCATGCATGATATTTTTATTGAGTTGAGTTTCAATCTTTTCTAATTCAGCATTGCTCTGTTTTGCCTCTTCACGTTTTTGTTTTATCTGTTGAAAATTCTCTTTTGCCTCTGCCTGTTCTTGCAGAGTCTGGTTATCATCAAGGGCAAATAGCGTGCTTGAGAATAAAAGAAATGATAAAAATAGATGTATCATGATACGCATCTCTTAATCTCTCTCTTTACTGCATGTATCTAATACATCTAAAACTAATGCTTTGTCAATATCATCTCTTATCTGATACCCACCGATGCTTTCAGGTACGATAAACTTTATTTTAGAGTTAAAAGTCTTTTTATCCAGAAAAAAGCCATCATAAAAACGCTCTATGTTTTCGATAGCATAGCGCGTAGGTAAATCATATCGCGCTAACAATGATTCAATTGCTTCTACCTCTTCTTTACTTTGCAGACCAAGACGCAAAGCTAAAGTATTAGCCATGTGCATGCCAATTGCCACAGCTTCACCATGTAGATAGCGCGCATACTTTGTCTCATTTTCAATGACATGTGCAAAGGTATGTCCATAATTCAAAACAGCGCGAATCCCCTGCTCTTTTTCATCCAAGGCGACCACCCGTGCCTTTGTCTCTACACTTCGTTTCACCGCTTCTTGTAAGTCTTCTTTTTTGTGTAAATTTGCCTTAGTCAGCCAGACAAAAAATGCTTTATCAAACGTCACGGCCATTTTGACGATTTCAGCTACACCCGCTGCAAACTCACGAGAAGGAAGTGTAGACAAAAAATCACTCTCAATGTAAACTGCTTGGGGTTGATGAAAAGCCCCGATGAGATTTTTACCATAGGTATTATTTATCCCCGTTTTACCACCCACACTAGCATCTACTTGTGAGAGTAACGTCGTTGGTATCTGCATAAAGTCAATGCCTCGTTGAAAGATAGAGGCAACATACCCTGTCATATCCCCAACAACACCTCCACCAAATGCAATGAGTAGCGATTTTCTATCTAGTCTGTGGTTGAAGAGATTTTCAAGGATAAAATCAACACTTGCCTGGTTTTTATAGGATTCACCATCTGCAACGGTGATGATATAGAGTTCTTTTGCTTCTATCTTTGAAAGGAAGGTTTGAAGGTGTAAGCCAGCCACCTTGGGGTTGGTGACAATAGCCACTTTTCTATCAAATTTCAAATCTTTTAATTCATCGATAAATACTGTATAATCATCTATAGCATTATCTTTAAAATTGATATCTACGCGCATCCTGCATCCTTACACTTCTATGAGAGATATTATACTAAAAAATACTTAGTCTTGTGAGGGGAGAAAAAGTTGATAATTATCAGAGAGATGAAAGTGCAATTTATTGATATTTTTAGAAAAGAATGAAAAGAGACTTTTCTCTTGTACATGTTCATCAAAGGGTAAGAACTGAAGAAAATTATCTCTACTATTCAGCTCTCTGATAGGATTTCTTTTTGTTTTAACGACTTTAACCTTTTCTTGGAAAAGTTTAGAGAGATTTTCAAAATGTTCGATAACCTTTAGGCTTTCTTCGTGGTCATCACCTTCAAATTCGTAGATAGAGATATCAAGCTTAAATTGAGAGGAGACATCAAAAATGATTGAAGAAATTTTTTCAATTTTTTCACTCTCATAGGAGAGCACTATTGCCTCTTTGATGTTAAAAAAACTTCCTTTACCAACCTTTAATACAGGTACCTTTAAATCCTGTAAAAGAGTTAAGTGCTCATCAAAAAAAGCTCTATTAGTGACCACTAAACCAATGAAAAAATGTTCCATATCACTATGTAAAAGCGTCTGAATATCATGTTCATAAAAGTCCAACTCTACAAACATGCTTTTTGTATCATAGCTTTTGAGTTTATTGAGTATTTTAGAATATTTTGGATTGACAACTCTAAATATCAATTTATTACTATTTAGATTTGAGTGCAAAAGCATGGCATCATTGGTAAGCTTTTCTATCTCCATTTCATTCATGGTATGCATGTCTATATAACAGTAGATATTTTCACCAAAGGGGATAGGAAACTGTCCAAACTCTCTGTTGATACTTTTGTAAACACTTTTTAAGACATTGGGATTACCCACAGTGAGGATGGAATCATTGGGTTTTAAGATAGACTTAGGTGTTGGCAAAATAAGTTTATGCTCCCTAAATATAGCAGCAATATTCCATCGTTTTTGTTCGATATTGGCGATATGTCTATAGGTAAAAGGGCTACCAAAAGGGATTTTAAACTCCATGACTTCTCCCGTCCCCAGCCCTAGATTTTGCGCGGCTAGAGGGATATCAGGAAGATAATTGCTCATGATATTGGAGATAACATCATGCGCATTTATGATGGTTAAGTTGGCATCAGTAAATTCCAAATCCCATAAATCTAGCAAGACTATCTGCATATTTGGATGGGATTCTCTTATAATTTCATATGTTGCTAAGGTATCACTTTTACTAGAGAGGGCTATCATTGTTTGATAGTATTCGCTACTTTTGAGTAAAGAGCTTAGCTTCAACTTTGAGGTAGGGTCAAACTTGTAAAAAAGAAATTGTTCTGATCTCTCCTCAGGTAGCGTTCTCTCATCGTAATAGACAACATGATATTTTTTATTGTTTAAATCAGAGTGCATCACACGTTTGATAAATGCTTTGGCAGCTTTACCGTGGGCGATAAGAAGGATATTTTTCATTGGCTACATTGTCCATTTTTAAGATAATAGAGTGTCTCTTTTAAAAGGGTTTCATTTTGATCCCCAAAGTCCCTGTTGATATCCTCTTTTACTTTACAAGTGGGGATTAATCCATCCACAAAACCACCATTTCCATCACTATTTTCATCAGAAAAGTGTATGGGTATCAACACCCTATCACAGTAGGGCAAAGTATACATCCCAAAAGGTTTTCCATAGGTAGGTGTGCCAATAGTAATCACTTCTATATGATTGTCACTTGCTTTTAATGCGTTGATTAGTGATTCACTTGCAGAAGCAGAGTTTTGTGTTGCAATAATATAGACTTTGTTTAGATATAAGCTTTCTTCAGGAATTGTATCAAAAAAAATACTACTGTTATATTTACTATATTTTTCATTGAAACGATTATTTTGGAAGATATGTCCTCGTACATTATATCCACCTATCAAGGAGCCTAGATGCGCAGCCACATCAAGTAAACCACCCCCGTTATAGCGCAAGTCAAGGATGAGTTCTGATACATTTTGCCTTTTAAAATAGGCAAAAGTGTCATCTAAGTTTTTTACTAAGTTTGGTCCTACAAAAGATTTAAAAACAAAATAAGCAACATTTTTCCCCTCTATGTTAAAAATAGTCTGATGGGATATATTGCTGACGTTGTATACTTCTTTTTTTATCTCTATATCACGAATGATCCTATCACTATTTTTTATACGTAGCGTAGTGGTACTATTAATCTCATGAGAGGGAAGTATCGTATCAGAGCGATGTAACCCTGCTTTATCGGCAGGGGAGTTAGCAAATACATAGGCTATCTTTATATCATAGCCACCTTGGTCATTTTCCACCAATGCCGATAAATAGCCAAAATTTGTCGCTTCTCCCGTAGTAAATTGTTTTGTGTATGTATCAAGTGTCAGTATATGAGAAAACCTATCATCCTGATAGAGAAAATTGTCTAAAAATAGTGTTTCATTTGACTCTAATGAGATATTAAGATCCCCTACTTTATCACTCCATAGATACGAATCTTTTAAAACATCATAAACAAATTGATTTTTATCGTGCAATGAACAGCTTTTGGGTGACATCACCTCAAAAAGTGAAGAGGTTTGTTTACCTCCATCACCACCACAAGCTATCAAGAGTAGTGATAGTCCTGCTGTAAAAAGAAGTTTTCTTATCATAAAGATTCCATTAAAATAGTGTCTGTTGTTTGGCAGGTTTACTCTGCTTTTTTAGGGCTTTTAAAACCCTTAACTCTTTGATGAGGGTCTGTAGTGCCATCTCATTTTTTAAAGAAATAGCACCTAAAAGCGTTGTTAGTATATAATTTCCTTTCTCACTCGCATCACACTTTTTGATTTCACCTTGCTTGATACTCTCACTTAATATCAGCCTAAAATGTGCATGCACTTCACCAAAAATCACATCTAACTCTTTTTTAAATGCCTCATCCAAGTGTGACATCTCCACAATGAGCTTGTGCATAGCACAACCATGATAAAAGGCTTTTTTAGAAAAATTGATACTTTCTAAAAAGCTTATCAAGGATTCAAAATAGCCATTAATGACTTTAATATGATAATTTTTTAAGGTTTTTGGCTTTACTCTCTCTCTAATCACACAAAGGGTTAAGTCATGTTTTGAACTAAAATAGTGATACATAGAACCCTTTGGAATTTTACACTTTTTTAAAATATCAGAGGTACTTGCTTGAAAATAGCCATACTTATGAATCTCAGCAAAAGTATAATCAAGTAAAGTCTCTCTGGTATTTTTAGCCACTTATCTATCCAGTCTTATCTGTACAGATTTTTCATGGGCATCTAAGCCTTCTGTACGTGCCAATAGCGCACAAGCTGCACCAATCTCATCAATCCCCTTGTCAGACATAGAGATGATAGAAGACTTTTTCAAAAAGTTTTCTACATTAAGTGGTGAATAAAACTTCGCCGTACCACCCGTTGGCAAGGTGTGATTTGGTCCAGCCATATAATCCCCTATCGGTTCAGGCGTGTAAGAGCCCATAAAGATAGCCCCAGCATGTTTAATGGAAGGGAGTAAATCAAAAGGATTTTCCACCATTAACTCTAAATGCTCAGGAGCTATTTCATTCATCAAAGCACAAGCCTCTTCTAAATCCTTAACGATGATGATAGCTCCACGTTTTTCGATAGATTCTCTGGCTATCTCTTGACGATCTAAGGTTTTTAAAAAGTGATAAACTTCATCTTTGGTTTTAATCGCTAATGCATGTGAGGTGGTTATCATGATAGAACTTGCCATCTCATCGTGTTCAGCTTGAGAGAGTAAATCAATCGCACAATACTTAGCATTTGCTTTGCTATCAGCAATGATACCTATCTCACTAGGTCCGGCTATCATATCGATACCCACTTCTCCAAAGACCATCTTTTTTGCCGTAGCGACAAAGATATTTCCAGGTCCCGTGATAACATCTACTTTTTTCATACTTTCCGTGCCATACGCCATAGCAGCTATAGCCGAAGCGCCACCTATCTTATAGGCCTCTTTGATACCACAAAGGTGTAAAGCGGCAAGTAAGAGTTCATTGATTTCTCCAGCTGGTGTTGGGGTGCAGACAACGATTTCATCAACTCCAGCAACAATGGCAGGGATAGCATTCATCAAAAGTGAACTAGGATAGGCAGCTTTTCCTCCAGGGATATAGAGCCCTGCTCTATCAACCGCCGTTACCTTTTGTCCTAAGACATTGCCATTGTCTTCAAAATCAAGCCAAGACTTTGGCATCTGCTTATCATGATAAGATTTGATACGATTATAGGCTAGGTGTAGTGCCTCTTTTAATGTTTTATCGATATTTTCATAAGCTTTTTTCATCTCTTGTGTGTCGATTTTTAAATCATCATCACTTTTAACTTCCCACTTGTCAAACTTCTCTATATGACGCTTCAGGGCAACATTACCCTCACTTTGAATCTCTTCTATGATACCACCAACGATACCAGATACTTTGGCTATATCCATTTTTCCACGCCCTAAAAGCGCAGAAAATTCTGCTTCAAAATCGTTTGAACTACTCTCTAAAATCTT
>JAJRSK010000060.1 GCA_024278835.1 Campylobacterales bacterium | reverse complement strand
CCCTGACTCTTTCCTTACTGCCATATACTCTGGCAAATACCGCCCTGCTTGTCTCATCATCCATACTGGCGTGTAAGGAGTCTCTTTCCCGAAGCACGCATCTACAAATATCTTACCCATTAATGATCTCCACCTTTATGTAAAAAATATAACGCTATTGCTAAAGCCAAAATCGACCCAGCAAAATACAACATCTCTTGTGCACCATTATACTGTGTGTGCAATACCCTTTGGAAAAAACTCACCACCAAAACCATCACGATAACTTTTGCAAGTTTATCTTTGAGTTCATCTAGTGAATGAATTTCTAGCACTTTAGAAGCACCATGCCCTTTTGCCGCTTCAATTTCAGAGATAAAAAGTTCATACAATCCAAAAGAAAATATCAACATCACCACTGCCATCAAGTACAAATCCACCGCACCGATGATGCCACCCACAACCATCTCATGAAAATCTTCAGGATGTTCATGATTGATAAAAACAGAAATCGTCTTTGTCATCACACCATAGATATCCACTGAGCCTATGATAAAGAGGATGATAGCCCCAATCATCGAAAAAATGACTGCCAAAAGTATAAAGAGTCGCCCATTCCAAAGAACCCCTTCAAATACCTTCTCTACTATCCCCTGCTTCTTACTTGTTTCTACTTTATATTCATTATCATGGCCCATCTAGGAATCCTCCATTGCTATCCATTTTTGTGCGATTCTGAGAGAGTTTGTCGCTGCCCCTACACGTACCTGATCTGCCACATTCCAAAAGTGCAAGATATTATCACGATAGATATCTTTTCTGATACGCCCGACATAGGTCATATCTGTATCCGTCGCATTTTTAGGCATCGGGTAGATACCATTTTCCAAGTCATCTTCTACAATCAAATTTTCAAAGTTAGCAAAAGCTTCGCGTACAGCGTCCACATCTACAACTGTCCCCTCTTCAAAAGTCACGGTGATAGACTCACTATGACTTCTAAGCACGGGCACACGCACACAAGTCGCGGCTACTTCGATATCTTTATGAAGAATTTTTTGTGTCTCATTGACCATCTTCATCTCTTCCTTGGTAAAACCATTTTCCATCGGCACATCCACTTGTGGGATAACATTGAGCGCGATTTGATGGGCAAAAGCATTGCACTCACTCTCAGAAAGCTTAAAGGCAAAAAAGTCTTGCATCTGCTTAACTAACTCTTCCATACCTGCTTTTCCAGCCCCTGACGTTGCTTGGTAGGTACTTACATCCACACGCGTAATGCCATAGAGATTATCCACTGCTTTAAGTGCTTGTACCATCTGAATGGTTGAACAGTTAGGGTTAGCAATGATACCTTTGTTTCTCCACTGCGCGATATCTTCAGGGTTCACTTCAGGCACGACCAAAGGAATCTCAGGATCCATTCTAAAGTGAGACGTGTTATCGATGACAACCGCCCCAGCTTCTACAGCAGATGCTGCAAACTCAGCAGAGATACTGCCACCTGCTGAAAAGAAAGCGATATCTATCTCCTCTTTTTCAAAAATTCCATGGGTCAACTTTTGCACCGCTATCTCTTGATTGCCATACTCTATCACTTTACCTACGGATCTTTCACTCGCTAATGGAAGAAGCTTTGCTATTGGAAAGTCATACTCTTTAAACAAGGCATAAAACTCTTCACCCACAGCCCCTGTCGCCCCGACAACTGCCACATTAAATTTTCTCATCAATCTACCTCTATCTTATATTTTGTTATTTTTTTCTCTAGATTTGGAAGGCTCATGCCTAGTGCTTTAGCCGTAGCCTTCAAGTCACCAGCTTCTTCTTTCAACATCTCTTCTATCAACTCAATTTCGAGCTCTTTTATACCCTTTTTACTCTTTCTTGTCTCTAAAAATAAATCATTAACTGTTATCATTTCGCCATCACAAAGAATTGCCGCACGTTCTACAACCGATAAAAGTTCTCTGATATTTCCTGGCCAATCATAGTCTAAAAGTGCCTTTTTTGCTTCATCACTCAATACTTTTTTATCTATCTTATTTTTACGACAAATCCCAAAAAGTGACTCTTCTGCGATATCTACTATCTCTTCTTTTCGCTCTCGTAAAGGCGGGATTTTCACAGGAATCGTATTTAAACGGTAATACAAATCTTCACGAAACTCTTTATCTTCTATCTGTTCAAGGATATTGGCGTTGGTTGCGGAAACGATACGCACATCAATCTTTGTCGGCTTCGTACCGCCCACACGCACAATTTCTCTCTCTTGTAAAACGCGTAAAATTTTTGCCTGCAACGCCATAGGCATCTCACCAATCTCATCTAAAAAAAGTGTGCCCTTATTTGCTACTTCAAAGTGCCCCTTTTTCATTGCTGTCGCATCGGTAAAAGCTCCTTTTTCGTAACCAAAGAGTTCACTCTCTAAGAGATTTTCAGGGATAGCTGCCATATTTATCGCGATAAAAGGCCCAGCGTAACGAGGAGAATTTTCATGGATATACTTGGCAAAAAGTTCTTTACCTACCCCACTATCTCCAAGCAACATCACAGATGCTTCTGTAGCAGACGCCTTGGTTAAAAGGGTTAAAATCTTTTCAAGTTCTGGAGATTTACCATAAAACTTTTGTCGTCTATCACTCCCCTTTTTGCGTCTCTCTACCTTTTCATCTCTTGTATCCTCAGCCCCTGTCCGCCTATCTTTACCCTCAAAACGGTAGTCATTGCTTTCATGAATCTCACGTACTTTTGCACTTCTTTTGATGGCTTCAACCAAGTCATCTATCTCAAAAGGTTTGGTTAAAAAGTCCTTCACACCAAGGCGCATAGACTCAACCGCGCGTCCAAGTGTCGCGTTGCCTGTCATGATAATGATATCACAAGGAAAATCAAGCGCTTTGATGAACTCAATACCATCCATTTTTGGCATATTGATATCGGTAACGATAAGGTCATAAGAGTCATCTAACTTTTTTAAAGCTTCAGGAGCATTTTTAAAAGTTGTGATGTTAAAACCTGCCTCATCTTTGAGTGCAATCTCTAAAGATTTACGCATGTTGATATCATCTTCTACTATCGCTATCTTCATTGGCACCCTTTCCTGTTATTGGGCGCGATTATAGCGTAAATCTGTTTAGCTTCAAAAACTAGAAAAGTAAGGCTTCATCACGTGCTCTATCATGCGCAATTTTAAGTCAGTTTCTATCCCAGACATAAGCCAACTTTACTCACGCCATTGAGCTCTTTTTATTGACGTATCACTTCACAAAGAACAGACTCTAGTTATCACATTGCCCCTTGTTTTTTCCCACAATCCGTGCAAAATAGTGTATATTTATATATCGCCTTCTTGCACCCCACACATGGCACTTTCAACGCCACCCCACAAAAGGCACAATAGTTATCATCCTTGGTACGTCTTGTGCCACAATTGTAGCAACTCTCTCGTTTGACATCGCGTACCTTGGTATCTTTAAAGACCCTCTTTTTCTCATTATTATGCTGTATCCTATGGATAATGACACCAAACAAAAGCAAAAAGAAAAGCACCCCTAAGATATTTAACACAATTATCATATTGTGAGAGGTGAAAAAAGCGATAAGTTTGGCTAAAAATATCTTTGGTATGATGCTATATATCACTTGTATCAGTTCGACTAGCCCATACAATGTCGCCGCAGATGCCACATAAAATGAGAGTTGTGCAAAGATATGTTTTTCTCTTTTTGCCAAAAATCTGTATAGAGAATAAAACAATAACCAGATAGGAATCAAAAAAGCAAACACTTGCATGCTCATTTTTAAACGATAAAATTTTCTCTCTTTTTCCAAGCCTGTTAAAATGCGTTCTTTTGACTTATCCACAAGTAAAATAAACTCTTGCAATAAGGGATAATTTAAGATATTGCTCTTCTTGGTGATAAGTGCTTTGATACTTTGCTCTTTTTTACGCAATGCATCAAGCTTTTCTTTAACGCTATCTGTATCGGCATATAGTATCGACTTGGCTTTGTCTTGTTCACTTATCTTTTCAAGTAGCATGTTGGCGTATTGTCGTTTGAGTCTTGCCTCTTTTGCAGTGATATCATACGTTCTTTTCTCTAAAATTCGCACTTGAGAGATTTCTGACTGTAGGTGATGGTTCTCTAGTAAATCAAGATATTTTTTTTCTAAAGCCTTACATTCAGGCTCACTTCCAAAGCTACTGTAAATACCATGGTAGCCAGAGGCAGACTTCTCAAAATCAAAAATGCGTAAAGAAGTGCTATTGGCAAACTTTTCACATTGGTACCCATACTTTTGTGCAGGTGATACAGTCTGTCTCACACTACTGTTGATGCCTGCTGCGATGAGCCAAAGTGAAGTAAAAAAGAAAAGTATCATTAAAACTTTTGAAAAGGTAGTGAGTTCTGTTTGGTTTATCGTAAAAAAGCTCTTGTTGTAGTTTCTAATCGCGTTAAATATCTTTTTGAAAAATTGCATCAACTCTCCTTTTTCTCACTTGTAAAGCAAAATCTATACCTATATCTTATCATGATACGTAAAGAAGCGGTTTATCATAATCGATAAACCGCTTCTTTACTAAGAAAATTCAGCCCGTACTATCTCCACCGCCTTGACCATATTTTCAAGACTTGGTTTGACCTCTTCCCATTTTCTGGTTTTAAGACCACAATCAGGATTAATCCACAACTGCTCTTTTGGCAATACTTCAAGAAGCAATCTTATCTGTTTTACTATCTCCTCCACACTCGGTACACGAGGCGAATGTATATCATAAACACCAGGACCAACCTCTTGCTTGTAACCTGTCTCTTTAAAGATTTTAAGTAGTCTATTGCCACTTCGTGCTGTTTCGATAGAGATGACATCTGCGTCCATATTTTCAATCGTTTCGATGATATCATTAAAGACGCTATAACACATATGTGTGTGAATTTGTGTCTCTTTTTTTGCACTGCTTACGGCTATCTTAAAATCACGCACCGCCCACTTTTCATAGCTAGCTATCTTCTCCTCTCGAAGTGGATAACCCTCTTTAAATGCAGCTTCATCTACTTGGATGATTTTTATCCCTGCTTCTTGCAAATCAGCTATCTCATCACTAAGAGCAACAGCTATCTGCTTAGAGACTGCATCACGAGGCATATCATCACGCACAAAAGACCAATTAAGTATCGTAACTGGCCCAGTCAACATCCCTTTCATAATCTTCTCTGTTTTGCTTTGTGCGTATCTAATCCACTCCACAGTCATCGCTTCTGGACGCGATATATCCCCATAGATAAAAGGCGGCTTCACACAGCGGCTTCCATAGCTTTGTACCCAGCCATTTTCACTAAAACCATACCCCTTTAACTGCTCTCCAAAATACTCCACCATATCATTTCTCTCTGGCTCACCGTGTACTAGCACCTCCAAGCCACACTCCTCTTGAAAACGCACACACTCCTCTATGTACTTTTTCATCTCATTTTCATATATCTCTTTTGAAATCTCCCCTGCTTTAAAAGATTTTCTAGCAGCTCGCACCTCTTGTGTCTGAGGAAAAGAGCCTATCGTTGTCGTTGCCAAATCTTGATATCCCAGCACCTCTCTTTGAACTTTGATGCGTGAGTCAAAACTATCTTCTCGCTCAAACTTTTTTAGAGAATTAACACGCTCTTGTACCTTTTTATCATGAATGAGTGTCGAATTTTTACGGCTTTTATTGGCTTGGATATTCTCTTTTAATGCCTTTTGTGCTTGGGTATCTTCAGGGGTGAAAAATAGTTTCTCTAGCAAAGAGACCTCTTCTAATTTTTCAAGCGCAAAACTAAGCCAATTCTTTATCTCACTCTCTAGCTTCTGCTCATACTTTAAAGTAAAAGGTGTATGCAAGAGTGAACAAGAACTCCCTATCATGATAGCCTCTCTATCGACAACTTTAGCAATATCTTCCAACAAAAGAAGTGTTTTTTGCATATCATTTTTCCAGATATTTCGTCCATCTACGACACCAGCGATGAGTACTTTTCCACTCTCTTGGATGATTTTCAAAGATTCTTTATTCTCTTCTGCATAAACAAAATCAAGCCCCAATGCCCATATAGGCGTATGAACAAAAACTTTTGTCGCTTCGACAGAGTGTTCAAAATAGCTAACAACTGCTATCTTTATCTTCTCACTTACCCCTGCTAACTTCTCGTATGTAGGTTTGATAAGGCTTAAGACTTTTGCCTCACACCCCGTAACAAAGATAGGCTCATCAAACTGCACCACAATCTCATCATCAAGCTCAGAAATCTCAGCCAATAGTGCCTCATAAATTGGTAAAATTTTTCCTATCAATTCATAAGTATCCCCATCATCAATACGCTTTGAAAGCCCTAGATATGTGATAGGGCCTATGAGATTGATTTTGGTTTTTATCCCCAAATCTTTTGCCTCTTTATACTCTGAGAGTACCTTTGTGGCATCTAAGCTATAACTATCTTCCAAAGAGAGTTCAGGCACGATATAATGGTAGTTTGTGTTAAACCATTTTGTCATCTGCATCGCCACTCTCTTCTCATCACCTCGTGCCATAGCAAAGTAGCGATTCTCTCCCTCCAAATCCCTAAAACGCGCAGGAATTGCCCCTATCATGATAGAGGTATCTAACATCGTATCATAGAGTGAAAAGTCGTTACTAGAGATATAGCTTATCCCTGCCTCTTTTTGATACTCCCAATGGCGTTTTCTTAATGCTTTTGCAAGCTCTTCTACTTCGTTGAATGAACTTTTTTTCGCCCAAAAACTCTCTAATACTTTTTTTAATTCTCTCTGCTCACCGATACGCGGGAAGCCTACTATGTAATTTTTTGACATAGGTATATCCTTGTAATAATATTGTTTTATGTAGTGATTTTAAATTGTTAACTTTAAGAGAGAGAAAAAGGAGGGTGCACACCTGTTCTACGAAATGCAAAACAGACCGTATAATACGAACAGCGTGGTATAAAGTGAAAAAGGCTCAATGCCAAAACCGTTTTTCTCTGAAAAAAACGGTTACAATGACAAGCTTTTTTAAATAGGAGCGATGAAAAAGGTTGATTAAATAAAGCGATTAATACCATCATAACTCCTTTTTTCGCTATTTTAACATAAGATGCAAAACTTATGCTTAATCCACCAATACTATTCCTAGTCCACCCAGTAAACGCCACGCTTCATAACGGCTAAATTTTGCTTCCTTGATATCATTGACACGCACATCGATGTCAAAGCCACTAGCATGTGTAAAGTTGGCTTCTGTAAGATTTGTATTTCTAAAAAGTGCCCTAGTAAAGTCTGTATCTTGCAGGTCTGCCTCTTTGAGATTGGCTTCACGAAAGTCCACATCTCTCGCTTCACAGCCACTTATCATGATGCTTTCTAGTCTAAGTCCCCAAAACGAGGAGTCATTTAAAACACTTCTTTTAAACTTTGGTGCGCGTTGGGTCAGCGCAGACCAAGATGCCTTCGTCCAATCCACCCCGATGATTTTACAATCTTCAAAAATCACCCCTGAAAATTGGCTATCCAACACTTGCATCAAAGAGAGATTGCAATGGGAGAAGTGACAATAGTCAAACTTACACTTTTTAAAAGAGACATGCGAAAAATCACACTTGCTAAAGGTACAATCTTCAAACTCTTTTGCAATGATTTCTTGCCCTGAAAAATCTAAGTTTTCAAAGGCTTCTGCAAAATTATCTTCTTCTATCATGATAGTGAATTTTTAAGCTTCTTAGCAAGTTGGTGCACACTCATCGCATAGTAAGCACTGTGGTTATAGCGCGTAAGCACATAAAAGTTTTTCGCTCCATACCAGAGCTCATCATACTCTGCACGATTAAGTTTGATGAGACGCACCTTATCATGATAGACCCATTTTTGCTTGGGTGCGATGCCAACCAATGCAGCCCTATTATAGGTTCTATCATAGCCTGTTTTATACTTTTTAAACCTAGTTCCAGCATAAGAGACTCTCGTAGCTACGGGTTCTCCTCTTCTCCAGCCATTTTGTTTCAAGTAGTTTGCCACCGAAGCGATAGCATCAACAGGATTTTGAAGTGTGACCCGACCATCACCATTAAAATCCACTCCATAAGGCTCATAATTACTCGGCATAAATTGACACAGACCTATCGCCCCAGCATAAGAGCCTTTGACATTTTTGGGATTAAATCTATTCCTAAAAGAGAGCACGATAAACTTTTTGAGCTGATTTTTATAAAATTTATTTCGTCTATTTTTCTCAAATGCAAGTGTTGTTAAAGTATCAAAAACAGGATATTTCCCTACATTGCCACCATAAACACTCTCGATACCAATGATTGCTGCTATATACTCTTTTGGCACGCCATATCTCTTTTCTGCTTTCGCAAAAACACGGCGATATTTTCTTAAAAATACTTTGCCTTGTCTAACACGCTTGGCTGTCACTTTATGCTTCACATACCTATCCCATGCACCATAACGAGGATATTTTTTCTGCAAAGCCAAGCTTGGTTTCTTGGAAGGTTTTCTAGTCACTATCGCCAAAGGTCTTGTCTGTTTTTCTACCGAGCTAAAAAGCTTTTCAAGGTAAGCGCGTTTAAAATTATACTCCTCCACCATCATCGTGATAAACGCTTGTGTTTGCACATGAAGTGTATAATCTTTAGCGTCTAAAGAGAGCATAAAAAATGATAAAATAAAAACAATTTTTTTCACTAAAAACCTTTTTATTTTATTCTACAACATTTAGATTAAATGTCAATGTCTCCACTATTTTTCCATTGATTTGCAGGGCTATTTTATGCTCACCTGCATAAAATTTTCGTGTTGTCATCCCTGCTTTAAAGAGATGTTTTTTCTCTATTTTTGTAGATTCTCCTTCTTTCATGATAAGCTTCTTTAACTTATGCACTTTGGGGTTTAATTTACCCGCCTTAGTCCTAAAATAGAGAATATAATCTATCACTAAGCGTTCCTCTCTTTGAGACGCTATCTCACATGAAAAAACCAAACTCTCCCCTATCATGATAACATCATTGAGCAGATTAAAATGATGTACTTGTATCAAAGGCTCCGTAGAAAATCCCAAAAATTCTAATGTCTTTTCATCTCCCTTTTTAACCAATGTGCGTAGGGCATGAGCGATGATGTACGCCATCTCTGCACTCTCTTGTTTCCCTGATTTTTGCCATCTATCTAAAGTATTAAGTACCAATTTCGCATCTATTTTTGAAATGTCATTGAGGTGATTTGCGACTGAACGTGTCACAAAACGGCACTTATCATGATAGAGATTGTCTAGTATGGGGATATTATCATGATAATCAATCTCTATCTTATTTGCCCAAGGCAATTTAAGCCGTAAGCCCTCAGATGCTAAGCGTCTTTGATGATAATTTTTTGACCTTGCACATTCCTCTAGCATGGCATATGTCTCTTGGGGAAAATAGTTAATAAAATCCCGTATAGCAAACTCTACAGAAAAACGTTTAGTCATCTCAGCCAATGCCAAAAGTGAAAAATCAAGATACTTATCATGACAACCAAAAGCACGTACAAATTCACTATAAGAGGCATAGATAAAATCACCAAAATCATCATCGCTTTTTGTAGAATCTAGTTCTGGTGGTAAAGCCTTTAAAAGTATCTCTGTTGCCTCTTGAAAATCATCAGGCAAAAACGTAGCCAAGCTATCCCGTATGTGATAAATACGCTCTTTTAATTCAAGAAGAGGAAACTTCTCTAAAACCTCTTTTTTAAATGCTTCTTCTTCAAACTCTTTATACACAGTACTAATCTCACGCGCAATTTTAGAGACTTTTTCCACGTTAAACAGAGCATCTTTCATTCTGTATTCACCGCCCTACTAAATCTCTCTGTTTCTTACTCAACTTTGAAAAAACTAACTCATAAGAGTGTGCCATCAACTCTTTTGCCAATTCCTCATCCACATCACTTTGTTCTAATGTCACGGTATTGCAATGTTTTTTATTCATATGATATCCAGCGATAATACCCTCATATAAAGAGCGCAACTCTAGTGCATAGATAGGGTCACATTTGAGATTGACACGCAAAGGCGTCGTATCTTTTGTTAGTGCAAATATCTTCTCTCCCACACGATACACCCGCGTCTCTTCATCAAAAGGATAGTCATATGTCGTCCCTTGAAATGACAAAAGCACCTTCTGCAGCGTATTAAAATCCATATTTCTTCCTTTTTTTATATGATTATACCCGAAATATCAAAGTGCTACTTTCATCAAATCCTCCGCCCAAATAATCTCATTTTTAAAATTTTTTCTTATTAACTGCTCACTCTCATCTTCTCTATTAAGGGTACGCTTCATTCTATGTGAAAGGATGAGATGTTTTACATTTACCCTACTTGCCACTTCACCGATACGTCTTGGTGTCATATGTAACTGTTTTGCAAATTTTCCTGCATCTTGTGGTACCGCATGGTGCACGATGAGATAATCAGCATCTTTAGCAAGAGAGATAAGCACCTCCTGACTAGCAGAGGTATCCCCCGAAAAAACGATTTTTTTACCTTCTATTTCAAAAGCATACGCGATAGCCGGTATCTTGCCATGATGCACACCCACCGTGGTGATTTTGATATCATCTATCTGCATACTTCTTAGTTTTTGATCTCTTAAAATAGCTTGGATTTGAAAAGAGTCACTTTTAGATGTCAATATATCTTGCATATAGGCATAGGCACCCATCTTGCCAAACAGTCGCTCTAGATATGTATAAATATCGGGAAAATTCCCACGGCTTGTCGTACCTAAAATGGGTAAAAGTTCTTTTCTGTTAGTAAAATATCCCGCCTTCATAAACTGTGGCAAATCAGCCACATGGTCTATATGTAGATGGGTCAAAGCCAAGACTTTTAAATCTTCAATTTTTGCCCCACTCTGAGAAAATCGTAAAAAACTACCACCACCCACATCAACTAAAACCCTAGCTTTACCATCTACCCATATGATATAAGAACTAGAAGCCCTCTCACTAAACTCAGGACCACCAGAACCTAGTACTTGTATGGAGATAGACTGTGATAGCAAAAACAGTGGTAACAATAAAACTAACAGCACTTTCATAACATCCCTTTTAGGAAAGTATAACGATAAAGTGTGTAGTATTTGTT
Source organism: Campylobacterales bacterium (assembly GCA_024278835.1). GTDB lineage: Bacteria > Campylobacterota > Campylobacteria > Campylobacterales > QNZT01 > JANTGR01. The sequence goes on along the minus strand of JAJRSK010000060.1, from coordinate 35,004 downwards.
ACTACAAAAGGCTTATCATGAAATTAACAAACAATATGTTCTACTGGGTACTCATTGCAGCAACGCTTACATTTATCCTCTATCAAAAAGGGATAATCATGGTGAATTTTAAAAATGTAGATGCCCAACAAGCCTACAGTTTCTATCATGATAACAACACAACCCTTGTCGATGTCAGAACTAAAGAAGAGCTAAAAACAGACGGGATGATTGAAGGAGCTATCCATATACCACTACAAACACTTGCAAAAAATATCAAAAAGTTATCAGCCTATAAAAATAATAAAATTTTAGTCTATTGCAGAAGTGGAAGCAGAAGTATCTCTGCCTCCCGAACACTTTCAAACGCAGGGTTTAGCGTATATAACCTAAAAGGTGGCATCAATGCATGGAAAAAGGAAAAACTCCCTATCCATTAGTCCTCATCACTCTGTTCTTCGCCTGTTATCTCTGCTTCCTTGGGACATCTAGCAATGCTAGAAACAACATCATCACCCTCGACACGTACCACAATAACACCCGAAGTATTTCTACCCGCTTTACGAATACTTTGCATATCTACGCGAATCATTTTACCAGTAGAAGTCAATGCCATGAGGTCTTTCTCTTCATTGACAAGTACAACACCGACAATCTCTTTAGTCTTAGCTGTTAACTTCATCGCGATGACACCTTTACCACCTCTTTTTTGTTCTCTATACTCATCAGCCGTTGTACGCTTACCGATACCTTTTTGTGAAATGGTCAAAATCTCTTGCTGGTCATTGTTGATAACCACAGAACCAACTACTTCATCACCCTCTTCTTTAAAGCGTATACCAGTTACACCACGAGCCGTTCTACCTATCTCTCTCGTATCTTTGATAAGAAAACGGATACACATACCTTTTTTCGTAACAACAAAAAGATTTTGATCTTCAGGGAAAACGATACGCGCATCAACTAACTCATCACTATCATCAAGTGTGATAGCTCTTACACCAACTGAACGAATATTTTTAAATTCATTTAAGTTTGTTCTCTTTACGATACCATTTTTCGTAAAAAACGCCATGGATTTTGATTCATCAAAATCCGTTGTTGGGATGATTGCTTTGATTTGTTCTTCTGCTTGAAGACTTATCAAGTTCACCACCGCTTTACCTTTAGCTGTTCTACTGCCTTCAGGAATTTTATAAACTTTTAACCAGTAAAGTTGACCAAAGTTTGTTACAAACATCAGTGTATCATGGGTATTTGAGACAAAGAAGTTTTCGATGAAGTCATCTTCATACGTTGTCAATGCCGTTTTACCTTTACCCCCTCTGTTTTGTTTCTCATACTGTTTTAGAGGTACACGCTTGATATATCCACGATGCGTGATAGTCACCACCATCGGCTCATTTGGAATCAAGTCTTCGATATCTATCTCATCATAATCATCAACTATTTCTGTACGTCGTGGGATGCTAAACTTTGCTTTTATCTCTTCTAATTCCACTTTGATTAATTCATTTAAAAGGGCTTCACTTTTAAGAATGGCACTTAGTCTTTCAATTTCTGCCATCAATTCAGCAAGTTCATTTTCTATCTTTTCACGCTCTAGTCCGGTAAGACGTTGAAGTTTCATATCCAGAATAGCCGTGGCTTGAATCACAGAAAGACCAAACTTTGATACTAAAGCATCTTTGGCTTCTTGTGTATCTGCAGAAGCACGAATCGTCTTGATCACTTCATCGATATTGTCAAGAGCAATTTTGAGACCTTCTAAGATATGTGCTCTTGCTTTGGCTTTTTCAAGTTCAAAAATAGTCCGTCGGATAATGACTGTTTTTCTATGTGAAAGAAAGATTTCTAAAAGTTCTTTGAGATTAAATACTTTTGGTTCTTTATTTAAAATCGCCAATAAAATGATACCAAAGGTCATCTCCATCGTTGTAGACTTGAAAAGATGATTTAAAACGATTTCACTCATAGCATCACGTTTTAACTCAATAACAACACGAATCCCCTCACGATCTGACTCATCTCTCACTTCTGAGATGCCTTCAAGTTGTTTATCTCTTACTAACCCAGCGATATTTTCTATGAGTTTTGATTTGTTTACTTGATAAGGCAGTTCATCTATAACAATAACATCTTTATTTTTCTTGGTTTCGATATGCGTTTTTGCCCGAATCTTGACACGTCCACGCCCTGTTGTATAGGCATCACGGATACCTTTTTTACCAAAAATCACACCATACGTTGGAAAATCTGGTCCTTTAACCACGTCCATTAATACTTCGATATCAGTCTCACCATCTTCGATAAGTAACATAAGCGCATCTATAAGCTCTTCTAAACGATGTGGAGGAATATTTGTCGCCATACCAACAGCGATACCTGAAGAGCCATTTAAAAGCAGATTTGGTACACGTGCAGGAAGAACATCAGGTTCAGACATACTATCATCATAGTTGGGTACAAAATCAACTGTGTCTTTATCTAAATCTTTTAATAATTCCTCAGAGAGAGATGTCATTCTTGCTTCTGTATACCGCATCGCCGCCGCGTTATCCCCATCAATCGAACCGAAGTTTCCTTGACCATCAACGAGAGGATGTTACATCGAAAAAGGTTGCGCCAACCGTACCAATGCATCATAAACAGAATTATCACCATGTGGATGGTACTTACCGATAGTATCACCAACAATTCTTGCTGATTTTTTATAAGGAGCACGGGCAGAGAGATTGAGTTCATTCATCGCATAGAGAATTCTTCTGTGGACTGGCTTTAAACCATCTCTAGCATCAGGAAGTGCACGACCAATGATAACACTCATCGAATAATCTAGATAAGAGCCTTTAATCGACTCTTCAATCTTGATATCATCCACACCGTCATTGTTCTCAAAAAGATTATCCATTTATCGCCTTTTTACTAAATTGGTATAGTCTATCCTAAATGCACTTATAAGTCCCTCGCATCAGCCAAAGTTAGCGCAAATATAGGGGTTGATTGGGCTTTTTCTATCGCTTTTAGCGCTTCTAAAATAGTCGTTCCGGTGGTGATAATATCATCCACTAATATGATATCTTTTGGGCTCTTATCATGATAAATGAAACCTCTTTTATGTGCCAATCGATACGATAAAGATTTGCTAGCATAATGCACGTTATTGCTCGCACGTAATGTAGCAAAAAGAGGGGTAATTATATCAGACTTTAATGCTTTAGTTAAAATAGCTGTATGGGCATATCCATGCTTACTATGGTCATCTATGCCAATTGCATATACCTTCTGTTCAAAAGAAAAATTATCTGCAAATTTTTTCATCGCATTATATGCTAATATCTTATAAATAGCTGCCCCTATATGGGTATGTTTAGTTTTAAGTAGTGCTGCGATATCACTGTAGCGATAAAAAGAAAAGACTTTAAAATCATCAGTTAAAAAACGTGAGGAGAGTGTAGGTTTTAAAAATGTACCTTGACAGTTCGTACAAATATGCGAAAAAGAGAATTTTTTACAAAGAAGACATCTCATAGGAGGGAGACAAAACAAAGAGGAAAAACCTCTTTGCTTAATAGTTATTTACTAGAGACTAGTATCTAACTGATTTACACTTAACTTCTCTCCAAGTAAGTACAGAATCAGCAACTTTAACTTTTTTCGTAACAGTTTTATAAACTGCTGGAATCGGTGTAGTTCTTGTAGTCGCTGAAGCAACAATAGTTTTAACTTTTACAGTTTTGTATTGTGCTGGTACGGGAATAGATTTAGTCGTTGCAGGTGTAACAACAACTCTTTTAGTCACTGTTTTATATACAGCTGGTACTGGTACAGATTTAGTCGTTGCAGGTGTTTTAACAACTTTTCTAGTCACAGTTCTATATTTTGCTGGTGTAGTAACAAGACACATAACTTCACCTGTTGCACCTCTTACTTGCTCACAGTCACCTGTAGAACATACATTTGCATTTTTAGCTCTGTTACCCTTTTTCCAACCAGTCATTTCTGGAGCAACAAGAATTTTCTCAGTTACAGTACCATAAGTAGCAGGAACAGTTACGATTCTCTCAGTTGCCGGAGCAACAAGAATTTTTTCAGTTACTGTTTTGTACGTAGCTGCTACTGGAACAATTCTATTACTTGCTTCTTTAACAAGAATTTTTTCTGTTTTGTAACCATATTTTGCAGGAATCACTTTTACTTTTGAACTTGCTTCAGATGCTAAAACTTTTTCAGTTCTTACTTCATATTTTGCAGGTGTTAAAACTCTTGCGTAACATTTACCTGGTTGAGCATTCGGCGGATAAAGCTCACTTTTCCCAGCAACTGTTTTAGTAATTACTCTTGCAGGTGCATTTTTGGCAGCTGCTAACTCAGCTTGAAGCTGCGCAATTCTACTGTCTCTATTATCAACTTTTGTTACAGCTTTTACTGAATTACAACTTTTTGCTTTCTCAGCACATCCACTAAAACCTACAGCCAATAAAGCTGCTACGATAATTGAACTTTTTACAGTTAAATTTTTCATATATTCACTCCTAATAAATTTATTATACGTGAATATCCTACCCATTTCTTTTTTAAGTTATGCTGTCTTTTTAGAATAATTAACAAAAAGTAACAAAAATTTTTATTAATTATCTATTATTCTGCCTTATAAATACTCATATTGAAATCTAACTCTATATTTTTGCCTTTGGAAACTAAAGTGATAGGAAAGTTTATTTTCACTATAGAAGGATAGTTTTCCAAAGCATCAATAAACCTATAAAAATCAACAGGTGTCTTGGATTGTGAACTTGCTTTAAAGGCATACTCTCTAAACTGACTTTGTGAATCTTTTACCATACCCTTGGATAAAGTAACATTGGTAAAATAATTCTCAGCAAAAGCAACAAACGCTGTTTTATTAAAATCTGTAGAAAAAGATCTTAATAATTTACTATTTTCTTTTTTATAGCTTTCTATACGTCGACTCAAATCTACCTGTTTTTTTGACAAATGTACATTTTGTGAATTGAAGGTGCGAAAATCAGACTTTTTAGATTTATAATTTTTGATACTTGGTATGATAAAAAGTACTAACATCAACAATACAAAAATCAAAAAGAGCAACACATAGATTAAAAACTTGATAGTTGAATCACCACTATTTTTTGCCATCTATCTCCTCCTGTCCATCTTCACTCATACTATTGATAGAAGTAAATTCATATTTTCCAATCAGCCCATTAAATTTAAAGTTAACCTTACTAGTATTGAAAATGGATTTTAATGGCGGTTCAAGTAATAATCTGTACGTATCTTTTGTATGTGTAGTACCTTCCAAATGAAGCATATATTTTTCCATCACCACTTTTGTGAGTGTAATTTGATCTGGCACTAAATCAAAAAGATTTTTGATACTATTTTTCAAAAGCATATTGGAAGACTTTACCTCTTGACTTAAAACACTTTGCATTTTCAGTATCTTCATCTCTTTTTCATAACTTATCACAGACTCAGAGAGTATTTTATTGGAGGATTCTACCTTTGTAAGCTTATCTTGATATCCTGATGACTTATAGTATAAATAAGAACCAAACACTACCAAGGCAAGAAAGATTACAGAAACAAACATCATCCACAAAAGTGAATCTTTACTAAAGAGTGGTTTTTTTCTGGGTGTTTTATAACTGTGCATTAGGCTAAAACTTCTTTTTCTGAAAGATTGATGATAGCATCTCTTACAGAGATATTCACTGCGCTCGTATCAAGTAATAACTCATTTTCTATATAAGCCATCACACCCTCATGAATCCCTGCCCCATCATAAATTTTTGCATGGTTGATAAATTCACTTTCATAAAGGTTATCCGAATAAAACTCTCTTAAGGCAGCAGAAAGGTATTTTATAATTCTCTCATCTTGGGCACCAAGATTGGCTTGTTCTTTTAACACATTGTTAACAAAGTTACTATTATCAGTGATATTACCTATCTCATCCATCTCTACATCATCCTCATCCAAGTCGATTTCATCAAAACTCTCATCATCATCAAGTTCTTCCCCTTCTGAGTAATCCGTATATAAGAGATTTTCATCTTTTGCCACATTGAAAAAGGAGCCATAGAGTAGACGTGAATCTTTACTTATCATGATAGTAAGTGCATTGCTCGTATTTAAGATATTAAGCGTCACCTGTCCTGTAACAACTTCTTCTTTTTGAATAAAATAATCCAAAATTAAAAAAGGTGAAAATACAAAATCTAAACCAACGTCTTGAAATAGTTTATCTGCCCATTTAACATCTATCAGCGTAGCATACATCATAAAACGCTCTTCCACGCAAATAGTTTTGATACTTTTTCTGTCTATATGATACTTTTCGAGAATATTTTCATCACATACAGGGATGATACCTTGTCCTAGAGTATTAAGAAATAGTGCGATATAAGTATTATCATACTCTTCTTGTAAGTTATTGAGAAAAGTAGTAATCTTCTCCCCTAACTGCTCTTTTGAACTAATGTCAAAACTATAATCCTCCAGATGTAAAAGATCGCTATTTTTAACAATTTTTTGTCTTATTTTACATTTGTTCTCTTCAACGATGACAGCGATATACTGCCTTGTTAATCTTTTACTTACAGAACTAAACAGACCCATCTTCACTCCTGCACAAGGGATGTGCGTTTTTATAGTTATTCATTTTCAACGTTTTTGAAAGTTTCGTATAAACTTGTGTTGTCGTTAAAGAGCTATGCCCCAACAATTCACTCACATCATTAATCCTTGCTCCATGATTGAGCAAATCAGAAGCAAATGCATGACGAAGTTGATGCGGCGTTGCTCTTAAACCTATCTTTTTGAAAATCTTTTGCACTTTATAACGCATTTTATTTTCATTGGACTGCTTCAGATTTTTTTCAAAAACATAAACTTGCGGACTGTTTTTGGCTATAAAATCATCTAACTCTCTCTGCAATCTGTCTAAAATAGGAATTTGACGAATTTTATCACCTTTTCCTTTAACACTCACCCAGCCAAGCGTTATATGTTCCAATTTTAAATTTACAAGTTCACTTATCCGCAATCCTAGTGCATAAAGAAGGTAAATCAATAATTTTTCCTCCTTATCACAAAGAGAAAGTGCTTCAGTGATATGTCTATTGGATATGGGCTTTGGTAAAGTTTGTCCAAGCTTGATAGAATCGTCCCCAACAAGGACTATTTGGAGTTCATCTTCTCTAAGAAAGTGACAAAAACTTCTAAATATAGTTACTTTTTTATAAATGGTTTTTTTGTTTTTCCCAACTAGTTTCGTTCTATAAGGAATAAGGTTAATATGATATTTCTTATCTATCTCTTCTATATGAACAAAGTCCAAGGCTTCTTTTAGATTGAGTGCATACGTACGTAATGTATTTGGGCTATATCCCCGTATCTTTTCAAGATAAAAAAGATATTCATCGCACTTTTTTTGGAAAAAGCTCTTCATAAATTTTCTTGAAATTTTGATAAGTTTGTGTACAAGCAGCATATAAATCTTTATCTGTCAAAACAGTAGGATTCAACTTCACATAGCGTCCAATCATTACTTCACACATCATTTTTATTTTAATCCTATCTTGACGAGAAAAATCTTGCTTTTTAGTAATTTTGTCTATCTTTGCAAGATACTGTTTCCCATCTTTTACATAGTCTGCCATCTCAGCAGAGATTTTACTCTGAGAGAGTATAGAGATAGCCATACGATTATAAGGATCTAAATCAAAAGCCTCTTTTGCCATCACCCTAGCCTCAGCATACTCTCCACGCATATACTTTACTTTCGCCTGCAATGACAGTTTGTACGAATCTGAAAATCCAAAGAAAAAGATAGCTGCAAAGATAGTAAAAAGAAGTATCGTATTAAAAATTATTTTATACGCTTTCATATCTCATGTTTCCTTTCTTATGTCTCTTTAACATTTTCATTGAGTTTTCCCTTTATCACTCTCTTGGCTTCCTCTTTCTCTAGCCCTGCGATATCAAAAGGCTCACTAGCATAAAAATCTACCGTGGAAAATGGTTTGGGAATCATAAACTTATCCCAACTCTTCAATTCCCAAAAACTACTCGCTTTATAGTTAAATGCCACAATCATCAACTTTTTCTTCTGAGATATAGAAACTATTCCATCGGCCAAACTCTGATAAGGACCACGGGGACCATCAGGCGTAATCGCGATATCATACCCTTCACCAATTTTCCTAAAACTCTCTTTAAGTACTTTGATACCACCCACAGAAGAGCTACCACGAATCGTCTCAAAACCAAAAAATCCCATCGTCTTAGCGATGAGTTCACCATCAAAATGGTCAGAGATAATCACCCCTATTTTAACATACTTGCGAAGCTTTTGATAAATAAAGGGAGCCAAAAGCAATTTCCCATGCCAAAATGCTACCATGACAGGCTCATTTGGTATGGATGAGGGGAGATGAAAACGTTTTCTTACCGTAAGTTGAATAATTCTGATAAGCACGTACAAAATGGGAGGAATAATAAAAGAGAGTATTTTTCTTTTATTCTCTCTAGTCAATGACTTCTCCATAAAGTACTTTTCGCCGTGGATTAGTAATACGAACTTTTTTGGTTAAGCCTAATAACTCGTCACTACCCTCTACTTGCACCATGAAACTATTATCAGCACGTCCAGCAACACCACCGTTGTTTCTGAGTTCTTCAAAATAGACCTCATACACTTTATCCATACTTGCTTGTGCAATTTCATCTAAAAGTTCATCTTGTCTAGCCTGTACACATGTCAATCGTTCACTTGCCACAGACGCATCTACCACATTGGTAAATTCCGCCGCCTTTGTTTCAGGACGCGGCGAATACTTGAAGCTAAAGATTTGTTCAAACCTTACTTGGTTAATCACATCCATCGTCTCTTCAAAATCTTCATCACTCTCCCCTGGAAAACCGACGATAATATCTGTAGAGATATGCACATCTGGCACCATATCTCTAAGTTTTTTGGCACGATTTAAAAACCACTCTTTAGTATAACCGCGTTTCATCTCTTTAAGTAGCCTTGTAGAACCACTTTGTAATGGCATATGCATAGATTTGCAGATTTTAGGGTTAGCTGCAAAGACTTCTAAAAACTTATCATCCATATGTAGAGGGTGCGGTGAAGTAAATCGTATACGCTCCACCTCATCAATCTGCGACACCAACTCTAACAAATCAGGAAAATCCACCCCTTCATGTTTATAGTTGTTGACATTTTGACCAAGTAAAAATATCTCTTTTGCCCCATTTTGTGCCGCTTTTTTTGCCTCTTGGACTATCAAGTTAGCAGGGATAGCTATCTCTACACCACGAGTATTTGGCACGATACAAAAGGTACACTGCTTATCACAGCCGATGGAAATATTGACCATTGCTTTACGCTGGGATGAGCGAAAATCAGAAAAAGCAAAAGCACTTTCATCATAATCGATATCAATTTCTACTGCCCCTTTTTTATGCAAGACTTCGGTAATTTTAGAGACATTTCTTGCCCCTAGAACAAAGTCGACTGCCGGTGCACGCTTGATGATTTCTTTGCCTAGATGACTCGCAGTACAGCCACAAACACCTATCTTGGCACCTTCTTTTTTCTTTTTATTAAAAACACCTATCTCTGAGAAAAGTTTTTGTACTGGTTTTTCACGTACCGAACATGTGTTGATAAGTATCAAGTCAGCTTCATTCATCTTTGTCGTGAGTTCATAGTTCTCTTTCATAGAGAGTTCTGCGATCATGTGCTCAGAATCACGTACATTCATCGCACAACCTAGCGTTTCTATAAAAAGTTTTTTAGGAGGATTCATCATGATAAGAAATTAAAGAATATGTACTTCGTAGATGTAATCGTTCTCATCCAAACCATATTTTACTTCTTTAAGATAGACAGAATAATCTTTCTCTTCAAACTTTTCTACCAATGCTACCAAATCTTTATGCGCATTTTCTTGATCAAAATAGAGTATCACTGACTCTTTTTCCTTCAACAATACCTCAATATCTTTTAACGTTACCGTACTTACTTCATCATCAATATGCTGTTTTGCCAATTTTAACTTCATTCTCTTGCCTTTATATAATTGGCGGAAAGTATAGCGCAATTTCGTTTAAAACCCTACAATAAAGTTTTTCTCATAAACTCCGATATAAAGAAAACAAATATGAAATGATTTTAACATTGGAGAAAAATGGATGCTTATATTTAAACGCAAACAAAAACATGATGACACCCAAAGACTACAAGATAAAAATGATGCTCTCATCAAAGAAAATATTTTATTAAAAGAAAAGCTTGAAGCTTTAAAAGAAAGTCAAAAAAATGAACTACAAGAGAGTAAAAAACCAAAAGGGTTGATGCAGTATCAAAATGAACAGCTAATTCGCAACATAGCTGATATCCAAGGCAATATGGCTGAATCTGTCAGTAATGCCAAAGAGGGACAAAACAAACTAGAATCACTACTTCAGAACATCACCCAATCAAGTTCAAAAACTTCTGAAATCGGTACAACTTTAGAAGAGTTAAATAGTTTTTCAGAAGATACCATGAACTCCGTAGAATCACTCTCAACAAGAACAGATGATGTAGAATCCGTTCTGTCACTCATCAAAGACATCTCTGATCAAACCAATTTGTTAGCACTTAATGCTGCCATTGAAGCGGCACGTGCTGGAGAGCATGGACGTGGTTTTGCCGTCGTGGCTGACGAAGTAAGAAAACTAGCTGACCAAACCAATAAAGCCGTCTCAGAAATCAATATCTCTTTACAATCAATGAAACAAGATGTCATGACCATTACGGGACAATTTTCACAAATCCTCACCACCATCACAGGTTCTAGTAACTCAGTCTATGAACTTAATGAAATTTTAACCTCTAACACGTCTATGATGCATGATACATTAAAAAATAACGGTCGTACCAATGATAGAGTCTTCATGACACTAGCTAAACTAGATCATGTAATTTGGAAAATAAATACTTATCTCTCCGCCATTACGCAAACCGAGAAATTTAACTTTGTTTCCCACGAAAACTGTAGACTTGGTAAATGGTATGAAGAAGGAGAAGGTGCAACTTACTTTAAAAATACAGTAAGTTATAAACTCTTAAAATCACCACATGCACTGGTACACAACGCCACCCATAAAGTATTTGATATTATCAAAGATGATGAACTAAACTTTGATAAATTGTTTCTAATTATTAGAGAGATGGAAGAAGGAAGTGATGACGTTTTTAACTTACTCGATAAAATCTTACACGAAAAAGATAACAAATAAACTATAAGATTTGAACACTATCATGATAGCTAACATTAAGCCTATCATGATAAAATGACGTCCTACGAAAAAATAATATTCCAGAAAACTATTTTATCGCTACAAAAAAGGAGAAACTCATGGAGAAGATAACCAATATCATAGAATCTATTGCTCATGAAAAAGGGCTTAAATTGCAAGACGCTAAAGAAGCCGTCAGCACCGCTTTAATTAAAACTGCTAAACGTGTTTTTGGCGAAGAATATGAGTACAGTGTAGAAACTGACGAAGATACCAAAGAGTTAGCACTTTTCCAAAAGGTACAAATCCTAGCTGATGATGATGAGAAACTGCAAGAAGAAGGAACAGAAGAAAAGTACATGAGCCTCACCGAAGCTAAAGAGGTAGATTCTGATTTAGAAGTGGATGATGAACTCACCTATAAGGTAGACTTAAACGATATGGGCAGAACCGCCGCTTCAGTGCTTTACCGCGAACTAGAGTATCATATTCAACGCGTTGTAGAACAAAATATTTTTGATAAATATCAAGAAAGAGTAGGCACAATCATCAATACAAGAGTAACACGTGTCGATAATGATGAAAACACTTATGGTGAATTTAAAGAAGTTCGTGCTATTTTACCGATGAAAAGTAGAATCAAAGGTGAAAAATTTAAACTAGGTGACACCATCAAAAGTATCATCCGACGTGTTTATATTGATAAAAAAGTAGGGATGCAAGTAGAACTTTCTCGTACATCTCCAAAATTTTTAGAAGAGTTGTTGGCTCTAGAAGTGCCGGAAATCAAAGATGAACTTGTCATTATCCATAACTCTGCGAGGATTCCAGGAGAAAGAGCCAAAGTGGCCCTCTCATCAGTTGCAGCGAATATTGATCCAGTAGGTGCGACGGTAGGAACAAAAGGTATCCGTATCAACTCGGTAAGTAAAGAGTTAAGTGGGGAAAATATCGACTGTATCGAATACTCAACTATTCCAGAGAAATTTCTCTCTCGTGCCCTCTCTCCTGCTATCATCTCTGCTGTGAGAATAGAAGGCGAAAAAGCCATCGTCACATTGCCAAGTGACCAAAAATCAAAAGCTATTGGTAAATCAGGCATCAATATCCGACTTGCTTCTATGTTAACTGGTTACGAGATAGAACTAGTTGAACTTGGTGGTGTCACAACAACAACCAATGAAAACGGTGAATCAGAGATAGTCAAAGAAAGTAATTCTGATGCTATGAAAGCACTCTTTGGAGATGATGACGATGACTAAACTTGTGAGCGTTTGAAGTGCGGATTTAGTCTGAGCAAGACTAAATCCGCTACTATATTACCTATCAACGTTAGAAATGCCGATATAATTAAAATCCCCATAATGACAGGATAATCCCGACTCAAAGCACTCTGATAAAAAAGCAATCCCATCCCATCTATAGAAAATATCGACTCTAAGATAACAGATCCACCTATCAAACCAGGCAAGGAAAGACCTAGCATCGTTACAATTGGGGGAGCAAGATTTGGCATGATGTATTTCCAAAAAATATCTTTTTCACTCAACCCCCGCGACGAGGCAAAAAAGATATAATCACTTTTAAGTATCTCTACTGTCAAGCTTCTCACATACATCATAAGGCTACCAACACCCCCAAAAACAATAACAAAAATTGGTAACACAAGATGCCATGCCTGATCAAAAAACTTCCCTATCCCCTCTTTTGCTTCTATCGACTCTAAACCAGCAATAGGAAACCAGCCAAGTGTCACAGAAAAGATGATGATAAGTAAAAGTGCGAGATAAAAAGAAGGCAAGGCATAAGAAAATAGAGAAAATTGCTTCATCATACTATCATACTTTGAACCCTGTTTCAAAGCAGACTTAATACCTAAATAAAGGGAAATTATAAAGACTAACACCATAGAAATAACATTGATGATTAAAGTAATTGGTATACGAGAAAGTATCTCATCCTTCACATCCTTACCACTAGCAAACGATATCCCAAAATCAAAATGGAAAAGTGCTACTATCCAAGATATATACTGCATATAAAGTGGTTTATCCAAACCATATATCTCTTTAAGATGTGCTATCGATTCTTTGGTAATGTTGGGATTTAACTCTCCTCCAGCAAAAAACGAGTTAGGTGCAGCATGAATCGCTAAAAAAGAGATAAGTGAAATAATAAAAAGCATAAAAACAATATAAAGCATCTTACTCACAAACAATTTCATCGGCTTCTCTTTTCATATAATGTATGGCGATTATATACTAACTTTACTAAAGTCACCTAAGTTACATCACAAATTCATGTAACTAACTAGAAGAATAAAATAATAAAAACTTATAATTTAAGTCACCATTAAATAAACTTCTATTATAATAATATTTTATATAAGTATTTCTAACAATATGTTAGTTTAGAGGAGAAGATTATGATAAAGAAGTTACTACTAGTCACTTCACTCGTGGCATTTTCTGCCGTAGGTGCCTCAGCCAAGCAAGGTATAAAGTACTATAACATCAAGGGTGATATATCAGAAAAGTTCTATAAAATGATAGAAAAAGATTTACCAACTCTTGGGTTTTCAGTTACTGACCCACACAAGAAAATTAACGATGCCTATAAAAAGAAGTATGGTAGTACCACCCTAGACACCCTAAATTTTTTTCCAATCGTGCATGAAAAAAAACTCAAAAAACTACTTGAAAAAGAGCCCCGTCTTGCTGGATTTAACCCCTTTGATCTCTACCTCTACAAAGGACAAAATGATAAAATGTCTCATGTGGGTCACTTGACCCCTGATACTATTTTAGATATTTTAAAAATAAGCGATCCAGAAGTGAGGGACTGCTACAAATCAACCTTTCCCCCGCTTGATGCCCTACTTGAAAAAACGCTAGGCAGTGATATCTCCTATGTAGAATATGATGCACTTCCTGAAGATACAATGATGAACTTTGAAGTCACTTTCAATAGAGAAGGTGACCTAGATGATTTTATCGATGATTTTCAAGAAAAGTTTGAAGAAGCATTTGAAGATAAAGAGTACATCATCGCTGGCTTTGAAAACTTTAAAGAAGCCTATGAAGAGACAGATGACAAGTTTGAGATGTATGATGCATTTTGGACTTATTCACTTTGTCACTTTAAGTTTTCATACTCAATCTTTGACAACGAAGGCTCACGGGCAGGGGCTGGAGTATTTGCCCCTTGTACGATGTATATGTATATCAAAAAAGATTCAAATACACTTGTCATAGGTATGCCAAAGTTAGCAAACTGGCAAGCTGTAAGCAAGATAATTGATCCCAAACGTGTTGCATTTATCAAAAAATTAGACACAGAGATTCCACAAATCATGGTTTCAGTACTGGGTGCAAAAGAGATAGCGTCTGATTTTGGCTCAGTCGTTAGTAAAGAAACCAAGGTCAAGTCAATCAAACAACAAATAGAAGCACTTCAAAAAGAGCTTAAAAAATTAGAAGGAAAATAAATATGTTATTCAAAAAATTAGTTATAGCTACCGTAGCTACAGTCACACTCCTCAGTTCTTCAGCATTTGCTGAGAAAATCAGTACTTACCTTGAAGGCACATTACAAGATGCATCAGCCGTACAAAATGCCCTAAAGGGCGCAGGATTTGAGGTACTTGCAGAACATCAAATCGATAAAAAAGGGGACTTAACAACAGTAGTTTTTACCTGTCCAACACTTAAAAAAATCGCAAACAAAAAAGAAAAAGGATTTGCTGCTGTGTTGCGCGTTTTGGTAAACAAGGCAGACAATGAGATTTCTATCACAAACCCAGTCTACTTTACAAAAGCATTTTTACAAAAATCTTATGATGATGGGGCAGCCAAAAAAATATTGGGCAAAATTAACCAAGCATTTCCGGGATTAAAAGGTTCAAGTGATGGGATGGATTTTGATGATTTAGATGGGTACCACTTTATGATGGGTATGCCTTACTATGATGATATGGCAAAAGTAGGAAAAGGTTCGCATAATGAATTACTTGCAAAAGTAAAAGCTTATAAAGGTGGAAAAAATCTTGTTTTTGAGCTAAACCTCGACAAAGACAGAACCATTGTAGGATTCAAAATCGGAAAGAAAACAGCTAAATTTGTGAAAAAAATAGGTACTAAAAACGCTGCACTTTTACCATATGTTATCTTGATAGAAGATGGAAAAGCACGTATTCTTGCCGCTAAATATTACTTAGCACTTTCATATCCAAGTTTAAGTATGTCACAATTTATGACGATTGCAACCGTCCCAGGCGCTATCGAGAAAGATTGTTCAAAACCATTTAAATAAACATTTCTATCATGATAGATAAGGATAATCCTCCTATCATGATAGCCTTTTAGCGATAGCAACCATTTCGCAGAAACTATCCACATCCCACGAAGCAGTTCCTACCAAAATCCCTTCACAGTTTTTAATCTCTAGTATCTCTTTAGTATTGGCGACCTTGACAGAACCACCATATAGCAAAGGTTTTGCAACATGTTTTTTCAATTCACCCAAAGTCTCTTCTATCTGCTCATTACTTGCCGTTAGACCAGTCCCTATCGCCCATACTGGCTCATATGCAATGATAAGATTTTCATAGTTGGTGTCTATGCCCTCAAATTGAGAAAGATTATACGCCATCACAGACTCTATCCCCTTTTCTCTTACCTCTTTGGGCTCACCTACGCAATAGACGATTTCAAATCCAGCTTCTGCAAAAAAAGCAAACTTCTTAGCTATCTCTTCTTGACTCTCACCCAAGATATGGCGCCTTTCACTATGTCCTATGAGAATCGTTTTGATGCCAAATTCAGAGATTTGCTCCAATCCTATCTCACCTGTAAAAGAACCTTTCTCGACTGGATAAGCATTTTGCACACCTACACGGAGATTATCATGATAATGATAGCTATCTAGCGAAGTCGCCGGAGGAAATACTAAGACATCCTCTGTGATTGCCTCTTTTTCGACAAATGCTGCAAGTTTATCCATATACGTTTTCGTACTAACTCGTGTATGATTCGTTTTAAAGTTAGCAGCAATTATCATGATATCTTCTTTGAGACCGCTTCTACACCCGGCAAAAGTTTTCCTTCAAGTAACTCAAGACTTGCACCACCACCTGTAGAGATAAATGTCATCTCATCCACATCACCCGCACGCTGTGCCACATCGGCAGTATCACCACCACCAACGATAGTCGTTGCGTGAGATTCAGCGATGTAGTGACTCATCATAAAAGACCCTTTTGAATAGATATCCATCTCATACACACCCATTGGACCATTCCAAAGAATCGTCTGCGCATCATTAAGGGCTTCACGGAAAAGTCTGTTTGTTGCGGGTCCGACGTCTAGCCCCATCCACTCTTTAGGGACTTCTTGAATTGGCAGAAATTTTACTGGCACTTCATCAGAAAACTCAGGAGCAACAACTAAATCCACTGGTAAGTAAAACTTCACATCCAATTCTCTAGCCCGTACCATAATCCTTGTAGCAGCTTCCAATAAATCATCTTCCACCAAAGAAGTTCCTACTTCATAGCCTTGTGCTTTTAAGAAGGTAAATGCCATACCACCACCGATGATTACTTTATCCACTTTTTCTATCAAGTTTTCCAAAGCCTGAAGTTTTCCAGAGACTTTTGATCCACCAACCACAGCTACAAAAGGACGCGATGGTTTTTTAATCATCTTATCAAAAAAATTCACCTCTTTTTGCATCAAAAATCCTGCTGCTTTTTCACCTTCTTTGAAGTATGCAGGCAGAGCATAGATAGAACCATGTTTTCGATGACTTGCCCCAAAAGCATCATTGATATAAATATCTGCCATGGACGCCAAGCGTGAAGCAAATTCTGAATCGTTGCCCGTTTCACCCGGATTGTATCTCAGATTTTCAAGAAGAAGGATATCTCCCTCTTCTAAACCTTGCGCTAATGCAATCGTATCATCACCAACCACATTCTCTGCCATGATAATATCTTTTTTCAAAAGCGAATGTAATCTTTTAGCCACAGGCTTTAAAGAATCTTTTTCTTCATTCCAAGCCCCTGCCTTTGGACGGCCAAAGTGCGAAGCCAAAATGATTTTACAATCCCTATCCATGCAATAGCGAATCGTAGGAAGTGCCGCGCGAATCCGTCTATCATCTGTGATATTACCAAACTCATCTTTAGGCACATTAAAATCACAACGAATAAAAACTCTTTTATTATCGATATCTAATTCTTTGATTGAATAGAGTTCCATACTTACGCCTCCTTGCTGATATGCGCACACATATCAATCAATCTACATGAATAACCCCACTCATTGTCATACCATGCCATCACTTTGACCATATTGCCATCCATCACTTGCGTCAAGTCCTCTGCCACGATAGCCGAAGTCTCACAACCGATAAAGTCCGAAGAGACACGCTTATCATAATCTACCTCGATAAAGCCTTTCATATAACCCTCTTGGGCTTTAGCAAATGCCGCATTGACCTCTTCTTTTGTTGTATCTTTTTTTACAATCACATTGATATCTATCATCGAAACATTGGGTGTTGGGACACGAATCGCTTGACCATTAAGTTTGCCTTTAAGGTGTGGCATGACAAGCGCAATCGCCTTAGCTGCTCCCGTAGAAGTTGGAATCATATTGACCGCGGCTGCGCGTGCGCGTCTTGGGTCTTTGGAGTGCTTCACATCCAAAATATTTTGGTCATTGGTATAAGAGTGACACGTCGTTAAAAGTCCTTTTTCGATACCAAATGCATCATCCAGTACTTTGACCACAGGACCTAAACAGTTGGTTGTACAAGAGGCATTGGATACGATTTTCTCACCTGCATATTTGTCTTCATTGACACCCATCACAAATGTTGCTGTCTCTTTATCTTTGGCAGGTGCAGAAAAAAGTACCTTTTTAATCCCTTTATCAAGATATACTTGCGATTTTTCTTGCGTATAAAAAACACCTGTACATTCAAGAAGTACCTCAGCACCATACTTGGCAAAGTCTAGGTTTTCAGGATTTCTATCTGATAAAAACTTCACTTTAGAATCACCAATTTGCATATAATCATCTTCTAAAATTTCTACTTTTTTACCAAACTCACCATGCACGCTATCATACTGAAGAAGGTATCGCGTCATTTCACGATCAGCCGTATCATTGACCACGACTAAATCAATATCATCTCTCTCATCCAATATGCGTGCCACGCAACGACCAATTCTTCCAAAACCTGTGATTGCCACTTTAAGTGCCATGTAAACCCCTTATTAAAATAAATGTATAATTGTAAAATAAATATCGACAATTTGTGATATATTATTAGTATAATAGTTTAAAAAAGGTTTAAAAAAGTTTAAATGAATGTAGCAATTTACGGGGGAAGTTTTGATCCTCCTCACATCGGACATGAAGAAATCATCAAGCAATCCCTAAAAACCCTTGATATCGAGAGGCTTTTTGTCGTCCCTACCTACCTAAATCCCTTCAAAAATAGATTTTTTGCCCCTGCCAAAATCAGACTAAAGTGGGTAGAAAAGTTACTTTTACCCTACAAAAAAGCAGAAGTACTAGATTTTGAGATAAATCAGAACCGCCCCGTCCCCAGTATAGAGACGATTCAATATCTTTTAAAAACATATGAGATAGAGACCATATATCTCATAATAGGTGCGGATAATGTTGCCAATTTGAACAAATGGCACGCCTATGAAAAGTTAAAAAAGCTTGTCACTTTTGTAGTTGCTACCCGAGATGGCTTAAATATCCCTAAAAACTTGCAAAAATTGGATATAAATGTTACTATCTCTTCAACAAAACTGCGTCAAGAATTAAAAAGAGAATTTTTACCTATCATGATAGCAGATGAGATACTAGAATATTATACAAGGAACCCAATGAACCAAAAAATAGAACGCATTATCAATTTTTTAGATGAGAAAAAAGCAGAAAACATAGAAGCCTTTGACATGCGCGATAAAGATTATTTTGTCGATGATGTTATCATCGCTACCACACTAGGCACAAAACACGGTATGAGCTTAGCAGATTACCTCAAAAAAGAGTTAAAAGCAGACGGTATTTTGGATATAGAACAAAGTGACGAATGGTCAGTCATCGATATGGGTGATATGCTTATCCACCTCATGTCCCCAGAGTACCGTGCCATGTATAACATAGAAGAGTTTTTATCCCAGCGTGATGAAAAAGAGCAGTACTAACCCGCTATCATGATAGTAAGATTTATATCTTCAAATCTTGCATCAAGGATTGCGCTTTAGCACGTAAGCTTAGCGCAAACTCTTCTTTTTTTCCCAATCCTTTTTCAATGGCATCTAAAATATCATAGTAGTTATCCCAACCCCTCTTTTCATCTTGAAAACACTGGGATAAATAATCATCATCACTAAGCAAAGTGATTGTCTCATCCACGCGTTGTATCCCTAGCTTTAAAAAAGCATCTGCTTCTTCAGGCTCTTCTTTTTCGAAAAAACTTGCTGCCTCCAAAGCCATCCTCAACGCCACCACAGTAAAAGGTATATGCGATACAAAAGAACCGGTAAAAGGGTTGATAGCCTCTTTAATCTTTGCCGCATCCCAAGGTAAAGCCTTCACATAATAAGAAAAATACAAAATCCGAACGTAATCCCCCACCATCTTTCCTAGATGCGCCGCTTCGATAGACTCCTGCGCAAAAGCATGTTTATCATGACGCATGATTAAGCCATCTTTATGCACATAACGCAAACTACTTGTATCATCAAACAGAACCGATAAGATATACGCTTGATCTTCTGCCCTCCCTATAAAACTAGGGGTAAATGGGCGATGTTTTCGCAAACTCTCTATCATGATACCATTGGTACCACCCGTCACATGAATCCTCTGTATACAAGCAGATTTTCCATCAAAAGAAGGCGTATCATAGCGAAGCATCATCTCTGCCTCAGTCGAAAGTGCCTGCGGTAAGCCACTATAAAAGATATACTGACTTCCCCTTGGCGCATTAGTAGAAAATGTCACATCTGGAGTAAAGAGTGATTTACCGATATCACTTTGATTCACCAAAGCACCAGCAATCATCCCTAATTCCACCGCATTACCCTGACTATCTGTCCCTTTAGCGCCCCAAAGAGGGGTTTTAAAATGTTCAAATGCACTCAATCCACTCTGCGCCACAAGCTCCTCCTGTGGGAAAATCTGATCCAAATCAAATTTAAACGTCGCCCGTGTCTGCGCATCCACCAACACTTGCCACAAAGCAGCGATGGCTTTAAGCAGAGAGTAATGCCTGCCATACTCACCATCCACACCAAATATCTCGCTTAGCGCATCACTAGAAGATATCCCAAAACTATCCGCTGCTGGTAAAAGCAAAGTCTCTATAATGTTTGCCGCATCCACCTCTGTTATCACAAAGATATTAAGATTTTCAATATCTTTTACTTTTTTGAGTTCCCCTTCTAGGTATTCTTTGGCAATAGCCGTTAAACCATCATGTGTCACAGAGACAGAGAGCAGACAGTTGATTTTTGCATCTTCTTTAAGCGTCCCTCTTTGCTTTTCAAACTTAATCGCTTCATTGAGACCTACCAAGCCATATATCGCTTCATTTTTCTCTATCTCTACGCCCATCTGAATAGGATGGTCATACCAAAATTTCTGCTTCTCTTTTGAAACTTCTTTGAGTCTCTTTGCAAGAGAAGGGGTAAATCCTAAATCATCTATATCTTTTGAAGCAGGTGGGATAGTTAAAAGGATATTGGAAGTAAACAACATCTCATTTGCAATATTTTCTATTGGATTTTCATTAAGTGCGCTGATAGATATCTTTCTCTTTTGACGAAGCTTTTCTATCTCTTCATCACGATGTCCCAATATACCGCAAGCCTCAGGGAAAAAAACTTTCCAGATATGCTCTGACAAGACTTGAGAATCACTATCTAACATCGTATAAAGGGCATTGATATCCGTTGTAAGAGCTGACTCATTTTTGGCTCTATTGGCAATCTCTTGATGTATTAAAGAGAGCATTTTCTGATAATAAACCACCATGGGATCTTTTTGGTGGCTATCATGATAGGCTTTTGCCTCTTCAAAAAGAGGATGTGAAGTACCTGAAAGTAATATCAAAAAAGCGGCATTGATATTTCTACTTCTATCATGATAGGCAGTATCCTCACTAGGCCTAAACTGACTAGAGATATCAATCTTTGTGATAGCTTCTAAGGCACTTGGGGTTCCTATCAAATGTTTGATAATCGTTTCAAATTTTGCTTGCAATAAATCTCCTTTTATTTGTACTACTTAAAGCACAAAGAGTGCCATCAACTTTTCTTACTTGCTGCTTCTCTCAACTTGTCTTTTTTACTTTTTCTTTTGCCCTTCACTGGGGCTTTGCCTTTCTCTTTCTTGGGAAGTTCTCCCACACGCGCAAATCCTTCTATCTGCTCACGTTTCAAGTGCACATCACTACGCTTTTCAATCAACTTAAAATGCACCTCATCTTCCAGCCCGATAAACGATATAGCCACACCCGACTTCCCCGCCCTACCTGTTCGACCGATACGGTGGATATAATCAGAAGGAGAGCGTGGCAAATCATAATTTATCACACAAGAAATCGCATCTATATGCAGTCCCCTTGCTGCCAAATCCGTTGAAAATAATATACGAATCTTTTTATCTTTAAACTCTTGTAAGGTACGATTTCGCTCCTCTTGGTCAAGGTCACCATGAAAAGACTCTGCGGGTAAACCATACTTTCGAAACTTCACGGCGATGTTATCCGCGGCCCGTTTATTTGCCATAAAAACCAAGACCAAATCCCACTTATTGGCTTTCCATAGATGACGAAGCAACGGACCTCTATTTTCCCGATTGACCGCGATAGCACGCTGTGATATAGTCGCTACTGCAGCCCACTCTTCTTCTATCATGATAGATGTAGGATTGTCTGTTATCTTCTTGGCAATCTCCAGCATCTTGGGTGGATACGTCGCGGAAAAAAGAAGATTTTGCCGTAACGCGGGAATCTCTTTTAAAATCTCTTCAAGCTCTTTTTCAAAGCCCAAATCCAACATCTTATCCGCTTCATCAAGCACAAAAAATTCTAACCTAGAGAGATTCATCTGCTTTTTAGAAAAGATATCCAAAAGCCGCCCCGTTGTCGCCACGACGATGTCGCATCCCTGTTGGATATCATAGAGTTGATCTCCTATGCTCTCCCCTCCGATGACCGCCACTACCTTTAGTTTCTTGGCTAAAAATAGGGAAAACTTTTCAAAATCTTCTGCCACTTGCAGTGTCAATTCCCGTGTAGGCGCCAACACCAACACCCGTATCTTTGCCTTGCCTTCTTTCTCATTTTGAGAAAGATTTTCAAGTATTGGGAGTATAAAACCCGCACTTTTTCCAGAACCCGTCTGTGCCTGCGCCATGATATCATCGCCTATCATGATAGCAGGGATGACTTTTTCTTGGATAGGGGTTGGCTTGCTAAACCCCTCTTTGGAAATTGCCTTTTGCAAGGCAGGTGAAAGCGTAGAAAACGACATCTAAATTCTCCCTTCTAAAAAAGCAGAAAATATCTTTGTCACCATCTCTATCCTATCATGATAGCTTCTCCTGGATGCACGTTCATTGATGGTATGGTCACCATCACCAAAAGGTCCAAAACCATCTAGCGTGATGACCCCTTGGCTTGCTACGATATTGGCATCACTCACCCCTCCGCGTTTTTCTGTCGGGAGCTTCACCCCTGAGACCTCTTCAAGTTTGGCGAGAAATGCTAACTGTTTTGCTGAACTTTAAATCACATCACGCTGTATCCCACCACTGAGTATGGCTGTCGTATTCTCCACAAATGATTTTTGTACGATAGCATCAAAGGCATTAAGCACCCTATCTATCTCATCCGTGTTGGTGTAGCGCAGTTCCACTACAAGTTTGGCATAGGGTGAGATAGTATTTGCCCCGATACCTCCTTCCATCTTTCCAACATTGACCGTAGTGCCTTTCTCTAGGTCTGTTAAGGCGGTAAGCGCGATGAGTTTATGCGCGGCTTCTAAATTGGCATTGGTGCCATTGACATACGCATTGCCCGCGTGCGCTGCTTTTCCTTTGATGTCGATAAAAAATGTTCCCACACCTTTTCGTCCGATGACCACTTCACCCTCTTTGCCTGCCGCTTCAAATACTAAACAATAGTCATAATCCACCGCCAATGCTTTGGTAAGCGCCTTGGAATCATCACTGCCACTCTCTTCATCACTCACCAATAAAAAGTCGATATTGTGTATATCATGATGACTCTTTTTCACATTTCTAAGCGACTCCAAAGCTACAAAGTTTCCCCCCTTCATATCACAAACCCCAGGGCCATATATCCACGCCTCATCTTCACTAAACTTTTCAAAAGAGTGCGCAGGAAAAACCGTATCAAGATGCCCTAAAAGCAACAACTTTTTCCCCTCTTTTTGCTTGGATTTAAATAAAACATGATTGCCTATCTCTTCACGCTCATAAACAATTGTCTCAAAGTCCAATTCTTCCATCCATCCAGCAAAGATTTTAGCGTTGGTATCCACCCCATTTTTGTTCTTTGTATAAGAATTTATGTTGATAATCGACGCTAACTCTGAAAAATCATACGCTTTGCCCATTTTTTGCCCTTTATATGCCCATTTTCTAGCAATTATATCGTATAATAACACTATCTTTATAATTGTCAAAGGAAAAGCCATGTCAACACATAAAATTGGTATGTGGATGTACCAAAACAGTGGCGGTGATCGGATTCAAAAAGAACTGATCGACACACTCAGAGAGAGGGATATCATCACCATTCCCGACCTTAACTTACGAGAAGCAACAGCAAAAAATGGTGAGATAAATTGTCGTGGCACCGTCATGGAAGAGCTTGACCTTTTCTTCTCTTACAATGCCGGTGAACAGACACAGTATCAAGTCTATCTCTATGAAATGTTAAATCACTTCATCCCTACTATCAACTCCTATGAAGCATTTAATATAAGTGAAGATAAGTTTAAAACAGCGCAACTTCTCAAAAGAAATGGCATCAACACCGCAGACTACATGCTCTGTCATAGAGATGATGTGGGCAGTCTCAAAGATATCCTCCGAGAATGGGGCGGAAAAATCGTCTACAAACCAACTGACGGTTGGGGTGGTATGGGTCTAGTCAAGATAGAAAATGAAGCCACCCTTGATATGCTCATGCCTTTTCTCAACCAGACAGATATCCGTTACTTTTATGTAGAACGCTTTATCAAGTATGACAACACCGACTTTCGCATCGATATCGTTGATGGAGAATTTGTCTCTTGTTATGGACGACAAGCCCCCAAAGACAATTGGAAAACCAATGTCACTTCGGGGGGATCTGTCATCCTTCGTGAAGCCAATGATGAAGTCGTAGAAATCGCTAAAAAAGCGACCAAGATAGCCGGTCTTGACATCGCTGGTGTGGATTTGATTTATGATGAGGAGAGAGAAGAGTACGTGGTATTGGAGATAAATGGTATTCCAGCCTTTGCCACACCTGAACAAGAAAAGATGGGATTAGAATTTAATGCTAAAAAAATTCAATTAATTGTCGATTTAATAGATAGAAAAGTAAAACAAGGATAAAGCATGGGCAAAAAGAAGAAAAACAAGAAAAAACTACCAAAATTAGGCTTTCTATATTTAGATTATGTACTACGATTTTTTGATCACTCAAATTTTCGTGGCTGGCCAGACAAGATAGAGACAGTCACCTATCACTGGAAAAATGATAAAGAGAGATTTATCAAAGAAGTAAAGCGTAAAAAGATTGATGTGCTTATCGGAAATATCCCAGCGACTGCTTATGAGACATTTAGAGAGATAGCCAGAGAGTTACCGCATGTCAAGTTTATCCCATCGATGGACACACAGTTTTCAAACAAGTCAAAAGAGAATGTCACCCGTTTTTGTTGGAAGTATGATATCCCTATCCCAAAAACCTACATCTACTACGATAGAAAAAAAGGCTATGACTTTGTCGCAAAAACTGAGTATCCTAAAATCATCAAAAAGAGTTATGGTCCCTCTAACTATGGTGGATATTTTGTCCACAAAGCTGACTCCGCAGCAGAAGCCAAAAAGCTCTTTGATGTGAAAAAATACCATCCTATGTATATGCAAGACTTCGTCCCGATGGAAGCAGATGTACGTGTGATGCTCATCGGTCATAAACCTGTCTGTGCATTTTGGAGACGCGCACCTGAAGGGGAATGGCTCACAAACACTTCACAGGGTGGTAGTATGGATTATATGGATGTGCCTAAAGAACTTCTTGATTTGGCTGTGAAAGTCTCTAAAGCTGCCAACGCCGAATACTGGGCTTGTGATGTCGCGGTGGGTAAAGATGGAAAGTATAGAATCCTTGAATGTGCCACGGCATTTGCTGCATTTCCTTATATCCGCGATTGGATTGGGCAGTACATCATGTGGAAGCTTTCCGACGGAAGATTTAAAAAGCCCAATATCCCACTTTACAACTGGGAAGAACTAGGTAAAATCGACGCATCACTGCTAAGAACCATGCGTTATATCACTTTTGGAAAATACTCACAAAGTTTTGATGGTGAATACTTCATG
This sequence comes from Campylobacterales bacterium, assembly GCA_024278835.1. GTDB lineage: Bacteria > Campylobacterota > Campylobacteria > Campylobacterales > QNZT01 > JANTGR01. The sequence goes on along the minus strand of JAJRSK010000060.1, from coordinate 9,046 downwards.
AATCAAAAAAGAGAAACTAGTGATGGCACAGAAGATATCTTTGAACTTGATAGCCGTTATCCTATGCTCAATACTGAAGATAGAAACTACGAAGAGTGGCCAAGTGAAAAGTGGAATTATCAAGATAAATATCCACTAAAAAGTATCAAAACGATGGAAGTAGACGCACCAAAAGATAACGATGAGTCAAGTCTCAATGTCAATAACCTTAGTGAAGAAGAGTTACATACTTTCCTCACTACATCCGTCAAAGGCATCGGCAACAAAAAAGCAAGTGCTATGCTAGAAACACATGGAAAAGAGGGTCTTGTAGATGTGATAGAAAACAACCCTAATGTTCTTTTAACGATAGATGGCATGAAAGAAAAAACCCTTGGCAAGCTTTTAAAACAATGGGGAAGATTTAAAGAGATGTTAAAGCTTTAAACACCGCTTATACCCTATCATGATAGTTACATATAGGCTACACATTGCTAGACTATCATGATAGAGTAAATCTGTCATTCAAGTACCTCAAGAGAAAAAAGGTTTTTTTGATAAACTCTTTTCCTAAAATTTATGTTATAATCATTGATTATTCTATAAACGTAGGGAACCATGAAACAACAATATAAATCTTATCAAGAAACCGTAGACTTTTTAAAACAATGTGTCAAACTTTATCCAAACCTTATCACTATCAAAAACATAGGCACGACGTGGGAAGGCAGAGAAATCGTCTTGGCAACCATCTCCATTGATGTAGAACATGCTGACTTAAAACCAGCCCTTCTCTTTACAGGCACCGTACATGCAAGAGAGTGGATAGGCAATGAACTCTCAGTACACTTTATAGACCATCTATTAAAAAACTATCAAACTGATCCAAAGATTACTGCGGCTTTAACAAAAAACACTCTATACATCGTACCTTGTCTCAATCCTGATGGCTTTGAATACTCGCGTACACACTTCTCTTTTTGGAGAAAAAATAGACGTGATAATAAAGATGGTACCTTTGGTGTAGACTTAAATAGAAACTTTGATGTAGGCTATACAAAAAGCAAAGACACTTCTTCAAATGTTTATAGTGGTCCTGCTCCTTTTTCTGAGCCAGAAACAGCTGCCATGAGAGACTTTGTTGCAGCACATAACAATATCACCATCGCCCTTGATTATCACTCACAAGGCAATGTTTTCTTTCCTGCCCATATGTTTAACCATGAAGCCGAAGAAAATGGCACAGACTTAAATCTACTATGCGCCAATATGAACTATGAAATCAAAAAAGTAACTGGTCGTGAGTATGGCATACATCGTGGTAAACCACCTACAAAGCTTATCTCAGGCTCAGGTCGTGAACACTACTACTCAAAAGGTATCATCGCTATCGTGGTTGAAGTAGGCACGAGAAATATCCCTGACTATATGCAAAATATGACTGAAAGCATCGATGAAAATATCCCCGCCCTTCTCTATGCACTCTCAGAAGCCAAAAACTATAGTAAAGCCGCGCCAAAAAGAGTAGAAAATTTTCATATCAATGCCTTTGATAGCGATACAGTCACGCTTGCTTGGGAAGACAGCAGTAACAACCCAAATCTCTTTTATCAACTCTTTAGAAGTACCCAACACAAACAAGCGTGTCGTGAAGAAAACCTCATAGCAACAACATCAAACCATACCTTTACCGATATCCAACTAGAGAGTTGTAAAGAGTATTTTTACTATATCCGAGCCGTTGATAAAATCAACAACACAAAATCCCCCTTTGCACCTCAACTCAAGGTCAAAACACTTTTAAACCGTGAAGAGTTTTCCAAAACCATTTTTCCAACACCCCAAGAAATTGGCTATGTGGCAGAAAAATCTGGGGAGCAAAATAGAGAACATTTTGGCAAAAATTCCATCTTTGTTGGCGTCAGCCAAGGCAGAGGTATCAGTTATGGTGTGATGGCTTTTTCACTCACAAACCTTCCTGAAAATGCTATCATCCAAGAAGCAACCATCTCTTTATATCCCATGAATCGTGTCAATGCAAAGATAGAAAAGTTTGGTGAATGGTCACTCTCTTTTGTCAATCAAGAGAGCGTGAGCGAGATTACAGAGTTCAAGCAGATACATGAGGCAGAAATCATCCAAACACTAGGTGAAACTATCAAGTCCGAAAAACTCACCCAAGGAATCTGGAGACAATGGAATTTTAATGACTATGAAAAATCTCTCCTCCAAGAAGAGATAAAAAATGAAAAAGTACTCTTTCGTTTTCAAGGTCCTACCCAACTACCACTTGGCCGAGACTCTCAGATGATGCAGTTTGACTTGGGATATGGTCCATATGGGGGAGGGATTCACTATCGTCCACACATCGATATCAAGTACACTCTGCCTGCTACAACCCTAGAAATCGCCCCAACCATGGCAAATAGCATATCAAAAGAGGGTATTGACACAGAGAGACTCTCTTGTGGTTACGATAAATATGGTGAAAAGATTTATGGCTATATGGAATTTGACTTAGACACCCTGCCAAATCCTGATGAAACCGTTATCACCGATGCCTATATCATCATACAAAACAAAAACAAGCCAAAACTCTCAAACGATGCAAGATACAATGTAGAGTTTGTTGACACACAAAGCCATAGTTATGAAGATATAAAGAACAGAGAACGCATAGAATTTATCGGTTATGAACTCTCTTTAGCAGACCTGAAAAACAAAAGTAAACACCATCTTCTCTTTGATAGTTTTTCACTCCTAGAACTTGAAAATTTTCACAAAGAGGACAAACCTGCTAGCTTCATCGTAAAAGCTACTACGGTAAGTTCTTCTAAAGAGCACGCCGTGAACTGGTACAGCAAAGGTGATAAACAAGAGGTAAAACTCATCGTAAAATACATCAAACGCTCCAAGTTTGCACCAGCACCATGCACAAATCTAAGAACATCCATAGAAAAAGGTATGGTAAAACTCACTTGGGAAAATCCAAGTGATAAGAATTTTACAGGTGCTTATGTCGTGAGAAACCGCTTCCACAAGCCAACAAATCCATACGATGGCGTAAAACTCTACGCAGGAAACGATAACTACACCTATGATAACTTTGGCTCCACCAAGATAGACAAATACTACGCCGTCTTTTCTTATGATGATGTGCCAAATTATTCAGACCCTGAAGTGGTTTTTTACGAAGGAAAATAGTTGGCAAAAAAAGCGACCAAAAAAGAGATAGAAGCGATAAAAAAAATCTTTATCGAGCGCTATCATGATGCCGTCACAGAGCTTGACTACAACAATGCTTATGAGCTTCTCATCGCCGTACTGCTCTCTGCCCAATGCACCGACAAGCGGGTGAACATCATCACCCCTGCCCTTTTTGAAAAGTATCCATCCGTTCATGAACTAGCCCTTGCCAAGCTTGATGATGTCAAAGCCCTCATCAACACCTGCTCTTTTTTCAACAACAAAGCCAAAAACCTCATCAAAATGGCACAATCTGTCATAGAAAATTTCGATGGAGAAATCCCCCTAGATGAAAAAGAGCTCGTCACGCTAGCGGGTGTAGGACAAAAAACCGCCCATGTTATCATGATAGAGTACACCCAAGCCAATCTCATGGCGGTCGATACCCATGTCTTTCGCGTGGCACATCGCTTGGGATTATCCGATGCCAAAACCGCCATCGCAACAGAAGAGCAACTGACAAAAAAATTTAAAACCGACTTACACATCCTCCATCAAGCGATGGTACTCTTTGGAAGGTATATCTGCAAATCCCAAAAACCTCTCTGCGAAGAGGAGTGTTTTATGGGAGAGTTTTGTAAGAGTAGAGAAGCGTTTAAACCCGCTTAAAATGGGCTAGTGCTACATGTATTGATGGTAGCTTCACCTAAAATCAAAACCCTTTATGCTAAAATAGTTCTAATCATCTTTTAAAGATAAAGGTATCAAGTTGAAAGTAAGTTATTTACATATACGCAATTATAAACAGTTTTCAGATTTAGAATTGGATTTGACCTATCCTAAAGGGCATCCTAACGAAGGAAAACCTTTAGATAAAATTTGTATTATCGGTCAGAGTGGCACAGGTAAGACAAACTTGCTTGATATAGTTAAGAAATCTACTGTTGATTTTTCTGAACAAGATAAAAATAATTATTTGCCTTTTTCTGAATTTGTTGGAGAAGATACGGACGATAAGTATATTCGTACTAAATTTAAATTAGTTGATGAAAAAATTGTAGAAACATTATTTACAATGGATGAGTCTAAGATTCATGGTAAACTTTTAAATCCTATACCCATAGGAGAAAAGCCAACAGCTAGACTTCCTCTCTATGACGATTTTACTTTTACTGAGTATGAAAAAAACTATTTTATTAGTGCAGTAAAAGATGTAAAAAAACAAATTAAACTGCATAATGAATCTATACAAATGTCTCAAAATAATAAAGAAAGATTATTATCTCTGGAAGATACGATGACCAATTTATTAATAAAAGCTAATGGGGATTTTACTAAATATGAAATGGAATTAGATATTTTAAATCAACAAAAGAATCAAATTGAAGATAGATATTACAAAACAAAAGATATTCCCCAAACTTTAAAAAATCTTAAAAAGAAAAATTTTCTCAATAAATATATAGTAAATATTAACGAAGAAACCAATTCATGGAAATTATTAAAAGAACGCATAGACAGCTATGAAATAGAAAAAACTAAATATACAAAAAAATTATCTACAAAATTATTAAATGACGATAATTATACTAAAGATGATTATAAAAAAGATATGGCTCTTTGGGAAAAAGATAATGAAAATATCTTACAAAAAATAGCTGATGATATAAATATGATTATCCAAAAGTTTAACCTAAAATTACATATAGATGAAGATACTCAAAGTTATGAAGAGTTGATTATTAGAGATTTATCCAATGATACTACCATAGAGTATGATGACCTAAGTACAGGAGCTAAAAATTTACTTTCAACATTTATACCTCTTAAAAGTCACAAACCAAAAGACAGCACCATTCTCATAGATGAACCAGAGATCTCTTTTTATCCTAATATTCAAAGGCAACTCACAGACCTCTATATGAATATAGGTAAAAACAATCAACTCATCATGGCTACACATTCACCACTGATAGCTTCTAGTTTTGAGCCATGGGAAGTAGTAGAGCTAAAGTTTGATAAAAACAATCAAATCTATAGAGAAAAGTATTACGAGGGTGACAACCATGTAGATAACTACATTGTAGATCCTCGTATGCTTACATGGACGGGGATACTTACGGATGTCTTTGACCTCAAAGAAGATTCTAACTTTAGCTTTCGAGAGAAAAAATTGATGGAATATGCTACTTTGAAGGCTGAGATAAAAGCGATGAAAGATAAAACCTCACAAGACGCCAAAGAGAAGATAAAACAGTTTAAAAAGCTCTCTTCATTGTTAGGATTGCAAAACTAATGCAGAAGATAGATAAGTCATATATTCGTTCTATTGTATATAAAGCTTGGGAAGAGGGATTGGGCGATAATCATCCAGAATATAAAAGTAGTCAAACCCATGTTAAAGATATAAAAATGAGTCTTCTTAAGTGTCAAAATGGTTTATGTGCCTATACAGAAGAACTTTTGTGTGATAGAGAGTTATTATCAGATGATAAGTGGAAAGATGGCAAATATATTGGTAATTTGAGTAATCAGAACTTGATTAATGGTGATTTAGAACATTTTGATTGTACGCTCAAAAGTACACAAGGTTACCTGTGGGATAACCTATTTATGGCAAATAGTAATATAAACTGCAGAGTAAAAGGTACTAAGCCTGTTGATAATATATTGAAACCTGATAATCCTGCGTATAATCCAGATAAATATTTGGAATTTGACGATGAATTGAATTTATTTTTACCAAATAACAATTTGACTACTGATGAAAAATCAAGAGTTAAAGAGATGATTGAAATACTAGGTATTAATAGTAACGCATTTAAACGAGCAAAACAGATAAAAGATTTAAAAGAAAATATAGAATTAGAATTACCCATATCAGAACCTGTGGAGTATATTACTTCATATCGGATGACAAAAGAAAATTTAAAAAAAACTACTTGACGATAAAAAACTTACAAATATCAAATACAACCTAAGCGACTAAGATTTAAAAAGTAGCACAAAAATTTTAGAGAAAAGAAAAAATCTGAAATTTTCGATAAAATACATCAACAGCATATTAAAAGAGCAAAACTTAACAATAAAAGAGATAGCTTTAAAAGTAGGATACAAACATCAAGGGCATTTTCTAAACTATTTTTTCAAAATTTTGGAGTATATCCAAAAGATTTGTTAAAGAGGTAAATAGCTTTAATCAATAAAACTCCAAAATCATGGCGTGGCACATCATTTGGGATTATCCTATACCAAAAATAGGAATTCACCAAAAACCTCTCTGCGAAAAGGAGTGTTTTATGGGAGAGTTTTGTAAGAGTAGAGAAGCGTTTAAGCCTGCTTAAGAGCACTTCAAAAAACGCTATGGCACTTCCACTTCCATAGAGGCATAGATAACCGCCTCCCCTGAAATCAAAACCCTCTCATTTTTCATCACACACAGCAACTCCCCTCCTCTTTTTGAGAAGAGTATCATGATAGAAATTTTCTATTTTGATATATGATTTAGTCCACTCCCTTGACAAATCAAGATAAATCCACTACACTTTCAGCAAAAAAAAAATAGGAGCGCAAAGATGAAAACATCATATATCACATATTTCAACACAAGAAATATCACGCTCCTTCTCTTCTGCCTGCTGCTTAGTCTCTAAGCAAACTACCATAATTTTATAGATTCCTTGATTGGATGACCGCCCCCCCCCAAAAACTAGCTGTAGGATAGTTCTATCCTAATTTTATATATACAAAAAAGAAAGATGATTATGAAAACAGAAGAAACAAACAGATGGAACCCAAAAGCGTATAAGAAGCACACAGGATTTGTATCGGAGTTGGCATTGCCTGTGGTGGATTTATTGGCACCTCAACATGGTGAGAAGATATTGGACGCGGGTTGTGGTGATGGCACACTTGCGGTAGAGATAGAAAAAAGTGGCGCAAAAGTCATCGGTGTAGATATGAGTAGCCAGATGATAGAAGCTTGTAGAGAAAAGGGAATCGAAGCCTATGTTGCTTCAGTGACAGAGTTGCCCTATCATGATAGCTTTGATGCCGTTTTCTCAAATGCAACATTGCACTGGGTCAAAGATGCCAAAACAGCAGTACAACAAATCGCCTCAGCACTGAAAAATGGTGGACGATTTGTCTGTGAATTTGGCGGCGAAGGAAATGTTTTTGCGATAGTCTCCGCGATGCAAGAGGTGTTTGATAAACATCCAGAATTTGGCACATTTGACAATCCTTGGTTTTTCCCAAGCATCAGAGAGTATAAAGCACTTTTGGAGTCAGAAGGATTTGAAGTGAGATACATAGCGCTTATCCCTAGACCCACACCCATGGATGACATCAAGAATTGGCTTGATATATTTACAAATGGTCTTACAAAAGATTTAACCAAAGAACAAAGAGACATTTTTGTCGCAGAGTGCGTAGAGATATTGCGTCCTATACTCTATCATGATAGTAAGGGATGGTCTGTGGATTATGTCAGATTACGTGTGGAGGCGGTAGTGCGTAAGTAGTTCATATGCTGATGAGAAAAATGCAAAGTGTTTTAGCTAAAATATACCACATAAATATCCAAGGAACAACATGGCAACCAAAAATTTCGAGCCTACACTATTTAAAAAGAGGACGGCGGCATACTTGTTTAAAGAGAAGATAGCAGAGCTTACAGCGACACTCAAAGAGCAGATGACAAAAGAGAAAGAGCTAGATGAGCAGATAAAAGAACAACTTGCCAAGATAGGGTTTGAGTTATGAGTGATGTAGTAATCTATGAAGATGGAACAGTTGCACTAAATACAACTGTTGAAAATGAGACGGTATGGCTAAGCCAAGAGCAAATAGCTCAACTATTTGATGTCAAAAGACCTGCTATTACAAAGCACCTTAGTAATATTTTTAAATCAAATGAATTAGAAGAGAAAGTGGTATGTTCCAAAATGGAACATACCACTATGCATGGTGCTATGGAGGGTAAAACACAAACAAAAAAAGTTAAGTTTTATAATTTGGATGCCATTATCTCTGTAGGATATAGAGTCAATTCTCAGAAAGCAACGAAGTTTAGAGTGTGGGCTACAAGTGTTTTAAAACAGTATATCATTAAGGGCTACGCTCTAAACAAAGAAAAACTCCAACAAAAAAAGCTCCAAGAGCTAGAGCAAACTATATCACTCATAAAACAAGGCTTGGATAACCAAGGGCTAGGGGTAACAGAAGCCAAAGGATTTGTAGAAATCATAGGCAATTATGCTAAAAGTTGGGCATTGCTCCAAGGGTATGATGAGCAGTCGCTTTGTGAGGTGGCACAAACTATAAAAAGTAGATTTATACTAGACTATCCCGAAGCAAAAGAAGCCATAGCAGAGCTCAAAAAAGTACTCATACAAAAAGGCGAAGCCACAGAGCTTTTCGGGCAAGAGAAAGCAGGAGAATTTAAGGGTAATATACTCAACATTTATCAGAGTTTTGGAGGAGAAGAGCTACTACCAAGCATAGAACAAAAAGCAGCCAACCTTCTCTACTATGTCATCAAAGGTCACCCTTTTAACGATGGCAACAAACGCATTGGGGCGTACTTATTTGTGCTGTTTTTACACAAAAATGGTGTGCTACACAAACCCAACGGCGAACCCAAAATAAACGACAATGCCCTAGCATCACTCGCACTATTAGTCGCCACCTCTGCCCCTGAACAAAAAGATATCATCATCAAGCTGATTATGAATATGCTCTACGAAGATGTGCTATGAGTTTACCTGAAGGTTGGGTGGAGAGTACGCTTGGGGAAGTGTGTAAGGGTAGATAGCCTCTCTGCTCCATACAGTAGGTATTTGGCTTGGAAGTCACCTGAAAAAGCAGAAAATGGGGTACT
>JAJRSK010000059.1 GCA_024278835.1 Campylobacterales bacterium | reverse complement strand
ATACCCAGATGAGTTTTCATAATGCCCAAAATAGACCTCTGCCACATCAGAAAGTTTCAAGTCCGCCGTGATAGGCAGGGCTTTTAATCTCTCAATCTTCTCTCTTTTTCCTTTGGACTTTAGTAGATAACGATGCTCTTGATTACTGACAAAACCTACGGCATATTCGTTATCATTTTTTTGAAGTGTCGCGATGACTTGTCCTAGTGAGAGATGATAACGATCCAACTTATCTTTATCGATGATGATTTGCACCTCTTTATCAAATCCACCAAAGATATCGACATTTGCCACGCCTTTGGTTTTAAGAAGTTTGTGTTTTATCTCTCCACTAGCTAAATCTCTTATATCTTCTAAGCTTAGTTTGACCCCTTCTTTAGGAGACATTGCCACGACAAGTATAGGAGCAGTTGCTTCTGTTATCTTGATGATTTGAGGCTCTTTGATATCTCGTGGGAGTTTTGCACGAATTTTTGAGAGTGCATTGGTGACATCATTGACCGCGGTGTCGATATCTTTTGAGTACTCAAACTCAGCTCTTATCACAGTTACCTCATCGATAGTGTTAGAGTAAGCACGACGAATCTCATCAAGAGCGTACAACTCTTCTTCTACAGGTACGGCGATGTTACTAGCCATCGTTTTTGCAGATGCTCCGGGCTCTACGATAACTAAAGCTACTTCAGGATAGTTGGAGTTTGGAAAAAGATTACGGTGAATCTTGCCATAACCCATCATCCCCGCCAAAACAAAAAGGGCTAAAAAGGAGATGATGATATGGGGTTTTTTGAGTATCTTTTCTACCCATGTGCTAGAGTTTTTACTCATCATTTGCTCCCAAAACATCTACCTTTTGAAAAGCTGGAAGTGTGGCAAGTTTTACTTCACTTGCTTGTGCGATAGGTCTGTCTGGGCAAGGAGAGATGAGTGCTTTATCTTGCTCTTGCATACTTACCTCTACTTTAGATGGAGAGAATTTACCATCATGATAGAGCATCACAAAAGTTCCCTCTTTTTTATGCAAAAGTGTATTTGAAGGGACGATACATCCCTTGGACTCTTTGGTAACTACGGCTATCGTAAGAGAACTTCCCACGGGCTGGTTTAATCCACCACTTAAAGCAATTTCTGCTGTTGTAAGACCATTGGAAGAGGTGGTGTAGATAGATTTTATCTGACCTATTTTTTCACCCTCAAAAAGCACAGCTTGTCCTTTTTCTATCTTACTTGCAGCAGGCGCATAAGAGAAAAGTAGTTTTTTATCGCCATTGCTCATAGCAAGGATTGGTTTTCCTGTTGCTGCCAAATCCCCTTCATGCAAGAGGATAGCATCTACTTCCCCATCAAATGGTGCTACAATCTTAAGATACGTGCCTTGGTGTTGCAGTTGCGCAATTTTCTGTTTTGTATTTTCTACGATAGAAGATTTTGCCTCTTTGGCAACGCGTGAGATATCGAGTTTCTCTTTAGGCAGTCCACCGATATTATAAAGTTTGATATTTCTTGCATAAATGCTTCTTGCTACTTTTGCATCGGCAATCTGTGTAGAGAGTGTTGCTTTGAGTGCTCGTATATTTGAGAGTAATTCTGTCTCATCTATAGTGACAAGTAACTCTCCTTTTTTCACTTTTTGAGACTCCTGCACAAAAACTTTTTCTACATATCCAGCAAGTTTCGTGGAAAGTTTGATACTTTTGTCTGAAGCGATACGGGCAAGAAAGGAGTCTGCATTTTTCATCCCTCCTTGTGTAGGATTGACAACAGGAACAGTCATGGTTTGTACTGAGGGTAAAGCTTCATGGGCTACCTCTGCTTGTCTACTTTTTAGTAGTCCTTTACCTTTTATACCTAACGCTACAACTGCGACAACAGCCACTACCCCAATAATAATTTTCTTAATCTTCACTACTTCTCTCCAATACATAATCTAAATAATATACATTTTTCTGATATCCATACTTACTCTCAATCACTTTTGCTTTTGCTAAAAGTGTCTTACTTTGTGCTAGTAAAAGATCATTGAGTGTAGCGACACCATTTTCATAACGCACTTTTTCTATTTTCCCACTTTTTTCACTCAACGCTAACTGTGTAGCATTTCCTTGAAACTGAGCATAACTTTGTTCAATATTGCCAATAGACTCAATCAAAAGTTTTTTCAAGTCAAGTAATGTCTGCTTTTTGTTTAGCCTTGCTTGTAACGCTGCAATTTTTGCCTTTTGTACACCAGCATCTCGTTTACCAAAATCCAAAAGGTTATACTTGAGATTGAGCCCGACTTGCCAAAGTGTCTCATCATCCCAGTCATTAGTTTTGATATCTTCACCATAGTTTTTACCAAGATATGAGGCTAGATTGACTTGTGGTAGATTGGCTGATTTGCTTTTAGATATCATCTTTTCTGCTTTTTTAATCGCCAACTCTTGGGACTGTATCTTGCCCAGTGTGGCACTTGTTTCATACAATGTATCTAGTGAATAATGCGGCTCTTTAACTGCTATCATGATAGGTTCTAAAACAGACACATCTTCCCCTACCAACGAAGAGAGTGTCGCTTTTGTTGTCTTGATATTGGTTTTTAAGATAGCTTCTTTTGTTTTAGACGCTTGATAATCTGCTTCTGATTTAAGTAAATCTATCTGGGCTTTTTTCCCTAACTTTACTTCATATCCTATCTGTTTGCTTAATTTCTTTAAAGTGGATGTATACTTTTTTTGCGCTAGCAAAATCTCTTTTTGCGTCAAAATAGCAAGATAGAGTGTGCGGATATTATAAATCAACTGCTCTTTGGTCAAAGAGAGTTTTATCTCTGCCATGTGACTTGCTAAGGCATCCATCTCTACTTGTCTTGTCTGTGCAAACCCTGTAAAAAGAGGGAGCGAGTAAGAGAGTCCTAGTGAGAAAATATCATCACTTGTGGTGATGGGTTGACCACTACCTATCGCATTAGGTGATAAAGGTGCGAGGGTGCGTTCGATGTTATAGTGTGTTGCGTCGCCTACAACACCCAGTTCACCATAGCGCGAAGCTCTGCTCTCTTGTACTTTGAGAGAGGAAAGTTCTCTGTTGGCTTTGGCTTGTTGTATCAATGTGCTTTTTTGCAAAGCTTGCTTGATGAGACCATCTAGCGTACTAGCAAATAGCATATTGGAAAAAACCAATAGTGTCAAAATATACTTCATAGTTACTCCTATCATGATAGTGCTAGGATAGCAGAGCAATATGAACTTAGTGTGAATTATCTATTTATTTAAAAACTTTTGGATTTGATGTGATATCGCTATAGTCTGTAAACTGCTTGTCATGATAGGCATCTATAGCATACCGCCCTATCATGACAGCATTATCAGAACAATACTCCAATGCTGCAAGATGTAAAGTTGCCCCAAATTCAGCACAAAGTTTTTCTATCTTTCCACGAAGATAAAGATTGGCACTTGCCCCTCCCACGATAGAAAAGTCTTTTATCTTTGTCGTTTTAAAAATCTTTTTGAGTTTATGCAGGAGATGTTCCGTCGCTACGCGCTGAAATGAGGCACAAATATCTGCCGTATCTTGTTCACTTCTGCTATCACCCAACTCCAAAATCGCCAAGCGTACTTGATTTTTAAGCCCAGAGTAAGAAAATGCAATCTTGTTAGAATGGTAAAGCGGCACGGTAAAGTTAAAACGATGCGCATCACCCTCTCCTGCTAACTTCTCAACCACAGGGCCACCAGGATAGCCTAAACCCAACATCTTAGCTACCTTATCAAAACTCTCACCAAAACTATCATCCATACTAGAAGCAATCACCCTAAAATCATCAAAGCCTTTTGCTTCTATCACCATCGTATGCCCACCAGAAACGAGCAAAATAGTTTGTGGAAAATGCGTCTCTTTTTCGATAAAAAGCGAATAAATATGCCCATAGAGATGGTTCACCGCGATGATGGGAACATCCAAAGAGAGGCAGAGTGCTTGTGCCATCATCACTCCTTCCACCAATGTCACCGAAAGCCCAGGTTCATTGGTCACAGCAATCGCCTTTAGAGAAGGGAAATATGCTGTTGTTTTCTCTAAGATATCAGGCAAGGCCTTGGCATGTAAGCGCGCGGCTAGTTCAGGTACGACACCACCATAAACAGAGTGCTCTAACTCTTGCGATATTTTAGTATGAAAAAGAACCTTTTTTGTTTTTATCTCTGTGATAGCGATAGAGCTATCATCACAAGAACTCTCAATACTTAGTATCATGATAACCCCTAAAAATAGTAAAAAATCGAAGCACTAAAACGCGTATCTGCTTTTGTTTGCCCTATTTTATCACTATCTATCTTTAGATTTATAGCACTATTTTTATCTATCATGATAGTAGAAAAAACTTCCGCATGAAAATCATCTCCACCATCACTATAAAAGCTTTTCTCCCCAATCACACCAAACTTAGTATCTTCAAAATTAACAATCATTCCAAGCTTAGGACCAACCCCTGCAAGAAGGCTATCATGATAGTAAAACGAAGGACGTATCATGATAAAGCCAAAGAGCCTATCATGATAGGCATAGCTGAGCCCCACTTCCCCTTTGAGTTTAAAATACGTCTGATTTCTAAACGCCTCAGCCCCGACCTGCACTCCCCAAGAAAATGGCTTAAAGATTTTATCTCGTGGCGCATACGAGTTGATGTTAACAAGATTTAAATTTTTCAACTTTATATCTCCAGATTGCTCTTTGGAGAGCAAAAGATGAAAAAAGTCTATATATGCGCCTGTGATAAATCCCTTCTCCACATCATAGATATCATGAAAAGCCAATTTAACACCAAATTCCAAAGCTTTTTTACCATCCATACCCATTTCAAGCCTTGTAGATTGATGCGCTGAGAGTGGATTTGGTGGTTTTTTTATACTAGCTTTTGGCAAGGTAGGTAATTTGCTTCTTATTGCTAGACGCTGCATCAACTCTGTGACATACCCCTTTTTATCTATCTTATTTTGCGTGCGTTTTAGCTGGAGCAACTCTACGCCTAGTTCGGCATGATACGCCTCTTTTAACTTGCCTTTTGCCTTTTGTTCTTCAAAAAGTAGTGACTTGATACGCTTTGTTTTAGAGGGACGGAAATTGACATCTTCTATAAAACCCGCCTCTTTCACTGCCCTTATCGTATCGATAGGAATCGCTTTGATAGAAAAATTTTTCACTAAATGCGTGTTTGGACGTGCTATTTCTAAAAGCCACAACAAGTTATAAGAACAATTTTCTGTAAAGAAAAAATAATCTCCATACATATCTTTTAACTCATAAAGATGGGTCAAAAGCCTTCGTAACTCCGGCGTTTCTAAGTTGAGTGTGTACTCCCAGATATCACGTCTCTCCAAGTTATTGTACTCTTTAATCTTTTTATAATAAGGCAATACCGAATAACGCCCTTCATAACCACCAAATAACCCTTGATAGGCAAATATAAGTCCATTGGTTTCCGTCGTTTTAGCCGCGTAGTTGACGGCATTTGCAGTAAGTGCCAAACCTTTTTTATCATCAAGACGTAAAAAAGTATGTCCAAACATAGAGGCAGGAGAGTTGATGTGCGCCGTTGGGAAAACCAGCACCGCCTTAGAAGCTTGGTAATTTTCGATGAGATTTTCTAAGGCTTCACACGTTTGATAATTCTCAAGTGAAGGAATCTTTTCATATAGCCACTTTACACGCGCAGGAAACTTGCAAAATACTTTCTTATCATAATAGATAGCATTGAGCGTTGCATCCAACTCTGCCTTGGCGTCTGTTTTGCCCTTTGGTGAGAGAAAAAATTCTTTAGAATCTATCTCACTTTTTCCATCACAAAAATGTAAAAGTTGTTGCCAGTAACGTTCTTTTGAAAGTTTTTTAGTATCTAGGGAATAGGAGAAGGAAGGGAGAAAAAAGAGAACAAGTGTTAAAAATCTTAACACTTGTCTCATATGACTAAAGTACAGTAGCAATACTATCAACCACTTGTGCTGATGTTACGTCTGAACTTGAATAGATGTTAGAAAAGTTTGCTTTCAACGTTGCCGCTGCTTTTACTTTATCTTCAACATCGATAAGAGAAAGAAGCGTGTCTAAATTTTCACCTTGACCAGCTGCAACTTCTACTGCGATACTATCCATGTTGTCTGCTACAAACTTTTGTGCTTGATCATTCATCACTATTTTCATAGGTTTTGTACAGTTTAATGAACCTGATGTGATACCAAATGTTTGGTTTCCTGATGTACCATTTGTTGTTGCTGCCAAGATTTGTGTTGCTACCGTATCTTGCACAGGGATAATCATAGAACCAAGTCCACAACCTGTATTTGAGTTACCACCAGCGATTGCTGAAGATGCTACCAATGTTGCTGCTGCAACTGTGATTAAAAATCTTTTCATATTTACTCCTTTTTTGTAATTACTTAAATACAATAGCATATTTTTCATCAATAAGTTTTTATTATAATATTATTTATATGTTAAATTATAAACTAAAGAAATATAAAAAGTATAGATTAAGTTAAATTATGTAAAATTCGGTTTTCTTAATGATAAAAACTAAAGAAATGAGCAATTATGCCGATAATGGCAACAGATGTAGTATAACAGCTATGTTAAGTATTGGAGAAACAATGACAGTAGAAGAATTAGAATTATTAGGTACGCTTAGTGAAATCGATTTGCGTGACATCGATGATGATGTGATTGCTGATCTTTTAGAAGAGGCATTAGGAATCACAGATGAAGATCCTTATGAAGCGATTACATTTATCACTGAAAATAGTGAGATTCCTTATGAGGACTTACAAAGAGTATACGACACATTTAAAAAATAGGAGTAGCCTTCTGGCTACTCCTTACGCTGCACAAACCACTTAAAACTCCCCTGACATGTTATATCACCTTCATCATCTCTTAAAATTACATTTGCCACTATACTCGCACGCCCCTTTAATGCAAATCGCACTTTAAACTTCTCTAAATCTTCTTTATCCACAGATACTTCACTCACCAGCGCCGTTAATGCCTGTTTTTTATACTTGACAGTAGACTCCCGCAATAATGGAATAATCTCATCTTGCATGTCAGGAAAAATAGAAGAGAGGTACTTCCCACTCATACTCTCAGCAAAAGTAAACTGCGCTCCGGCGTGGATAGAACCTAGATGATTTTGCACTCCTTTTGTACACTCCAAAGTCTCACCCACCAATCCTATCGTATCCATAAAAGGGATTATCATGATAACTCCCTTACGATGCGTAAGCATTGTGCTTTAGTGCTAGGAATTGTTAGGGAGCTTTGCTTTCTAACAAGGAGACCATTAAAGACACTTATCATGATAAGTACGCCTTTAAAATCCGAGAAAATTTAAACAAAAATGCCCCATGGTCAATGGCATCATATATATCCCCATCACTCCAGCCATACACCTTCAACGATTTTATATCTTGTGCACTAAAATCATCAGGCTCAAACATCGCCTTCATCACACCCACCATAAGTGCTTGATGCTTCTCATCTAGTGGTAAAGTATAGATATCATATTTATACGCTTGTAACACTTTTTTATCATATCCACGTGCTAAAAGTAACTTAGTATTAAAAGATTTACAGTAAGAAAACCCCTCTTTACTCGCGATATACAAGCGTATAAATGCGAAAAAGTCAGGATGGATATGAGGATGATTGAGCAGATACCCTATCTCATCCATAAACATCTCAAATCGCTTAGGATTCATCTGTACCAAAAGTTCCCAGTGCGGTGGCATCATGCCAAACTTCTCTTTGACTCTATCTTTGAGAGACTGGCTCTCTAGTGTGCCATCTGGTTTATAAATAAACATATTCTTCCTTAGTAGTAGATTGGTCGGTCTAGTTTAGAGTAAAGTAACTTTACACATCCTGAATCTACGCACGAAGTGCCATCATAACAAACTCCATATCTTTTAAAAACTGCTCTTTTGAGGAGGATTTTGGGGTGCGGGAGAGTATGCCCCACGAAGAAGTGATGAAAAATTCTGCCATAGCTTTGGCATCCCCCTCTTTGATATGCCCCTGCGCTATGCCTATCAAAAGAACTTTTTCAAATCTTCCAACAAGATAATCAAACTCCTTCTCACAAGCAGATGCTATCTCATCATCCAAAGCACCCATCTCAAACATCAAGCGGTGAAGCGGACAACCGTGCTTGATAAGCATACTATTTTTGGCTATCTTTTTGATAGTCACATCAATCATCCTCTCAGCAGACAAATCCTCATCTATCTCAACATCAAAAAATGCTCGCACTTTTGGTGACAATCTCTCCTCTATCATCGCCATAACCAATGCTTTTTTGGAAGCAAAATGATGATACATCGACCCCCTAGGCACTCCTGCTTTTTTAAGTATAGTCGCAGTAGCCGCACCACAATAGCCATACCTATAGACTTCATCAAATGTCACATCCAGAAGCTTATCACGACTTGTTCTTTTTTTCTCACTCACAAAACATCCTTTTTTAGTATCACCACACCACTCTCAGGAATGATGAGTGTCGCCCCTAGCTTTTTTGCCAGCCACTTAAATGTCGAAGGGGTAAAAAATCGTATATGCGTCAAATCTCTCTTATAATACCATCTTTCAAAATCACCTACGCGAAATGCTGTCATAAGCCCAAGCACACCACCCTCCTTCAAGCATCCCCATAATCTCTCTATCTCCTTCATAGGATGACGTAAGTGCTCAATCACCTCCGTACTCGTGATAAAATTATACTCTTTATCAAACACTTCAGGACTATCATGATAGAAGATATCATAGATATCCATCTTATATCCTCTTTTTTCCATCATAATAGAGAGAGTGGGACCCGGACCAGAACCAAAATCAAGTCCTCTATCACCTCTATTTAGGTACTCCTCTAAGGGCAAAAGTAACTTATCCAAAAAAGTACAATAGCCTTCATTGTCTGGACTATTTTGGTGATTATCATACTTGGATTTTTCTTCTATCTTACTAACAAGATACTTTTGGGGCACAAAAACAACATCGCAAATTTGACAAAGATGATAATGACGATTTTCTGAGTGTGAAAATTCTTCTGTTTTGGATGAGTGACAAAGAGGACATAAAAAAGTGGCAGAACTTATCATGATAGGCATACTTTATCTTTTTAAGTATGATAGTATCATTTTAGTAAGGGTAAATTGAAAGTCGTAGAGTTCCTTTCTAGACTTTCAATTTATACATGTCAAAAACTTACTTTGCGCAAGGATCACATGGGCATGCTGGTTTTGGAGCTGGACAAGCTACTGGAGCTGCTACAACTTCACATGGGCCACAAACATATGAACATGGATTATGTACAACAGTCGTTGTTGTTACAGTTGAACCACATGATGTGCCATATGATGTACCATAGTTTCCAACTGGTCTTGTACCTACAGTTAAACCTGCATTTCCACCTACTCTAAGTCCTAAAACCGTTAAACCACCGTCAACACCAATTAATGTTACATCAGCTTGCGCCATACTTGCAACTGCTACCATAGAGATAGCTAGTTTTGTAAATAATTTCATTTTTTCCTCCTCGAAAACATAGATAACCTATATGTATCTATCTAACAATGCAAACTGACTTTCGTCATTTGCGCCTCTTTACTTAAAACAATCAGACTAGTCTTTAAAACAAATATATATTTATGCTGTTAGTTTAGAGTAGTCTCTCTTAAGGAGATATTTGGTCAAAATGACATTTTAAATATAAACTGTTACTGAGTGTAACAAAAAATAAGAATTGATTAACAAAAGGTAAATAAAATTATACTAAGTAATAAAATAATTACTTAGTATAAGAAGCTTTGAGATCTCCTATCTTAGAACCTAGGTTTAAAAGTAACATATCTGCCACTACTAGTGCTGCCATAGACTCAGCGACGATTGAACCACGCACAGCCACACAAGGATCATGTCTCCCTTTTAATTCACACTCTCTGTCTTTATTTTGGGTATCTACCGTTTTTTGTGCTTGAAAGATAGAAGGGGTAGGTTTAAAATAAACTTTGATATCTATCTCATCGCCATTGCTGATTCCCCCCAGTAATCCCCCACTGTGATTGGTTAAAAACCCATCTTGACAAATTTGGTCATTATTCTGTGAACCTAAAAGGGCTGCAGAATCTGTCCCCTCGCCTATTTCCACACCTTTCACCGCATTGATGCTCATCATCGCATCAGCGAGAAGTGCGTCCATTTTATAGTATATAGGCTCGCCTAATCCGATAGGCGTATTAACAATCTTCACCAAAGCCACACCACCTACAGAGTCATGTTTACCTTTTGCCTCTAAAATAGCCTCTTTTTGTGCTACTTCCTGCTTGGCATCAAGTGCATATATCTCACTCTCTTTAGCCCCTTCAAAGTCAATACTTTCAGCTTCTATCCCATCAACTGCAAATGTACCACTTTTCACTTGTATATCAAGCTCTTTTAACATCAGTTTTGCGATAGCTCCTGCTGCTACACGTGCCGCTGTTTCTCGCGCTGAACTACGTCCACCGCCACGATAATCACGTAAACCATATTTATGAAAATAAGTAAAATCCGCGTGACCTGGGCGAAACAAGTCTTTGACATTGCTGTAATCTTTACTCTTTTGATTGGTATTATAAATCACCATAGCGATAGGGGTACCCGTACTGAGTCCTTCAAAAACACCGGAGAGGATTTCTACCTTGTCATCTTCTTTTCGCGCCGTTTCAAACTTTGATTTTCCCGGTTTTCTTCTATCTAACTCACTTTGTATAAAAGCTTCATCGATTTTGAGTCCTGCCGGTACACCATCTACAACACACCCCAAAGCCTTACCATGAGACTCCCCAAAAGTTGTAAAACTAAACTTCTTTCCAAATGTATTAGAACCCATTAATCCTTATCCTTTTTTAATACTTCCAATGCCAATCTTGCCGCCTCTTGATGCGCCACTTTTTTAGAACTTCCCTTTGCTGTAGTCAACTCACGACCAGCCACTTTAATCATCACTTCAAACTCTTTCTTATGATCAGGGCCAGAAGCTGAGATCACGATATATTCAGGCGTAACACCCATTCTTGCTTGTGTGATTTCCTGTAGGGTTGTCTTATAGTCTCGAAAAACACTCTCAAGGTCTATCTTGGGATAAGCTGCTTCAAGTAGATACAGCGATACTTCTTCCGCCTTTTTTAATCCACTCTCAAGATATATCGCCCCTATCAATGCTTCAAAAGCATTGGAACAGATAGATGATTTAGTCCGACCATCATTATTCTCTTCTGCAGCAGATATATAGATATACTCCCCAAGATTTATCGAGTTGGCTAGCTTTTGAAAACCTTTCTCATTGACCAAAGAAGCACGCAATTTTGATAAATCACCTTCATTGACATTTGGAAATTTTTTAAAAAGATATTCACCCACGATTAAATCAAGTACGGCATCCCCTAAAAACTCTAATCGCTCATTATTATAAGGTTTTTTACAACTCTTATGCGTCAGTGCTTCCAATATCAACGCCTCTTGTTGAAATGTATACCCCAGTCTCTCCTCTAACTTTTGAAGCTCTTTCATAGATACTCTCCTGAGATTTTTTTAATTTTTTCAGCTTCCCCACGTGCTATTTTATCACACTTTTCATTCTCTTCATGCCCTGCATGACCCTTGACCCAAAAAGCTATGATTTCATGCCCTTTTGCAGCTTCTAGATATTCTTGCCAAAGTTCAGGATTTTTAACTTTTTTAAAATCCTTTCTCACCCAGCCAGCAAGCCACTCATTTATCCCCTTGACCACATAAGAAGAGTCACTAGTCACCGCAACTTTACAAGGTTCCTTTAAGAGCTTTAACCCCTCTATCACTGCTTTAAGTTCCATCTGATTGTTGGTAGCATCACCTTGTGCTCCTGATGCTACCTTTTCATGCCCTTGATACTTAAGTATGGCACAATATCCTCCAAAACCGGGATTACCCAGTGAAGAGCCGTCGCTATATAAATGAACCTGTTTCATAGCCCCTCTTTATTAAGTTTGTTTCGATTTCTGTTGTATCAATCTGTTGACACTTAGGACAACGATAAAAGTAAAGTGGAAAAACATTTTTACAATTGCTACAGATATAAGAAAAACTCAAATCCCCACTTGCATCCTCTTGATGATGCAATTTTATCAAGACATTCAACTCAAATATATCGCTTTGTTTCGCCTCTAGCAAGTCACCCCTCGCTGTAAATATTTCAGCAAGCAAGGGTTGTTCTTTGACAAATTTTTCATCAAACCTTTCAACCTTTGTCATCCATAGCAAATCCATGATATTTTTATAGTCATACTGTTTTAATATCTCGTTTTCAAAAGGGAGACTGTTACTCTTTAAAAATTCAAAAAGTTTTCGCTGTACTATTTTATTTTCCAAACCAAGCTGTTTTAAGCCCTCTATCTTTCTCCCCACCTTCATACCTTTGTTGTGTATGATAGTGAGCGTTTGAAAATAAAGCTTTTTTTGTTTGACTTCACAACCAAACTCTTCTAAAGTGTCCAAAACTTCCAAAGCCTTATCATACTCGCGCAAGGTTTCATAGATAACAGAAAGATAAGTCAACGCCTCTTCGTTTTTAGGATATAACCTCAGAGATGTCAGTAATATTTCGCGTGATTTTTGTAAAAATCCTGCCTTATAATAAGTTTTTCCAAGGAGGGTTAAAACATCTTTTCGCTTCTTTGGACCTACCATATTTTTAAGGACAGAGAGATAAATTTCAATGGCTTTTTCATACTCCCCACTCTTTTCATATGTAAGTGCCATCAAGATAGCGGATTCTACAGGCAAGTCTTTTTTTTGTATTAACTGTTTATAATCATCAAAACTATGATATTGATCAAATTTTTTCACAAATTTTTTGATATTGGTCTCATCTTCTTTATGCTTGAAAATTCCCCACCAATACGACACGGAAGAGATGATAAAGATAAGGGCAAAAAGTATAATAACCCCATAAATAGGGTCACGATAATCGAGTGAAAGCAAGTCCAATGTTTTTATCCAGTACTAAGTTAGTTGCTATGATTATATCAAGATTAATGGATTAAATCAATCGACTTGTCAGCTTTGATATAATAACGCTTTAGTATCTTCTCTCTTCCCTCTTTGGCTTTTTTGACATCTATCCCCACCTGGGAGCCCTCATGATCCTCCAAAAGTAAAAACTCTCCATGAAAATTTGTCACTTTTTGATAAAATTCATCAAAGGTTTTAAAATGCGCACCATTCACTTTTTCGATGGCCCAAAGCGCGAGTCCATGATCTCCACGGTTAAAATCAGTCGCCAAAACTTTCACCAAAACAACCACATCTTTTTTATCTTTTTTGGGCCAATCTCTAGTCATCGAACGCAAGGAGAGTAGACTTCCCCTTGTAGAAGCGAGTAAATTACTCGTAAGAGGAGAAAAAACATACCCACCACAGATAAAATAGGTGGGCATTGTATCATATCGCATCGTTTTAACCAGTAACAAATCATCACTTTTATGGGTGAGTTTGAACTTTACCTCTTTCTCTTTGTTATCTCTGAAAATCGTCAATGTGATTTCATCTCCCATCTGGTGCAAATCCAAATAGTACTTATAAGAAGTATATTCGTGATGACGAAACTCAACCGTGCCATCATCTTCTATCTTATGCCCATCAATCGCTGTTAATACATCCCCCACTTCTATACTCTCAGAAGCATTAAAATTATACAACTTCGTGATGATGAGTTGACCCGTGCGATTTTCATCTAGTTTATACATCTCTTTAAGTGTGGGATTTTCCAACTTTTGTGTCACAATCCCAATATCTGGAAATCCATCATAACTACCATCCTCCATATCATGAAGAAAATGCTTTATCATGTTAATGGGTACAAGATAACCGATATTTTGAGAGTGACGTCTTTGCTGCATCACAACACCAACGATTTTCCCCTGCGAAAATGCAGGTCCACCACTATTGCCAGGGTTTATCGCAGCGTCAACTTGAATGGCCAAAAAGCTCTCTCCACTATGTACATAACGCAGATGCTCTATACGTGACACAACCCCCGTAGTCACCGAGAGTGTATCCCCACCTGTTGGGAAACCATATACCGTAATCTTCTGCTGAATCTTTGGCAATACTCCAAAATCTAAAGGCACAACACTCTCAAAAAAACTCCCATCTTCCACTTCTAAAAGTGCCAAATCTGCTTGATGAGAAACCGACAAAACTTTGGCTTTATAACGCTTTCTCTTACCATATCGACGCACTTCGATAAAGGTGCTATTTGCCACTACATGGGCATTTGTCAAGATACGATTACCTGTGATGATAGAGCCAGACCCTGAAGAGCGTGAGATAGAAACATTCCAAGGTTCTAAATACTTTGGTACTTTAGCCACCGTATAGATTTTAACGATAGAGTCTTTTACACCATTGGGGACTTTATCCGCATATATGAGTGTCGTTACAAGGCTTATCATGATAAGAATTTTTAATAATTTCATAGGATTCTCTCTAATAGTTTTAGTGGCTATATTGTATCTTAATTTTTATCACTATCAGATTCTGATATATCACATTTATTTAAGGTCTTCTCTCCACAAAGGATGATGAAAATGAAGCTCTCTATCACAACTCCCTGAAGCGACAGAGGTATCCAAAGTTATCGCGCCTATCTTTTGCCACATCTTTTTACCCTCTTTTATCTCACTAGCCACAAAAATATCAAAAATTAACTTTTTCCCATTTTCCAAACGCAATTCATCACGAAAATCCTCAGCATCCACTGTTTGCTCTTTTTGTGCTTCTACTTTCATCCACTTTGGCGTTAATACTTTGGCATCTTTTTTCTCTCCTAGATAAGCAACCTCATACACTTGTCTGATACCAGCGTGTTTATCAGCCTTTGCGAAAGTTTTGGCCACTTTCAGACCATACATCAAGTGTTTAATCACTTCAAAAGTGGTCGTCACACTAGGTTCATTGGTCAAAGTGACATCCGTAAAATGTACCGCATCACTCCCACCTAAATCATCTATCAAGAAGAAGTTTGCTGTATATTCCTTGCTAACCTTATCCTCTCTCAAAGTAGGAAACAGCTTTCCAGCCAAACCAAATGCCCGTGTTTCACCACGACGGGTGTTAGACATAGCTGAAGAAGCACGCACAATAATCAATGCTTTACTACCCTTTTTAAAATACCCACCATAAGGGTTATCATGATAAATCTCCCAAACACCTTTCAAGCAGATACCATTGGGATGGGCAAGTTTTTCAAATGGTGCGATGATATCGGCGTGCTCAGTGAGTGTTCTTTGTGAATTCTCCAATATGACATCTTTGCCACCAGAAGAGAGCTTAAAATAAGAAACTTTAGTTTGAGGAAGCGTTGTATAGGGGTCTTTTATCACTTCATTCCAAACAGATTGAAAAGAGCGATTATTGCTGTTGCTTTGATTGTTTTTTATTGTACTGTTTTCCATGACTGAGGTACATCCATATAGCCAAAATAGTATAAGAAATAATGATACACGTTTCATAATAACCTCCTCTTGATAAAGGGTTGTACTATTATATCATGATAGGTATTGGTAGGCTTTAATCGCCTACCAATAAGTGAAAATGCTTATAAAGCTTCTTCGTTTTCTTCGCCCGTTCTGATACGAACAACACGTTCGATGTCTGATACAAAGATTTTACCATCACCGATTTTACCTGTTTTTGCTGCTGTGGCGATAGTTTCAACCGCTTTATCAACAAAACCTTCTGATACGACAACCGTGATTTTTACTTTAGGTAAAAAATCTACCACATACTCAGCCCCACGATAAAGTTCTGAGTGACCTTGTTGACGACCATATCCTTTTACTTCAGATACTGTCATCCCTTCTATTTCTGCTTCTACTAATGCTTCTTTTACATCATCAAGCTTAAATGGCTTAATGATTGCTTCGACCTTTTTCATAGATATAATTCCTCTTTTATTTTATTATAGATTTATTGATTTTTCACCATGCACGGCTTCATCAAGACCCATCTGTTCAGTCTCTTCACTTACTCTACCACCACCTGTTAAGATACTAGCTATGAAGTATACTACTGCTGTCATGATACCACTATATACGATAGTCAAACCGATAGCTTTAAACTGTGCTACAAGTTGTGCACCCATGTTATAGTCATCTGCCATTAAGTATGGTGCGATAAAGATTGCTGTGGCTATTGAACCCCAGATACCTACCATACCATGCACCCAAAATGCGTCCAATGAATCATCCACTTTGAACCATTTTTTCATTTTTGAAACAGCAAGGAAACCGATGATACCACCAACTAGTCCGATGATGATAGCACCGACAACACCTGCTGAACCAGACGCTGGTGTGATGGCAACTAAACCAGCCACCGCTCCTGAAGCGCCACCAACCAAAGTTGCTTTTTTATAGAACATATACTCAACGATTAACCAACCGATAACACCTAGTGAAGCTGCCACATTTGTGACCAAGAAAGCATTACCCGCAACACCATCTGCCGCTACTTCACTTCCGGCATTAAATCCGAACCAACCAAACCATAGTAAAGCTGCACCAAGCACAGTTAAAACAGGTGAAAAAGGCTTAAGTGCTGATTTTCCATAATCTTTTCTTTTACCCAATAACATTGCCACGACAAAACCAGCTACACCCGCATTGATATGTACAACTGTACCACCAGCAAAATCCATCTCACCGAAGTTTAGTGTCTCACCACCACCCCAGGCCCAGTGTGTTACCGGTGCGTACACCACTAAAATCCATAGTGCTGAAAAGATTGTAAATGTAGAAAATTTCACTCTCTCAATCATAGAACCACTTGCAATCGCTACAGCAATCGCTGCAAAAGTTCCTTGAAACGCTACAAACAATAACTCAGGAATCGTCCCAGAAAGCGACTGATCCGTAATCCCTGCTAAAAGTAATTTACCTGTACCAAACATATCACCATCACCAAAAGCGATGCTATATCCAGCGACTACCCATACAAGTGTACCAACAGCAAAAGCTATCAAACTCATACCCATAGTATTAAGCACATTTTTACTTCTTGTCATACCACCATAAAATAGTGCCAAACCAGCAGGCGTCATCAACATAACAAACGCCGTTGCTACAAGCATCCACGCTGTATCTCCTGAACTAAGCACCGCATCATCTGCAAACGCTGCTATCGGCATCAAAGCCAAAAGCGCTAAAAGTCTAAACTTCATATTCATATCCTTTTTTATTTAATTGTCATCTTTTAGAGGAGCAAAGCCCCTCTAAAATTCACGCTCTACTGAAGCTTACCTCAATTTGAGGTAGAACTTGACAACTTGAGAAAATGATAACATTATCTTATTTGCTTTGTGAAAAAAAAGTGATTAATTTTTAGGCACTTGTTTTTATCTATCATGATAGAAATATTTATGCCGATATGGTACTATTATAAAAAACTTTATACAGCAAGGAAAACTATGGCTCTTTACATAACAGGACACAAAATCCCAGACTCAGACTCTATCTGCTCAGCTATCGCAGTAGCCTACCTCAAGAACGCCCAAGGCATCGAAGCAATCGCTTGTAAACAAGGTGATATCAACCCAGAAACAGCATTTATCTTAGAAAAATTTGCTTGCGAAGTACCTATCACCAAAACCAGCTACGCAGATGAAGATACCTTTATCACCGATACAACAGACTTAGCTTTATGTCCAGATGATATTTTAGATGCCAATGTCGTCGGTGTCGTAGATCACCACAAGCTTGGTGATTTAACAACCTCTACACCTTTAGAAGCGTGGATCCGTCCGGTTGGTTGTTCAAATACTATCGTTAAAGAGATGTTTGATTATTATAACATTGAGATTCCAGCCAATATCGCAGGTATCATGATGTGTGCCATTTTAAGCGATACCGTTATCTTTAAATCTCCAACATGCACCAAAGCTGACACCAAAGCAGTCAAAGAGTTAGCTAAAATAGCAGGCATAGAAAACCCTAAAGAGTTAGGCATGGAGATGTTTAAAATCAAGTCAGCCATAGAAGGCACCCCTATCCGTAATCTTGTGATGAGAGACTTTAAAGACTTTAATATGTCAGGCACTAAAGTCGGCATCGGTCAACTTGAAACGGTCGATATCACAATGTTTGATACGATGAAAGAGGAATTACTCAAGGATTTACAAGCACTAAAAGAAGAGGGAGATAGACACTCTGTGTTACTACTACTTACCGATATCATGAAAGAGGGTTCAGAACTCTTAATCGCTAGTGATGATATCAGTAAGATTGAATCAGCTTTTGGAGTAAAAACTAAAGATTCTAAAGTATGGCTTGATGGCGTACTAAGTCGTAAAAAGCAAGTGGTTCCATTTTTAGAAAAAACATTTAAATAAATTCCACAATCCTTTCACAGTTATATGCTAGCATCTACATGTTCGCATATAACTATAAGGAGAACTACTTATGAATAAATCAAGAAGAAATTTTATCGGATATATGTCTATACTAGGTTTTGCAGGTGTGAGTGGTATGTCACTTCAGGCAGCTACTTATACTCCCATTGAGAGTATAGGACACACTAGATTTGATGCTGAATTTGACCCAGAAGGTTGGCTGTAGTAGCCTAGTCTGCTATAATAGCCTTATCAATATAGAAGGTCAGTAATGAAAAAGACGGTTTCCTTAGTTCTTGGTAGTGGCGGCGCGCGTGGATATGCGCATATCGGTGTTATCGAGGCACTTGAGGCGCACGGCTATGAAATCGTCTCAATCTCTGGATCTTCTATGGGAGCACTTGTCGGAGGACTTTATGCCTCTGGCAAGCTCACACTTTTTAAAGAGTGGATTCTCTCACTCGATGTCTATGAACTCATCAAACTTATCGACTTTTCATTTGCCAAAAATGGCATGATAAAGGGGGATAAAGTTTTTGACAATATAGAAAAAATGGTCGGAAAAGTCAATATCCAAGACCTTCCCATCGCCTTCACCGCCGTAGCAACAAACTTGCACACCCAAAAACCTGTCTGGTTTCAAAAGGGTGATTTACTCGAGGCTATCCGCGCTTCTGTATCGATACCCACTATCCTCACACCTAAAAAAATAGGCACGCAGTACCTTGTCGATGGTGGTATCTTAACCCCTCTTCCTACCCAGCCTTTACTTGCAAATCATAGTGACTATACTATCGCTGTCAACATCCATGCAGATGAAAAACCCTCTATCATGATAACAAGTAAAAAAGATGAAGACCTTAGTATCCAAGATAAAATCGCTTCTTATTTAAAAGAGACGTTTTTTGAATCCAATGAACACGAATTTAGCTCTTTTAAAATCATCTCAAAATCCATCGAAACGATGCAAAATCTTCTCATTCGTTATGAACTAGCTGCCCACGAACCAGATCTCATCATCGAAATACCTAAAAATATCTGTGATTTTTATGACTTTCATAAAGCAAAAGAGTTGATAGCCTATGGAAAAAAAGAAGCAGAGGAAAATCTAAAACGCTTATCATGATAGTATCAATCCACACTTTTGCTATAATAGCGCATGGATATTCATGAAGCAAAACTAGATATTAGCCCTAAGGATGCAAGCATTTCCCTTCAAAGTTCGGGGGATTGGGTCATCTCTACCATCGCTCCTATGGAGTTGAAACTAAAAAAGCTTCTTAAGCATTCCCTTACTACACAAGAAATTATTTGGGATTTTTCACAAGTTCGTTTGATTGATTCTGCTGGTATGATGCTTATCATCCAATTTCAAAAGCATTTTATAAAAAAAGGGTTACGCATACGAAGAGTTGGCTTTTCTACCGAGCACGAGAAGATTTACCAACTACTTATGGACAATCTAAGCTCAAAAAAACCACAATCCCCCAAACAAAATATCATCAAAAACACACTTGAAAATCTTGGTAAAAATAGCATGCATCTACTGACTGACGTACTGGCATTTTTAACCTTTTTAGGAGAAGTGACGATGCATCTTTTTTACTATTTTCGTCATCCCTCGTCTATCCGCTACCAAGCTATCATCAAGTATCTCGAATCTTCTGCACTCAAAGCACTAGGTATCATTGCGCTTACTTCCTTTCTCATCGGTGTAGTCATCGCCTATCAAAGTGCCGTACAATTAGAAAAATTTGGCGCAAGTATCTTTATCGTAGATATGATTGGTATCTCTATCACCCGTGAACTCGCTCCACTTATCACCGCTATCGTTGTTGCGGGTCGTAGTGGCTCTGCTTTTACCGCGCAACTAGGCGTGATGAAACTCACAGAAGAGATTGATGCGATGAAAACGATGGGTTTTGAGCCATATCGATTTTTAGTTTTACCACGCATGATTGCTTTGATGATTGCCTTACCACTTCTGATATTTTTCGCTGATATTGTAGGTATATTTGGTGGTATGGTCGTTGCTAACGCACAGTTACATATCTCATTTGCTTCTTTTATCGAACATCTTCAAAGTGCCTTAGATTCAAAGCATTTTTGGGTGGGGATAGGCAAAGGGCCTTTTTTTGGATGGTTGATTGCTGCCATTGGCTGTTTTAGAGGCTTGCAAGTCTCTAGGGATACAGAGAGTATCGGGCGGTATACCACGATGAGTGTGGTAAATGCTATCTTTTTAGTGATTGCCTGTGATGCACTATTTTCTATCATTTTAACCAAGTTGGGCATATGAGCCGTGTTATCATAGAAGTCAAGGACGTAGTAACCCAGTTTGGTAATAATGTTGTACACGATAAGGTCAATTTATCTGTGAATGAAGGGGAAATATTTGGGCTTTTAGGTGGTAGTGGTTCTGGAAAATCTGTTCTTTTAAAAGAGATGATTATGTTGATACCGCCCACAAGCGGAGAAATCACCGTGTTAGGACAAAACCTCTCCTCTTTGTCACTAGAACAAGAACAGACTTTACGTACCCGCTGGGGTGTACTTTTTCAATCGGGTGCCCTTTTTTCTTCTTTGAGTGTCGCTGAAAATATAGGTGTTGCATTAAGAGAATATACCAACCTAGAAGAAGATCTTATAGAAGATTTGATATCACTCAAAATCGACTTAGTAGGACTTCCTTCTCGTGCAGCCACACTTTATCCCGCGCAACTAAGTGGGGGAATGAAAAAGAGAGTAGCCCTTGCGAGGGCTCTAGCGATGGAACCAAAATTGCTTTTTTTAGATTAGCCTACCTCTGGTTTGGATCCCGTTGGCGCGCAAGAGTTTGATGAATTGATTGTCAAATTAAGGGATTTGCTGGGATTGACGATAGTGATGATAACACATGATATAGATTCGATTTTTACAATCGTAGATCGCATAGCCGTACTAGGAGATAAAAAAGTGATTGCCACAGGAACTTTAAAAGAGATTTTACAATCGCCACATCCTTTTATAGAAGCCTTTTTCAAAGGGCAAAGGGCACAACTCAGAAAGGGAGTGAAAGATGGAAGGTAGAGTTAACTATCTATTGGTGGGTATCTTTGTCACTCTTTTTATCACAGGTATATTGGGGTTTGCTTTTTGGCTGACAAAATATAGCAATTATGAACAACAAGACCATTATCTCATCTACTTTGACGAATCTGTCGCAGGATTAAATAAAGACTCTTCTGTTAAATACATGGGTGTGGATGCTGGGGTGGTTGAAGATATCAAAGTAGATCCTGAAAATACACAACTCATCGCCGTCTATCTCAAAATCAATCATGAAATCAAAATCAGAGAAGATATGCAAGCCACATTAAAATTTTATGGCATGACGGGCTTGGCATATGTTGAAATCTCCGGTCACAACCCTAACGCTCCTCTATTGATTCCTAAAGAGGGAGAGATACCACTCATAAAATCTTCTCCTTCTCTTTTTGTAAAACTGGATGAAATTCTCGCTAATCTCACAGAGAAACTCTCCCTAACATTAGAAAATATAGAAGCGCTCATCAGCCCAAAAAATGTAAAAAACTTGGAAAATTCCCTAGAAAATATCTCAGCCATAACAGGCGAATTAAACACTAATAAAACCAACATCTCACAACTTATACAACGAGCTGTTGTCTTAGAAGATAAAGCTACTTTAAGCTTATCAAGGATAAATAATATTACTTCACATCTTGACGCTAAGCTTGGTGACGATATAAAACAAACTTTAAGAGAATTTAAAGCAGCTTCACGAGTCATGAAAACGCTCACAAAGCGCATCGATAAGAGTATCAAAAATGGTGACTACAACTTCAAAGAGATTTCAGAACCTATGGTACAAAAACTCTCTATCATGATAGATGAATTTAGTGCACTTTCAACAAAGATGCAAGAAACAGTAGAACAAATACAAGAGAGTCCTAGTGATATACTCTTTAAAAGCAAAACAATAAAGCTAGGTCCAGGAGAGTAAAAGATGCATAAGTATTATGGGTTATTGGCTATTATCATGATAATTGTACTAGGTGGATGTAGTAGCAAGACGGGTAAAAGCATAGATGTTTACACACTAAAATATCAAGCATATCCCACAGAAAATATATCCCTCCCAAAAACCAATAAAATACTAAAAATCATCCTCCCAGAAAGTAGCAAAGAGATTCAACACAATAAAATTCTCTATGCCAAAATGCCTCAGCAACGAGAAGCTTATGCCTATAGCAGATGGAGTGACACACCAAATCATATGATAGAACAATTTTTAGTTTCTCATCTCAACCATAGTGGACTTTTTAGAGCAGTCATTCCCAGCACATCACAGATAAAGCCACAGTGGATACTAGAAAGCAATATCGATGATTTTTACCACTATTTTGAGGATAAAAGTGAGGCATTCTCTATCATCAAAATCCAATTTTACCTTATCAATAAAAAAGATAAAAGATTGATTGCAAAGCACCATATCAGCATAAAAATACCCTCTTCTACTCTTGATGCAAAAGGAGGAGTACAAGCTTTTCATCTTGGCTTAGAAAAAGTTGCAAAAGAACTTCAACTATGGTTAAAAAATTTACTGTGAAAAAGTGACCATGATGGGCTTGTGATCTGAAGTCTTTATCTCTTTTAAAATCTTACTATCTCTCTGTATGAGACCACGATAAAATATATGATCCAATGGATGAGCCATAAAAGACTTTTTATGATATTCTTTTTCAAATGTCACGATATCTAGCCCTGCAGCCTCTGTCATATGCCTCAGTAAACGCATCCTTTTTTGACTCCATGTATTAAAGTCACCTGTCAGTATCAAAGCCCCCTCATCTTTAAGACAGACATCTTCTATCTGTTTTAGCTGCGCGATATATTTATTGATTTTTACAAAGTTAATCATATGCACATTTATCACCGTAAGGCTTTCACCATTATACATACGATGTTGGCTGACAAAGCTTACTTTGGGTGTTTTGATGATTGGTTCTACATCGTGAGAAAAAAGAGAGTGAAAGTTATACATCTTTGATTTTGAAGCAGTTAAAAGTCCATACATCTGTTGTTTGTAAGCGATATTTGGGAAAAAACCATATCCAAAATCTTCATCTTTATCCAAGATACTTCGCCTACTCATAGTCTGGTACTCTTGAAAAGAGATAAGATTGGGATTATACTTATGCAAGATATTTGCAAAATCGTGCAACCACTTATAATGGTGGTTATTTTTATGTACATTCCAGTTTAAAAGGGTGATACTATCCTCTTGGAGTTGATGATTTTTATGCTCTTTGATACACACACTATCTGCATTTTGATCCATATACCAAGGTAAAAATGTTCGATACATTCTTCTATTCCTTACAATGCTGGTGCAAACATCTTAAAAAAGTTTTCTAACTGTTTTCGTATATTTGAAACCTCTTTTATACCATATTCACACTCCGAAAACAGCCTCTCAATCCACAGCTTCACTATCATGATATCCTCTTTTGTATAGATAAAGCTCACTACTTCAAAGTTATAAAAAAAGCTTCTGGCATCAAAGTTTGAAGAGCCAAGTATGGCGCATTTATCATCTATCAAACAAGCCTTAGCGTGCATCATCTTATTTTTAAAAAAGAGTATCTCAACCGCCTCATATTGTAAATCCCTCAAAAATCCGCTACGTGCAATATCTGCCAAAGCGTTATCAGATGTTTGAGGTGTAATAATTTTTATTTCGACACCACGGTGCTTTGCCACAATTAAAGCATCCATGAGGGAGTTATCCGGTGCAAAATAAGGTGTCACTATCCAAATCCTCTTTTGTGCTTCATAGATTGAAGCCAGTAATGCTTCATAAAGTGCATCACTATCCACATCGGGACCAGAAGGAACAACTTGCACGATACTCTTACCATACTCAAGTTCACGCTCTTTCTCTGGGTATTTTCTGAGCATTGTTTTGGCATCATTTTCCCAGTTATGACGAAATATCTCTTTATAATGCAATGCTCCAGCACCTTTGAGGATGAAAGATAAATCCATCCATAAACCTTCATAGTTCACAGGTGAGAGATATAATTTTGAGATATTAATCCCACCACTCATCACAGAACAACAATCAACAATAATCATCTTTCTATGATTTCGCAAGTTGAGCTTACTATCAAAAGGGTGTTTTATCATCGACATAAAAAAATGATATTCACCTCCTGCTTTTTGAAGTGGTTTTAAAATAGAGGGAAAAAACTCCAATCTTTGTGAACCAAAAGCATCAACAAGTAATTTAACTTCCACCCCTTCTTCTGCCTTTTGCACCAAAATATCCACAATCTTTTGTGTCACTATATCCTTCCCAAAGATATATGTAGAGATATAAATACTAGATTTCGCACTCATTAAAAGTGCAATAAGTTTTTGATAGCTATCTAATCCATCCTCACAAAGTGCAAATGCATTCCCCGAAGTTGCCCCTGCAAGTCTATTTGCGCGCAACAATTTCTCTATTCTAGAATCAAATCCTGCCTCAACCTCATGTATCTTTTTGAGTTTAATCTCTTTTATATTTTTGATGATTTTATTCAATTTTCTACCATGAAATATCACATAAAAAAGGATGCCTATGTAAGGAAGTGCGATGATGGTGACTGTCCAAGCAATAGTACTAGAGGGTTTTTTTCTTTGCGTAAAGAGATGTCCAATTGTTACAAAGATAAGTAAAAAAGTAAATAGTGTAAAAAAATGCAGTGTGATAAAATCTATCATGATAACCTTCCGCATTATCAACCCAGAAAATGGGTGTAAGAACTAGCAGGTATGGATTAATTAAACTTTAATCCATACCTAAAAATTATTTTCCTGATATCTTATTTAAGATACCTTCAAACGTATCCTGTGCCTCAATAAGCACTTTGTGTGATGCTTCATCTTTAATGCCCATAGAATAAAACCAGTTGTGTACAGTTGGGAATCCCATATGTACCGTATTTTCACCCTCTTTTTTGTAGACATATAGTGAACATGGTGCATAGGCTCCAGCTTCTGGATGATTTTTTGAAACTGTATAGATAACAGGAATTTTACAGATAGAATACACTTCGTAAAAATCATAACCGATATCTTCAAGTTCATCAGTGATTTCATTAAATGCAGGCATCGCAAAGCCAGCAGGTGTCAATGCACTTTCAAAGGCATTCTCAAAATCTTCTTTCTCATCATCCCACTCATCTGTCATTTCAAACTGAAATTCAGCAATGATTGGCTCTTTGATATCAAGCTTCGTATTTGCTAAAGTAGCTAATTTACCATTTGGCATAGCTGCTTTAAATGCCTTTGTTATGAGTGCATCTAGTTTTCCCCAAGCGGCATGATCTGCTGGTATACCTGTAATTTCAGCAATTCGTTTTGGAGAGATTGTCGCTATTGAAATCGTTTTGTCACCTTTTTTTGTATAGATAGACATACTCATTGGAGAAAAGAGACCTATCTTTGGATATTCTTGAATAAACTCAGCCACAACATCTTTACTATAAAATGCTGCTAAATTATAAACATCATACTCAGTATTGTTAAAGTCTCTTTTGTATGGAAAGTTCATGTCATTATTGGCAGATACGTAAAATCCAGCTTCTGTAAAAGCGTCTTCGATTGTCTTAGGTGTTATCTTACCATCACTATTATCTGACGTAAACACATAAATATCCTGTGATTCAACAGCCACCTCTGCTTGA
The DNA here is from genome assembly GCA_024278835.1 of Campylobacterales bacterium. Lineage (GTDB taxonomy): Bacteria > Campylobacterota > Campylobacteria > Campylobacterales > QNZT01 > JANTGR01. The sequence goes on along the minus strand of JAJRSK010000059.1, from coordinate 15,781 downwards.
GCAACTTCTTGTTTAATCTCTTTTGCTTCGCTTTTAACAGTTTCAACAACTTTAGTCACTGTTGAAGTCGCTGTCTCAACAGCTTCCACCACTTCAGCTTTTTTATCACAGCCAGTAAAAAGTAACGCACAACTAAAAAATAATACTGCTAATGTTCTTTTTTGTATCATATCTGATAATCTCCCTTTAAATTATGATTTTATATCACTTATATCGAACCAGAAAACCTCTTGCCGTATAAGTGTCTCTTCTTTTCTTCTCTCAAAGTGTTCTTTGATATCAAAATCAACCAACTCTTGACCCTCTTTATACTCTGCTATAAACTTAGCATAAGCTCCCTCTAGCATGGCACTTATCTCAAAGGTAATTATATCATATTTTCTAATGTTAAATTCTTTCTCATCTCTATTTATTTCATTTACATTGATAGCACCATATCTATTTTCTTTTGGCAATGTCATGTTCATTTCTAAATGTGCTCGCATAGAAGCAAGGGTATGTTGGAGTTGCATAAGAGGCATAGGTGACGCATGTATGATAAGTGCACTATCCTTATCATACCCCCAGCCACCATCAATATTAAGTTCCAAATCGAATGCTGATTTGATAACTTCTCTGATATCATTGTCTGTATCTATTTGTTGAAATTTTGTCTTTATCATGATGAAAGTCTTTGTTGTGAGTTTAAATAAATTTTTGAAGAAATTTTAGACCCAGTACAAAAGAAATTCTCTCTGTGTAGTGAGTCTAAACGTAAGTAGTGACTACTTGATTTTTTTAGAGCTAGTTTTCGTGTTTCCTAAAAGGTCAACCCATGTGATTTCAACTTTATCACCAGCTTTTGCACCTTTAAATTTAAATTTAAAGATTGGATTTTTTGATAAAAATTGGCTTGATGACAAATCATATACCACTTTATCATTTGCTTTTGCAGAGATATGTGTAATAAAGTTTGCTTCTTTACCTTTCTTTTTTGCTTGATCATAAGTTAACATGTCATGTTTAACCATTACTTTTACGTTAATCACATCGCCTTTTAATTTTGCTTTAATTTTCATTTATATTCCTTAACTATATTTTATGTCTTCTTTTATTTGACTGAACTCAAATAAAATTCCTCTCAACTAAACTATGCTTATAGCAAAAATCTAGTCATAATATTTATCAGTTGGATTAACCTTCACAACCACCAAGGGCAACTTGAAGTGTCTTCTTTGCTGAATAAAACTTACCATCTCTACCTTCGATAATCACTGTAATAGAACCTGATTTTTTCATTTTGATTTTTAATGAATAATCAACCGGTTGACCTTCAGCCACTGTGAATACACCAACTGTTGCTTCAGGATTTACATCTTGAAAAATTGCTACTGTTTTCGCATCGATATCAGATTTTACTGAAACTGGAATTGCTCCACCGTTATTCGCAACTTCTGGAGTTTTTAGTGTAATACCTTTTTCTTCCGCTTTTATGTCACCATATAATTTTTTGATTGCATCATCTAGTGTATGTGCAGTCCACGTATCTGGTTTTTCTTTTCTAAAATCTACTGCACTTAACGCTGCTGGTAGTGTCACTAATGTAGCTACACCCAAGCCTAAAAAATTTCTTCTCTTCATATCTTTTCCTTTATTATGTTGTTTGAGAGCCCCTAATCTCAGACTCTCAAATGTTACTTTTAATTGTATCTTATAGTTGTGAATTAATCGTGGAATATGGCTACTGCGCAACCATATAATCAACAATTTGCTTCACTTCATCATCTGATAAACTAGCTTTACCACCTTTTGCTGGCATACCGTTAAACCCATTAATAGCGTGACCATAGACAACATCTATACCCTGCTTCATAACTTTTTCCCATTTTGCTTTATTACCAACTTCAGGAGCACCCATCGCATCTGTCGCGTGACAAACTGCACAAGTTGATTCATAAGCTTTTTTACCTGGCTGTGGCGCACCAGCAGCTGACGCATCTACTTTTGGTAAATCACGTTTAACAGACATAGGTGGTAAAAAGTCCTTCATCTCTACTTTAATTCTGACAACATTGACCTTATCAGTACAATCTTTCATACACCTAGTACCATTACCATAGTTTTTAGTATCTGCAAGAAATTCACGAACATTATCAGGCCCTTTTGGCCCATCTATATTCGGAACAAAACCATCTTTGTTAGGCATAACTATCTTCATAAATTTTTCTCTATTAAGAACATACTCATCATCTAACTCTTGCCCATCTATTTCCATCTCATTTATCGATAAAATATACGCACAAAGCGCATATACATCATCATTTGATAAACTCAGTGGTGCATTGTGTGGCATACCCGTTTTGATGTACCACCACAGCGTACTAGCTTTTGGCCAGTAAGAACCAAAAACACGTACAGGTCCATCACTATCAGGTGTTGTTCTTTGATTTTTTAGTGTTGCAAAACCTTCCTCTGCATTACCTTTAGAAAGCGATGGATATCCACCACCACCTGAACCAAAGTCACCATGGCAACTTGTACACTTTGCTTCATAGATTTCATCACCATCTTCAACACTACCTTCACCTTCTGGTAAACCCGTGCCATCTGGCATAACATCTATATCCCAAGCTTTAATTTCATTTGCAGTAGGTGTTCTACCATATTTGAAACCTTTTTGCTCTTGCGTATTAACATGATACAAAGAGGTTTTTCCATCCTTGACTGGATATGTTGAACCACCATCAATGACTTTTTTACCATTTGCATATGTTGCTGAAGCAGTAGTACTCACTGCAACTGTTTTCACAGCATCCGCAACTTTTGTTGTTGTCTCACTAGCACCACATGCTGTAAAAGCAAGTGAACTTAAAAGAAAAGCCGAACCGATTATCGAAGTTTTAAATTTACGACCTAATATGAACATTGTTCACCTCCCCTTTTGCTGTTACTTCCCAAGTACAGATAGAATTCCTATGATAAACATGCTCTACACCTACTACTGCTGTTTCTTGATCAATAGTTGGTTGAACATTACCAGAATCATCACGAGAACGACTTTGTAATAACAACGGTTTACCTTCATAACGATACATATAAGAAAAGTTCGTCCAAGATTTTGGGAGCACTAAACCGGTTAAGCTAGCCTCAACAAAGTTTTTACCACCATCAAATGAAATATCAACACCGGTAATAGTTCCTTGACCACTCCATGCTAATCCTCTAATCTCTACTAAATCACCTTTCTTCAAGTCAGTCCATGGCTTTTCAGGGCATGGTGATGTGATGATAGAGTTAACTTCTAGTGGGTAAAAATGCTGGATAGCTTTTCCACTTGGAAGGAGTCCAGTATATTTTGAAGTCTCCTCTTTTGCATAAAATGGCTCTGCAGAAAATTCTAATCTATTTAGCCATTTAACACATAAGTTACCTTCCCAGCCAGGGAGCAATATACGGATAGGGTATCCTTGTTCAGGTCTTAATGCTTCACCATTTTGAGCCCAGACAATCATCGCATCATCTAGTACTTTATCAACAGGGATAGTCCTACCCATATGTGAATTATCAGCACCTTCTGCTAACATCCATAAAGCTTCTGGTTTAAGACCTAAGTCTTCTAAAATAGTTTTTACATAAACACCAGTCCATTGTGCACACGACATCATACCCTTGGCAAATTGAATAGAATTAAACTGAGGTCCTCTCCATTCTGGTCCACCATTTGCTGGACATTCTATAAAGTGAATTCTTGTAACACTTGGATATCTTTTCAATTCATCCATCGTAAGAACGATAGGTTTTTCAACAAGACCGTGAATCATCAAACGATGTTCATTAGGATCTATTTGTGCTGTACCACCATGTGAACGACTGAAGAAAAGACCATTTGGTGTAATGATACCTTCTTGCTCATGTATAGGACACATGGCAATAGATGCTTGCCAATTTCCAGATGATAAAAGTTTTGTTATTCTTCTTGTATTATTATGTTCATACACTGAAGGCATACCATACTTATTTTTTGTGACAGGATCACCAAGTGTTGTCCCCCACTCTTTCTCTTCCATGATTGCAGGGTCGTCTGCTCTCATTGTGACAGGTGAAAGCACGCTCGCAGCAGCTATCGCACCAACAGAATATTGAGCAGTTTTTTTGAAAAAATTTCTTCTACTTAACTGCTCTAATTTTGAATCAGTATTCATTTGTCCTCCTTTTAAAATCAACCATTCATTTTACCATAACAAAACATTAAAAATGATAATATTTTGGCATTGCAAAGTAATAATTTTTCACTTTCTCATTGCATTAAAGCGCTTATTATAATATAATATAATTTTAAAGTCAAGGTATTACGGTATATATCATATAAGTAATATTAATAATTTTTTAGTATAATAAATGTAAATTTATGACTAAAATTCCTAGGAGAGTTTGTGCTGAATGATTGTAATGGAGAGGTTTTATCGCTGTTTATCTCACATAAAGGGAACTCCCAGAGGGTACCCCTACATGAAATATCATTGGACAGAAAAGGTATATTAGATGATAAGTTTTATGATAGAGATATCCAAAGGTCTGTCCTTATAACGTCAACCAGTAGTTATGCTATGGCGCAAAAGCACGGTATTCATATCGCTAATGGATTTTTGGGGGAAAATATACTAGTAGATTGTAACCCCTATCACCTTCCTTCCGGCTCTCAACTTCAAATGGGAGAAGTGATCGTACAAATCAGTCAAAATTGTACCATTTGCAACAGTCTCGCAAAAGTAGATTCTCAACTACCAAAAATACTCAAGAACGATAGAGGCATATTTGCAAAAGTTATCAAATCAGGTACAATCTATCAAGGTGATACTGTACATGTTCTAGCAAATGAGAACAAAAAAATAACTAAAAAGAAAGATTAAAAATGATATATAAAAAAATTGCACAGATTATAGCGTTATTAATGCTAACCATCAGTTTATCACAGGCTGCTATATTGGCAGAATTTTATGGGACCAAGGGGAATGCAGACAAAGCATTAAGTGCTATGGTAAAAAAGCTTAAAGACATCAATTATTCTATAATGGGGAAAAATGAACATATCGAACTTCATTATCTTAATACTTTTCAAGAGAAGAACTTAGATATTTTAAACTTTTATACCATCACTGACAAAGTGACTATGAGAAAACTCTTGATTAAGAATCCAGACTTTGGTGCCTATACCCCTTTTAACCTTCTTGGTTATAAAAAGTTAGCAGGCACAGAAGATAGTAACGATACTTGGTATGGACATCTTAATGTTGAAACCATGTTAAATATCATAGGTGAAAAAGATGAAGCAACAAAACAAACATTTAGAGATATGGTTGCCAAAGTTGACAAACTGATACAAAAAGAGATGAAACCAACACTCAAAAACACAATGGAATTTAACCATCATCTTCCTAATCAACCACTACTAAAAATGGTAAAAAAATTTGAAGGAGTGGAAGATATCGATGCTTACGTAGAAGATTTTGTCATGAAACATGATTCTATGTTTACAAGACATCATTTTGTTATCGCTGGTTTTTTAGACTTAAAGTTTGAATATGCAGATATGGAACTAGATTTTGATGAGTATGATGCTTACTGGGTCTCCTCTCTATGTCATTTTCAATTTTCAAACTCTGTGTTCAATCACAATGCACCTCATGCAGGCGTATTTGCACCATGTTCTATCTACTTTTACATACCAAAAGGTTCCAATGAGCTACATGTGGGTTACGCTACCGTTGAAAACTGGTTAACAACCACAAACATCAAAGACAAAGCCCAGCTTTCTTACATGAAAAAAGTTGCTAATGAAGTACTTGAAGTCTTTAAAGAGCTTGGATTTACCATAGAAGAGGGAACAGGTGGAGAATCAGCCAAAGCACTAGTCAGTACAAGAGAGTTAGCCAGCGAGATAGCCAAACTTAAAGCAGTGGTAAAATCCTTAGCAAAAGATGTTGCACAGTTGAAAAAGAAAGAAGCAGTAAAAACCAAAGCAATAAAAGAGATATCTCCACTCAGCGTAGTACTCCCTAAAAAAGAGTTTAAAACAGCTAAACTGATAATTGGAGACAACGCACCCAAAAATTTAACTGCTTATTATGCTGCTAACCCTCAAACTGTTGATGCCCTCACAGCAAAACTAAAAGCCAACGGTTTTCAGATAGTAAGTACAAACGAGATACTAAAAGATAAAACTGTCATCACTATCACCAATGATGAACTAAAAAATACAAATACTTTTATGGCTGTGCTTAATGTTCTTGTCAATGGCAGCGATGAAATTCGCGTACAAAATCCTTCCTATTTTGCTGCTGCTTACCTACAAGGAAAGTTTCACTATGGTCAATTTAAAGCAACACTTACTTCACTGCAAGCAGCACTTGGAGATATGTATGCAGTAACAGATATCAATGAGTTTTCGAAATTAAAAGACTATAACTTTATGTTTGGTATGCCTCACCTTGCTGATACTATCGACGTAGCCGAAGGTACTCAACTGACAGGCAAGTTAGTTGGTGATAAAGCAACAAAACATATTGCCTACACACTCAAGCTACCAAATGGTGCTACACTAGTAGGGCACAAGATGCGCACAAGAAATAATAAATTTTTAATCAAAGTAGATGCTGCTAAAAATACGCAATTACTGCCTTATCAATCTATGATAAAAGATGGCAAAGCTTATATGTTAGATCCTAAGTTCTATCTAGCATTGTCACTACCTCTTTTAACTATGACAGACTTTATGAAGATAGCAGCGGCACCTGATGAGATAGAAAAAGAAGTTGTAAAAGCTTATAAATAGAAGAGGCTCAAGGTATCACCACTCGGCTAAGAGATGATACCTTGATAGATAGATTGTTTTATTTTGATGACGTGTACTCTTCATAATTTCCGTGGAAATCTACTACTGTGCCATCTGATTTAAATTCAATGATTCTATTGGCGAAGGCATCGATAAGTTCTCTATCATGAGAGACACAAATAACATTGCCAGGATAGTTATAAAGTGCTTCACCAAGTGCAATAATCGCTTCAAGATCCAAGTGATTGTCTGGCTCATCAAAAATCAAAAAGTTGGCATCATCCATCATCATCTTTGAAAGCATCATACGATGTTTTTCACCACCAGAGATACTCTCTACAGACTTCTCTTGCGCTTCACCAGAAAAGAGCATACGCCCAAGACATTTTCTAATCTCATCTATATGCCACTTGGCGTCATGCCCTTGTAACCAATCATATAGCTTCATATCACCCTTGATGATATCTGTGGTATTTTGTGGGAAGTAGGTTGTGAAGATAGTCTGTCCCCATTTGATAGTGCCACTATCAGGTTTTAAGTTTTCTGTGATGATGTCAAGTAGTGTCGTTTTACCCACGCCATTTGGTCCGATAAGGGCGATTTTATCCCCTTTTTCTATCTTAAATGTAAAATCATCTATCACTTTTTCATCATCATAAGATTTAGAGATATTTTCCACTTCAAGTACTTCTGCACCGATATCACGACAAGGTTTAAATATGATACTTGGATCTCTTCTACTTGAAGTTTTTATCTCACCAAGATCAAGTTTATCAAGTTGTTTTTGTCTTGAAGTTGCCTGTTTTGCTTTTGAGGCATTGGCAGAAAAACGGCGTACAAAGGCTTCAAGTTCCTCTTTCTCTTTCATCTTTTTACTACGATTAGCTTCTTGTTGTTTTTGGATAACTGTCGCTGCAATATACCAGTCATCATAAGTCCCAACAAATTCACGGATATTGGCAAAGTCAAGATCAAGGATATGTGTCACAACATTGTTCAAAAAGTGTCTATCATGAGAGATAACTATCATCGTCCCCTCATGTCTTTTCATTGTATTTTCTAACCAGGCTATCGTCTCTATATCAAGGTTGTTGGTAGGCTCATCAAGTAGTAAAACATCTGGTTTTGGAAAGAGTACTTGTGCTAGTAAAACTTTAAATTTATCACCACCTGTCAGCGAAGACATCAAGTCATCATGTTGAGATGCTGGAAATCCTAAGGCTTCAAGAAGTTTTTCGATATGCACATCTGACTCATAGGTAGGATCTTCTTCTGCACAAATGATTTCTAGCTCTCCTAAACGGTTATTGACTGCATCATCTTCAAAGTCGCCTTCCATATAAAGTTTTTCTTTCTCTTTTTGTGCATCAAAAAGTCTTTTATTGGCAACAAGAACCGCGTCTTTAAGGCTATACTCTTCAAAAGCATACTGATTTTGCCCTAGCACACCCATCGTAAGACCATTTCTCAGTTGTACTTCACCAAGTGTAGGCTCTAACTCTCCTGAAAGAATCTTAATAAATGTACTCTTTCCAGCACCATTGGCACCAATAAGACCATATCTTTTCCCCTTATCTAAACTAAGAGAGATATTGTCGAAAAGGACTCGTTTTCCATATCTTTGGGTAATATTGACTGCTTTTAACACGGGCTATCCTTTTATAAGTTCTATGATATTTTCTATAGGACGACCGATGGCTGCCTTGCCATCTTTTATCACGATTGGTCTCTCTATCAGTTTAGGGTTTTCTACCATGGCAGTAATGAGTTTTTCTTCATCCTCTACCTCTTTAAGATGTAATTCTTTATAAATCTCTTCTTTAGTTCGCATCAAAGCACGCGCATCAATACCTAACATCTTTAAAAGTGTTTTAATCTCTTCGCTGTTATGAGGTGTTTCAAGATATTTCACCACCTCTGCCTCAACACCTTTTTCTTCTAATAGTGCGAGAGCATTGCGTGATTTACTACATCTTGGATTGTGCCAAATTTGTATCTTGGACATAAAATTCCTTCTTCTATAATTTGTCGTGAGTGTACAAAAAAAGGGTTTAAAATGGGATTAAGTTACCCGTTTGGATTAAAGCCACCATCGTCTGGATTATTTTGTTCTGCTTGTTCTTCTTGGAGTTTTTGTTCATACATCATCATCGCTTGACGTACTTCATTGATTTGAACCTGTGTAACATTCTCTTCCGCAGACCAAGCTACTTCTACATCTCCACCATAAATCGCGCCCATATCTTCAATCTTTTGCGCATACTCATCCAAGTCTAAACAAATTTCAGTACGCTCTTCTTCTGAATCTCTTATTTCTAAATACCACCGTCCTATTGGATTTGCTTTGATGACAGTTTCTAAAATTATAGCGGCCATAATGCTCCTTTTGTATGCTATACACTTTTTATACACATTTTTGTAGTATTATAGCCAAAATATTAGAGAGGTTATCATGATAAAGTATTTACTACCTATTTTTTTATTATTCTTCATAGGTTGTGGGAATGATACACAACTTACAAATCAACCACCAGTTGCACGTATAACAAGTATAACAACGATACAGACGTTAGAAGTACTTACACTAAATGCCAACGCAAGCAGCGACAGTGATGGTAACATAGTATCTTATCAATGGATTGAAAATAATAAACGTTTTAGTACAGCAAGTGAAGCGTCATGGATTGCACCAAATATAGCAGGAACATATACCATCACACTAAAGGTGACAGATGATGATGGTTTAACAGACCATGCATCTATCACAATAACCGTTAATGATACAGCGACTACTCCTTTTTCTGCCATCCAAAATCTTATCTCTAGTGGAAGTGCAACCTATATATGTGTGGGTGATAGTACAAGAGCTGGCCCACTTTCTCCCTTTGACAACCCTCCTTCTCCTTACAATGGAGAACATCTTTTTGATGTACTAAAAAGTGCATTAGATGGATATAACGTTTCTTCATACCTATATGCCAAAGCAGGACAGGAGGCAAAACAATTTAATCTAGAAACACGTTCTCCTACATGGCGTGATGTTAGCAATATCATTCCAAGTGATGGTAGCACAGCTATTGTCGATATTTCCTTGGGGATAAATGATATTTTTAGTGAGGCAAATAATTATGACGGAACAGTTGCAGATATAAAAACAGATATAATAAGTGCCATTGGTAAGATAAAGGCACAAAAACCACATACACACTTTCTTCTCACGATGCCAAATCCGAAAGATCCAGATGCATTTGAAGCAACACAAAAAAGCAATATTCTTAAGACTGCCTACCTAGAGATTTCCAATGAACTTGGATTACCTTTGATTGATACTATGGGTGAAATTAACTTTATACACGAGATGTTCCAAACAGACGATATTCATTATCATATGACAACTACCACGCAAGAGCAAGTAGCCAACTTAATAAAGAGCAAAATCTTTCCGTAGCAGGGAACTTTTCTCTTTAGCAATACTCCGTTGTGAGTTTTTACTCATTTGTGTCACCGTGTATTCAAACACCGTACCCATCTCCTCCATCAATCTCATACCTTGTGCTATTTTTCTTTCAGGATGTAGTGGCATAAGCATCATGTTTTTCGCATTTTGCATTGTCATTCTGTCCATTATATCTTTTGGAGACATAAATGCAAAAAGTTCATGACTAAGTGCCAATACTAGTAATAATTTTATTTTCATGATAACCCCTCTTGTTAAAAAAGGGAGAGTGTATCGAGGGAAACTTAAAGATATCTATTTTCTACAATTATCATCACAGTAACTCTTACTTATAAATCTTTTATAGAGTTCTGTTAAAATCAAGTAAGCGGAATAGACCCATAAAATATCCATAACAAGGTCATGTTCATAGTCCATTTCTAGGTAAAGAAGAGGAAGCCCAAAAAAGATAGGCCATTTGATATAGTAGAAGAAAAGTAACCATGTACCATAAAGGTCTCTAAAAGTTTTTTTCATGATATTTTCCGTTGGTGGAGACTAGCGGGATCGAACCGCTGACCTCTTCGCTGCCAGCGAAGCGCTCTCCCAGCTGAGCTAAGCCCCCACAAAATTGTAGAAAGAAGATTATAGCAAAAAGAGTTTAGTCTTTTCTTTTTTCTAACTCTTTTTGGCGTTGTTCTTGTAATTTTTTAGCAGATTTCTTACTAAAATGCAACCCAATATAAACGGCTGCAAACAGTAAAATCCCCATCACTACCGCTGCGATTATCACTACATTTGCTGTCATTGCACTCATCCCTTCTCCTAAAAAGTTTATTGTAACACAAAATACTTTTGTGCTTCACGCTTATCCTCAAAAGGCATCACTTCTAAAGTATCTTCGCCTATCATGATAGTACCATTTGTATCTTTTGGGGCTTTTGTATAGGTAAGCATCAACCTACCCGCAAGCTCTTTATCTGCTTGGCTTGCATCAGATGAGAGTAGTGATAAACCACCCACGATACCCACCGTTCTTGCAAAGAGATAATCAGGATGAGAAATTTTTTGCAACATTTCATTGTCTTCTTTGTTGCGTCCCATCACGAGTTTTGCCCCATCAGGTAGACGAAAATGCCGACCATGTTTGAGCACATCGATATCTTCTACTTTAAAATCCCCATGTGCCACGACATCTTTAATCTTCATTGCCATAGAAGTCTCAGTCAACAGACATCCTCCACCCGGACTCTCATACTCTTCAAATCCATACTCTTTAGCAAGTCGAAGCTGTACCTCTCGACTTCTCCCCTCGATACCTAGTAGCTTCTCTCTATCGACCCAACCTTCTATCTCAGGTGTAGTTGGTGCCATCAGCTTGGCAGACATCGGACGCAAAATCAAGCCATCTTCTTCTTGATTGGCTAGCTTTGTGACATTTTTTATCGCTTCAGATCTCTGACTCATCGGGCGTTGACCGATAACTTCTCCCGTGATGATAAAAGAGGCGTTATGCTCCTCTAAAAGTGCCAGCGCGATACGAAACATATTGGCATGGCAATCAATACAAGGATTAAAATGCTTGCCATAACCATACTTTGGATTAAAAAGTATCTCTTGAATGAACTGTTCTCTAGTATTGACACTCATATAGTCTGCCCCTACCATCGCGGCACGGCTTTTGAGTAATTGCGTGTTATCTTTTGTGCCACCAAAACCGATATCGATATGCAGGGCAGTCACTTCGATACCTTGGTCTGTGAGCAACTTGATAGCAATCATACTATCAAGCCCTCCTGAAAATAGCGCTAATGCTTTGATCATTTAATTTCTCCTTGAGTGAAAGGAATTTTTATGCGCATTATACAAAATTCTGCTAAAATCCCCTAAAGGACGATGATGAGCAGACGCAAAAAAGATTATGATAACGGTTTTACAGAAGCAGACTTTTTAGTCACGACGCGTGCAGAGATGGATAGGCGTGGCTGGGATCAGCTAGATGTCATCATCGTCAGTGGTGATGCCTATATCGATTCTCCCTTTATCGGTGTGGCAATGGTCGGGCGTATCCTTGAAAAAGAGGGCTATCGTGTGGGGATGATAGGACAACCAGACATCAAGTCAGACAAAGATATCACACGCTTAGGAGAGCCCAAGCTCTACTGGGGTGTGAGCGGTGGTTCTGTGGACTCTATGGTCTCCAACTACACTGCCACCAAAAAGTTCAGAAACAGCGATGACTACACACCCGGTGGGGTCAATGACAAACGCCCAGATCGTGCTTCACTAGTTTACTGTAACCTCATACGCCAATACTTTAAAAATACTGCACCACTAGTTCTTGGTGGTATAGAAGCAAGTCTGCGTCGTATCACCCACTACGACTACTGGTCAAACAAGCTGCGAAAACCTATTCTTTTTGATGCCAAAGCCGACTATATGATATATGGCATGGGAGAGATAGCACTTGTTGACCTCACCATGGCGATAAAAGAGGGACGAGAACCCACCGATATCAGAGGGGTTTGCTACATCGCAAAAGAGCCAAAAGAGGAGTATATCCAACTCCCCTCTCACGCAGACTGTCTCAAAGATAAAGAAAAATACATCGATATGTTTGATGCCTTTTATGACAACAACGACCCCATATCAGCCAATGGACTCTGTGAGCCGGTAGATAGTCGCTACCTCATCCAAAACCCTCCTTGTGACTACCTCGATGAAGATGAAATGGACGCGTTATCCGCACTACCTTTTACTAGAGAGCTACACCCCTATCACCAAAAAGAGGGCAAAGTGAAGTGCTTGGAGACTATCAAGTTTTCTATCATGACACACCAAGGATGCTGGGGAGAGTGTAACTTCTGCGCTATCGGCGTGCATCAAGGTCGTACTATCCGAACACGAAGCGAAAAATCCATCGTCCAAGAAGCCAAAGACTTTACAGAGTACAAAGACTTCAAAGGCTACATCTCTGATGTCGGAGGGCCTACGGCAAATATGTACGGCTACGAATGTGGCAAAAAACTCAAACTCGGCACCTGTGACTATCAGCGTTGTGTAGATTCTAAACACTTCTGCAAAACGATGCATGTTGACCACTCACGCAATATCAACCTACTCAAACAAGTACGCGCCGTACCTGGTATCAAGAAAGCTTTTATCGCTTCAGGTATCCGCTATGATCTCATCAATGAAGATAAAAGAGACGGCTATAACTACCTCAAAGAGATAGTCAAACACCACATATCAGGACAACTCAAAGTCGCCCCAGAACACACCCAACAACATGTCCTAGACCTCATGGGAAAACCGGGAAAACAGACACTTGTAGACTTTAAAAAACTCTATGACAAACTCAACCGTGAAGAGGGAAAAAAACAGTTTCTCACATACTACCTCATCGCCGCACATCCCGGCTGTGAAGAGAAAGATATGCACGAACTCAAACGCTTTACCACCGATGAACTACAGATGAATCCTGAACAAGCCCAAGTCTTTACACCTACGCCTAGTACCTACTCTGCGGTGATGTACTATACAGAAATGGATCCAGTCACAAGAAAAAAGATATTTGTTGAGAAAGATACCAAAAGAAAGGAAAAACAGAAGTCTATCGTGGTAGCGAAGGATAGTTTCTGTTCTGGATTTGCTTCTTAGATAAACCCCTCATAAGGCACAAGTTCCCCCTTTTGAAGCCGGTTTAACACTTCCCGTATTTTACGAATTATAAAAGTTTTTTCGCTAAGTGAGAGCGTGGTGATAGAGTTGATGCGTCTAAGTTCATTGTTATAGTAACGACGCAGTAAAAAGATGATTTGTTGAGTGAACTCTTCATCGCTATGTACCTGTATATCATCTCGTATATCGATACCAATGAGCAAAGGATGCTCCACTTCATCACCAATAACAAGGTCTAGCTCTTCCCTGTGAGATTGAAATATCTCAGAAGAGATGACATTGAGGATGCGGTCTATCATGCGGGGATTGGCAAGTAGTGTTTTTATGATACTCAGTTCTGCGATATCTTCGTGTCTACGAGGGGACTGCACAGAAGTAGACTGTTCTTGTGGGGCTTGTTGGATATGCACATGGCGCTCTTGCACACCTAAGATGGCGGAGAGATAAGGTTTGTACTCATCTTGTAACATAGGTGAGAGTGTATTGAGGTACTTGACTGCTTCTTTAAGGGCCTGTTCTTTATGGATGGGATTGTGTGTGTCAAACTGTGAGATGATATGCTCTATACAAAACTCTACAAACCCTTTTGTTTTAGAAAAAAGCGCTTTGAGTTCATCCTCCTTGCCCTCCTTGACCATGTCGGCAGGATCAATCCCCTTGGCAAATATCACAACCCCACCAAACATCCCACGATGTGAGAGCATACTCGCTGCCTTAAATGCCGCTGCCACCCCCGCATCATCGCCATCATAAGCCAAAATGATTTTCGGGTCACCCCTCTTTAGGATAGGGATATGCTTCTCGGTGAGGGCTGTACCAAGTGTGGCAACAGCAGAGGTAAATCCCGCTTGGTGCAACATCACAACATCGAGGTTTCCTTCTACGATGATGATTTCACCCTTTTTCATGATAGTCGTCTTGGCTTTGTGATACCCATAAAGTAGAGAGGATTTATCAAAGATTTTCGTAGTCGGGGAGTTGATATATTTGCCAACATTTTCACGATTATCGATGATACGCCCGCCAAATCCTACAAGTTTGCCCCCTGCGGTAAAAACAGGAAAAGTGATACGCTTGGAAAATCGCGCATAAACCCTGCCATCATCACTCTTAGCAATAATTCCCAATCCCAATGCCTCTTGCATACCTACGCCATTTTTATTGAGATACTCTAGTGACTCTTTAGAGTGCGGTGCGTAACCTAGTTCAAACTTTTCGATAGACGATTCATACACCCCTCGCGATTTAAAGTACGCTTGTGCTTCAGGATTTTCACTCAGTTTTTTACGAAAAAAGAGGTTGTAGTTATCGAGTATCTTCTTATCATGATAGTTATCTTTACTCCCCTGTGTGTATTGGAGTTGAACATTATACTCAGAGGCTAGTTTTTCGATGGCTTCGGGGTAATTAAGATTTTCATACTCCATCACAAACTTGATACTATCCCCTCCAGCCCCATAGCCAAAACAGTGATATATCTGCTTGCTAGGAGAGACGACAAATGAAGGCGAATTCTCTTCATGAAAAGGACAATTTGCCTTGAAATTTGCCCCAGCTTTTTTCAGCTCTATGTAGCGTTCGATAACATCAACGACATCAAGTCTATTTTTGAGGGTTTCTATGGATTGCTGTTCTATCATGATAGTATTATAGCAGATATAAAGTGGCGTTATCATGATAGCAAGATATCAAATTATTTTACTTTAAAGTTAAAGTCAAAAGACCTCCGGCAAAGCCGGAGGTATGAAAACATGAACCGCTCAAAGCGGTCTTAACCGTCTAAAGGCGGCAACTCAAAACAGAGATAGTTTGTCCATTTTCCTATCTTCGTTTTCTTGATTCCTTATGTAGTT
>JAJRSK010000058.1 GCA_024278835.1 Campylobacterales bacterium | reverse complement strand
TGATACAAGCTATTGACAAATTAAATAGCAGACCACGAAAATGTCTTGATTGGAAAACACCATATGAAGTGTTTCAAGAACTTTCAGGGATTGATGCTAGAATTGTGGTTCAGGGTATTCGTTAGAGATGCGAATCCGCCTGTTCTATTTTCTCTTTTTTAAGGGCTTTTACTACCTTATCAGTATAGTTTGCCATCGCTTTATCGCCCACGAGAAAGTGGTAAACTTGGGTATCTTTTTTTCTACCTGCACTTTTACTATCTTCAAAATCAAACTTTTGCTGTTTTGGTTTTTCAAACATATCAAACTTAGCTTGGATAGCTGTTTTTGGTTCTCTCTTTTTAGCCAACCATAGTGACTTTGGATAGAGTCGTTTGGGAGTATCTTCATACCAAAGAAGGGATTTTTTCTTTGCTCTTAACATATGTGTTTCATACACTTCTCGTCTTGCGCCGATAAGTGAGTTTCCATTTTCAAGCTGAAAACCAAACCATGGCACAAAAGAACCACTAAGAGCATTTAACCATAGAGAAATCTCTGCTAACTCTACAGCTGTTGGATTTAGATCAACTCCATAGACATTGTTATCTGCTATATGCATCTTTACTTTTTGTAGCTCTTCTATGTATCTATCATGTGGGATTTTTTCTTTTGACTCTAGTTGTTTTTGATGTAGATAAGCTTCACTTAGCTGGTTTATAGCTTCATTTAAAAAGGCTGCACTTCCCATTGCTGGCTCGCAGACTGTTAGGTGGATTATCTCATCTGCATTTTTCCCGATATTTCCATCTTCATCAATATCAAGTAACTCTTTTAGTGCATACTTTACAAGTGATTTGGTAAGTACTTCTGGTGTATAGTATGAAGCTGATTTTTCTCTATCTCTTCCTGCAAGTCTATAGATAAATGAGCCTGTTTTGTATCTTCTGATTGCATCCCCATCAAATACTCTCTCATCTTCTGTATATTCGCCTAGTTGTGATTCTGTAACAAAGTAAGCATTTTCAAGTTCTGTTGGATTTGAGCCTGCTTTTTTGACTTCATATAATGTCTCTTTTGCTATAAAACCTTTGTAGCTAAGAAGTGCTTCATACACAGCTCCAAGTTGATTGATGCCAAGATTTGCATAAGAGATTCTTCCTCTACCTTTTCCTTTTTTAGGACGGCTTAGAGATAGACTTTGGATAATCTCTTGCCAAACATGGTTTCTTATTTTCACACCGTTGAGTATGGGTGTTCTTGAGGGATCAAAGAGATGAGATCTAAGTGGAGATATAGAAAACAGCTTTTTACCTGTCAAGTTCGCTCTAGGTGCTACCCTACCATTGTAAATCATATCAAACAGCAAAGTGATACTTTCATCAAAAAAGTAACCATTTTTATCACTATCTGTTAAAAGTGGCATAAGTTCTAAATCTCTCAAGTTTTCTAACGAATACCCTTTTAAAAACGCTTGAGACTCAGCAGGGATAAACCCAAGTTCAGGACGAGACTCGATATAAAACAAAAACAATAACCTATACATATATCTCAAAGACTCACTAGTCAACTCTTTATCAAGGTTTTTTTGTTTAGAAAGTCAGGGTCATATTGTGTATAGTATATCACTTCATTTCCCAGTAGTTCAACGGCACTTCTAAGGGAGTATTTTAAATCTTCTGTCACACCAAAAGCATGTTTGTGAGAGTTTTCATCCAAAGTATCTAGCAGACTCAACCCATCTTTTGAAGCAAGAGACTCATGGTGTAAAAGTACAGATAGTGCCTTTAGGACAGTATCCTCTTTTCTAGCCATCAACTCTTGCATATCAAATCTTAAAAATCGTTTCTGAGCATACTTCGCTCTCTCTATCAACACTATCTGAAAAGGACTCACTAACATCACCCATCTAGGAGGTTCAGGAAGTGTGAAGATATGAGAAGTGATGATTTCATCAAAGCTTAGTGTCTCATCCACCTCGTCCAAGGCATCTAGCTGTTCTTTGACTATAGAAGCAGTAAGCACATCACGAGACTCTTCACAAAAACTCTCTAGTACCCAAAGATATGGTGAACCATCATCTTTATCAACTGTGACCAAAAGAGGTATAGAAGAGGCATCTAACTCTTGTGAACTATATCTATACTCATATCCCAAAACATCCAAAAAGGTTTTAGAAAACTCTCTGGAAAGTTTTATCTTCTCTTGTTTTGTGAGGTTTTTTCTACTTAGCTCTTTGAGTAGTGAAAAGTACTCCCCACCAAGCCCTTTTAGTCTTTTAAAAGGTGTTTTATAGCTCTCGCTTTCATTTTCTTTTGTTTGCCAAAAAGTTATCTGCTCTTTGATATCGCCTTCAAATATCTCACTTAGGTAGTGGTTGGTGTAAAATTCATTTTCATTTATGATGCCGACTAGATTCATGAGTTAGCACCTTTTAAAACGGCTATGACTTGGATGAAAGGTTCCTTCTCTATCTCCATCGTCTCTTTGATCCAAGCGTCATAGTCATCAAATATATTTTTTATCTCTCTTTGTTTTTGCATCTTTTTTGTGTCTTGGCTAAAGTCTAGTTCTAATTGTCCTAAGTGCCTTTCTTTTAGTTTATCTAGTTTTTCAAGTTGCTCTAAAAGTTTACTATCCATCTCATCAGAAAACTCATCTCTTTTGATTTCGATATGTTTTTTAGCTTCATCTATCGCTGTTGGCAGGTTTGACTCTATATCAGATATATCATAATCTTCTGCAGAATTTGGAAAATCTTTTGAGCCCAGTTCACTTTTTGAAAGTAGTTCTTGCAAACTCAGTATCTTTACAAATCTATTATCTTCAAACTGTACACCCATCCATGCATCTATCACAGGTTGGGCTTTTTTGTTTGGTATCATGCCGTTTATGAGATAAATCATCTCATTTTTTGCAAGCGAAGAGAGCTTTAAAACAGGAGCTTCTAGCCTATCAAAGTTGCTTAAAAGTTTATCCCTTACCCACTCCAAAAGAGGATGTTGTTCCCAAAGATAGTGGATTTTAGGCCAAGCAGATTCATCTTTTCTTGAATTTTTTATCTCTTGGTTGATAGTATCAAGGTCACTACTTAGGATAAAATGCCACTTATCAGGGATAACTTCACGAGGCAACATCTTAAATCTATACTTCAAGTCTTCAAGTTCAGTAGCATGAAGCTCGATACGATCATCTTCAAATCTCACATCAAGCTTTTGAAAGTTTTGGATGTATTTTAAAGCCATAGTGGCATAAGACAAATCATCAGCAAAAAGAGAGATAGAGTTGCCAAACTCTAGGCTCAGTTTATCTTGTTTTTGAGTAGTTGTCTCATTTAGAAGAGAAAAAAAGTCATTTTTACCCTCTATTACATTTGACTCTAACTCAGCTGCAAACTCTTTAGCATCTTTGCCTGTTTCTATAGCCTCTGCTACTATCTTCTCTTCGGCTTCTATGTTATAAACATTCATAAAAGCACTAGCATCACCGATATTTTTACTAGCTTGTTCATCTTTTTCTTTGAGGATATCCAAGATTCTATTGTCTCCTTGAAACTCTTCGTTTTGAGAAGAAGTTTGGAGATAGTAAATCTCTGGTTCTTTCTCTTGACCATACCTATCTACCCGTCCATTTCTCTGCTGAAACACCATCAACGACCAGGGGATATCAAAATGTATCAATCTATGAGATAAATAGTGAAGATTTATACCCTCACTCGCAACATCAGTGGCTAGAAGCACTCGCACTTTAGAATCTTCTTGACCAAAGTTTTCTACTATTTTATTGACCTCTATATCATTCATAGAGCCTGTCATAGTGACTAGTTGACTCTCTTTTAGTTTTAGGTCTTTTTGGAGGTGTTCTTTTAAAAACTCTAGTGTTTTTATCCGTTCAGTAAAGATAACGATTCTATCATCAGTTGCTTTTTTCCACTTCATCTTTTTTACTATCAGTTCTACGAGTTCTTGATACTTTGAAAAACTATAAATATCTATAGCTTCAAGTTTTTCTAACAATATCTCCAATGTATATATATCATGGCTATAATCATCTTCTAGTTTTTCTATCTTTTTGATTCTTCTTTTTATGGATTCTATACAAGCTTGGGGAGATGATAGGAGAGATTTTATGAGTGTTGTTTTAAACAGTTCACTTCCTGTCCTCTTCTTACTGTCTATCGTTTGAAAAGTAAGTTTTGACATATAGTCAAAAACCTCTTCTTCTTGTATGGTAGCTGAAGACCTCAGGGTAGAAATCTGCCTCTCTTTAAACTCGTTTTGTACTTGGTCTTGAATATCTTTTTTAAATCTCCGTATAACCAAGCCTTTATCCTCAAAATCAGCCCTTGTATATTTATTTGGATTTGCGATGGCTGTGGGGTCTAGCATGTTTAAAAGTGAAGCAAAACTTTTAGCGCTTCCGTCATGTGGCGTGGCAGAGAGCATGATGAGTGTATCACATCTGGATGAGATTCTTTTTGCTAAGGTTGATTTTTGGGAACCAGAGTTTCTATCAGCCACATTGTGTGCCTCATCGATGATAATGATATCCCAATAAGCCTTTTCTATGTAAGTACGATAAAGTGCTTCTTGTTTTAGTGTGTCTATAGAAATGATGGACTTATCATAGAAGAAAAATGGATTCATATTTGCAGGTATATGTCGTCTTACTCTTTGAATACCTTGTGAATCAAGTCTGGTCAATGGGATAGAAAAGCGATTCCAAAATTCTTTTTGAAACTGTGTGAGCATACTTTTTACAGCGAGTACAAGGATTCTTTTACCCTTCCCTCTTTTTATCAGTTCTGTAGTGAGTATTCCAGCTTCAAGAGTCTTGCCCAGTCCCACAGCGTCAGCCATCAAAATCCTCTGCCGTGGCTGATTTAGAGCTTGCAGGGCTGGGTCAAACTGATACTCTACGATATCCATCGCTGCTCTATTTGCTCGATATATTTTAGGTTCTGTTGGAACGATATTTTTTAAAAGAGACTCTATATATAAACGAGACTGTTGATAAGCACTAGTTTTATCGATAACAAACTTAGTCTCAAGAGGATCGATAATCTGAATATCTTTTTCATAAGATGTTAAAAAAATAACTTCTTTACCTTTTACAAAGTTTGAAACACCATCACAAACAAGTTCATACCCATCATCAGCAAGTATATCAACGCGTCTGATAACCCACTCAGCATCTCTGATAAGTACTCTTTGACCTGGTGCGTAGTTCATATCTAGTCCTATCAATTCCATAATTTATATATTTTAACTAATATTTATTTAAGTTATTATCTTTTTTCACTATTGCTAATGATACTAAAGACTTATTTAGTCTAAAAAACTCCAATACACTTGTTAAATTTTATTATTAGAATTTACAAGAGAGTAGAGTTGATGTTGATATACTTCATCAAGATAAAATGAGTAACTAAGTATAAGGTTGGAATTTAAATTGTAGATCTTGTGTCTAATATGTGGGATATGTCATAGTCATCATACCATTGCAAAGAAATCAACCACATCAACATCCAAAGCAAATGCTATTTTTGCCAAATGCTCGATATTGAAATGTACATTTTTATGAAATATTTCTGCACGAGAGATAAGAGAAACGGACTTATGTCCAAGAATGAGAGATAGTTCTAACTGTGTCAAGCCAGCAGCTTCTCTGACTTTTTTTACATTTTTTCCAATGCGTATATATAGTTTATCTATGTCGTCACTTGGGAGTACCGGATATTCTTTCATGCATGAACCTTTATACTATTCAAAGATAGGTGTAAAGTTTAATGTGTTACCATACTTTTATCAACTCACTATGATGAGTTAAAGGGAAAATATGAAAGTTTATTGGACAAAAGAGTTAACGCGTAACAAGAGAAACCTCATAGAAGATTTTTGTAGAAAGCATGATTTAATCAAAGAATGGAAAAAAGGAACTGAAAATAACCAAGAGTACTATAATCTTATTGACCTAGATGAGAAAGAAGAAACAGAACAAAATATACTAAATTTTTGTACTGAAATAAACATTAAAATTACCAAGCGCAGTAATGACACGGCGGCTATGACACAATTTAAAAACTATACATATGGCGTACATCAAAATGGTGCTAGTTTTGAAAACATCATTGAGAAGATGGATGACTTTATCCATGATGCTGAAGTTAGATGGCATGGAAAAATAGATAAGGATGTTGCTTTAGCACATATAAAAAGAGAGGAAGATAAGGAAAATAGCTACTGGAGCAAGCATATAACAGAAGGGAAAGATATTTTTAGGGGCAATGGCAGTGTACTTCTAGTAGGTGCGTATATAGATTTAACCTCTCGTTGTGAAAGACTGATAAAATTAGCAAAGTTTCTTGAAGGTCTGATTGACCAAGATTGTCTTATCTATAACTATAAAGGTGGTTTTTTCTTCTCTACTTTCGATGAAGAAAAAACCAACTTAATAGCCGTTATAAGATACTTTAAAAAACCATTATTGAAACTCTTGAATGAAGAAGATTTTCATCATGATAATATATTTTCTTTTGACAAAAATGATTTCACAGAAAAATTATCAAACATGAGGCATAAAAAGGGAGGTGGATTTAAAGATCTCTCTGATAGAGATGAAATTGTATTGAGTTTTTTGAGGAGCAATGACCTTTCTTTACAGAATGTTTAACTATCACAGTCAAACTTTATCATATATATGGGATTATTTTCGATTATTCAGGGGTAACGGTCGATTAAGCTCCGTTTCTGTGATACCTTTAGCATAAGTATTATAAGACCACCTAGCAAATTGAATAAGTAAATTATTGTTCTCTTCTTCTAGCCTTTCGATACGCTGATTAAGCACACCCAGTTCAACAGAACCCGTGATTTTACTTTTTGCTTCGCCTTGACTAAGTTTTTTAGTCGTATGAAATGCTAAACACGAGCATGTCCAGAAAGAGTTTGTCGCGTATATGTTGTCCTAAAATGCAGTTCAATTTCTACAATTAATTTTTTCCAAGTCAACTTACCCGACCAGCCATCGAGCAGTTCAACGATTTTTTTTATAGTCTCATCTGTTAGATTTTTAGAACGCTCTCGTTTTAATGATTTTGCCATTTAACTACCTCTTGGCTTTTCTATTAGTTTTCCTACATCTATAATGTCCCTAGTAAAAACAACCAAACAAAAAAATATTTTTATTCCTAAAATGATAAAATTCAGATAGAAAAAAAGGAGATAAGATTATGAGCAGAAAAAGAACAACATATACAGCAGATTTCAAAGCTAAAATAGTACTTGAAGTTTTGGAAGGCGAGAAGACATTAAATGAGATAGCAAGCAAATATGATTTACTACCTAAAAATTTACAAAACTGGAAGAAGCAG
>JAJRSK010000057.1 GCA_024278835.1 Campylobacterales bacterium | reverse complement strand
TGAGATTTCTGTTTTGCCATTTCACTCATCTGCATCGGTTGCCATGAAAAGATATAATCTCCATCTTTTTGGATATGCCCGATAGGTTCACAAAAAACGGTCTCTTTACCATTTCGTACCGTTAGTAGAGTAATTTCATAGTCAAATGTGACAAATTCTTCGACGATAAGTTCACTCGCATCACCTCTGGCTTCTTTGGCAAGTTCCCATGATGCTGGTAAATCTGCTGCACTTTTGGCGATGCTCTGTCCATGTCCAGAAGAGCTCATCACAGGCTTGATAACACAAGGGAAACCTATCTTTTGTGCTGCTTTTTCAAGCCCTTCAAAAGTCGTCACAAATTCATAGCCACTCGCTTTTAGTCCCAACTCTTCACACGCAAAAACACGGATATTTTTTCGATTCATCGTTTTGTTTACTGCTTCGGCGTTGGGGATGACATGAAATCCCTCTTTTTGGGCCTCAAAAAGTGCGTCAATACTAAGCGCTTCTACTTCTGGGAGGATATAGGTGGGTTTTTCACGACGGATGATTTCTAGTAGGGCTTCTTTATCTTTCATATCCACGACATAGGCACGGTTGGCGATGAGGTGGGCTGGGGCATTTTGGTAGGCATCTACGGCGATGACTTCTACGCCTAAGCGGCTCGCTTCGATGGCGACTTCTTTGCCAAGCTCACCAGAGCCTAGTAACATGATTTTTATGGAGTTGCTTTTAAGAGGGGTGGTAAATAGCATACGTGATTTCCTTGTAATTTTATGCTGATAGTGTACTAAAAATAAGCAAAGAAAAGGCTAATATAATTTATACGAGAAGAGTGGGTGATAGGGATTAAGCTTATTTTTCTTTTGACCGATTTAGTCTATAACGAAAATGTATGACTAAGGTTCCCTGATGCGATATCTATTACTAATGATACTACCCATACTGAATCTCTTTTCAGAGCCCATTACACCATTGCCTTTAGATATCAAAACTAATCCAGCAAAGGTAGCACTTGGAAAAGCACTATTTTTTGATCCAATCCTCTCATTGGATGGTACCGTCTCTTGTGCAAGCTGTCATAATCTTTTAGAGGGTGGTGATGATGCCAAAGTGTTTTCAACAGGTATCAAAAACCAAAAAGGTACGATTAATGCACCTACAGTTTTAAATGCTGTATTTAATTTCAGTCAATTTTGGGATGGTAGAGCCAGAGATCTGAAATCACAGGTAGAGGAACCTATAGTAAATCCCGTTGAAATGGGTAATAATTTTGAAAATGTGATAAAAACATTAAAAGATTCACACTATAGAGAAACGTTTGACAAACTCTATCATGATGGCATCAGCAAAGAGAATATCACGGATGCTATAGCAGAATTTGAAAAGACACTTATCACACCTGATAGTCCTTTTGATAATTATCTGAGAGGGGATAAAGAAGCTATCACGCAAATGCAAAAAGAGGGATATGAGCTTTTTAAAGAAAAAGGATGTATCGCCTGTCATCATGGCAGGAATGTAGGGGGCAATATGTATAACAAGTTTGGTCTTTTAATTTCAATTAAAGACGATAATCTTGGTCGATTTAATGTCACAAAAGATGAAAATGACAAACAAATCTTTAAAGTTCCTTCTCTGCGTAATGTCGCAAAAACCGCACCGTATTTTCATAATGGTTCTGTATCTGATTTGAGAAAAGCAGTCTATTTTATGGCAAAACATCAAGTAGGCAGACCCATTTCAGAGGAAGAAGTCGATAAAATAGTCAGCTTTTTAGAAGCACTTACTGGCAAACCTCCAAAAAGTCTCAATGAGTAGCTATGCATAAAAGAGTTTTTAAACCCAATGTTATCATCGCTTTGTCATTGATTTTTCTGACTTTGCTTCTCTCTATAGGTATCTATCTGTGGTCTATCAATAATAACATACAAATCTATAGTAAACAAGTAGAAAGGATTAACAAACTACGACTTTTAAATAAAGATTTCAACACCTTTTCTCTTCAAAAGGGTAGTTTTATAAACTATGATACTATCAACCAGCAAATAAAAGATTTCAATGCCATACTCAATAGTCTAAAACAGGAAATCACAGACAATAAAAATGATAAGATTCTTTTAGAGACGGTGAGCACAATAGAAAGTGATTATCAACAAAAAATACTTTTATTGGAGCATCTAAAGTCATATAATAGTGCAATCTCTAGTTCTTTGCAATATCTATATGATTTAAAAAAGAATATTAATACACTTTCCTCAGTAGAAAAACGTGATATACGCATGATAGGAAGTACCCTAGCTATGACGACACAACTATATGCAGGTCTCATCAAAAATAGAGATAAGATAAACCAAAATATAGAAAAAATCAAGATGTTAACAAAGAAATATAAGGATGATTATATCCAATATTTCTATTATCATGAAAAGTCTGTTATCGCCAAAATATCACATATACAAAAAGAACAAGAACGGGTAAATCGTTTAGATATTACTTCAAAACTTGATTTAGTGTATGAGCATTTAGAAGCTAAGTATCAAGAATATTTACTGACTGAGAAAATGATACTTTTACTGTTCATGTTCTCAATGGTGGCGATGGTCTCTTTTATCCTCTATCTGTATAAAAAATCTTTACGTGATAAAATAGAACTGCAAGCCTATAAGTATGCCATAGAAAATAGTGATAACAGTATCGTCATGACTGATAAAAACCATACTATTATTTATGTTAATGAAGCATTTGAGAAAGAGACTGGCTACAATAAAGAAGAAGTTTTAGGAGAAAATCCTAGAATTTTAAAATCTGGTTTAATGGATGCTGAACACTATGCAAAGCTTGCTGATACATTGAAAAATCGTCAAAGATGGGAAGGTGAATTTATCAATAAACGTAAAGATGGCACTATCATGTATGAAAAAGCCTCTATCAATCCTATCATTATTGACGATGAATTGACAAGTTATATAGCGATTAAGCTCAATATCACCAAGTATATCGAACAAGAGAAAAAAGTAAAATTCTTGGCACTTCATGATCCATTGACTTCTTTGCCAAATCGTCTTCACTTTGAACAACACTTTAACAATCAGATACTTGAAAAAAATAAGAAAGTCACGCTACTGTATATTGATTTGGATCGATTTAAAACGATTAATGATAGTTTAGGACACCATGTCGGGGATGCTCTCTTAAAGGTTTTTGCACAAAGACTAAAATCGGCACTAGATAGGGGTGATTTTCTTGCTAGAATCGGTGGTGATGAATTTGTTGTTTTGTTAGAGATAAAGAGTGAGAAAGATGCCAATAAAATAGCCCAAAGAATCTTGAAACTATTGCAAACACCGATTGAAGTGCTTGGACATAGTTTAAATATCACAACTAGCATCGGTCTATCTTTCTTTCCAAGTGATGGTGACAACCTCGAGACTCTGCTCAAGCATGCGGATACGGCAATGTATCGTGCTAAAAATAGTGGAAGAAATAATTTTAAAACTTTTACCCAAGAACTCTCAGATGAGATAAATGAACGATTAGAAATTGAACAAGCGCTTAACCATGCCATTGTAAAAGGTGAATTTTATCTAGTATATCAACCTAAATATAGTCTCACAACTAATTATATTATCGGTTTTGAGGCACTAATCCGATGGGAGCATGAGACATTGGGATTTATAGGCCCTGATAAATTTATACCTATCGCGGAAGAGATTGGTGCTATTCACAAAATTGGACTTTTTGTATTTGCACAAGCTTGTAAGGATTTTAAAGTTTTAAAAACTATAAATCCATCCCTTCAAAGTATAGCGATTAATATATCAACGATACAGTTTCGAGAAAAAAACTTTATCAAAACACTTAATAATATTTCTGATACTGTTGGTATCCATCCTTCTAAGATAGAACTTGAAATCACAGAGAGTTGTATCATGGATAATGTAGAAAAAAATATTCAAATGTTGCATAGATTAAAAGAGTATGGTTATAAAATTGCTATTGATGACTTTGGTACAGGGTACTCTTCTTTTGCTTATCTCAAAAAGTTACCTATAAATACTATCAAGATAGATAAATCTTTTGTAGATGATATCACCACACAAAAATCTGATAAAGATATCGTAAACACGATTATCAATCTTGCTCAAAATCTTGGATTTGAAACTGTGGCAGAGGGTATCGAGTATGAATCGCAAGAAAAACTTCTTTTAGAGATGGGCTGCAATCTAGGACAGGGGTATTATTTTAGTAGACCGCAAAAAATAGAAGATATAAAAGAATTTGTCCAGACCCATAGAGAGAAAAAGAAACTGCCCGCGTTGGGATTAGTAGAGTCTTAACTGTTTTATAAAAAACTAAATTGTAAATATTTCAAGAGATTTTGATACCATTAGTTTACTATAAAAAGCTATCATGATAGCCATAAAATGAAAGGGCTTTGAGATGAAGACCATACTACTAGGCGTGACACTTTTATTACTTTTATTGGCAGGTTGTAGCTCAAAAACAGTACAAGAACCTCAAGAAATTCTCTATGAAGAATTGGGTGCAAATCATGAAAGTCTTGAAATCAGTCTTGCCAATTGGGAGAGACTCAAAGAGAGGATGGGTGTATCATACCAATATACAAGAAAAAGTCCCTCTGGTTGGGGTGGCTTGAAGAATGAGACAACTATCACGGTGCATGATGATTTTGTGATGAAGCGAGAGTATGTTGTTTTGGATGCAGACAATATCATTACTTCGAGTTGGAAGGAAGATGGTTTTGATGCGCTTAATGACCATGCCGAAGGTGCACCTGTGAAGAGGATGGATGAGTTGTATGAAGATTGTGCTGAGATATTGGCGACAAAGAGTGGGGTGGTCATCACCTTTGACTCTAGCGGTATCTTAAAAACGTGTCAGTTTGGCAAAAGAGGTATCTTTATAGAAAACTTTGTTTTTCTTGCACGATAAATCAATTAAACAAAGGATACGATGATGCTAAGAACAGTCATATTTTTACTACTTTCAAACCTCTTTGCTTTTGCTCATACAGAACCCACTATACTCCATGGTCTTAGTGTAGAGATAGCATATAAAACGCCAGATGGTAAAATAAAAAAGAGCATTATTTCCAGAGATACAGACCTTCGATGTCGTAAGATACCTTTTAATGCTAGAGAGTATTGGGATGGTGATTATGCTAGTAGAGATGTGGCAGATATCTGTAAAAAGAGTTTTATCACATCCGCAGGAAAAATCGCTCCGATGCAGATAGAAAAAGATTTAGAGACGTATGGT
The DNA here is from genome assembly GCA_024278835.1 of Campylobacterales bacterium. Classification (GTDB taxonomy): domain Bacteria; phylum Campylobacterota; class Campylobacteria; order Campylobacterales; family QNZT01; genus JANTGR01. The sequence goes on along the minus strand of JAJRSK010000057.1, from coordinate 53,501 downwards.
GAACTGGAAGTGTTAGAATTTTTAGAAGATATGCAAGATGATACAAATCTTCTTTTTGTGGATAGTAGAAAAGAAGGCTGGTTTAAAAGCATCTCTATCCCTAGCGCTATCAATATACCATTTACCCACGTAACTGATCCTAAAAATGTTGCCTTGAAAAAAGAGGTTTTAAAAAAATTAGCTGTAAAAGGAGAGAAGGGTTCTTATGACTTTTCAGAAGCGAAAACCGTACTTTTTTTCTGTAATGGTGTCTGGTGTAGACAATCTCCTCAAATGATAGAAGAGTTACTTTCTTTGGGATATCCTGCGAAAAAAATGAAGTGGTATCGTGGTGGGATGCAGAGTTGGCTTAGTCTAGGGATGACATCTACCCGTCAATAGAGTTCCCAAAAGTCATGATGTTGTGTTGTAAAATATTTTAGATGTTTGTGCAGGCGTGTCAATATGGAGTTATCTTTACATAAAAAGAAAAATACCCTTGGTGAATAGGGTTTATACTTGATAGCAATGACATAGGTGTATCTAGCTTTTAACATTTCCAATTGTACGTTTATCTGTCTGTCATGAGAGAAACATCTGCCTAAGTGTTGGTAGACGATGGTGATTTCTCTCTCTTCTGCTAGGTAAAAAGCATCTATTTCATTGGCAAAGATATATTTGTGTGGGCTTGGTTTCTTATCATGATAGGAAAGAAAGGCAAAAGATTGCTCTTTTCTATGACATTTTAGTGCTATGCCGTTATCTGGCGCCACGGCGACTATTGGAGAACCTTTTGCAAAGCGCAGGGCATCTTCTAGCCATATTGTTCTATCATGATAGAGTAGGGGTATATGTGGATAATAGAAGCGTGCATTTTCAAGAATACGCTCTTTTTCAAGTTCTCTCACATCACGCCTATCTTCTTTTAACAAGGCTATCATGATAGCTTCAAGTGATGCATCGCTCCCCTTGACTCTCTCAAAATAGTCTATATATCGACCATCATTGTTAAGCTCTTCATTCTCATGCAAAAACCAAATCTGAGCTAATTCTTTATCTACTAGGGAGCCAGAGGAGTGAAAAAGATATCTAAAAAGTTGAAACTTACCAAAGTCCCCGATATCAGCGACATAGCGGTTTTGCATTTTAGCCCTTTTTGACCAACAAGCCTGCCATCACAATCAGCCCAATCCCAACAAGTGTATAAATATCAGGAAAATCATCACCCAGCAAGGACCCAAAAAGAATAGCAAATGGGATGATGATATAAGAGATGATACCAATGATACCAGCATTCGTACTACTATAAGCCTTGGTGAGTAGCCATTGTGAAAGTGTGGCAGTAATACCCATGAAAAAAAGAAGGAGCCACACCCCTATACCTACAGGCATGATAAACTTTGCGAGTATAAAATCTAGCTCTGGCGGTGCGTAACTCTCAGCGATGAGAAAAAGTAAAAAAGGGAGTACTACTCCTGTCCCCATAAAAGAGAGGACGATGACGCGTGAGTCATATACGTGTTTAATCTTTCGTATCGTGGTATAGGCAGCAGCTGCTAGCAATCCGCCTAATAATCCTAAAAGATGTGGTAAGCCAACATCCATACCAAATGGCTTGGTGATGAGAACAACCCCTAAAAATCCTACCAATAGGGAAAATATCCCCAGCGGGCTAAGCTTCTCCCGTAAAAGAAAAAAAGCAAGTATGCTCACAAATAGTGGAGAGGTTTTGTTGAGTGTTATCGCCTCACCTAAAGGAATCTTGGTGATAGTATAAAAGAAAAAAAGCATCGCCGTAAATCCAAAGAGACCACGCCAGATAAGCAGCTTGATGTTGCCACCAGGAAGTGTGGGGCGCGTGTGATAGAGTGCGACTAGGATAAAAAAGACGCCAAAGATATTTCTAAAAAATACGATTTCTAGGGCAGACATATCTTCTGAGAGCATTTTTGCCAAGGCACCATTGAAGGCGGAAAGCAATCCTGCAAAAAACATAAAGATGACGCCTTTGTCGATGCCTTTTATCATGATAAGCCTTGGAAAATTTATTTTGGAAGGGATTATGCCATAAGTTTGTGAATTTTCTACTCTATGTTCACCTATCTACTTTACAATCACTTTATAATTTTCAAGTAAGCTAAGAAGGTGACGATGTTTAGTGAAAGGATAATGATGAAAAAAAGCATATATATAGTAAGTATTTTAGCACTATGGGTGACTTCTAGTTTTGGATTTGAGCATATCAAAAGTGTCAAAGAGTTTGAAGAGGTGACAAAGAAGGGCAATGTTATCGTGGATTTTTATGCCACTTGGTGTGAACCGTGTAAAGATATGAGCAAACATTTAGAGGCGGTTAAGGGTAAAAAAGTAAAGATTTACAAAGTGGACATCATGAAAAGCCCAGATGTTGTCGCAAAATATGGCACACCACAGGTCCCCGCACTGCTTTATATGCAAGATGGAAAGATTCTTGATGGATTTATTGGGTTAAAAAGTATCACTCAACTAAAAAAGGATATAAAAAATTACTTTTTTGTTAAAAAGTAAAACAAATATTACCTTGTTATTTAAGTTTCAAATCAGCAAAAATCTCAAATATTAAGACTATTTAACTTTACCTAAATAAACTTAAAGGATATTAATAATTTACCTTTATTGACTAGGGAGCCTCTTTTTTATAGACTGACAGAGTAAATTATATAGGAGGTTATAGATGAAAAAGTCTTTAGCAGTATTAGTAGGATTAGGTTTAGCAGTTAGTTTAAATGCAGGTACAGTAGCATGTGATTACCCAGTGTGTAAAACGGAGCCAATTTTTAAAACAGTTTTCAAAAAGATTCCAAGCAAGCAATGTTGGGATGAGCAGCAAACAAGTGCTATCAATTTCAAACAAAGTGAACTTTGCCAAACAAGTGGTATCGTAGTCGCTAAAAAATGTACCATTACTAAATGTAAAACAGTGTGGAACACAATCGAGGAACAAGTACTTGTAGGTTACAAGAACTATGCAAAAGTATGTGGTCAAATGATTTCAAAAGTTAGTAATTGTAAAATGAAAACTATCAGAGTTACTGGTACTTACTAGTCTCTTTCATTCTAAAAGACAATCTTAGATGATTGTTCTTTTAGAATATCTTCATCGCTTCTTTTTTAATATCTAGTTATTTTGCTATACTCCTTTGATGTATAAAAAGATTCTTCAAAACCCTCTCATTCTACGACTAAGTTTGGTGCAACTCTTTGCCTATTTTGGTGCGTGGTTTTCCAATGTGGCTATCTATACGATGATTTTACAGTTTGGTGTAGATTCTATCACCAATGCTATCGTGGTGAGCATGTATGCACTTCCCGCACTTTTAGCGCCTCTTAGTGGTGCTATCGTAGATAAGTTTGAGTTTAAACGTTTTATGATTATGATGCTTATCGTTGAACTTTTGATGACACTTTTTTATCTCTCAATTGGGGATATCTCACAAGTGCCACTTTTGATGTTTTTTATCTTTGTTCGTATGACTGCAGCGTCTCTGTTTTTTCAAGCTGAGATGTCACTTTTGCCCCAGATCGTGGAGAAAGACACTCTAAAATATGCCAATGAGCTTCACTCTATCATCTGGTCAGTAACCTTTGCCCTTGGAATGGCTTTGGGTGGTATCTCTGTGGATAAACTAGGCATAGAGAGTACTATCATGATAGATGGTGGACTGTTTTTACTGGCTATCATGATATTTAGTACCATCAAGTTTGAGATGAAAAAAGAGACAACACAAAGCATCTCGACGCTGATAAAAGAGGGATTTTTCTACCTCAAAGGACACAAAGCCTTATTGCACCTTATCATGATACATGCTGCGGTGGCACTAACAAGTTTTGATGCGCTGATTAATCTCTTGACCGATGTTGAATATAAACATATCATTGCGATTCCTTTAGCTATCGGTTGGCTCAATGCCATGCGCGCTGTAGGGTTGATGTTTGGTCCTCTCTTGATAGGCAAAATAGTAAATCACTTGAATCTACACTATATCTTTGTTTTGCAAGGTATCATGATACTCATATGGGCGCTTATAGAACATAGTTTTTATCTCTCTTTGGGGATGATGTTTTTTATAGGGTTTTTTACGACGACACTATGGTCATATACCTACACGCTGATACAGACACATACAGAGGCAGCGTATCTTGGTCGTGTAGTAGCGTACAATGATATGATATTTATGATGGTTTCTATCATGATAACGATGTTTATTGGGGTGGCATTTAAGCTTGGGGTTTCTTTGGCATTTATCACCGCTACGATTGGGATAGGTTTTATCGTAGCGGGTGGATACTATCTCTGGTTTAAGAGAGGATTTGGAGAGTTTTTAGAGTCCAAAAGTTACTAAAAGTTCTCCATTGTCAACGACAACATTTTTGACAAATGACCCTTGCAAAGAGGAGCGATTGATTTTATAAATGGGTGTCGTTCTAAAAATCTCATTGATGATAGGGATGATAGCACTTTTAAGAGGTCCTTGAATCATGCTAGAGAGTTTATAGCCATTAAATTCCAACTTATCTATCATAGGCTCTCTTAGATATACTGCACCACTCTGGGCATCAAAAAACGGTACACCAGAAACATAAAGCGAACCTTGTTGTTTAGGGATGAGGGCATTTGAAAATCCGATACTAGTGCCTGTCACTACACGGTTACTCCCCCGCGAAAGAAGGGCTTTGGGATTGGAGAGTTCTACATCTCCATAAGCAAAGCTCTGTTTGATAGGAAACTGTCTTTCTAGTGAAGAGGTCACAGTAGAAGCGGGGATACGCACAGTCAGTCCATTTTGAGAGATGTTTTGTATACAGCCAGTGAGTAATAGCGTCGCTAGGAGTGCTATCATGATAGAGAGTTTTTTCATAGATTTTCCTTGTTAAATTATTTGAATGATTATAGCTTATTTTGCTTCACAAAAATATTTTTCACATTTTTTAAAAAAAAGCTTGACAAATAAATTAATTTGAGGTATAATTTCGGCTCCTTTAAAACAAGGATATATATTCCGGATTAGCTCAGCGGTAGAGTAGGTGACTGTTAATCACTTGGTCGCTGGTTCGAATCCAGCATCCGGAGCCACTACATAAAAATCTAATCAATATTGACATCACAACATTAAAAAGATAAAATTTCACATAGATAATCACAAAGGTGTCATCGAATGTTAAAAGTAGTGATACTCACATTGTTATCCACTATCATGATAGCAGGAAACATCAAGGTAGCCGTTGCTGCCAATGTCTCTTATGCGATGCAAGATTTAACAAAAGCATTTAACAAAATCTATCCTGATATAAAAGTCGATGTCATCCTCGGCAGTAGCGGAAAATTAACAGCACAGATAAAACATGGCGCACCTTATCAACTCTTTATGTCAGCAGATATGGCATATCCCGATAGGCTATATAAAGAGGGACTTGCTAGCACAAAACCTGTCGTATATGCCCAAGGTACATTGGCATGTATCTCTTCTAAAAAGCGTGATTTCTCTGAAGGTATCAAGATAGTGCAAAACCCTAATATCAAAAAGATAGCAGTGGCAAACTCCCATACTGCGCCTTATGGAAAGGCTACCGCAGAGGCATTAAAAAATGCGGGAGTGTATGAAAAGATAGTAGGCAAGTTTGTCTATGGAGAGTCTATCTCCCAAACGCTCTCTTTTGCCGTGAGGGCAGCGGATATGGGATTTGTCGCGCAGTCTGCACTTTTTGCGCCTCAGATGAAAAAGTATAAAGAGGGCATTCATTGGATTGGGGTAGATAGGGGACTTTATACGCCGATAAGTCAGGGGATAGTGATACTTAAAAAGGGTGAAAACTCTTCTGATGTAGAGGCGTTTTATCGTTTTATTTTAAGCGATGTGGCAAAAAAGATATTATTAGCGTATGGGTATCTGGTTTCGTGAGTTATATCATTGCTACGGTTAGGGATATAAAAGCGTGTGAGAGTTTGCATGTCGTAGAGTTTGTTGTGCATGGAGAAACATTAGCGATGATGAGTTTGGCGCTTAGTGATGCTATCATGATAGGAACAAGGGTCAAGCTGGCAGTAAAACCTACACATATCGCAATCGCCAAAAATCTCACAGGAGAACTCAGCTACTCCAATCAACTACCATGCAAGATAGATGCTATAGAGAATGGTTCGCTTTTAAGTGCTGTGAAACTTGGTTATTTTGATGTGATGTTGGAGTCGATTATCACGCGAACTTCTTTAGAAAGGATGCAATTAGAAGTGGGTGATGAGGTGATTGCGCTTATCAAGGCGAGTGAATTATCTATCTATGAGGTGCTGGATGTTTGAGATGTTTTCCTCTTTGGAGTTTGCACCTTTTTTACTCTCTTTTAAATTGGCAGGATTGACAACGCTGATACTTTTTATCCTCTCTGTGCCTTTGGCGTGGTATCTCTCCCAAACTTCCTCAAAAGCAAAACCCTTTTTGGAAGCTTTGACGGCTTTGCCTATCGTGCTTCCTCCCTCTGTTTTGGGATTTTATATACTCGTGGCTTTGTCCCAAAACTCTCCCATCGGGGCATTTTTCGAAGATGTTTTGGAGATAAAGTTAGTCTTTAATTTTACGGGCTTGGTCGTGGCTAGTTGCTTTTATTCGCTGCCTTTTATGGTCCAACCACTACAAGGGGGATTTGAATCCCTCAATCAACATATGCTCGAAGCCTCTTATCTAAGTGGAAAAAGTACCTTACAAACAGTCTTGAGGGTGGCATTGCCAAATATCAAACCAGCCCTCATAAGCGCTATCATCGTGACATTTGCCCATACGGTGGGTGAGTTTGGTGTGGTTTTGATGGTGGGTGGCAGTATCCCAGGCGAGACTAAAGTAGCGTCGGTGGCGATATATGAGATGGTAGAGATGATGGATTATCAGGGGGCGCATATCTATAGTGCTATCATGGTGATTATCAGTTTTCTTGTTTTGCTCTCTGTCTATCTCTTTAATGCAAAATCTAAAAAGATTGGGGTAGGGTGATGCTTAGGATTGCTATGCAAAAAAGACTTCACGGCTCTGATGGTGAGATGAACCTAGAGGTAAAGCTTGATATAAAAGAGGGTGAGTTTGTCGCACTCTCTGGTAAAAGTGGAAGTGGCAAAACGACACTACTGCGGATACTAGCAGGATTAGAAAAGGCTGAGGGAACTATCATGATAGGTGGGAAAACTTGGCAAGGTACCAAGCATTTTCTCCCACCACAAAAAAGAGAGATAGGATTTGTCTTTCAAGAGTATGCACTCTTTGAAAATATGAGTGTAGAGGAGAATCTTCTCTTTGTCTCAAAAGATAAAAAATTGGCAAATTATCTTTTGGAGATGACAGAACTTAGCAAACTAAAAAATCGTGCTCCTGCTACGCTTAGTGGTGGACAAAAACAGCGAGTGAGTCTGTGTCGTGCCTTGATGAATCGACCTAAACTATTGCTGATGGATGAGCCACTATCTGCACTTGACTCTGCGATGAGAGCGAAGCTTCAAGGTGAGATACTTACACTGCACAAGGAGTTTGGTACGACAACTATCATGGTGAGTCATGACCCTAGTGAGATGTATAAATTAAGTCAGCGTGTGATTGTTTTAGAGCAGGGTAAAGTATTGGATGATGGAGGGGTTAAAGATGTCTTGCTTAGAACAAGTGGCAGTCAGAAATTTTCTTTTCGAGGGGAGATACTAGACATTATCAAAGTGGATGTGATTTATATCGCTATCATCGCTATTGGGCAACAGTTGGTGGAAGTTGTAATCTCACATAAAGAGTCTGAAGGGCTACAAATCGGTGATGAGGTTGATGTGAGTACCAAAGCTTTTGCACCCCATATCTCGTGATACAGGAATTGATATGGATAAAGTATTAGGATTTTTAATTCTCTTAGTACTGGTCTATGGTGTGTATAATGCGCAAAAAAAGGATAAAAATATCTTCCAAAAAGTGAAGAAAATTGTGTCGTTTGTAAGATAGAAGTTGGGAAACTTCACCTCATTGAAAAAGAACTCACTTTAATAGAAACACCAAGCTACGTAAAACAATATATAGAAAATGTGATAGAACATGGCTCTTACACGCTGGGGTTTGCCGGTGGTGTGATGGAGGGTGGATTTGCACAGAAGGAAGATATCTCAAAGATAGCGTGTTATGTACTAGAACTTTCTGGAAAAAAGTGTGAGAAACCTTATGAAAAAGATGCACAAATGTTTTATACGAGTATCTGTGGTGGGTGTCATGGGGATGATGGCAAGGGTTTGCGTGGTGGAAATTATCCCGATTTGACACGGGAAAAACTCTTAGGGATAGAGGCGAGAGAGAGGTACCTGAGAGATAAGCTAGTAAAGCTTAAAAAAGAAGAATACCATCATCATGATAGATAAGTGCTACAGAGCGTAATCAATTTAGTAAAATAAAATTATTTATGGTTACTTTTTTTATCTTTTTAGGAGATTGTGACGATGTTTCATACAAAGCTAGTAAGGAGCAAGAGATGCAGATACAAAGTATGGTCAGTTTCAATCCTCAAGGCACGATACAAGGTACTGGAGCAACAACGTTTACCGATAATCAAAAAGATAAAGCAAAAGAGATTATCGCGCAGTATGATATGGATAACTTTTCACAAGAAGATAAACTCTCATTGCGTAAAGAACTTCATGCCCAAGGTCTACGTGCTCATGATATGAAAGAGATGCTTAAAGAGCTTCCAACTACCAAAGAGTTAGCACCAGAGCCAAGCTCTGTAGAAGATATCAAAGAAGCCAATGACCCAAAAGCAGTTTTGATGCAACTCATAGAGCAAAAAGAGTCAGGTGTGATAGAAGAGAAAGATTTCACGTCACAATTGGCGGAAATGAAGATGGAAACGATAGGGTCGGTTTTAAATCTACAGGCTTGATAAGAGATAGGGTAGTTTTAAAACTACCCTATCATGATAGATATACTTTAAGTATAAAATTAGATAAGATAAAGATATGATAATTAAGTGATAAAATATTAAAATAATTAATATTTTATATAGGATGTTTTATGAAGAAAAGTCTTATCATGATAGGTATTTCAGGATTATTATTACAGCTTTCTGCCAAAGAATATTTAGAAAATGCACCTACAAGAGCACAAATGTTACTAGAAGCAAAACAACTCTTGCAAAGAGAAGAGATGCTTAAAATTAAAAAATCTGCATGGCGGAAACGTCAAATAGTCTTACTAGATGATTTCAATAAAATTTATGAGATGGATGAGCAATTTGGCACTAAAAATCTTTATGGGAAAAAACGTCTAGAAAAGCGACAGAGAGATTTTTATATGTCGTTACAGGAGCAAAATGATGAGCTTGAAAAGAATCAACTAACATTAAAAAGAAAATTGGCAAAGGTAAGAAAACAATTTTCTAATCTCTATGCTGCACCATTAACCATAGCAGAGATAAAGGGAGGTTCCTCCCCTAAAATAGCAGATAAACGCAATAAGATACGTCTTTTGAAAGAGTATCTTAATTCCAAAAAATCATGGAAAACTTGTTTACAAAAAAATAAATCATTTGATAGCAAAAGAGTTGACATAGAAAATAGGGCAGATTTTTCTTCTAAGAGATATGAACAATCATCTGCAAAATTAGATAAAGAGATTGAAAAAAACTATAAACAACTTGATAAATATAAACAAATGTCACAAAATGCCCTTCAAGAGTATAGTAAAAAATACGGATATAAGATTAAAAATGAAAAATTAGCAAAAAGGATTTTAAGCAATATCAAAAACTAACCTTCTGTAATCTCATAAATAAACTCTTTTTTATGGCCTTTAGTTAGTATCTCTTTTATACGCAGGTTTTTGAAGACTATCTGAGAGAACTCATCTTCCGTTTTTGGCTGGTATTTTGCCAACTCTCTGACAACCATTCCTCTGTAAGCTTTTGCCCAGTGGCTTACAACTTTTCCATTTTTGATAAATTTCATGCTGATATAGGGTTTGTTTGGTAGATAAAACTTATCATAAAATCCCGCGCGTAGGTCAATTATTAATTCATCTTGAAAGTAATCATCTAACGCAGATGAACTCTCCTTTTTGTAGTATTTTTCTATAGCAAAGTCCCCAAGTTTTTCACCTTGTTTTAATTTATAGTTAGGAATCGATTCACCAGCTTTAAGGGCACCAAGTAGATTTGAAAAAATAATCAGAGAATTATCTATAAAGTTTTTTTCATCTACTTTAAGTGAAGGATAGTCAAGATAGTCATAAGCTACCCCCGTGTAACGTGCTATTGCAGGCATTGTACTATCATGATAGATGTCTACATTTTGATACATATATATATCACTACTCTTTTTAATACCAAAGAGTTTTTGCAAGGCATCAAAAGTGGCTGTATGTAAATAATCTTGGTATATATTTATAACATATTTTTTTTGATCAGAAGAGAATGTAAATACAGTACCTATTAATGGAGGCATATGTCCACCTTCTTTTTTAGTTTCACTTGGAGCAAAAAGTATTTTCATTATATGTCCTATTTTCTTAGTTATTTTCAAAAATTCTACTCATTTTACACTTAATTTAAAAAAAACTCCAAAAACCCTTGACATTTAAAAAAAATGTTTGTATAATCACGGCTCACAAAAAGTGTGCTGATGTAGCTCAGTTGGTAGAGCACCTGATTTGTAATCAGGCGGTCGGTGGTTCAAGTCCTCTCATCAGCTCCATATTTGTGAAACAGTGTTTGACCAGAAATGTTCAAGTGGATAGCCAAGGTGAGTTACTCAAGCGGCCAAAGAGGGCAGACTGTAAATCTGCTGGTTTTTACCTTCGAAGGTTCGAATCCTTCACTCACCACCACTAAATAGTCTTTTTTAAGACTTTAAAGATGCGGGAATAGCTCAGTTGGCTAGAGCGTCAGCCTTCCAAGCTGAGGGTCGCCGGTTCGAGTCCGGTTTCCCGCTCCATTTTAAACTGGGAGCTGTGTTCTTATTAAACGCTTTTACTTGTTTAATAATAGATACTGCTTACGTTTAAAATCACTATAATATTTTTGTTACAAAATTGATATGGGTAAATAATTTGCTCATATGGCTCAGGGGTAGAGCACTTCCTTGGTAAGGAAGAGGTCGTGGGTTCAAGTCCCACTATGAGCTCCAGAATCAAGGTTCTAGAAATAGCCTACACATGACATAGAAGATTTGAAAGTAAACTTTTAATGTTCTATGTCATGACTTAAGAAGCTTTTGACTAGTAAGTTATAAATTAAAATTTAAAATTGGAGAGTACAATGGCAAAAGAAAAATTCGAACGTAATAAACCACACGTAAATATAGGAACTATCGGTCACGTTGATCATGGTAAAACAACTCTAACAGCAGCTATCTCAGCAGTATTGTCTACTAAAGGTCTTTGTGAAATGAAAGATTATGACGGTATCGATAATGCTCCTGAAGAGAGAGAAAGAGGAATTACGATTGCTACTTCTCACATTGAGTATGAGACAGAGACTAGACACTATGCACACGTTGATTGTCCAGGTCACGCCGATTACGTTAAGAATATGATTACTGGTGCTGCACAAATGGATGGTGCTATCTTAGTTGTTTCTGCAGCTGATGGTCCTATGCCACAAACTAGAGAGCATATCCTTCTTTCAAAGCAAGTAGGTGTTCCTTATATCGTTGTTTTCATGAACAAAGAAGATATGGTTGATGATGAAGAGTTGATGGAATTAGTAGAGATGGAAATCAGAGAACTTCTTGAAGAGTATGAATTCCCAGGTGATGATACACCAATCGTAGCAGGTTCAGCGCTTAAAGCACTTGAAGAAGCTAAAGAAGGTAAAGTTGATGCTTGGGGCGAGAAAATCATGAAACTTATGGATGCAGTTGATTCATATATCCCAACTCCAGTAAGAGAAACTGATAAAGATTTCTTAATGCCTGTTGAAGATGTTTTCTCAATTTCAGGTCGTGGTACAGTTGCAACAGGTAGAATCGAAAGAGGAACTGTTAAAGTTGGTGAAGAGATCGAAATCGTTGGTATCAAAGACACGCAAACAACAACTGTAACAGGTGTTGAGATGTTTAGAAAAGAGATGGAGATGGGTGAAGCAGGCGATAACTGTGGTATCTTACTTCGTGGTACTAAAAAAGATGATATCGAAAGAGGAATGGTTCTTTGTAAAAAAGGTTCAATCACTCCACACACAAAATTTACAGCTGAAATCTATGTACTAAGTAAAGAAGAGGGTGGTCGTCATACTCCTTTCTTTAATAACTATAGACCACAGTTCTATGTAAGAACAACAGATGTTACTGGTTCAATCACACTTCCTGAGGGAACTGAGATGGTTATGCCAGGTGATAATGTTAAAATCAATGTTGAACTAATCGCTCCAATCGCAATGGAAGAAGGTACTAGATTTGCAATCCGTGAGGGTGGTAGAACAGTTGGTGCTGGTGTTGTTGCATCAATCGAAGCGTAAGTTTTAGATAGTAGATTTAATTAGATGAGAGCTTTGCTCGTGTCTAAGAAAAAATAAGGGTAAAATATGACAATTAAAGGCGGATTAAAATGTAGTGAAGCTGGTGATATCAACTATACTACAACAAAAAATACAAAAAATGTGACTGAGAAGTTGGAGCTTATGAAATACTCTCCAAGACTCAAAAAAAGAACACTTCATAAAGAAGTGAAACTTAAGTCATAAAAAGTTGAGTGGAAGGATACTTTCACTCTTTATAGGGCAATAGCTCCAATTGGTAGAGCTCCGGATTCCAAATCCGATTGTTGTGGGTTCGAGTCCCTCTTGCCCTGCCATAAACTAGGAAGATAAATGCAAAAAATATTAAATTATATCAGTCATTCAAGAGCAGAATTAACTAAAGTCATTTTTCCAACCAAAGAGCAAATTAGAAATGCTTTTATATCTGTTTTTATAGTTGTAACTGTAGTTTCATTGTTTTTAGCGCTTATTGATGCGATAATGTCATTTGCATTATCAGCAGTTTTATAAGGATATTAGATGTCTGAAGAAAATGAATCATTACACAAATGGTATGCGATTCAAACGCATGCAGGGAGTGAACAAAGTGTTAAAACAGCTATTGAAAATATTTTTAATCAGCTTGGTGCTGAGGAAAAATTAACAAGAATACTTGTTCCAACGGAAGATGTAATCGAAGTTAAAAATGGCGAACAAAAGATAACCTCAAGAAGTCTGTACCCTGGTTATGTTTTTGCACATTTAGAGCTAGATACGGCAGCATGGCATCAGATTCAATCTCTGCCAAAAGTAAGTCGTTTTATCGGTGAATCAAAAAAACCAGTCGCTTTAAGTGAAAAAGATATCAATGTGATTATCGAAAAAGCTGAGAAAAAAGGTCCACCTAAACCAAAAATTTACTTTGAAGTGAATGAAAGCGTCCGTATTACTGAAGGACCTTTTGCAAACTTCACCGGTGTTGTTGAAGAGTACGATATGGTGCATGGAACACTGAAACTAAATGTTTCGATATTTGGTAGAAGTACACCTGTAGAGATTCTTTACACACAAGTAGAAAAGATTATATAACTATCATGATAGATAGTTATATATAGAATAAATAAGTCTAAGTTCTCGCCAAAAGCGTAGCTTCAGATACAATGAATTGAAGGAGTGCTTTGCTCTCATTCAAGAAAAAATTAAATCAAAAAGGAAAAAACTATGGCAAAAAAAGTAACTGGTCAAATTAAATTACACATACCAGCTGGTCAAGCTAACCCATCACCTCCTGTTGGTCCTGCACTTGGTCAACAAGGTGTTAATATTATGGAATTCTGTAAAGCATTCAACGAAAAAACAAAAGATAAGATGGGTTTCAAAATCCCTGTAGTTATCACAGTCTATGCAGATAGAAGTTTTACATTTACAACTAAACAGCCACCAGCTTCTGATTTATTGTTAAAAGCGGCAAACATTAAAAAAGGGACAGATAATCCTTTGAAAAATAAAGTTGCTAAGTTAACTAAAGAGCAGTTAATGGCAGTAGTTGATCAAAAAATAGCGGATTTAAATACTAATGACCCTGAGCAAGCAGCAAGAATTATCGCTGGTTCAGCTAGAAGTATGGGTATCGAGATAGTAGATTAAAAACCATCCTAACCACAGGATTTAAAATGTGGAAGCAAAATGCGGAGAAAATAAATAATGGCAAAAAAAGTATCAAAAAGATTCACAGAATTATTGAAAAAAGTAGACGCTGAAAAAGCGTATAGTGCAACTGATGCAGTGGCAACAGTAAAAGATTTAAAATCAGCGAAGTTTGATGAAACAGTTGAACTTTCATTAAAACTTAATGTTGATCCAAGACATGCAGATCAAATGGTAAGAGGTTCTGTTATATTACCTGCTGGAACTGGTAAAACAGTGAGAGTAGCCGTTGTAGCAAAAGATGCAAAAGCTGATGAGGCAAAAGCTGCTGGTGCAGATATCGCTGGTGGTGCTGATATCATCGAAGATATTCAAGCTGGTAAAATGGATTTTGATGTTCTTATTGCGACGCCTGATATGATGGGTCTTATCGGTAAAGTGGGTCGTGTTCTTGGGCCAAAAGGTCTTATGCCTAACCCTAAGACTGGTACCGTAACTATGGATGTGGCTACAGCTGTTAAAAATGCCAAAGGTGGACAAGTTAACTATAGAGTTGATAAACATGGAAATGTTCATGCAGGTATAGGTAAAGCAAGCTTTTCAAAAGAAGATATTGAAGCAAACTTCAATACTATGCTTTTGAGCATTAACAAACAAAAACCAGCATCTGCTAAAGGTAGATATATTAAATCAGCATCATTATCATTGACTATGAGTCCATCTGTTAACCTTGATGTATTAGAATTACTAGAAATTAAGTAGAGTAAATCTACTTTTATCTTTGATTTAAGAAAATAGGGGCGAAAGCTTAAAAAAGAGGTTCCTCCGAATCTCCTTATCCGTTTGGATTTTCCCTATCGATGAAATCAGGAAGGAGGAAAAATGACACGAGAAGAAAAAGTAAATATAGTTGCTGAGTTAACTGAAGAGTTTAAAAGTGCTAACGCTATTTTAGTGTGTGATTATAGAGGTATGACATGTATCGAACTTGAAAAAATTCGAACAGCTGCACTAGAATCAGGTACAAAAATTAAAGTTTGTAAGAATACTTTAACAGCAATAGCTATGAAAAATGCTGATCAAGAAGAAGTTGAACTAGTAGATACAAACATACTTGTTTGGGGCGAAGATCAAATATCTGCTTGTAAAATCGCTGATAATGCAGCATCTGATTTTAAAGAAAAGTTTGTTATCAAAGCTGGTCTTATCGAAGGCAAAGTCGCTGATATGGCGACTATCGAAGCGATGGCTAAATTACCATCACGTGATGAACTTATCGGTATGTTACTTTCTGTATGGACTGCTCCGGCAAGAAATATGGTTACAGGATTAGACAATCTTGCTAAAAAGTTAGAAGAAGAGTCAGCGTAGTAGCGCTAAGTGACCTATCATGATAGGTTAGATACTAAAGTAAAATCATTATGATTCTCGGCGACTGCCGTAGCTTTAGTGCAATGAATTGAGGTGGAGCTTTGCTCTAGCTCAAGAAAACAATATAAATAGGAAATAAAATGGCAACAACTAAAGAAGATGTTTTAGAGTTTATCTCAAGCATGTCAGTATTAGAACTTTCAGAATTAGTAAAAGAATTTGAAGAGAAATTTGGTGTATCTGCACAACCAACGGTTGTAGCTGGTGGTGCTGCTGCTGGTGGCGAAGCTGCTGAAGAAAAAACAGAATTTGATGTTGTACTTACTGGTATCGGTGAGAAGAAAATCAATGTTATTAAAGCAGTGAGAGGGCTTACAGGTTTAGGTCTTAAAGAAGCTAAAGAAGCAGTTGAAGGTACACCAACGACTGTTAAAGAAGGTGTCTCTAAAGATGATGCTGAAGAAGCTAAAAAAGTACTTGAAGAAGCTGGAGCATCTGCAGAAATCAAGTAGATATATCAATAAAAAAGAGGAATTTTCCTCTTTTTTATGTCACTCATGTTGAGAACTGTATCTAATATATGTTGTAAATATCAGGTAATTTATAAAATATATTGGATAGAATAGTTCTTCTTTCCTAATTATAGTAAACAATTTGCAAATTTAAAAAACTTCTACAAGGTAGGCCAATGTTAAACACATTAAAGTCAGGAAACAGACTAAGAGTAGATTTCTCCAAACATCTTAAACATATCGATGTTCCCAATCTACTTCAACTTCAACAAAAAAGTTATGAGCATTTTCTAGATGTTGGTAATAAAGCAACGGATAGCGGTATTGAAAAAGTATTCAAAGCTATTTTCCCCATTCATGATGCACAAAATAGATTATCACTCGAGTATGTTGAAAGTGAAATAGGAAAACCTAAATATACTATTCGTGAATGTATGGATAGAGGATTAACTTATTCTGTACACCTTAAGATGAAAATCCGTCTTATCCTCTGGGATAAAAACGAGAAAACAGGTGAGAAAACAGGGGTAAAAGATATCAAAGAACAATTCTTATATATCAGAGATATTCCTTTAATGACAGATAGAACCTCTTTTATCATTAATGGTGTTGAGAGAGTTGTTGTGAATCAACTCCATAGAAGTCCCGGTGTTATCTTTAAAAAAGAAGAGAGTGCGACGGTTTCAAACAAATTGCTTTATACGGCGCAAATCATTCCTGATCGTGGCTCTTGGTTGTACTTTGAATATGATTCAAAAGATATTCTATATGTACGTATCAATAAAAGAAGAAAAGTGCCTGTGACTATCCTTTTCCGTGCACTTGGATATAGTAAACAAGATATTTTAAAACTTTTTTATCCAATTCAAAAAATCAAAATTAAAAAAGATAAATTTTTAATTGATTTTAATGCAGAAGACTTTTTAGAAAAAGTTGAATTTGATTTAAAAGATGAAAAGGGCAATTTACTTATCGCAGCAGGTAAAAGATTGACAGCTAGAAAAGCGGCCAAACTTGAAGAGGAAGGTCTTAAGACCATTGAATATCCTGTTGAAGTATTGATGAATAGATACTTAGCATCTCCTATCATTGATAATGAGAGTGGTGAAGTATTATTTGAAGCTTTAACACGTCTAGATGAAACTAAACTTACAAAGCTCATTGAAATGGGTCAAAAAGAGATTGAAATTGCCAATGATTTAGCTGCAGGCGTTGATGATTCTGTTATCAATTCATTTCTTGCAGATCATGAGATGTTAAAACTCTTAAAGCAGACAGAAGAGATAGAAGATGAAAATGATCTTTCAGCAATCAGACTTTATAAAGTGATGAGACCAGGTGAACCTGTCACTAAAGAAGCTGCCATTGCATTTGTTAATGATCTTTTCTTTAATCCTGAGAGATATGACTTGACAAAAGTTGGTCGTATGAAAATGAATCATAAACTAAGTATCAATGTGCCTGATTATATCACAGTATTAACATCTGAAGATATCATCTCTGTTGTACAGTACCTTGTTAAAGTTAAAAATGGTAAAGGTCATATCGATGATAGAGATCACTTAGGAAACAGAAGAATCAGAGCGATAGGTGAACTTCTCTCAGGTGAGTTGCACTCAGGTTTAGTCAAGATGCAAAAGTCTATCAGAGATAAGTTCACCACACTTAGTGGGTCTATCGAAGAGTTGATGCCTCATGATTTAGTAAACTCTAAAATGATTACTAATACTATCATTGAATTCTTTACAAGTGGACAACTTTCACAGTTTATGGATCAAACAAATCCTCTTAGTGAAGTGACGCATAAAAGACGACTTTCAGCGCTTGGTGAGGGTGGTCTTGTTAAAGAGAGAGCTGGATTTGAGGTTAGAGATGTCCATCCTACTCACTATGGGCGTATCTGTCCAGTTGAGACACCAGAGGGTCAAAATATTGGTTTGATTAATACCTTGGCTTCTTATGCTAAGGTAAATGAACTTGGATTTGTAGAAGCACCATATAGAAAAGTGGTTGACTCTAAAGTAACGGATGAAATCGTCTATCTTACTGCAACGCAAGAAGAGGGCAAGGTGATGGCACCTGGTTCTACTGTACTTGACAAAGAAGGCAATATTGTTGATGATTTGATTGAAATTAGACAAGATGGTGAAATCAAGCTTGGTAAAAAACAAGATGTTGATTATTTTGATCTCTCTTCAGGGATGGTGATGGGTGTTGCTGCCTCATTGATTCCATTTTTAGAACATGATGATGCCAACCGTGCACTTATGGGGTCAAATATGCAACGTCAAGCGGTTCCACTTTTATGGACTGATGCACCATATGTCGGAACGGGAACTGAAAAAACAGTTGCACGTGATGCATGGGAAGCTATCAAAGCCAAGCGTGGTGGTACGATTGAAAAAGTTGACAGTAAAAACATCTATATCCTAGGTGAAGATGAGAATGGTGCATTTATCGACCATTATTGGCTTCATAAAAATATGCGAACCAATCAAAATACTTCGTTTATGCAAGTGCCAATCGTCAATAAGGATGATGTAGTAGAGACAGGACAAGTGATAGCAGATGGACCGAGTATGGATCAAGGTGAAATGGCGATTGGTAAAAATGCAGTCGTTGCTTTCATGCCTTGGTATGGTTATAACTATGAGGATGCTATTGTTATCAATGAGAGATTGATTCGAGATGATACTTTTACCTCTGTACATATTTATGAAAAAGAGATTGAAGCAAGAGAGCTTAAAGATGGTGTGGAAGAAATCACAAAAGATATTCCAAACGTAAAAGAAGAGAATCTTTTTCATCTAGATGATAGTGGTATTGTTAAAGTAGGTACTTACGTCACTGGCGGCATGATTATGGTTGGTAAAGTATCACCAAAAGGTGAAGTAAAACCAACACCAGAGGAGAGACTTTTACGGGCTATCTTTGGTGAAAAAGCAGGGCATGTTGTCAATAAATCACTTTATTGTCCTCCATCTATGGAAGGTGTAGTGGTTGATGTTAAAATCTTTACTAAAAAGGGATATGACAAAGATCCACGTGCACTAGAAGCCTATGAAGCTGAAAAAGAGATACTAGACCGTGATCATCATGATAGATTGCTGATGATTGATAGAGAGGAACTTTTAAAGGTCAATACTTTACTGTCTAAAATAGCATTAGAGAGAGATTGTGAAGTTAGTGGTGAAATGTACAAAAAAGGCTCTATGATTCCTAAGGCGGAATTAGAAGCAGTGAATAGATTTGCCTTCAAAAATATTCTTCAAGCTTTTCCCGACGAAGTACAAGCTCAGTATAATAACTTAAAAGAGTATTTCCAAAATGAGAAGAAAAGATTAAGAGAAGAACACGATGAAAAGCTTTTAATCCTTGAAAAAGATGATATCTTGCCAAGTGGTGTAACAAAGCTTGTAAAAGTCTATATCGCAACAAAGAGAAAACTCAAAGTTGGTGATAAAATGGCTGGGCGTCATGGAAATAAAGGTATCGTTTCTAACATTGTTCCAGAAGTCGATATGCCATACCTTGAAAATGGTCAAACAGTTGATATCGTTCTTAACCCTTTAGGTGTTCCAAGTCGTATGAATATTGGACAAATACTAGAGGTACATTTAGGATTTGCAGGTAAAAAACTAGGACAGCAGATTGCAGAGCAGTTTAAAGAGAAGCAAGGTGACTGGATAAAAGACTTACGTGAAAAGATGATTGCTATTGCAGATGTGGCTAAGTTTGCAAATGCAAAAGCATTTATCGGTTCAATGGATGATGAGAAATTACTTGATTATGCGAGGGATTGGAGTAGGGGTGTTAAGTTTGCTACGCCAATCTTTGAAGGTGTTAATGAAGCTGAATTTGCAAAGATTTTTGAGCTAGCTAAAATGGATTCAGATGGTAAGACTATACTTTATGATGGTCGTACAGGTGAAAAGATGATTGAACGAGTGAACGTTGGTATTATGTACATCCTTAAACTTCATCACTTGGTTGATGAAAAAGTACATGCACGTAGTACGGGACCTTACTCACTAGTCACGCAACAACCAGTTGGTGGTAAAGCACTATTTGGTGGACAAAGATTTGGTGAGATGGAAGTATGGGCATTAGAGGCTTATGGGGCAGCACATACACTAAAAGAGATGTTAACTATCAAGTCAGATGATGTAGAAGGTAGAATGCACGCATATAAAGCAATCACAAGAGGTGAAAATGTACCAGCTACTGGTATACCAGAGACATTCTTTGTATTGACAAATGAATTAAAAGCACTTGCACTAGATGTAGAGATATTTGAAGAGGGGGAAGAGCATGAAGAACTTGATACCGATAGAGATTAACGAAGAAAACCGTCCTAGAGACTTTGAAGCTTTTAAATTAAAGCTTGCGAGTCCTGAGCGTATCGCTTCATGGAGTTATGGTGAAGTTAAAAAGCCAGAAACTATTAACTATAGAACACTAAAGCCTGAGCGTGATGGTCTTTTTTGTGCCAAAATATTTGGTCCAGTAAGAGACTATGAATGTCTTTGTGGTAAATACAAAAAGATGCGTTATAAAGGTATCAAGTGTGAAAAATGTGGTGTTGAAGTAACAACATCTAAAGTTAGACGTTCTCGTATGGGACATATTGAACTTGTCACACCTGTAGCACATATTTGGTATGTAAATTCATTACCAAGTCGTATTGGTACGCTTCTTGGTGTTAAAATGAAAGATTTAGAGCGTGTACTTTATTATGAGGCATATATTGTTAAAAATGTTGGTGAAGCTTTCTATGATCATGAAAATGCTAAGCCTGTTTTACAATTTGATATTCTTAATGAGGAACAGTATATTTCATTAGAGCAAAAATTTGCGCATACTGGCTTTGTTGCTGAGATGGGTGGTGAAGTCATCCGTGATATCTTAGAAGATTTAGATCTTATTGATATTTTACATACTTTAAAAGATGATATGGAAAATACTAAATCTGAAGCAAAGAAAAAGACGATTGTTAAGCGTCTAAAAGTAATTGAATCATTTGTCAACTCTGGCAATCGTCCTGAGTGGATGATGATTACGATGCTTCCAGTACTGCCACCAGATTTGAGACCTCTAGTTGCCCTAGATGGTGGTAAATTTGCTGTTTCGGATGTCAATGACTTGTATAGAAGAGTCATCAACAGAAATTCAAGACTTAAGAGACTTATGGATCTTGAAGCACCAGAGATTATCATCAGAAATGAAAAAAGAATGCTGCAAGAAGCTGTAGATGCACTTTTTGATAATGGTAGACGTGCAAATGCTGTTAAAGGTGCAAATAAAAGACCACTTAAATCTTTAAGTGAAGTTATCAAAGGTAAGCAAGGTCGTTTTAGACAAAATCTACTTGGAAAACGGGTTGATTTTTCTGGACGTTCAGTCATCGTTGTAGGACCAAATCTTAGGATGGATCAGTGTGGTCTTCCTAAGACAATGGCGTTAGAGCTTTTTAAACCACATCTTTTAGCAAAACTTGAAGATAAAGGTTATGCGACAACTATCAAACAAGCAAAAAGAATGATAGAGTCAAAAACCAATGAAGTATGGGAATGTTTAGCGGAAATTGTTGATGGTTATCCAGTGATGCTAAACCGTGCGCCAACACTACATAAACTCTCTATCCAGGCGTTTCACCCTATATTGATTGAAGGGAAGGCGATTCAGCTTCATCCTTTGGTTTGTTCAGCATTTAATGCGGATTTTGATGGGGATCAAATGGCGGTACATGTACCTTTATCTCGTGAAGCAATTGCAGAATGTAAAGTTTTATTGCTTTCGTCAAACAATATTCTTTTGCCAGCTTCTGGTAAAGCGATAGCTGTACCTACACAAGATATGGTTCTTGGTCTTTACTATCTAAGTATGGAAAAAGAGGGTGCAAAAGGTGCTAATAAACTTTTTTCAAACATCAATGAAGTGATGATTGCTTTAGATGCAGGCGCGATTGAGAATCAAACAAAAATCAAAACTGTTGTAGATGGTAGAATAGTTTTTACAACTGTGGGTAGATTGATTATCAAGTCTGTTATTCCCGATTTTGTTCCAGAAGAGCTATGGAATAGAATAATGAAGAAAAAGGATATTGGAAATTTAGTCGATCATATCTATAAAGAGGCAGATACTTATGCCACGGCTGAGATACTAGACAATCTTAAAGATTTAGGTTTTAAGTATTCTACGCAAGCTGGTATCTCTATCTCTATTGCTGATATTATTATACCTGAAGATAAAGAAAGTGTAGTTAAAGCTTCAAAAGAGAAAGTAGTTGAAATTCAAAATCAATTTTCATCTGGTTTATTAACTGAACAAGAGAGATACAATAAAATTGTTGACATCTGGACAGATACAAACAATAATCTTGCTAGTGGTATGATGAAGATTATAGAGAAAGATAAAGATGGTTTTAACTCTATCTTTATGATGGCTGATTCAGGGGCGAGGGGTTCTGCAGCACAGATTAGACAACTTGCAGGTATGCGTGGTCTGATGGCAAAACCTGATGGTTCAATTATTGAGACACCAATTCTATCAAACTTTAAAGAAGGTCTTAATGTTCTTGAATACTTTATCTCAACCCACGGTGCGAGAAAAGGTCTAGCGGATACAGCACTTAAAACATCAAATGCAGGTTACTTAACAAGAAAGCTTGTTGATGTTAGTCAAAATGTGAAAATCTTTGAGGATGATTGTGGTACACATGAAGGTGTTGAGATTACAGAAATCTCTATCAATGGTGAGCTTGTTGAGTCTATTGAAGAGAGAGCACTTGGACGTGTGTTATCTGAAAATATTATTGATCCAATAACAAATGAAGTCTTATTTGTTGAGGGAACACTCATTGATGAAGTTGATGCAAAAAGTATTAAAGAGGCGGGGATTAAGTCAGTCGTTATCAGAACGCCTATCACATGTAAAACAAACAAAGGTATTTGTGCCAAATGTTACGGTCTTAACCTAGCACGTGCAAAACTTGTTAGAAAGGGTGAAGCAGTTGGTGTAACAGCAGCTCAATCGATTGGGGAACCAGGTACACAGTTGACACTAAGAACATTCCACATTGGTGGTACAGCTTCAACTGATCAACAAGATAGACAAGTTACAGCTAAAAAAGAAGGTTTTATCCGTTTTTATAATTTAAAAACTTATGTAACTTCTGATAATCAAAAAATAGTAGCAAACAGAAGAAATGCAGCAATTTTATTGGTAGAGCCAAAGATTAAAGCTCCAATGAATGGTAAATTCTCTGTTGAATATGCACATGAAGAAGTAATTGTTAGTATAGAAGGTAAGAAAGAGACGGTAAAATTTGCTTTACGTAAAAATGATCTTGCCAAACCAAATGAGCTTTCAGGCATTAGCGGTAAAATGGAAGGAAAATTCTTCTTACCATATGCCAATGGAGATGAAGTCGCTGAGGGTGAAAGTATCGTTGAAGTGATAAAAGAGGGTTGGAATATACCAAACCGTATTCAATTTGGCTCAAAAATCTTGGTTGATGATGGGGTTCCTGTTACACAAGAAGTTTTAGCAGGTGCTACAGGTGAAGTAAAATACTTTAAATTGATTGGTGATTACCTTGAGAGAGTAAAAGATGTCAAAAAAGATGACGCCGTAGAAGAGAAGGGTCTTTTTGCAGTAGTTGCTGATAAAGAGGGACGAGAGGCGATTAGACATTATATCCCAAGAGGTTCACTCATCGCTATTGATGATAATAGTGAAGTTGAGAATGTTACGGTTATCGCGGCTCCTGCACAGGCTGAGCAGATAGTGATAGCAGAGTGGGATCCGTATTCAACACCTATTATCGCTGAGGAAGATGGTGTTGTGACATTTGAGGATATTGAACCTGGTATTACTGCTACTGAGCAAACAGATGAATTAACGGGTCAAACTAGATTGATGATCAATGAGTATGTACCAGCTGGTTTAAAGCCTGCAATCGTGTTAGCCACTAAAAATGGAGAATTAAAACGATATCTTTTAGATCCAAAGACATCTATTTTAGTGCAAAGTGGTCAAGAAGTTAAGTTAGCTGATGAAATTGGTAAAACACCAAAAGCTGTGGCTAAATCAAAAGATATTACCGGTGGTCTTCCACGCGTATCTGAATTATTTGAAGCAAGAAAACCTAAAAGTCCTGCACTTATCTCTGAAGTGGCTGGTACGGTAAGATTTGGTAAGCCACTTCGTGGTAAAGAGAGACTTATTGTCGATACACTTGATGGTAATATGCATGAGTATTTTGTGGATAAAAATAGACAAATTCTAGTGCATGCTGGTGAGTATGTTCAAGTGGGTGAAAAACTAACAGATGGATTGACTTCAAGTCATGATATCCTCCGAATTATGGGTGAAAAATCACTTCACTATTATATGATTTCTGAGATTCAACAAGTGTATCGTTCTCAAGGTGTTGCAATTTCTGATAAGCATATTGAGGTTATTATCTCTCAAATGCTTCGACAAGTGAAGATTGTTGACAGTGGTGATACAAACTTTATTCTTGGTGATCTTATCTCTAGAAGAAAGTTAAAAGCTGAAAACGAAAGAATTGTTAATATCGGTGGAGAGCCAGCTATCGCTGAACCTACACTTCTTGGTGTAACTAGAGCAGCTATTAATGCTGATAGTATCATTTCAGCAGCTTCTTTCCAAGAGACGACTAAAGTCTTAACCGAAGCGAGTATTGCTGGTAAAACAGATTATCTAGAAGATTTAAAAGAGAATGTTATTTTAGGTCGTATGATTCCTGTTGGAACTGGTCTTTATAAAGATTCAAAAATCAAAGTAAAGATGAAAGAGGTATAACTTTTTCATCTGTAGCAAGCTATCATGATAGCTTGCTACACAATACATTTCCTCTATATATTAGTAATCCCTTAAATTAAGCAAAACATAATCTCATTTTTAGTATCATAGCCGACCTTTATACACCTAGGTGTGTAATAGAAAAATTTAGTAAAGGAAACAATGTGCCTACTATCAATCAATTGATAAGAAAAGAGCGTAAACGTGTGATTAAAAAATCAAAATCACCAGCGCTTGAAAAATGTCCTCAAAGAAGAGGTGTGTGTACGAGAGTTTATACTACGACTCCGAAAAAACCAAACTCAGCTTTAAGAAAAGTTGCAAAAGTTAGATTAACGAGCGGTTATGAAGTAATATCATATATCGGTGGTGAGGGTCATAACCTTCAAGAACACTCAATCGTTCTAGTAAGAGGTGGAAGGGTAAAAGATTTACCTGGTGTAAAATATCACATCGTCCGTGGTGCGCTTGATACTGCCGGTGTTGCAAATAGAAAAGTTGCAAGAAGTAAATACGGAACTAAGAGACCTAAGTAAATTAACTGTGCGTAACTTATCATGATGATAGGAATACGTTAATAAATAGATATATTATTGTTAAATTCGCCAGGCTTTATCAGGCACAACCTTTGTGGATAAAGTTTGAGTAAATTGCAAAATTGAAGGAAAAATATGAGAAGAAGAAAAGCTCCCACTAGGGACGTACTACCAGATCCAGTATACAACTCCAAACTAGTTACTAAATTTATAAATATCATGATGTTAGATGGTAAAAAATCAGTTGCATCAAAAATATTTTATGATGCACTTGATACAATCGACAAAAAAAGTGAAGAAAAAGGTATTGATGTTTTTAACAAAGCAGTTGAAAATATTAAACCTGTCATGGAAGTTAAAAGTAGAAGAATCGGTGGTGCAACATACCAAGTACCTATAGAAGTAAGACCAATTCGTCAACAAGCATTAGCACTTCGTTGGTTAATTTCTTACACAAGAAAAAGATCTGAGAGAACTATGAAAGATAGATTAGCAAATGAGCTTCTTGATGGTGCAAGTGAGAAAGGTGCTTCTTATAAGAAAAAAGAAGATACTTATAAAATGGCTGAAGCGAATAAAGCATTTGCTCACTATAGATGGTAATCAAAGGAACTTATAATGGCTAGAACGCATAAACTTGGTGATTTAAGAAATATTGGTATCGCTGCGCATATCGATGCAGGTAAAACAACGACAACTGAACGAATTCTTTTCTATACAGGTGTTGAACATAAAATCGGTGAAGTACATGATGGTGCTGCAACGATGGATTGGATGGAGCAAGAGCAAGAGAGAGGTATTACGATTACTTCTGCTGCGACTACTTGTGAGTGGGATGGCAAGCAAATCAATATCATTGATACTCCAGGTCACGTTGACTTCACTATTGAAGTTGAACGTTCTATGCGTGTACTTGATGGTGCTGTATCAGTTTTCTGTGCTGTTGGTGGTGTTCAACCTCAGTCTGAAACTGTTTGGAGACAAAGAAATCGTTATGGTGTGCCATCTTTAGTATTTGTTAATAAGATGGATAGAACGGGTGCAGATTATTATGAAGTTGAGAGACAAATCAAAGATCGTTTAAAAGGTAATCCCGTACCTATTCAACTACCTATTGGTGCAGAAGAACACTTTGCTGGTGTAGTTGATTTGGTTCAAATGAAAGCGATTGTTTGGGATCAAGATGCGGCAATGGGTTCAAATTACCATGTAGAAGATATTCCTGCTGATATGCAAGAAAAAGCAGAAGAGTATCGTGAAAATATGATTGAGAAGATTGCTGAAGCTGAGTGTAATGAATCTTTGATGGAAAAATTCCTTGAAGGTGAAGAAATCTCAAATGATGAAATCATCAAAGGTATTAAAGATGCAACTATCTCTATGCATATCGTACCTATGACTTGTGGTACAGCATTTAAGAATAAAGGTGTTCAAACTTTACTTGACGCTGTTGTTGCTTATCTTCCTTCTCCATTAGAAGTAGCGGATATCAAAGGTACGATGATGGATGATGAAGAAGAAGAAGTGATTGTTGCTTCATCTGATGAAGGTCACTTTGCTTCATTGGCATTTAAAATCATGACAGATCCATTTGTTGGTCAATTAACATTTATCCGTGTGTATCGTGGTTCTTTAGAGTCAGGTTCCTATGTACACAACTCAACAAAAGATAAAAAAGAGCGTATTGGTCGTATCATGAAGATGCACGCTATCAAGCGTGAAGAAGTTAAAGAGATTTATGCTGGTGAAATCGGCGCGGTTGTTGGTCTTAAAAACACAACGACTGGTGATACACTATGTGCACCTGAGGATAAAGTTGTTCTTGAAAGAATGGACTTCCCGGATCCAGTTATCTCTGTTGCAGTTGAACCAAAAACAAAAGCTGATCAAGAGAAAATGGGTATCGCTTTACAAAAACTTGCACAAGAAGATCCATCTTTCCGTGTTGAAACTGACGAAGAATCTGGTCAAACTATCATCTCAGGTATGGGTGAACTTCACCTTGAAATCCTTGTTGATCGTATGATGAGAGAGTTTAAAGTTGATGCTGAAATTGGTCAACCACAAGTTGCATACCGTGAAAGTATCAAAAAAGCTGTTGAGCAAGAGTACAAGTATGCTAAACAGTCTGGTGGTCGTGGCCAATTTGGTCATGTTTACCTTAGACTTGAGCCTATGGAAGCAGGGGAGGGGTATGAATTTGTCAATGCTATTAAAGGTGGATCAGTTCCTAGAGAGTTTATCCCAGCAGTTGATAAAGGTGTTCAAGAAGCGATGGCTGGCGGTGTTTTAGCTGGTTACCCTATGGAAGATGTTAAAGTCACACTTTATGATGGTTCATACCATGATGTTGATTCCAATGAGATGGCATTTAAACTTGCTGCTTCAATGGGCTTTAAAGCAGGTGCTAGAAATGCAGATGCGGCTATCATGGAACCTATGATGAAAGTAGAAGTAGAAGTTCCTGAAGATTACATGGGTGATGTTATCGGAGATCTTAACAGAAGACGTGGTCAAGTTGAAGGTATGGATGATAGAGCGGGCAATAAAATTGTTAACGCTTTTGTACCATTATCTGAGATGTTTGGTTACTCTACTGATCTTCGTTCAGCAACACAAGGTCGTGCAACATATGCAATGGAATTTGATCACTATAGTGAGGTTCCTAGAAATGTTTCTGAAGAAATTATCAAAAAGAGAAATGGCTAGTTAGTCATCTCTTATCATGATAAGTAAAAAAGGTGGGGCTTAGGTTCCACCTTTTTTTTGTTACAAAAAAGCGATTTATCTACTCATATTTGAAATGAAAGATAATATTTTGTGTCCTCGTAGCTCAGCTGGATAGAGCACTCGATTCCTAATCGAGAGGTCACGCGTTCGAATCGCGTCGAGGACACCACTTAATTTTTAGTACTTACTTTTTTATATAATCCTGTATACTCTTTGGCTGTTTTTTCAATTGAATAGCTTTCATCAAATATTGCACGGGTTTTTTCAGCGTCACAGGAAGGGTGGTTTAAAAACTTTTTCACCGCTTCTTTATAACTCTCTTTACTTATATCATCGCTAAGGTAGCCATTGACTCCCTCTTGAATGATATCGACAACACCACCTACAGGTGTAGATATCGTAGCTTTACCTGCTGACATCGCTTCTAGGATGGATATAGGCATACCTTCATAAATTGAGGAGAGTGTAAAAACATCGCTATTAAGCAGATAATCACCAATGTTTGTTTTTTCACCAAGTAGAAATATTTTATCACTTCGTGTAAGATTCGCTTCACATTTAGCTGCATAGGATTTGTCATTTGTTTTAGAGCCGATGATAAGGAGTTTTATCTCTAATCCTTCTTCTAATAACTCTTCAAATGCTGAGACCATCATGATATAATTTTTTTGCTCAGTTAATCTTCCTACAGTGAGAAATATTTTTGTTTCATGATTGTCCCGTAAGGAGTCTATATAGGCTTTAGTTTTTTCAAAAAGAGGACTCTTAGTGACAGCTTTAGCGCCATTGTCTATCTTTTCATTAAATTTGCTGCCATACTCATCATGCATAGAAACGAGTACTTCATCACTGATAGCCACGGGTGTAAAGTTAAATTTATTATAGAGAAAATTGTAAAATTTTCGCACCTTGCCACCTATCTCTTTTTGGGCTAAGTTGTGAATGGTATGTATATTTGGGACACCTGCAGCGATGAGAGGAAAGCCTGCGTATGCCTGTGCTCTCAGGTGTGTATGGGTGACATCAGGATTTATTTCTTTGAGCATATGGTAGATGTCATAAATTACTTTAAGGCTTTTACCTTGTTTATTGAGTGCTATAAGAGTGACACTACTTTCTACCTGTTTAGCCAATATTTCATCATCATCAATTGTTCCCAAGATGATAAGATAGACATCATTTTCTTCTTCTTTTGCTAGGGTATTACACATGTCAACACAAAACTTTTCTGCTCCACCTGTGTCAAACTTTGGTAATATATGTACAATTTTCATCTAATATGCCTTATTTAATATTATGTTTAATATCGGCAAATAGGACAATTTATAAAGTGCCTATGATGAAAGGTGTTGTGTGACTCTCTTTGCCAAATCTACAGGACGAAGCTGCAAGGACTCTTCCACTAAAGTGGTATTCCCATGTGGGACAAATTTATCTTCATACTCAAAAGATATTATCTCAATATTTGGGATCCCTAGCTCACTGATAGCAGAGGCTACACCACCCATTTTTGATGAGTCAGAAAAGATAAACCATTTTTTATATTGCTTTGAAAGTTCTTTTAAAAGTGTCGCATCTAGTGGTTTGACAAACATTAAGTCTAGCAATGCAATCTTATCATGATAGTCAAGTTCCTGTATCGTTTGATATGCACGTCCTACGCCATTACCATAACCGATAAATAGTATTTCACTATCTGAATGTTTTAAAAGTTGAGATTTACCAACGCTGATTTTATCACATGGATAATCATCTATTTTGATAAAAGCACCACGAGGATAGCGAATCGCACATGGTGAATTATGATGGTATGAAAACTCTATCATAGTATCGAGAGTTGCCCCATCACGTGGTGCAAAGAGTGTCATGTTGGGAATAGCACGCAAAAATGAGATATCAAATGTTCCTTGGTGTGTCTCTCCATCCTCACCTACAATACCAGCTCTATCTATAGCAAATACCACTGGTAAATTCATGATACAAGCATCATGAATTACTTGATCATACGCGCGTTGTAAAAAGGTAGAATAGATAGTGATAAAAGGTTTAAATCCCTCTTTTGCCATAGCACACATGGAGGTGACTGCATGCTGTTCGGCGATAGCCACATCCCAAAATCGTTCAGGTAACTCTTCCATCAAAAGTTTGATACCAGTGCCACTAGGCATAGCGGCAGTGACGCCCACAACATTTTTGTGTTTAAGGGCAAGTTTTAGTAGACTTTCACTAAATAGAGTGGTAGCATTTTTTTCACCACCACGGCTAATGGCTTCCCCTGTGTCAAGGTCAAATTTGCTGACACCATGCCAGTGTTCAAAGTTCCCTTCAGCTTTATCATAGCCTTTACCTTTGGTTGTCTGCGTATGGATGATAACAGGCTTTTTCATCTCTTTTGCAAGAGTGAAACTTTCTATCAAGGCTTCAAGGTTGTGACCATCGGTAGGTCCTATATATTCTAAGCCCAACTCTTCAAAAAGAAGTCCGGGGGTGATGAGTTTTAAACTCTCATCAAATCTTTTTGCCACATAAGTTGCCCCTTCTGGAAGGTGCTCTAAAATATTTTTTGTATTTTCTTTCATTTTTTGGTAAAACTTACCAGCCATGACTTGTGAAAGATAGTTTGATATAGCACCAATTGGCTTGGCGATACTCATCTCATTGTCATTAAGAATGATAACCACAGGATATTTCCTATCACCTAATTCATTCATTGCTTCATAGACCATACCTGCTGTCATCGAACCATCACCAATGAGTGCAATGGGGAGTCTATCTTCATTTTTAAGTTTAATTGCTTTTGCTGCACCTACGGCTAATGAGATAGAGGTAGAACTATGTCCCGCTACAAAATAGTCATAAGGAGATTCTGAAGGTTTTGTATAGCCACTAAGCCCACCAAATGTTCTAAGCGTGTCAAAGGTATCCCACCTGCCAGTTAAAAGTTTATGGGCATATGCTTGGTGTGAGACATCAAAAATAAAGGGATCTTTTTCTACATCGAAGACATAATGCATCGCAACTATAAGTTCAACAACACCTAAGGTAGAACTTAAATGTCCACCATTTTGACTGACTGTTTCTAGTATCTTTTCTCTTATTTCAGAGCACAGAGTATCTAGTTCATCCAAAGAATACTCTTTTATATTCATGCTAACCCTCTCGTTTTATCAAGGCAATCGCTTTTTCCACGCGTGTATCGATATTGCCGTCAATATTTCCTATGTCACTAAGTATAATGATTCCACCTTTATTTATGGCATCATCAGCGTCTATTTTAATGTTTTTTTTCTCTTTATAATGTTCCTCGATATATCGTGCATCTTTTGGGTTAACTTTGAGAGTAATTGTACTTGCCTCTTTTAAATCATTGATAAAGGTATCAGCGAGTTTTTTGGCGACTATCTCTGAATGGTCTTCTAACTCTTTTTTAATGATTTTTTCAGCAATTATTGTTGAGGCTTCAACCAATTCATCTTTGCAAGAGGTGAAAAATTCTTCATGTTTTTGGATTTGTTCATCTAAGGCCGTAATGGATTTTATGAGTTGGATATTGAGCTCATCATTGTGTTCTTGTAGTGTTTCTTGCGTATCTTTTATACCTTCCACTTTACCTTTTTCATATGCTTCTTCACGCTCTTTTGTAACTCTCTCATCAAACTCATTTTTAAGAGTTTCTAACTCTGTTTCAAGTCTGATATTTTCGCTACTGAGATGTTCTATCTTTTGGAGTAGTGCATCTGCCTCATTGTTGTTTTTTGGCTTTTCTTCTTCTTGTGTACTTTCTATTACTTCTTCATTATCAGTAAAGAGTGTAGGATTGAAAGGTTCTTTTTTCTCTTGATTGACCGCTAGTGCAGTAAATTGAAATTTTTTGACATGGTGTTCATTGAGTTTGTCAGCATCTATTATCTTACCCATCTTATTCTATAACCTCGTCAGCATCACCCATTTGAACAAGACCTTTTTCAGCCAGTTTACCTACTTCTTCTACGATAGCCCGTTGGGCATCCTCAACATCTTTAACTTTTACTGCACCTAAAAATTGCATCTCTTCCTCAAACGCTTCAGCAGCCCGTTGGGACATATTTGACATAAATTTTTCTTTTAAATCTCCTGCGGAACCTTTGAGTGCCACCATCAGTTGGTTTTGATCTAGCACTTTGAGTAGCTCACGTATAGCGTTTGCATCAAGTTTATCAATATCTTCAAAAGTAAACATCAACTCTTTGATTGTACTTGCAAGTGCGCTATCTGCTTTTTCTACAAGTTCAATAGTTGACTTGGTTGCTTTTTGACCTAGTTTATTGAGCATTTCTGCCACAGCGCGAGGTCCACCAACTTCAACTTTATAAGTTGTGAGAGACTCTAGTTTACTCTCTAAAACAGCGGAGACTCTTTTGATGATAGAAGGAGAAATATCGCCCAAGTTTGCCATACGTATCGTGACATCAGCTTTGAGGTCATCTTCAAAAAAGGAGAGGGTTTCTGCTGCTGAAATAGCACTCATATGTGCAAGGATAAGGGCTATAGTTTGTGGATGCTCCGTCACGATAAAATCAGCTAATTGTTCAGGTTTTACTTTTGCTAAAAATTTAAAACTCTGAGCATCACCTAAGTCTTTTGTGAGTTTAGCCAGTATAGAATTGGCTGTGTCTACACCAAAAGTCTTAAAGAGAACTTCTTTTGCATAGTCCAAGCCACCACTTAAGATATATTGATTACTCTTCATTAGGGTACTAAATTCATCAAGTATCATAGCAGAAACAGGTTGTTCAACATTTTTTACCAATGCTAATTCAGTAGAGATTTGTGTGATTAAATCCACATCAAGATTGGCAAAAACTCGTGATGTGGTCTCTTCACCAAGTTGCATTAAAAGAATAGCAACTTTTTGCCCTATACTTAAATCATCGTATATTTCTTGTTGCTCTTTGTTTAAAACAATGTCATTTGTTCTTATATCGTCCATAGTACTTTTCCTTTACTCATATCTCTTTGCCGCTTTGCATAACAGTTTGAATTAGTTTAGCCAACTCTTCTGGGTTGTTGTTGATGTCCGTTTGCATGCGTTCTAATAAAATTGTATGTTTAAGGGTCTGTTCATCCATTTCATCATTGATACCAAGTTCAGCTTCTATCTTTTTCTTGGCTTGATTGTACTTTTCTAGTGCTTCATTGTTTTCTATCTCATCTTCTATATCATGAAGTTCAAATTCTTCCTCTTCTTCTACTTGCTCAAAATCTTGAATCATTTTTTCTGAAAATGGTTTGATTATTTTTTTATAAAAGACTAGTAAAAGTAGACCAGCAGCAATATATTTTAAGATGGGTAAGAGAGGATTGACATATTTTGCGGTAGTTTCTGAGATGTTTTCAGGTTCTTTATTACCTGCATCTGATTTAAATTGCAAGTTGGTAACGGTCACTTCGTCACCTCTTTTATCATTAAAACCGATACTTCTTTTGACGATACCGTCAATGGCAGCAAGCTCACTTTTATCCAAGCTACTATAGTCTATTTTATTGGGATCAGTTTCATTGGTTTTATATTTTCCATCGACAACTACGGCTGCCGTTATACGTTTGAGTGTGGCAAATTCTCCTTGTGTGTTGGTTACTTTTTTGGAGATTTCATAGTTAGTCGTTGTTGTACTCTTTTCATACTTCTCTCCCTTATTCTTGCCCTTTTTATCTAAGGGTTCTGTTGGTGAGATATTGGAGATGGCGCCAGGAACACCTGAGGCTTCTTTTTCTGATTTTCCTCCCTCTTTTTTCTCTTCACTACTCTGCTCACTTCTGACAACAGATTCCGGATCATAATACTCATCAATGGTACTTTTTTGTTCAAAGTTAAAATCAGCGGTTACCTTTGCTACTAAGTGTTCTCTTCCACCTACAACGGGTGAGAGAATTTTATTTATCTTCTCTTCAAGGGCTTTTTCAAACTTCTTTTTATACTGTACCTGTGCGCTGATATCTTCAGCACCATAGCCATCACTACTGCTCTCATCTAAAGGGTCACCATTTTGGTCGATGATTTTTACATTAGCAGGCATGAGTTTGGTGACAGAGGCGGAGATGAGGTTTTTGATACCTATTACTTGCTTGGAAGTTAGCTTCATGGAGGGGAGTGTTCGTAGTACAACCGAAGCAGTTGGAAGTGTCTCTTTTTGTACAAATACCGTCTCTTTAGGCAAGGCTATGTGTACAGTAGCATCTTCAATGGGGGTGAGTGCTTCAATAGTACGGGAGAGTTCTCCTTCTAGGGCACGAAGATACTTGATGTTTTGTGCAAAATCAGTCTCTACAAAATTTTGCGTATCAAAAAGTTCAAAGCCAACTTTACTATTTTTTGGTATACCTTGGGATGCGATAACGATACGCTCTTTATAGACATTTTCTTTGGGTACTTTGATAACATTTTCATTGACTATTTTATAAGGGATATTATCTGTTTCTAACTGCTTGATAACCAGTGCTGAGTCAGATGGGGATAGTTTGTTAAATAAAACAGCATAACCATCTTTATCTTTTTTTGCATTGGTATAAAGCACTAAAAATACAACAAAACCGATGACTGCCATGGTGGAGAGGGCAATGATGGTTTTTTGTTTTTTGTTGAGGGATGTAAAGAGCGTTGTAATCTGTTCTACCAGAGTTTTAAAATCCATGCTTTACCTAGTCTATAGTAATTTTTTAAACTCCTCTAAAAATCTATCATTTTGCGCAGGAGTGCCTATCGTAACTCTGATGCCATTGACACCATAGCTTGTTAAATCTCTGATTATTATACCTTTTTTTAATAAGATTTGAGCACACTCTTTGGATGACATGTCATCTGAAAAAAGTAAAGTAATAAAATTCGTAAAGCTATTTATAAAATCTATTTTATTTTCTCTTGCAAAGCTTTCGTATTTTTTCATCTCTTTGAAGTTATTTTCTATACTCTTGCTAAGAAAGTCTTTGTCTTCTAAGGCAGCTAAAGCACCTTCCAATGAGAGTGAAGTAACATTAAAAGGAGGACGCATTTTATAAAGAGTATCCATGATTTCTTTTTGTGCTATGCCATATCCCACACGCAAACCACCTAAAGCATACGACTTAGAAAAGGTACCTAGATAGAGAGCATTTTGGAATCTATTAATCAAGTCGGATGGTTCTATATGCATAGCATCATCTTTTGCCGAAGCAAAGTCTTGATAGGCACCATCGATAACGACCAAAGTATTTGAGCCTATTTTTTCTAAAAATTGATAAACATCTTCGCGTTTTAAACACTCTCCAAGGGGATTATTTGGCAGGCATAAAAAGATGATATCGATATCCTTATTGGCTTCATAAATCTCTAAAAACTCTGAAAGAATATGTTGGTGTGAAGGTGTTTTTAGAATTGTTGCGCCAACTTGTTTGGCATAGATATCATACATAGCAAAGGTGGTTTTAGCAGTAAGGATTTTCATCTTTGGGTGGGATTTTGCATTGACTGCAAAGAAAATTACTTGATCACTTCCTGCACCAATAATGAGATTTTCATTTTTGATTTGATACTTTTTAGAGAGAGCATCTTTGAGTGCCAACATACTATCATCAGGATACATATAGACATTTTTTGCGGCTTTTTGAAGGGCATTTTCTACTTTTTTACTCACGCCAAAAGGGTTTTCATTGCTAGCCAACTTAACGATATCTTCAGGTTTTATCCCATACTCTCTGATGACGAGTTCGATAGGTTTTCCCCCTTCATAGACTTTTATCTGCGCTAAGTTGGGGTTAAACTTCATCTTTATCTCCTTTGATATAAGAACCTAGCCATTTTATTTTGTTAGGATATTTTTGGATAATATTTTGGATATTTTCATCATCAATATGCCCTTGAAAATCGATATAAAAGAGTGATTTAAAGGCTTTGTCTTTGATAGGTCTTGATTCTATCTTGGTGAGATTTATCTTGTTGTTTTCAAAAGATTGTAAAAACTCTAAAAGTGCACCCGGTTTGTCTTCTGTTTGGGCAAGGATAGACGTTTTATCCTGTGCCCCTTTCTCATTTTTAAAGTCACTTAGGATTAAAAAACGTGTACGGTTTGCGAGATTGTCTTCAATCTTTTCAAAGTGGATAGGCAATCCATGTATCTTTGCTGCAATATGTGAACAGATAGCCGCTGCATGTTTGTCCTCTTTTGCACGCTTTGCTGCTGCTGCCGTCGAGCGTGTCGGGATAAATTCCACATCTTGTAGAAAATGCTCTTCTAAAAAATTTTTACATTGGTTGTATCCTTGCGGATGTGAGTAAATAACTTTGATATCTTTTAAATCTTCGCTCAGTGTGGAAAATGAGTGGTGAATATTCAAATACAACTCAGCAATAATCAACGCCGAATACTTCCCTAAACAGTCAAGCGTTGCGCCAACAGCACCTTCTGTATTGTTCTCTATAGGTACAACACCATACTTGGCTTCTTTGTTTTCTAGTACTTTAAATACAGCTTCTATAGAGTTGAGCGGTAGATAGGCACTCATCGCACCAAAACGACTTTCTGCGGCTTGATGTGTGTAAGATCCTTCAGGGCCTAAGTAAGCTATCTTCTCAGGAAGTTCAAGGTTTCTACTGACGGCAAAGATTTCCATAAAGAGTGCTTCGATAGCATTTTCTGTGAGGGCACCTTTACTTTGAGAGGCAAGCCTCTGGATGATTTGTCGCTCTCTTTCAGGACGATAGATACTTGAGCCATCTGTCTGTTTTAAATGTCCTACTTGTTTGACAAATTCCATTCTTTTATTTAATAGTTCTAGTAGTTCATCATCCACTTCATTGATACTTTTACGTAGGTCATCCAACGTTATCATGATAACTCCTTAAAGGTAATCTTTTTCATTTTATTTTCTCCTTTTCAAGAAGCAAAGCTCCTTGAAAATTCCTCTCACTGAAGCTTTGCCTTTGGCAAGAATTTAGATGAGATAATCTTTTTCATTCTTAATCATATCATCAAAACTTTCACGTGCGCGAATAAGTCTATCTTCGCCGTCTTCTAGTGCCACTTCAGCCACGCGTCCTCGGGTGTTATAATTACTACTCATTGTAAAGCAGTAAGCACCGGCACTTTTGATAACGACTAAGTCATCATGATAGCTTTGAGGCAGATTGATATCTTTAGCAAAAAAGTCACCACTTTCACACACTGGACCTACGACATCTGCTTTAGAAATGTTCTCTTCCCTATCAAGGAGTTCTATTCGATGAAAAGCGTTATAAAGTGAAGGGCGGATTAAATCATTCATAGCACCGTCTACAATAACAAAACGTTTGTCTTCATTCACTTTTTCATAAAGGACTTTAGTGATAAATTCCCCAGAATTTCCTACTAAAAATCGTCCTGGTTCGCACATAATAGTCATATCTAGTGTACCAAGCGTTTCAAAGATAGCTTGCGCATAGTCATAAGGCTTTATCAGTCTCTCTCCTTCATAATCAATACCAAGTCCACCACCAATATCAAAAAACTTGATATCTATTTTAATCGCTTTTAAACTTCTTACCAAGTCAGCAACGACTTCACTAGACTCCTTGATTGGGGAGAGTTCTGTTAGTTGTGAACCGATATGAAAGTGGATACCGACAGGGTCTAAAAAATCAGAATTTTTTGCCTTAATGTACATGCGTTTTGCTGTGTCTAAATCCACACCAAATTTATTTTCATGAAGTCCTGTTGAAATATATGGGTGTGTTTTTGGGTCGATATTTGGATTGACACGGACAGAGATACGTGCTTTTTTATCCAGAGATTTTGCTTGGATTTCTACGCGTTCAAGTTCTGCTTCACTCTCAAGGTTAATCATCAAGATATCTTTTTCTAAGGCTTCTAAGATTTCATTATCTCTTTTGCCAACACCCGAAAGGATAATTTTATAGTTTGATACACCAGCTAAAAGAGCCCGTCTTACTTCCCCGATAGAGACGCAGTCGCAACCAGCACCCATATCGCCTAAGTGTTTGATAACAGAGAGATTTGAGTTGGCTTTTACGGCGTAACAGATAAGCGATTTTCTTGCACGAAAGGCAGATTTTAGTGCATTGTATTGGTCGTTTATATGGTTGAAATCATAGAGATAAAGGGGGGTGCCGTACTTGTTGCTGAGTGTTTTGTAGTCTATCATGACAAAGGCCTCTTATTTTTAGAGATATTTTATCTTATCTGTTCTTATAGATGATATATATAGCAACCAAAAGGAGTATAAATAGTGGTAAAACAACACCAAGTTCTGGCAATATCGCACCATTTGTAGCAATCTTTGCCACGGTAAAGAGTAAACCCCAAAGCATTAAAACACCTAAGATATTTAAAGAACTAAGTAGGGCGATATTACTTTCTCTTCTTTGTGCAGGTAAGGGATAAAAAAGCGCCAATATCGCCAGAGGTGCAAAAAGAGGAAAGGCTATCATGATATAGAGATTTGCACGGATTTTATCGGTTTTTAAATCTTGTTCATTTAAAAGGGATATAGCTGAAAAAGAGTCTTGTATCGTCAATTTACTTTTACCTTTAAAAAGGTTATCAATGATTTGTGGTTTAAATCCTTCCAATGCGTCCATTGTGTTAATATCCCTGTAGGTTAGTTTTGCATCATTGTCATCGATCTTCGGTTTTCGTAACTCTTTCACCTTTTGAAGTTCCCAGTGATCTTCTTTAAAGTAAGCCTTTTGGGCGGTGATGATATGGGTGACATCACTCTTCTGCGTCTTAAATATCTTGATGTTTGTTCCCTCTTTTTTGAGAGGATTCAAACTCTCTATATAGATATAATCATCATGAGATTTTAAAAAAAGATGTTTCGTGGTGTCTGATATCTCTCCATTTCTTTTGATACTATCTGCGTATTCATTGGCTTTGACAAAGTTTGAAGCATTAAGCGAGATATAGAGCAAAGTGATAAAAAAAGAGAGTAAAAATATAGGCGTAATGACATCTCGTTTGGAAGCTCCTAAAGCATAGAGTGAGACTAGTTCATTGGAGCGTATCAACTGAAATATAGTGCTCAACATAGAAAATATCAATGAGAGCGGTAAGGTGTAATTTACAAAGTTTAAAAAGATATTGCTCGCATAGATAATCTGTAAATTGGCAGAGGGAGGAAGGTTTTTAAAGTTTTGCATCAAGTCGATGCCGGTAAAAAAAAGTTCCATTGCCAAAAAAAGAATGATAAAATTTTTTAAAAAAAGCTTGGCTAAAAATTTTTGATAAATGCTCATTCGCAGATGCTTTTTTTAGAGACATACTTTTGTATCAACTCTTTGTTAGAGAGAGTAGGGGTTTCTTTGGCAACATCACTTGCTATCATGATAATCTTTTCCAAACAAGAGAGTTCTTCTTTGGAGAAATTACCTAAAACATGTTTAGTGACATCGCCTTTATGTTCAGGTCTGCCAATACCTAGTCTCACTCTATCATAGTCATTGCCAATATGTAAGTCCAATGATTTTAGTCCATTGTGTCCTCCCGAACTACCACCATTTTTGATACGTATGGAGCCTAAAGGAATATCTAATTCATCATGAAAGACAATGACATCCTCTATCTTAAAATAACTTTTGACAGCATGTACACTTTCTCCAGAAAGATTCATATACGTAAAGGGTTTTAAAAGTAAGAAATGGGGAGTTTTGTAGAGGGCACCTTTGAAAGATGACTTTGTGATATTAACAGCTTTAAGGTCATCAACAAGTTTGTCGATGACCTTAAAGCCTATATTGTGTCGATTGCGTTCATATTCGCTGCCAGGGTTACCTAAACCGACAAGCAAAATCATGAAAGATTACTTCGCTTTGATAACACCAACAACAGATACACGATCTGCATCCATAAGTGTTACATTTGCAGGTACTTCAATATCTCGAATTAGGATAGAGTTACCAACGTCAAGGTCAGATACATCTAGTGTAAATGAATTTGGAAGATCTTCCGCTTTCGCTTTGACAAGAAGTCTCTTTTTAGAAACAATTAAAACACCTTTATTTTTAAAACCTATTGGTGTTCCTGTTGTTTTTACGGGCACAAGGTAACTTGCTAAAAGACCTTTCTGTGCTACTCTTAAGTCAACGTGAAGAAGTCTGTTTGTTACAGGATCTCTTTGATACTCTTGAATGATAACAGGGAAATCTTTCCCATCTACTTTAACATCAAAAATTAATGTCTCTTTTGCTCTTACAGCTTTTATAAATTCGTTATCTTTAAATGCTGCGTTGATGTTTTCTAAGCCTTTTCCGTAGATGTTGGCGATTAGATAACCATCTCGTCTTAAAGCTTTAGTCGCTTTTTTACCGATACTATCTCTAACGATACCTTCTAACATATAATGTTCCTTTTTTTAATTTAAGGCGAGATTGTACTAAAAAGTATCTAAAGTTTGGCTTATTAATTTGGTAATTTTAAGTCAATCATCGAATCTTCAAGCGGAGCCGTGCCGTACGTCGCTGAGTGCATCTCATCAAGTTTCATAGTTAAATCACTTTTGTTGGTAGCATTGATAAGTGCCTCTTCTCTAGATATTTTATCTTGTGTATAGAGGTCTAAAAGAGCTTGATCAAATGTTTGCATGCCGTAGATGTCTTTACCTTCTTGTATGGCTTCAGTGATTTCACTATCCCTGCTATCTGCAATAAGGGATTCTATTCGTGCATTTTTAAGCAATATTTCAATGGCTGCAGCACGTTTACCATCAATGGTTTTGACTAGACGTTGTGAAAGTACCCCTTGTAAGGTGGCGGCTAGTGACATTCGGATCTTATTTTGTTCATTTCCTGGAAACATACCAATGATTCTGTTGATAGTATCTTTAGCATCAACAGTATGTAGGGTGGAGAGTACCAAGTGCCCAGTTTCTGCTGCATGCATCGCTGTCTCAATCGTCTCCATATCACGCATCTCCCCCACAAGTATCACATCAGGATCTTCACGAAGTGCCGCTCTTAATGCTGTGGAAAAGTCTGTCGCATCTTGCCCAATAGCCCTTTGGTTGACTAAAGAATTTTGATCTTTATAAACAAATTCTACAGGATCTTCGATGGTAATGATATGTTTTCTTTGATCAATATTGATTTGGTTGATGATTGAGGCTAGCGTGGTTGACTTACCAGAACCTGTAGGTCCTGTTACTAGCACCAAACCACGTTTTAAATGGCAAAGTTTTTCGATAGTGTTTGGAAGATTTAACTCTTTCATCGTAGGAATCTTTACAGGAATTACCCTGAAAACTGCTGAAACACCCTCTGTTTGGAAAAACATATTGCCACGAAAGCGATATTTTTCGTTGAGTTTGAAGGTGAAATCTACACTTTTATTATCCACTAACTCTTGAAATCTTCCTTTTAAAACTTCTTTTGCCAGCTGTAGACCATCGGCATGTGTGAGGATTTCATCAGAGAGTTTTACCACTTCTCCATTGATTCTTCCTCTAAAGGTAGCGGTGGTTTTGAGGTGCAAATCACTTCCCCCATGTTGAATGAGACCATTGAGATAAAATTTGAGTTTTTGAAGCATTTTGTACTCAAGTTCTTCTGCCTCAAACTTGGATTCTTGTGCTAAGTCAAAATCACTCATATCTTTTTGGGGTTTTGTAGCAGCAGGTTCTTGATAAACTGCCGTTTCTATTTTATTCTCTGCATGCATCTGCTCTTCAACTAGTTTATCTATGTCTGCAATTGTCACGTATTATCCTTTGTTATTGTAATTTCATGACAATTAAGCAGGCTAGCTTCACGTCATGTTAACTCTTTTAAAATCTCTTCAAATGCCTCGTTGAAGCTCTTTAATCCCTCGTGCATCAACTCAGAATAGATTTGGTTCATATCTATACCATCTTGTTTTAAAGTATTAAAAAACATCTCAATATCTTCTTCTGAAGTAGGTGTTTTGACTTGGGCATTTTTATTTTCTAAAAATGCTTCTATCGTCTCTATCGGTGCCGTATTGACACAATCTTCAAATAGTAACTCAGTGATGTAATAATCTTTTTCTAAATCATCGCCCTTGACACCTGTACTGGCAAAAAGTGTTCTTACCCCTTCTATGTCTCTCTCTTTTATATCATGATAGATACTTGTCGCATTTAAGATACCCACTCTGTTTGTAGGTAGTGATTTTTGACTTAAAGCATCATTCATCTTGCGATCAAAACGGCTCACAAATATGCTGATAACAGCCTGTGGTGCTTTTTCTTCTAAACCTTTTTCTTTAAAGGCTTTTAAACCCTCTGTAAAAGCATCTAAACACCCTTTTGCTTGTGCCGGTGAAAAAATAAGTGTAGCATTGACATGGATACCCTCAGAAAAAAGTGCCCTCATGGCTTTAAATCCAGCTTCTGTGGCGGGTACTTTTATCATGACATTATCAGCATCAATAGCCTGATGTAATCTTTTTGCCTCTTCTATGGTTGCCTCAGAGTCATCGCACAGACGCGGGTCTACCTCGATAGAGATAAAACCATCATCTTCTTTTAAATACAACTCTTTTAATATATCGGCAGTTGTTTTGATATCTTTAATTGCTAAAGCCTCATAAATTTCTTTGGCATCTTTGCCTTTAAGCTTTGTGATATCTTCTTTATAGGCAGGTGAATTTAAAAAAGCATTTTTAAAAATAGAGGGGTTACTTGTTGCCCCATTGACGGTTTTTTTCTCTATCATAATAGGGAGCTCTTTTTCTAAAAATTCTCTCTCTACAAAGTCACACCAGAGTGAAAATTTTGCTTCTTCTATGCACATTTATATCTCCTTGAGTATTTGTGTTAAATCTTTAGTATCTACGATGATATTTGCCTCTTTTTTGAGTATCTCTTTGGCACAAAATGCCACACGTGTATCGGCATGTGTAAACATCGATCTATCATTGGCTCCATCACCTACAACCATGGTATCAGCCCGTGAAATGCCAAGTAAACTTTGCAAACGCACGATCATATCGCCTTTTGAAAAGTCAAACATCATATCTCCACCTACAAGTCCTGAAAGTTCTCGTCCTTTAAAGTGCAAGACATTGGCAAAGTCTGCATCAAGTCCCAAGATATCTTTAGCGTGGGCTGTGGCATTTCTAAATCCACCAGAAAATACGACGACTGTGTATCCCTTTTTCTTGAGTGCACTTATCGTCTCTTTTGCCCCTGGCATAAAAGGGAGATTTTGACATATATGTTCCACTTTTTCTACAGGCAACCCTTCTAAAAGTGCCACCCTTGTTGTCAAACTTTCAAAAAAGTCCAATTCCCCATTCATTGCTTTTTCGGTAATAGTAGCCACTTTCTCTTCAAGCCCAAGAGGTGCCGCTAAAAAGTCAATCGTTTCTCCATCCATCAGTGTAGAATCAAAGTCAAACACACATAACTTTCCCATTTTTACCTCTTTTAAAATTTTTAGATATAATACCACATATAATATAGAGGTAGAGACATATGTTTGAAGATTTTATAGAAAAGTTAAAAAATGAGGCGTTTTTAACTTTAGAGACCACGCCAAAGCACTCGCCTGTTTTCACTCCCGTGCTTGATAGAATAGAAGAGTTAGGGTTGGATAAAATGGTAGATGGTTTTTCAGTGACAGATTCCCCTCTTGCTAAGATGAAATACTCTTCACTCTTTGCCACACTCAAACTACAAGAGCGCTTTAAGAAGCCGACATTAGCCACGATCTCTATGCGTGATAAAAATAAAATTGCTTTACAGTCGGGGATACTAGGAGCCAATGAATTTGATGTAAGAGCGATTTTAGCATTGACAGGTGACTCTGCAAGTGCAAGTGACCAGCCTAAAACAAAAGGGGTTTTTGAAGGCAATTCTACGATGCTTTTAGATATGGTCAAGTGCTTTAATGGAGGTATTGACTATGCGGGAAAAGCTTTAGATGAGAAACCTAAAAAGATTTATGCTTTTGCCGTTGCCAATGCGTATGCAAAAAACCCTAAAAATTTACAAAAAAAGATGAAATTGAAGTTAGAGCATGGTGCGACAGCCATCATCACGCAACCTATTTACAGTCTTGAGAATGCTAAGTTGTTATTGGAAATGTTTGAAGTGGCAAAAGAAGAGTCAGGAAGAAGAGATAATCCCCAGCTTATCTTTGGCTATTTCCCTATCACTAAACTAAGA
The DNA here is from genome assembly GCA_024278835.1 of Campylobacterales bacterium. Lineage (GTDB taxonomy): Bacteria > Campylobacterota > Campylobacteria > Campylobacterales > QNZT01 > JANTGR01. The sequence continues at coordinate 9,268 of JAJRSK010000057.1, read as the reverse complement.
ACAGCGCAGTTTTTAAGCGCGCATGTTCCCGGTGTACATGTACCAAAGTCTTTTACCAATGCCCTTTTTGAAGCGAAAAAAATATCAGATGAGGAACAGGAGAAGATAGGATTTGAACTTTCAGTAAATCTTTTTAATGATATTTACACTTTACATCCAAAGATGCATATCATGGCAGCGAATAATTTTGGCTTGGTAAAAAGGATATTGGACGCGAAGAAGTAGCACTATCATGATAGCTTGGTAAGCACGGTTTATCTATGCGCGAGCACTCTGCCAAAGAGCCTCAGCGGAGCGTAGCTACTCAGAGCTTTGCTCTTAGTAGCGTCATTAAAGTGACATTTTAAAAGTCTCTTTTTAAAAGTTCTTCAACTTTTAAAATGGTCAAAATAGACTTTGCTCTTTTTCCAATACCAGAAATCATCCCTTTCTCTTTTTTGAGTGTTTCAGGTGCTGGGTCAATTTGAGAAGATGTCAGACGAATAGCTTCTGTCAACTTATCGATAACAAATCCTGCGATATTATCCCCATCTTTCATGACGATATAGCGCGTCTCAGCATCTTCATTTTTAGGTACGATGTGAAACTTTCTTCTTAAATCTATAAGTGGGATAACATTACCTCTTAGATTAAACATGCCTAGTACATAATCGGGAGTACTAGGTACTCTTGTATGCGCGATAGGCTTGATAATCTCTTGGATATTGAGGATTGGTATCGCGTACTCTTCCTCTCCGATGATAAATCCCACTAGTTGCGTGATATCTTCACTTTTCTCATCATGATAAGAGTGATTCATCTGGCTTTTTTGTTTTTGTAATACATCTGTTAATTGACTACTCATGCTGTTGCCCCCTCTGGTAATTTGATATTTTTACTAACTGTATCTCTTAAATAATCAGGTGAGTATGGTTTTGTGATATACTCAGTCATCCCTACTTCAACGCCTCTTAATCTATCTGACTTAGAGGTTCTAGAAGTAACAGCAAGTAGAGGTAAGTTTCTATATCTAGAGTACTTTCTTATCTCTGAAGCGAGGGTATACCCATCCATCTGAGGCATCTCGATATCAACCAACATCGCATCAAATGCTATCTCACCAGCTTTTAAGATATTGAGTGCTTCCACTCCATTTGTCGCTTCTGTAAGTGTGATACCTAGTGGTTCTAGAGATTTTCGCATAATAGTTCTATCTGTTTTACTATCATCTACAACCATGACATTATAGTCACTTGGTGAATTTTTTTGTTTACCTTCACTAAGGGCAGATTGTTGTGTGACATCTACTTTAATTTCTTTAGCCAGGTGCATCATCGCTGCCACATCAGTAATAAGAGTAACGCCACCATCACCTCTGATAGTTGCCCCTGCGATTCCCTCGATGCCTTTGAGGTAATCACCCATAGATTTGATAACAATCTCTTCTTGTCCTACGAGTCCATCTACAACGATACCAAGCTTACTTTCAGCAAGTCCGATGACGACCACATACGCGTGTTCTCCATTGTCAAAGACTTCATCCACACCAAACATATCAGAAAGGCGCACAAGTGAGAGTACTTCATCTCTTAGCTTGAGTACATTTTTACCTTCGATGGTATAAATTTCCTCCATAGAAACCCTTACTGTCTCTAAAACAGAAGAGAGTGGGATAGCAAAGTATTCTTCTTGTGTTGAGACAAGTAACGCTTGCATAATTGCCAAAGTCAATGGAATCTTGAGTTTAAATGTTGAACCTTTTCCAAATTCACTATCGATATCAATGATACCATTGAGTTTTTCGATGTTGGTTTTTACCACATCCATGCCCACACCCCGTCCTGAAACACCGGTCACTTTAGCAGCGGTTGAAAAGCCCGGTCTAAAGATAAGTCCAAACGCTTCTTTATCAGACATGTTGTCGGCTTCTCTATCTGTGATAACATCTTTTTCTAAAGCTTTCATTTTTAAGAAGTCAGGATCCATTCCCGCACCATCATCTTGGATTTCGATGACGATTTGATTGCCTTCATTGTAAGCTTTTAAGTTAACAGTTCCTTTTTCAGGTTTACCAGCAGCAACTCTAGTCGCTGGATCTTCTACACCATGATCACAAGAGTTACGAATCATATGTACGAGTGGATCACCAATCTCTTCAACGATTGATTTATCTAATTCAGTCTCTTCTCCACTCATCACCAAATCTATATTTTTGTTTAAATCACGTGAAAGATCTCTTACAAGACGTGGGAATCTATTGAATACTTTTGAGACAGGAAGCATTCTTGTTTTCATTACGGCGATTTGAAGATCAGTTGTCACCAATGAAACAGCAGAAACCACTTGGTTTAACTCTTCTAAAAACTTTTCGCCTTCATAGCGTTCTTCTACATCATCATAGATTTTTAAAAGTCTATTTTTACTGAGTACTAATTCTCCGATGAGGTTCATCAAGTGATCTAATCTCTTGACTTCCACACGAATCGTCTGCTCAGGTGCCATGGCTTGTTTTTTTGCGCTCTCTTGTGTGGATGTCTCTTTTTTGACAGTAACTGCAGGTCGTGGGGTAGGCGTTGGCGCTGCTACAGGCTCAGGTGTAGGAGCAACTTCTTGTGCTGGTACTGTAGCTACTGGTTCTACACTAGCACTTTGCTCTGCTTTTGCTGCTTTTTTTGCCTCTTTTTCTTCAAATTTCTCTTGGATGAGTCTCTGAATCTCTGCTTCTACATCTTCATCACTCATCTCTTCATAGTTTTGATCTAGATCCACTTCTGTTTCCATTTCAGGCTCTTCTTCTACCGCACTAGGCTCTTCAAGGCTTATTTCTTTGCTCTCTTCTGCAAGCACAGGCTCAGAGACTTCATCAAGAGATTCGCCTTTGGATACAGCATCAAGCTTGGCACATATCGTACTTATCTCTATGCCACATTCTGTATCGACACCAGAGGCTTGGATACCTTCTAATAAGGCCTTCATCATATCAACCGATTCTAAGATAACATCCATCACACTATGGGTTATTTTTAGTTCATCACGTCTGGCTTTGTTGAGTACATCTTCCATATGGTGTGTTAATTCTGTTAAGATGTCAAAGTTTAAAAATGAACTTGATCCTTTTACCGTATGGGCTACTCTAAAAATCGAGTTTAAGAGTTCCAAATCTTCAGGGTTGTTCTCCAACTCCACTAAGTCTTGATCCATCTGCTCTATCAGTTCAAATGCTTCAACCAAAAAGTCTTCTAAAATTTCTTGTAAATCATCCATATCTTTTCCTTACACGTGAACTAATTTTTTTTCATGTTTATGAATCGCGAGGGCGACTTCTGTATAAAATTGATTGGCATCAAATTTTGTCAGATAAGCATCTGCCCCTGCTTCTTTTCCTCTGATATCTGAAAAGTGGTCAGAGATAGAGGAGTTAAACACCAAGGGAATATTTCTAAAGCGTGGGTCTTTTTTGAAGTTTGAAGCAAAATGAAAACCATCCATTTTTGGCATCTCCACATCTGAGATAATGACACGAAGTTCTTCCTCTATGCGGTCACCAAAGACTTTATGTAAATCTTCAAGTTTTTCTAATCCCGAAACACCATCAGCTGCTTCTACGACATTGAGTCCCATTTTTTGCATGGCTGCTTTTACTATCTTTCTAGCCGTTGGGCTATCATCAAGGATAAGCGCGGTACCATAAAATTGCTCGATTTTTTGATCACCGGTCTCTGTACTAGGTGCATAAAAACCAAGTTCTTCAATGATACTTTCAAGATCTAGTATCAATAAGACTTCATCATCTTCTAATTTTGTGACGCCTGTGATTTTAGTTTTATCAAAGCTGCCATTTCCGCTTGCGCTAAATGTAGCTGGTTCGATATCTTCCCAGTTGATACGACGAATTCGTCTGGCTTCATGTACGGCAAATCCAATCATCATATTGTTAAATTCAGTGATAACAACACGTAGCTGTATGCCCTCTGGTGCTGTGATATTCATCCATTTGGCCAAGTTTATCACAGGGATAACCACGCCACGAAGATCAAAAATCCCATCGATAAAATCAGGAGCACCAGGGAGTTCTGTCAATTTTGGAAGTTTTATAATTTCACGCACTTTGGCAACATTAACACCATATATACCTTCATATATACCATTTTCGGTGACGCGTTGTAGCCTAAAATCGACTAACTCCATTTCATTGGTTCCAACTTTTAGTATGTTGTCATCATTCATATTTAACCCTTATGTGGTATAAATACGATGTCTCCTTTGAAGTCTATAGAAAAATAGATATTGCCACAGGCATAAGAAGCAAAGAGCCTATACTGACAGTCCTCAAGACTATACTCTTCGTTCATATGGTAGTGTCCTTCACAGATAACATCGAATCCGTTACTTGCAATATCGTATTTTTTTGATTTTTGTTTAATGATTTGGGCGAAATTTTCTATTTTCTTACAAATATCTTTATTTTTTTGTTCTTGGAGGATATTTTTGGAGATAAAATTATTAAAGTTTTTATCGAGAAAATTTAAGATTTTTAAGGCGAAAATATTGCGTATCCAAGACGTGTAGAATTTATAACTCCATCCCTGATGAAGGTCTCCATGTGAGAGAGAAATTTTTTTATCATGATAGGTACATAAAAGTGGTTGTTGTGAAATAGGGATGACTAAGATAGTGGGGAAAAGTTTTTGTAAGTCGAAGTCATGATTTCCCTCAAAATAGAGTATCTCTATTTTTTGAGAGAGTTTATTGATGAGGGTGATAAGCTTTTGATTTTGTTTTACCGTATAGTCGATGCTCCCCACCAACAAATCAAACATATCCCCTATCATGATAAGCTGGGAAGTTTCTATCTCTTGGGTTTGTACTTTAAGTAAAAAGTCATAAAAAGATTCACGAACCTCATTTTGATAGTGCGCATCTGCGATAAAAATCGCACCTTCTTTTATCTTATGGTGCATAGGAGATAAATGGGATTGCCTCATCTTCATCAAATCCGCACATCAAGTTGGCATTGACTACCGCTTGGGAGGAGGCACCACGAAGGATATTATCGACACTGCTATTGACATAGAGCTTTTTTCCTTCTCTTTTAGCAAAAATATCACAAAAGTTTGTCCCTGCACAAGACTTGATATCTACAGGTTTATCAAAGATACGGACAAATTTTTCATCTTTGTAAAACTCGCGCAATATCTCAAGTGGATCAATCTCCTCTTTTAGGAGCATATACCCATCTATCATCTCTCCACGTGTGGCAGGAATGAGGTGGGGGACAAAGTTCACATCAAATGTTTTGCCCGATTTTAGACGAAGCTTCTCGATGATTTCTGGTTGGTGACGGTGCATAAGTGGATTATAAGCAAAGATATTTTCGTTGATGGATACATAATGGGTATTGCTTGTGCACTTTTTCCCTGCACCAGAAACACCACTCTTGGCATCGATAAAAATCGGAAAATTCTCATCTATATAAGGGGCAAATGGCAAAAGTGCCAAGAGTGAAGCGGTAGGGTAACAGCCTGGATTTGCCACAAGAGAAGTTTTTTTAAGTGCTTCACGGTAGAGTTCAGGCAAGCCATAAACAGCATCTTTTAGGTGTGCTTTATCTTCATGTGGGCAGTAGTGCTTTTCATAGGTGTCAAGTTCTAAGCGATAATCTGCTGAGAGGTCAACAACTTTGACACCAAGTGCCAAGAGCTCTTTGGCAAAGCCCATAGAAGCACGATGGGGGAGAGCCAAAAATGCCAAATCTGCTTTTTGGGCGATTGCTTTGGCATCAGCCTTGTGTACTTGTGTCTCAAAGACATCTGTAAGAGAAGGGTGTAAATTAGTCACCGTAACACCCCCTTCACTAGTAGCGATATAACTGATGTTGAATTTTGAGTGTGTGATGAGGATTTTTAAAAGCTCTAGTCCTGTAAATCCACTAGCACCAACGATGGCAACATTAACCATGATTAAAACTTAATCTCTTGGTAAGAGACTGATAAAATCTCATACTCTTTTTCACCAGAGGGAAGGTTTATCAAAACTTCGTCACCTTCTTCTTTTCCCATCAATTGACGTGCCAAGGGAGCAAGGGTAGAGATGAGTGCTTTATCTGGGTTGCTCTCATAGGTTCCTACTATAGTATAAGTAGCTTCACTCTCATCATCAAGGTCAAGTAGCGTAACTGTTGAGCCAAAACGGACTTTATCATGATTAAAAGCAGAGGGATCTACTTCTTGGACATTGTCATAAAGTTCCGCTAGTTCTGACATACGTTTTTCGATAAAACGTAGGTGCTCACGTGCTGAATGGTATTCTGCATTCTCTTTGAGATCACCATGACTTCTTGCGATATCTATCTCTTCAACAGTTTTGGGGCGTTGCACCATCTTTAAATCATGGAGTTCATCTCCTAGTTTTCGGTACCCATACACGGTGATTGGTTGTTTATTCATTTTAGTTCCTCTAAAAATTTAAATTATTATAACAAATTTATAAGATTTTTTGTACTACCTGTTTTAAGTAGTGCTTTTAGGGTTTTTGCACCCTTGTGAAATGCCTCTTTATCAAAGTTTTCATAAGCCTCTAATAGTTTTTCTTTGCTGGCTTCTTCTTGTAAAAATTCTTGATGGAGTGGTGCTTTGCCTGCAAAATCCAAGATAATGTTTGCCAATCCCACATAAGGGAGTTTGACAAATAGTTTTGCGATTTTATAGTCAAATTCCTTGGCTTTGTAGGCAAGGACAAAAGGTACGCCGATGATAGCGGCTTCAAGGGTTGCTGTACCGGAACAGATAAAAGCAAAGTCACTGTGAGAGAGGGTCTCTTCCATGATATAGGAGATGTTAAATTCTGAGATATCGCCATAGAGTTCATGCAAATCTTCACCCTTTAAAAAAGCTGGTACGATGATGACTTTATCCCCTTCAATCTCCTTAGCAATTTCTCTGAAAATGGGCATAAGTTTCTTTATCTCACTCTTTCGACTCCCTGGCATAAAAGCCACACTGTTGTAGCTGATGGCTGGATCTTTTTCTACGGTGATTTCATCTAAGAGAGGATTTCCGACATAGGTAGACTTGTCGTAAAACTGGTCTTCAAAAGGAAAGATAGAAGCAAGATTATCACAATATTTCTCTACCTTTTTCACCCGTCCTTTTTTCCATGCCCAGACCTTTGGTAGGATATAATAAGTGATTTTTTTATCGGGGTATTTTTCTTTGAGTGCTTTGGCTAAGGGAAGGTTGAAAGAGGGTGCATCTATCAAAAGAATAGAGTCTACATTTTTGGCAAGCATGACCATCTCTTTGATGGCTCTTTTAGCGAGTTTTATCTTTGGCAATACATCCCAAAACCCCATCACTGAAAATTCTCTCGTAGCGTAGAGTGGCTTGCCAAATCTTTTGTCAAAAATCCCTACTATCTGAGCATCGATAGAAGAGAGTAGTGGTTCTAGGTGGAGATTGGCAGAGGGTTCAAGCGCAGAGATTAGAAGTTTCACGCATCACCATCAAGTTTGTTATCTATCTTCCCAATGGCGCAAGAGACAAAACTTTTGGCTGTGGTACTGACGCTTTGAAAGGTGTTGAGATTATCACTAACAAGCGGGTAGCCAAGTTTTCTAAGGGCGAGCTTTAAATCCTCTAGTTGAGACTCCTCTATATCAAGGGTGATTTTACGAGGTGTCACTTCTAAATCAACTTCCATTTCACCAAATTTGGATAAGAGTGCTTTTTTGAGTGTGCCAGCACAACCACCACACTTGACATTGAGCACTTCTAGTGTTCTCATCATGATAAAACCTTTTTTATTTATTTTATCAAAATATAGCTATAATCACCTAAATTTTATAAGGAGATAAGTATGTCAAAAGCCCTATATGTTGATAATTTTGATGAATTAAAAGAGGAGGTGAAAGCTGCAGGGCTTTTAAATCGTGTACCCGTACGAGGTACTATCGAGATGGTGGCAGTTGTGGTTTCTCTCATCGTGGCGTTTTCGACGATGAAGATGTGGAACCCTGTTTTATTGGGACTTTTTTTGACATTGGTGTTTACAAGAGCGGTATTTGTCTCTCATGATATCTTACATCTTCAGTATTTTAAAGATAAAAAACTCTCCTTTAAACTCTCTTATCTCTACTCGGCTATCATCCTCTCAAACTCTTCTTCATGGTGGGACTATAAACACAACGTTAATCACCATACATGGTGTAACGTAGTGGAAAAAGATGAAGATATCCGCGCACTAGATGGGGCATTTACACCAAATAACAAAGGTAATAGCCCTTTTTTAAAAAAGTATAAACATATCATCTTTTGGGGCGCGATGTTTTTTATGTATCCGGCATTTATCGCGCAGTCATATAGCTTTGTGTTAAAGAGAAAACTCTATGGTGAATTTGCCCTTATGTTATTGCATTGGCCAATCATCTGGGGTACTATCTTTTATGTCTTGCCATTTGCTGATGCGTTAACTGTTTTTGTGACACTTAATGTGACGCTTTCCATCTGGCTGGCTTATGGCTTCATCACTAATCATCTAGGATGTGAAGTTTTCACCCTAGAAGAGAGCAGAGAACTTTCATGGATGGAACTACAGATGCGTGGTAGTCGTTCACTCTCTGGTGGAGCATTTATCCACTGGTTTTATGGTGGACTCAATACACAGATAGAGCACCACCTCTTTCCAAAAGCACCACGTTTCAATCTACTAAAGGTACAAAAAATGACTAAAGATTTTGCTAAAAAACATCATATGAAGTACTTTGAAACTACACCTTTACAAGCCTATGTTCAGATAAATGACGCGATAAAAGCATACTAAGTGTCAGTTCTTTTAGAATTCGCGATGTTTCCGATGGACAAGGGTGAAAGTGTCAAAGAAGATGTGGCACAAATCATCAAGATGATTGATGAAAGTGGGGTTTCCTACCAGCTAACCCCGATGGGAACTATCATCGAAACGGAGAGTATGGATGATGCCTTGGATATCGTGCGTCGCGCTTACGCAGTACTTGAAGCAAATTCTAATCGTGTCTACGCAGCACTAAAGTTTGACATCCGAAAAGGGAAGTCAAATAGACTAAAAACAAAGATAAGGTCTGTAGAAGAAATCATAGGAAAAGTTAATACATAAAAATGTTACAATGAATAGGGGCGGATTCGCATCTCTAACGAATACCCTGAACCACAATTCTAGCATCAATCCCTGAAAGTTCTTGAAACACTTCATATGGTGTTTTCCAATCAAGACATTTTCGTGGTCTGCTATTTAATTTGTCAATAGCTTGTATCAC
>JAJRSK010000056.1 GCA_024278835.1 Campylobacterales bacterium | reverse complement strand
CACTCAATATTTCCCTCTTTTTCATATCATTTTGACATTTTTGAGCCTTACTAACTGTTCATATCGAAAGAGGTTGTAGGTCAAATTCAATAAGCCTATTTGAGATGCAATCCTCTCTTTCCCGATACACCGCATAGAGAGTGCATTGTGCATAGAGTTGGTCATAAAACCAAAGATATGTTCTACTCTTGCTCTTATTTTGGATTTGATTGTGTTTGACTCTTTTTGTCTGTTAGTTAATGGATTTCCTCGGTAGCCTTTTTCGTGTATATGGCTCTTGCATTCCTGTGCTTGCAGATAGGCTTCTATCTCTTGACTTCGGTATGCACTATCAGCATGTAAGCGCTTATCCTCTTTTGTGATCAGCTCTTTTATCTGGGTGGAATCATGAGACGCAGCAGAGGTGACAGTGAATTTCACAATCAGCTTTGTACTTTCATCTGCATTGATATGGTCTTTATAGCCATAGTGGCGTTCATGACCTTTTGTTGTCCATCTGGCATCGGTATCTTTTTGTGAGAGTTTACTGTATCTGCCTTGATTATCTTTTTTAGCAAAGCTTAGCGGTATGGCGCCTTGTTTAATATCGGCATTCTCTTCTCTTGTATTACGCTGTCTTGGCACATCGACAAAAGAGGCGTCTACAATGCTCCCCTCTTTGGCAACAATACCGTGTGTTATCAGTGTTTGGGTAAACAGATCAAACAGTGTTTGGGTGAGCTTATGCTCTTTGAGTTGTTCTTTAAAGAGCCATATGGTCTTTTCATCAGGTACCCTATCTCCTATCTGCAGTCCAAGAAACTGCATAAAAGAGAGTCTATCTTTAATCTGAAACTCTGTTTGTTCATCGGAGAGGTTATAGTACTTTTGCAGTATCAATATTTTAAACATCATCAATCTGTCATAGGGAGGTCTGCCTCCCGGTGCTTTGGGCTCTTTGTGTAGCGCCTCTTCTATGGGAGCACGAAACATCTCCCAATTGATAACTTGATCAAGTTTATTGAGTGGTGGCTGGTGGGCGTTGATCTTCTCTAACTGCTCTTCGTATGCAAATAGTCCCGGCATTGATACGTTTCCTCTCTTGTTTGACTGATCTCTTATTTTAGCGTTTTTTTGTTTGGGTTTTTAGAGGTGCCCTTTAAGTTTTACAGAATGGAGGAAGATATGAGTTGGTTATCATTATCACCTGACCCCTATTCTTGACCCCTATTCTTTTTTTGTAACATCGCTACGTAGAGATCTATGCCCATGCCTTGGGTGTGATTGTAACTTACTTTCCAATTGGCTACATATTTGTAGGAGTCGGGGTGAGAAAGTTTAAATTTTTTAGCGATTTTTCTTTTTGATTCATCTGCTATCTTTCTTGGAGTATCAATACCATTTGCAAAATAGACATCACTCACATACTCATTGATTTCAGCAAAAGAGAAACTTACCCCTAAGAGAAATATTAAAAATATTTTTTTCATTTTATTTCACCTAAAATGCCATTTTCATCAAACTCACACTTATCTTTAGATATGCCAGTTGAACCATAAACTTCCCCACTAAGCTCCCCATTAAATCTCTCATAAGCCATATGTCTTTTTAGCGTATTGAATTGAATTCCCCTAATTTCTTTTTCTAAATCACAATATCTATCCAATAAAAAAGTTTCATTCTTATCTTTAAACAGAATTTTCCAATATCTCCAATAACCTTCACAATCAGAAGAATTATCAATATATTCCATCGTTTCCTTCGCCTTACTAGGATCCACAATCACCTTCTGATATGCCCTAGCACTCTGCATAAATATTCCTCTCTCTATAGGGTGGCTATATCTCTTATATATCCACCGCTCCACATCATCTCTCACACCATTTTTATTGACATCAATCCCAAGAAGAGTAGAGTCATTGAGTGTTTTATCTGGTTCAGGCGGAAGGCGGTGTCCGTTTACTACCCATGTGATGGTTAGGTTTAATGTATTTGAGTTCACACCATCCACTGTAGCTTGCACCGTGACATTACCATCTTTTTTGGCT
>JAJRSK010000001.1 GCA_024278835.1 Campylobacterales bacterium | reverse complement strand
ATTTTCCCCATCCAAATTTTTCTTGTTTTTCAACTATATTTTTTCCAATATCCCAATAAAGTGCTATAAGTTCTTTATTGACAGCTTTTAATGCTTCATATTGAGAAGATAATATTTTATTTTTTATATCTTTTACAAAAGCGATAAACTCTTCATTTGATTGTTCTATCTCTTTTTTCATTTTAACTTTCCTGTTTTAGCAGTATATTTCAAAAGAAGTTGCAACTGTTCAATGGCTATTTAGTTTAGCTTTATAAGTCTTTCTTCAGAAGAATGACCAGTTGCAAAGTTATCAAGTGAGATGACTTTCTGATTTAACTTTAAAAGCTCCTCCGCAAGGCTTGAGCCGATAAAACCAGCTACACCTGTGACTAACCATGTTTTTGGATTTTGTAAAAGTTGTTGTTTTGTCTTTTCAAAAGTATTGTGCAATATTCTTCCTAAATCTAAAAATAGTTATATTCTACTAAAATAATTAACTATATTATATAAGCAACAATTAAAGTTTGTTGAATATAGCTAATAATTTTGTAAAAATGGGGGGGGGTAACACAAGGTGTCTATTTTACACAATTTTGTGGTAAATGATACATAATAAAGGTAAAGTTTTTTAACTTTATGCCGATTATATACTTGTAACAAAACAAAAACTTTACAAAGGATGTTATCATGAAAAAAATAGTTCTCTCACTTTTCGCCCTTGCTATCTCTGCATTTGCACTCGACATCAACACGGCGACTGCCGATGAGTTCGTCAAGGTCAAAGGTATCGGTGCCAAAAAAGCGGAGCGCATTATCTCGTACCGTGAAGAACATGGGAAATTTAACTCTGTTGAAGAGCTTAAAAATGTTAAGGGGATTGGTAGTAAAATCGTCGCTGTTATTAAGGCAGAAGCGGAGTAGTTTTTAAGATATAGGGGAGGTTTTTCCTCTGTGTCGGTAGCGTCATTTTATCTCAATTTTTCCAAGGCTTTCATAGATTTATCCACATCACCATCACAAATATTAATTTCCTTCGCCACACTACTAATAACATTTCAAAATGAAATAAAATTGCAATCTCAACCCTCTCTCATCAAGCCACTGCTGAACTATATCAAAAATAGCATTTTCATTATTACTCCACCAACTAAATAGCTTCATAGTTTTCTATCATGTTATTCATTTCTCTTGTGTATTTTTTTACTATTTATCTCTTCTATAATCATTTCAAACTCTTTTTCAAAATTATTTAAAAAGTTTTTATCAATTATGTTTATATTTTTCAACAATTCTGCGGGAAAACTTTTCAGCCTTATTATCAAATCCTCATGTGCAAACGAAGCCTTTTTATGTGCAATTTCTAGAACATCAATCCAGTCAAAATCATAAAACTTACAAATAAGATAAATATCAAAGATATCTTTCTCTTCATCTCTATCTATCACCGTATTTAGTTTGTTGCTTAGTATGTTTTCTATATTATCTATAAGATAACCATTTTCTAAAACAACTGATTTACCATGTTTATAAACTCTATCATTGATAAAATCTACTTGCAAAAACTCATCAATTATTAACCTGACAAAATCTTTACTTACCGTATCTTCTCTTACTTCAAGCTGCTCTTTTAAAATGCTCTTTATATTTTTTATCCCAGCTTTAAACCTTGGTTCGTTATCTGCAAAAAAATCTAAATCATCTGAGTATCTCTTTTCATGATAAAATCTACTGATACAAGTACCGCCTGTAAGATAAAATATATCTTCAACAGAAAAAACGATATCAAGCACCTTGTCTTGCAAATCATAAAGTTTTTGATAGTTTATGCCACCCATTTCAACTCTTCTACCAACAGTGGCTTATCAAAAAAATAGACTTCCGCAATATTTTTTCTTCTAAAGATGTAGTCATGATTAAAAGTAGGTACTTTGTAGTTTGAAAGTAAATCAAGCAAAACATCTCTTTTAAAAATCTTCAAATCATTAAAAAGACTTGTGCTATTTAGTAAAATCTTTTGAAATAAAAATGATTTCTCTTTGTCATTTTCACTGACTGCCAATGCAGCAATCTCTTCATCACTAAAAGTATAATCCCAAAAACAATCTTTTTTAATTCGTTCAAAATTTATCATAGATTTCCCCTAAAAACTTATGCTGTGATTATAACATAAGTTTCAAAACAAGTATGCCGCTCTAAACCCTCGCCATTTCCAAGGTTATAAACCTTTGAGTCAACATCTCCACTCATAAGATACTCAACACCTTGTAAATGTACTCGTGACAAATCATTTACATGGATATAATCCCTCACGCATATTCCATCTTTGGTAATGTAAAAGGTATTGGCAATAAAATCGTTGCTGTGATTAAAGCTGAAGCGGAATAATTTTGAAGATATAGAGGAGATTTTTCCTCTGTGTCGGTACTGTAATTTATCTCAATTTCCCCAAGGCTTTTACTACATAATCTAAATAGTGATTATCTTCCATAAAGGCATCAATCATCTAAATTTGTCTGTTAACACTATAGACATCTCTTGCATAAGCTACTTATGTTTTAAATCCATTTGATTTAAGTATCTCTACTATTTTTTCATCACTTATATTTTCAAGATCTGTTTTTGAATAGATACTCATCAAGTAAATATTATCATTTTTATCGAGATGATACTCAACCACTATGCACTGAAAGTGCATAGGTTCCTTTTCGGACTGAAAGTCCGAGCTACGCCTATTCCAATATCATTGTGTTTGTGTCACGGTTAAAAGAGGTTTTGGAAACCAGTTTTCCAAAAGTAGAAGAGAGAAGAGTTGATTTGCTTACTCGTTTAGAAGATGATACACTTTTTCACTTGGAGATACAATCTATAAATGATTCTCTTATGCCAAAGAGAATGTTAAAATACGCATCACTTATATATGAAAGTTATGATGAATTTCCAAAACAGATGGTGTTATATGTCGGAGATAGAGATATAAAAATTCCATCTTTTATAAAAGAGCAAAATTTACGATATAATTATGAAGTTAGAGACATAAGAGAGTTTGACTGTTCTATCCTCATAGAGAGTGATGATATAGCTGATAATATCATAGCAGTTTTATGTAACATAAAAAATATAGATAAGTTTTTTAAGAGACTTAGAGAGAAACTTTTAAATTTAGATAACCAAAAAAGAGAAGATTATCTGAGAAAGCTTTTCTATCTGTTAAGACTTAGACCAGATATAAACAAAATTTGGCTCTTCGTATTATCATAGACTTTTCGTATAAATCAGTCATCAAACCTTAAAGCACCTTTTTGTATCTCTTTTACTAACTTTTCCATATCCACACCATAGTTAATTACTTTATTTTCCTCTACAATTTGAGGAGGTAAAGATCTTCCAATAGTAGGTACTTCTTTTCTACAAAAAGCTGGAGTACCTAAATCATATCTTTTATTGATTTTAGGACGTTGCGTTTTATGAATGCTTTTAGTGTAAAGCATTTTGGCTCGTATTGTCTCAAACGAATAAGACCTACCCATTCTATCAACGTGTCTAATTACGCTGTTCATAGCTTCCGTGTATGCGTTTGTTACAGGATAATCAAAGTAAGCAAAGATTTCTGTATGCCAATTCCCTACTGCTCTAATCACATCATGCCAATAATGTTTTACTTCTTGCGTGAGTTGATTTTCAAATTCAGAGTACCTGGTATAAGCATCTTCTTTTGAGTCTGCTTCGTAAATCTCAAAGAGCTTTTCTTTGAGTAGATACATCTTAGCTAGAATTGGATAGTTATTTTCCCAATACGAAACGATAAAATTCTCTTTATCTGATAAAGTACTCTTTCTCTTGAGTAATAAAAATCTATCATTCTTTAAATCAACTCTTTGTTTATTGCTAAGTGAAGCTCTTAACTCTTTACGATATTTCTCCAAAGCAGAGTTTGCTAACTTCACCACATGAAACTTATCAATTACTACAACAGAATGAGGCATAATTGTGTTTACTGCATCTTTGTAAGGCTTCCACATATCTATTGCTACGTTTAGCACAATATGGCTATTCTCTAAGCCTTGTAAGTACTTTACAATGGTTGTTTTATTCCTGTCTTTAAACATTTCTATAATTGTTTTTTCACTAATGTTTGTTATCACGGCTCTTGCACGTTTGGCTAGATGGATTTCGTCTATCCCCATGACCGTTGGAGTCTCAAACTTATTTTGTGCAGCCAAACTCTCAATATGAGACTTGAATATCTTTCGGATAGTTCCCTCTGTGTATCCAATTTCTTCTGCAAGATGTGTGAATGGACGTTGTAGGGATTTCTCCTCGATGTACTTAACAAGTCTTTCTGTCATATTGTGCTTGGTGTGGATTTGTGGAAGTACTTCTCTAAAGGACTTTTTACACGATTTACAGAAGTACCTCTGTGCATGGATAGTAAGTCCTACTCTTTTACCTCTACTGGGGATATCGAAATAGAAGTTTTTTAATTTATCTTTTTTTCGGATATTTTCACTATTGCATAGTAGGCAATGAGTTGGTTTTTTTAGGCTTTCAAGATGGAAAAAGATATCGTAATCTGTTTCTTCTTGTTTAAGGAGTTTGTAGGGTAGGTTTAGGGGCATTTATTTATTCTTTAAGATAGTCTTGACTTCGTTTTGCATTATTGGCACAGTTGTTTTAAACATTATTTTCATCAACACAATAAGGGCTATGCCTATTAGTACAATCCGCACTATTTCTTTCATCTGTTTAAAATCATCAGAATTAGGATTACATGGGAAAATTGAAACCCTTTTAGAAACTGTATTTATCTCATGTATGCAATTTTTATCTATTTGACAAATATTCATTTTACATCCCAAACTTCATATTCTGCATAACATAATATTCTATCAAATACTCAATGCTTGGTGTAATATCATCCCTATCATAAAATTTAACCATCATATTGTTAAATTCCAATCTGTCCTTAGCTTTGATATTTAAAATAGGATAACCTCCCTCAATAAGAATACCATTCATCATAAGTCTTGATGTTCTTTTATTGCCATCATAAAAGAATTGACATTTTGCACCAAAAAGAAACATAGTGATAGCTCTTACTATTGGATGATGTATCTTTTTAATCTCTTCTATCCCTGCAATAAAAATATCTTTAAGTGTATCTGCATGAGGTACTTCATAATCAGTACCTCCTATGTTTACTGAACCCTCTCTAAATACTCCCCATTTTAAGGCTTCTTCCTTGGCTACATAAGCGTGTAATGCAGTAAATATATTTATATCAAGATTAAATGATTTATTTTCTATAAGTTCAAATAGGTAATCAACACTTTTATTCTGATTAAGTACTTGTTGTTCATCACTTAGTTTATGTCCACCTACTGTTACACCCTCTAAAAGAGTTTGTACTTCAGGGTATGTCATGGCATTACCCTCTAGTGCAGAGGTATTATAAACAAAATCAATTTTATCTTTTTTTGCGAGATAAAAAGCCAACTCTTCATTAGATTTAAAGATTGAAAGTTTACTTGTATCAATCTGATTAATTTCTTGACTGTTTAGTTTCATAGATTTACCTTTTTATTGTTAAGATAATTATAGGATAAAGTAGCTTAAAAGTCTATTAAAATACGAATAGTAATTAATAGACTTAAACAGAAAAGTCCACTACTTTACGAAGAGCCGCTGTTGCTTCTCAGAAAAAAGAAGACTTCATCTATGCGCATAATGAGATGTTTAAAGCCTTTGGTGGTGTACCAGAACTACTAGTACCTGATAACTTAAAAAGTGCGGTGACTAGAGCAGATCGTTATGAACCTGATTTAAACCCAGATTATGTCAAATTAGCAGAACATTATGGCACAGCTATTATGCCAGCACGGGGATATAAACCTCAAGACAAGAGTTTGGTAGAAAATGGTGTCAAACTAATGCAACGATGGATACTAGCAAGGCTTCGCCATACTACTTTTTACTCTATTGCACAATTAAATAGCGCTATCAATAAATTGATGCCCCTTTACCGCAATAAAAAGATGAAACGATTAAAATTAGGGGAACAGTATATCATGATAAAATCTTTTATACCTCCATCAGCTATCCCACAAATTATGTTATACTTCCAACATACAACATGATACACAGAAAAAGGGCTAAACGATGGGCGCTATCAAAAAAGAGTATTTTCCACACTACACATATGAAGACTATATCCACTGGAAAGGTGACTGGGAGTTAATAGATGGTATCCCTTTTGCGATGGCACCTGCTCCTATGCGCAAGCATCAAGGCTTGGCATCTGAGATTATCCGGTATCTGGGAAATCAACTTGAGGAGTGCCTAGAGTGTGAAGTACTTGGAGAAGTAGACTATAAAATCAATGAAGATACCATTCTCCGTCCCGATGTCGTCCTCACATGTGGCGAAACCGGTGAAGCTTATCTCACAAAAGCACCGCAAATCATCGTAGAAATCATCTCAAAATCTTCAGCAAGACGAGATGAAAAGTACAAGTTTGACCTCTATGAGAGCGAAAAAGCACCCTACTATATCATCGTCTACCCCGATGACTTAAAAGCAAAAGTATTTAAACTAAAAGGATCAAACTACGACAAACAAGGGGATTTTTTCAAAGAAGTTTGTCACTTTGATAACCTTGTGTGTGATATAGAACTTGACTTTGAAAAAGTCTTTAGGCGCTTTAGGTAAGTCCATTTACTCTAAGTATCTCTAGTATCTTTTCATCACTGATATTGTCAAGTTCAGTTTTTTGAGTACATACACATCAAATAGATATCTTCTTTTGTATCTAGATAATAATAAATCACTCTAAATCCCCACTAAGTACTTTGGCAGTCTCAAACCAACTTGTTGCTTTTCTAACTCTTTAAACTATGCATCATAAACCTTTGTGTATACTATTTGTATGATATAGTTAAACATTACGGATGCTGATAGAGGCTACACCCCTATCTCAAAGTATTCCCAACCACTCTCTTCAAGTCTTTTTCTGTTGTACTGATTTCTTCCATCAAAGATGACTTTGTTGTTGAGTCTTTTTGCCATCTCGTCAAAGTCAGGTGCTCTAAACTCTTTCCATTCTGTCACAAGTAGCATCGCATCTGCGTCCACTAAAGCATCATATTTTGAAGAAACATACTCTACACTTTCGTTGCCTTTAAGGTAGTGTGTTCTAGCTTCGTGTTCTGCTTTTGGATCATAGGCTTTTATCTTTGCACCTCTTTTTGTGAGTTCTGTGATGATAGTCGTCGCACTGGCTTCTCTCATATCATCGGTATCTGGCTTGAACGCTAGACCCCACACCGCAAAAGTTTTGCCACTCAAATCTTCACCAAATTTTTTGATAACTTTATCACTAACGACTCTTTTTTGTGCGTAGTTTACCGCTTCTACTGCGTCGAGAAGTTTTAGCTCGTAACCATAGTCTTTACTGGTCTTGGCAAGTGCTTGCACGTCTTTTGGGAAACAAGACCCGCCATATCCACAACCGGGATAGATAAAGCTATATCCGATACGACTATCACTTCCTATACCATGTCGCACTTGGTTGACATCAGCGCCTACTCTTTCACAGATATTGGCTATCTCATTCATAAATGATATCTTTGTGGCTAGCATAGCATTTGCCGCGTACTTTGTCATCTCTGCTGACTTGATATCCATCCCTACAAAGCGCTCATGCGAGTGTGTAAATGGTGCATAAAGTTCACGCATCATATCAAATGCCCCATCGTTGTCCGCACCGATGACAACACGATCTGGCTTCATAAAGTCACTCACCGCCGCACCTTCTTTTAAGAACTCAGGGTTAGAGATAACATCAAAAGTCAAATCACTCCCTCTTTTATCAAGTGTTTCTTGTACTTTGGCGCGTACTTTATCTGCTGTGCCTACGGGTACTGTAGACTTATCGATGATATACATGTGATGAGACATATTTTCACCGATACCTTCTGCTACAGCTAACACATACTGCAAGTCTGCAGATCCATCTTCACCCATCGGTGTACCTACCGCGATAAAACAGATATCCGTACCATCAAGTGCAGACTTTAAATCCGTAGTAAAGTTAAGCGTACTATTTTCATGATTTTGAAGTACCATCTTTTCAAGACCGGGCTCATAGATAGGGATGATTCCTTGTTTAAGGTCTTCCACCTTCTTCTCATCGATATCCACACATATCACACTGTTCCCCATCTCTGCAAAACATGTGCCTGTTACTAAGCCTACGTATCCTGTTCCTATCACTGAAATATTCATTTTATTAATTCCTTATTATTTATTTTATTTTGCATAGTATCCACCACTTTTAGGAGCACCACGAAACTCTATCTTTTCTTCATCTTTGAGTTGTTTTATCCATCGCTCTATATTTTTCACAGAAGTATCCAGCTCTTTCGCAAAAAATGGTGTTTTTTTATTGGGATGATTTTTTATCATGATAAATAGATTATTTACACCCTCATTTACACCCTCATTTACTCCCTCATTTACTCCCTCATCAAGTTTTTCTTTGTAAGCGGTTACCTTAAACCCACTACCTCTCTCTTCAAATAGTGGCTCGATGAGTCCATACTCTCTAAACATCGTTTTTATTCTTCGGATACCTGAACCATACTTTTCTATCAATCCACACTCTTTAAACATCAACGCGATGAGTTTATTTCTCGCTTTTGACTCATAGTTGTTCGATAAAAGTTTTTCGATAGTTAGATCGTCCCATAAAGCACCGGGATTATAAAACTCTATTCTGTCATCATATATCTTGATGATGCTATCATTACTAGATCGATAGTCTCGATGCACTATCATGTTTAACACTATCTCACGCAAAGCCTCTATAGGATAGTCATACCTCTCTTCTCTTTGAGGTTCTCCCGTAAAGATAAACTCTACCATCATATGTTTACGCAAAAATATCATCAATTCATCAACCTCTGTAAAAAGGTCACTATTTAACGAAATACTATCGATGATATCAATCTCTGTTTTAAACCTCCCAGCCTGTATACCACTCCAAGGAGAAAACTCTTTCACAAAAAGTAGCTCACCACCATACGTGATATGACCATCTTTTATGACACCATACTTTGCTAAGACCTCTTCTTCTCTCTCTTGAAACTTTTTATTTTGATGTTTTTCTATAGTGCCTATAAACTTTGTCACTTTTTCCCATGATATGACATCCATAGCTGTAGTCGCATCAGCATAAAAATCCCAACTACTATTTCGTGTCTTTAGGTATTCGTTTGCTATCTCTTCCATGTTTAGTAGATGATTTGAGTTTACAACTCTTTTATAGTATCTACCTTTATAACTAACTGGTTTTATAGGGTACTCTGCTACAGATATGACAACGATACTCTTACCCTCTATTTCCACGATATCTATATCTGGGATAACCGAAGGAGCCGTAGAAGACTTGATCTCATTGAGCCATCTTTGTACACTCTCACTAGATATCTGAGTTCCTACTATCTTCTTATCTGGCCCGATACCTATGATGATCTTACCACCTTTAGCGTTAGCAAAAGATACAATCGTCTCTATAGTCTCTTTATGATAGTTTGTCTTATACTCTACATTGGCAGACTCTTCATCCGCTAGTAGAGATAAAAGTTCCTTTTTTATCATGACAGACTATAAAATTCTCTATACCAATCCACAAATGCACTCACACCGCTCTCTATCGAAGTATCTGGTTTATAGTTCATATCCTCTATCAAACCTCTCACATCTGCGTAGGTACTTTGTACATCACCTGGTTGCATATCCATGAAGTTTTTCTCTGCTTCTTTTCCTAGTTTCTCTTCTATAGCTTGGATAAAGTCCATCAGTTTTACCGGTTCATTGTTTCCGATGTTATACACCTTATAGGGTGCTGAAGAGCTACTTGGGTCTGGATTCAATGCATCCCAGTTAGCATCACTTTTTGCAGGATTGTCTATGACATTGATGATGCCCTCTACGATATCATCGATATAGGTAAAATCCCGACTCATATCACCATGGTTAAAGACTTTTATCGCTCTATCACTCAGTATCGCATCAGTAAAAAGCATCGGTGCCATATCTGGTCTACCCCATGGCCCATAAACTGTAAAGAAACGTAGTCCCGTTGTACTTATGCCATATAAATGTGCATAAGTGTGTGCCATCATCTCATTTGATTTTTTAGTCGCAGCGTAGAGACTCACGGGGTGGTCTGTATGGTCTGAAGTTTTAAATGGTTGGGATTTGTTCAGTCCATAGACGGATGAACTAGATGCGTAACAAAGGTTACTCACACCATGATGTCTGCACCCCTCTAGTATATTCATAAAGCCCACAACATTGGAGTTGATATACGCATGAGGATTTTCTAGTGAGTAGCGTACACCTGCTTGTGCTGCGAGGTTACATACGGCGTCAAACTGTTCTTCTTTAAAGAGCTTTTCCATCCCATCTCTATCAGAGAGGTCAAGCTTGATAAATTTATGTTTTGGATAAGTTTCTGAGTTTGCAAACGCACCCTCTTTGACATCTTCACGTTTGATGCCTAGGTCTTGGAGTCTGCCATATTTGAGGTTGACATCGTAATAGTCATTGATGTTGTCAAGCCCGATGACTTCATCACCGCGTTCGAGTAATGTTTTTGCTAAATTATGCCCGATAAAACCAGCCGTACCAGTTACTAGTATCTTCATATAGTTCCTTTTATCATGATAGGTATATATCGACCGATTTGAAGCTTAGCTTAGTTTCCTCTGCTTCCAGGTTTATAAGCTTCACTTCCGTCAACACAAAGTGGACAGTTTTCACTCTCGTAAATCTCAAAATCAAAATCATCTAGTGCAAAAAATGGCATATCTTTTGGAAGTTTACATTCAGGCTTTGCCTCTTTGTCGCTTCCATTTCGTTTACAAAAACCACGGTTTGCAAGTGCTGCAAATGCCACGATATTTGCGCCATGTTCTTCTACGGTTTTTGCCGCTTCTAGTGCGGAACCCGCCGTGGTGATGATATCTTCACAGATGAGGACATTTTCACCCTCTCTTACTTCAAAGCCACGACGAAGCGTCATCACTTTATCCACTCTCTCAGCAAAGATAAATCGTGCATCAAGTGCACGTGCAAGTTCATAACCAGCTAAGATCCCACCGAGTGCAGGTGCGCATACTGTATCTACTTTTATCCCAGCTTCACGTATCATGATAGCCAACTCTTTAGCCAACATCTCCGCGACTTTTGTATCTTCTAAAACTTTAGCAGATTGAAGATAATACTGAGAATGGTTTCCACTACTGAGCAAAAAGTGCCCTTCGAGTAAAGCACCTGCTTTTTTATAAACTTCTTCTAAATTAATCATTATAATTTCTCCTTTTTACTAGGCAAATCCCAGCAAAAATTTATACTTTTAAAAGCTCTGTTTCTTTATCTTTCACAAGCGCATCTATCTGAGCACTAGTATCATCAGTATTTTTCTGTACTGTATCATGTGCTTTTTTACTCTCATCTTCAGAAATCTCTTTATCTTTTTCAAGTGTTTTTATCTTGTTGTTAGCATCTTTTCTGATATTTCTGATGGCAATCTTTGCTTTTTCACCCATGGCTTTGGCACCCTTGGCGCTCTCTTGTCTCTGCTCTACGGTCATAGGAGGAAAGAAAAGCTTGATAACTTCACCGTCGTTGTTTGGATTGACACCGATGTTTGCTTCTTGGATAGCTTTTTCGATATCACCAAGTAGTCCTTTTTCCCAGGGAGAGATAGTGATAGTGGTCGCATCAGTAGCCAGTACTGAACCCACTTGTGTCAAAGGTGTTGGTGTATCGTAGTAGTTGATTCTGACATTTTCCACAACTGCTGTAGAAACTTTACCGCTTCTAAGTGTCATAAAATCTTTTTTTAACGCTTCGATACTCTTTTTAAGAAGTTCTGTTTGATTGTTATAAATTTCACTTAATGCCATCATTTTTCCTTATTTTGTTTCTGTTGGTGCAGCTGGAACTGCTGTCTCTTTTGGAGCCGCTGGTGCAGAAGATACTGGTGCTGTTTTTTCAATAGGTGACGTTGGTACCAATGAACTTGTGTCTATCTGATCAACCAATGTTCCCTTTTTATCTTCATTATAAAAGTAACCAAGAGCCAGCGTGTTAAGGATAAATGCAAACCCAAGGACAAATGTAAGCTTCGTTAAAAATCCAGCGGGACCTTTTGCCCCAAAAACTGACTCATTACTCCCACTATACGCACCCAAACCGATAGATGAACTTTTCTGTAAAAGAACCACGATTGTCAAAACAACTGCCAAAACAAATTGTAGTATTAACATGACTGAAGTCATAAAAAACCTTTATTAATTGAAATATTTTAGATATAATTGTGCGATTATACCTAAAAAGATTGAAAGTAATGTTAAATGCCCCACAATATGCCACATACAGATGAATTTTCCAAACGAGCCCAAAGCTACCAAGAGACAAATATCATCCAAAAAAGGTTGCTAAAAAACTCATCAGAGGGATAAAAAGCAAACCAAAAATTATCCTTGATCTAGGATGTGGAGAAGGGGCGGTTTTTAAAGAGATTGACTGGGAATTTATGCGCTTCATCGGTGTGGATAAAGCAGAAAATATGTGTACGCTTCACCCTATGTCTGCTAGGGTAGCTTTACACAACATGGATTTTGAGAACCCTGAACTCTATCATGATATAAAAACTGTTGACATCACCATCGCAGCCTCCTCCTTACAGTGGGCAAAAAAGTTAGATAAAACCATTGAAAATATTTCACAACATAGCGATGAAATCGCCTTTGCAATCTTTTGTGATGGCACGTTTAAAAGTATCTATGAGATAACAAAACTGCCCTCTTTTTTACCCTATCATGATGATTTACTAACGCTCATATCGCAGTACTATGATATCTATCATGATAGGGAAGAGTATAAATTAAAATTTGAAGATAATCTCTCAAAATTTCGTTATATTAAAAATTCAGGGGTAAGTGGTGGGAATCGACAATTGAGCTTTTCGGATACCAAGAAGTTGATTGCTGAGTATCCCTTAAGTTATCTAGAATTTGAAGTGTTATTCGTTTGGGGAAAGAAGAAGAGCTAAAAGCCCTCCCTCATTTTTAGTCGTCGCTTCCAAAGATACCTAAAAGGTGTAACAATGAAGTAAACAAGTTGATGAAGTCAAGGTAGAGTGCCAAAGCACCATCTACTGGATGACCATAATTTCCTTGAATGATATTTTGCGTATCATAAAGGATAAACGCTGAAAATAGTATCGCACTTATCGCTGAAATCCCTACAGACATCCACGAAAGATGCAACCAAAACACATTTAACAAGCTAGCTACCACTACCACGATAAGCGTGATAAAGAGGAATTTTCCCATACTTGTAAAGTCTCTAGTCGTATTCATGGCAAACATCGAAAGTCCACCAAAGGCTACTGTTGTAAGGATTAGTGCATTTGCCACTATTCCACCTGCACCTGCGTTCACAAAGTGACCTACCATCACAGACATTGTCAAACCAGACACTAGTGCAAAGGCAAAAAGCATCGCCAAGTTAAGACCTGGTTTTTGTTTTGCAAAACCGATACCAAAGATAAGCGCAAATTCTAAGATAACAAATGCCCAGTAATATTCACGAATCACCGGCATACCCATACCTACATACGCACCCGCAGCACCTACTAAAAGGCTCCCTGCAAAAAGCTGATATGTCTCTTTTATAAATGTTGCAAGATCTCTACTTCCCTCTTCTTCTACGTGAGCATAGCCACTGTCTTGAACGGTAGTATTGTTCTTTACATAATCTCTATCATATAATCCCATTGTTTCTCCTATATTATATATACAAATAAATCTGCTACTTCTAGCATAGATATATTATATCGTAAAATTTGAAAAAATAATTAATAAAAATTAAAGAAAGGTTGATATAGGAGTAGCAACCCCTATATCTAAATGCTTATGATTTACCGAAAAGTTTTCCAGCCATACCCATCAATCCATCAAGTCCACCTACAGAATCAAGTAAAGAAGAACCCTCTGGTGTAGCTTGATCTACCATATTTGGTAAAGTATCAGTTAAACCGCTGAGTGCTGTATCCACATCTATTCCTAATTTATCTGCAAAAGAAGCAATAGCGTCACTTCCTAAAAGATTCGTAAGTGCAGAACTATCGATGGCTTCATTTTCTCCACCACCAATCCAAGAAGAAACCACAGAAGCAAGCCCTCCTTCACTATCACCTGTCAATGATGACATGATATTACTCAAGTCAAATCCACCTTCTTCATTTGACAATAGACCAGAAAGTGCATCTTGTATTGCACTATTATCTATCCCCTCAGCTGTATCACCTAACTTGTTGTTAAACAACTCTGTACCCATGTTTACGATATCACCTAAATCCATCTTTACTCCTTAAAATTTTGATTTGAATTTCATTATAGCAAAGAGTTATAAGTTTTAGTAAATAGATATTTTGAAGGGTTTTAGGAGGCTCTACCCCAAGGGTAGACTCAGTATTCATGATAGTAGCTGCCTACTATCATGATAGAGATATTTCTATTTTTTAAATTTTCTAAGTACCATCAATATCATAGGAAGATATCTAAGTAATTTCATTAATTTTCCCACGATTTACCCCTTAGCTTTTTTAGTCATTCTTTTTCTTACTGTTGGATCAAGGTGTTTCTTTCTGATACGAATAGAGATAGGTGTCACTTCTACCAACTCATCTTCTTCAATCCACTCTAACGCACGTTCTAGTGTAGGTGTACGAGGCGGAACAAGTTTGATAGCTTCATCAGCACCAGAAGAACGGACATTTGAAAGTTGTTTTCCTTTAATAGGGTTCACATCAAGATCATTGGCTCTTGCATGTTCACCGATAACCATACCACCATATACTTTATCCTGTGGAGCGATAAACATCACCCCTCTATCTTGCAAGTTAAAAATAGAAAAACCAACGGCTACACCATTCTCCATAGAAACAAGCGCACCATTCATACGAGATTCAACACCCGATGAAACAGGACGATAATCTAAAAAGGAATGGTTCATCACACCCTCACCTTTAGTATCCGTTAAAAACTGAGATCTAAATCCGATAAGTCCACGCGCTGGGATTTCAAACTCTAGTCTTGTTTGACCATCACCCGTAGGTACCATACTCGTCATCTCACCTTTTTTCTTACCAAGTTTCTCAATAACCGTACCCGTACAATCATCTGGAGCATCGATAACTAAGTGCTCAAATGGTTCCATCTGTACACCATCAATTTCTTTGATGATAACTTCAGGACGACCTAGAGAAAATTCAAAACCTTCTCTTCTCATGTTCTCAGCAAGAATAGTGATTTGAAGTTCACCACGACCTGATACTTTAAATGCACCCTCACCCGTACTCTCATACTTCATCGCGATATTTGTCTGCATCTCAGCTTCTAAACGCTCTGCGATTTTGTTGGAGGTGACAAACTTACCTTCTGTTCCTGCTAGTGGTGAGTTATTTACCGACATGACAACTGAAAGTGTTGGCTCTTCTATATGAAGGGGATCAAGTCCTACTGGGTTTTTACTGTCAGCGATAGTATCACCCACATCTAGTGCCTCAAATCCAGCGATAGCCACGATATCACCACTCTCTGCTTCATCGATGTCTATTCTCTCAAGTCCAAGAAAACCGATAAGTTTAGAGATACGACCATTGATTTTTTCTCCACAAGCTTTTACTAGTGTTACATTTTCATTTTTCTTCACACGACCGTTAAAGATTCTTGCGATGCCTATTTTCCCTACAAAGTTATCATAATCAAGTGTGAAAACTTGTAGTTGAAGAGGATTATCCGCAGATCCTTCTGATGCTGGTACTTCTTTGATGATAGTATCTAGGATAGGAAGGATATCTTTGTCTGGATCTTCAAGGTTCATCTTGGCAAAACCATTTTTCGCCGCGGCATATACCACTGGAAAGTCAAGTTGATCTTCATTGGCACCAAGTGCGTCAAACAGGTCAAAGATTTCATCAACCACACGGTCAGGCTCGCCCGCTGGCTTATCAATCTTGTTGATAACCACGATAGGACGGATTCCAAGTTCTAGTGCTTTTTTCACCACAAACTTAGTTTGAGGCATAACACCCTCTTGTGCATCAACGAGTAATAAAACCCCATCAACCATCTTAAGCACGCGCTCAACTTCACCACCAAAATCAGCGTGACCCGGAGTATCAATGATGTTAATCTTGTACCCTTCATATCTGATAGCAGTGTTTTTCGCGAGGATTGTAATCCCTCTCTCTTTTTCGATATCATTACTATCCATCACCCTCTCATCTACTTGCTGGTGAGAGTCAAATGTCCCTGATTGTTTTAATAATTCATCTACTAGTGTTGTTTTACCATGATCAACGTGCGCGATAACGGCGATATTTCTAATCTTTTGCATGATTTTCCTATTATTTATATATTTTGTCGCGATTATAACTAATTTTTTAAAATTATCCTAGTATTTAACCTTTTTTGGCACACATATTGCTCTATTCTTCTTATAAAAGCCTAAATAAAGGAGTTTCTATGAACGGAATGATATTGCAAACACCCACTGAAAGTAAAGATATTAAACTTTCTACTAAAAAAAATGCAGATACTAAATCCCAAGAAGGGGAAAATATTTTTGAAAACCTGATAGCTTCATTGGTCGATGAAGAGGGGGAAAGTAAAAACTCTAACTTTCTTCTAGGAAAACTACTCAACCTCTCTAGTGATTTTACCAATAAAGGAAAAAGTATCTCAGAATTTTCCAAAGATGATCTCTTATCTGTGGACGAAGAGGTAGCAGTTGTTTCATTGGAGGATTTGTTTAAAGTAGCACTTTCCCTTAAAAATGGAGAGAGTTTTTCAACAGAATCTCCAACACTAAAAGTAGCCCTAGAAGACAAAAGTGTCATTACCCAGTTTAAAGAAGCTACCAACATCAAAGAACTGTTAAAAATCGCTGATAAAAATGGTATCAAAGTCAAAAACTTTGAATTTTTCATGCCCCAGTCGGCACTTAACCCCAATGATAAAAAGATGGTTCAAAAGATAACAAGTGAAGACATCTTTACCATGGTTGACCAAAAACAGACAAATAAAGAGGCGCCACTCACACCAAGTCTCCTTACTAAAATCATCAAGCAAGAGATACAAAAAGATAAAACAGTCAAAGGGGAACAGCAAACAACCCTCACTTCCCTACTCTCTAAAAACAGTAAAGAGGAAGTCAAGGCAGACAAAGTCATCACTACTGTTGAAGGGGAAGTAAAAAAGGTAATTACTAAAAGTGCTGAAAAAGTACTCAAAAGCGAAGCACCTACACTAGAGGTAGAAGTTGAAACATTTAAAACAAAGAAACCTGAAAAAGCACAAACAAATACCCTCGCAACCCTTCTTAAAAATGAAACACCCTCTAAAGAGTTAAAACCTCAGCAAATACAAGCTACTACCAAAGAAGATGGTCTTGTGAAACCTGAAAGTGAAGTCAAAGAAACACCGAGTGAAAAAACTACCCAAGTAGGTGAGATAAAAACAGAAACCGTACACAAAGCAAAAGAACCTCATGATGTGAAAAAGACATTTAACACCTTTGCTATGGAATTTAAAGAGAAAGTAGAAGCCTACAAACCCCCTATGATGAAAGTCAATATGCAACTAAGCCCTAAAAATTTAGGTGATGTAGATGTGACACTCATCACAAGAGGAAATAATTTGCAAGTCAATATCAACTCAAATTCCCAAAACACCTTGGCGCTCTTTGTCCAAAATCAAGCCGAATTCAAAAATTCCCTAGTCAATATGGGATTTTCAGACTTGCAAATGAACTTTGGAGACAAGCGAGGTGAAGAGAAAAACCAACAAAAACAGCAAAAAGAAGAGAGTTCAAGTGACTATCATGATAGTTTAGAAAATGACGAAGAGGGAATCTCTATGATACTCCCTCACTATGTATAAAGGATAAGAAATGGCAGAAATATCAAGCGTAACACAAGCAACAGCAACAACAACAGCAACAAACCCAAAATCGGTTTTAGGAAAAGATGATTTTATGAAACTCCTTTTAACAGAGCTTCAATATCAAGACCCAACTTCTCCTACGGATTCGGACAAGATTCTGAGCCAAACTGCTCAACTCGCACAGCTAGAATCTCAAGATAATACAAATAAAGCACTAGAAGAATTAACAGCGAGTTTCACAAACAATAAAAACTTTTCAGCCGTTTCAGCCATCGGGAAAATGGCAAGACTTGAAAATTCGGTAAACCTAAAAACACAAGAAAATGGCTCTCCATCCCCAGTCAACTTCAATCTCAACTTTGATGAAGATATAAAAAGTGGTTCTATCAATATCTATAGTGAAGAGGGTGCCCTTGTAAAAAGTATCGCTCTCGAAGAAGATACAGCAGGACAACACTCATTTAATTGGGACGGAAAAACCAATGCAGGCACAGACGCTCAAGGTGGAAAATACTATATCAAAGCCACTTATCAAAATGAAGATGGACTTACTATGGATGCTACTGGTGGATCATATAAAATAGAATCCGTTAAATTTGACAATGATAAAACCTATGTCAAACTCAACGGTAACTTTATCGACTTTGAGCAAGTTTCAGAGATTTATGAGGAGAAATAATGAATACTTCATTTTACACGGGTGTAGCAGGAATGAAAACCCAACAATTTGGCATAGATGTACTCTCTGATAATATTGCCAATGCTAATACTTCAGGATACAAATCTACAACGGTAGATTTTTCAACTATTTATTCGCAACAGCTGACTGGTTCTCTTTTTGATCCAACCGGCAATGATATCGGTGTAGGTGCTACACATAAAGGAACTAGAACCGATTTCTCATCAGGCTCACTTGTAGATAGTGAAAATAAGTACGATATGATTATAGAGGGAGATGGATGGTTTGGTGTCAAAGATGGAAATAATGAGATAAGCTACACAAGAGCAGGGCAATTTAGTCGAGATGCTAATGGATTTTTAGTCGATGCTAGTGGCAATCATGTCTTGGGAACTTCTGCCAATAATGTTATCGACGGAAACATCATTAAAAACCCAGCTAAAACTATCAACCTTACAGATGTTTCAGCACAAACACCAATCCAAATTCCAGACACCCTTACTATTCCAGCCACTGCAAGTACTTATATTAATTTTAAAGGTCCCCTTGACCCTAAGCGTATAGAAGAAGTAGGGGATGATGGAAAAAAAGTAGAAATCCCAAATACTGAAGTCTATCGCGCAGATGTTTTTGATAGCAAAGGCAATATCAATAAATTAGATATCACCTTCGAAAAAGAGGTGCCACAAGCGCCAACAAGCACAAGATGGTTCGCCAAAGCCACCATCAAAGATCCCAATGGAAACATACTAAGTAGCGAAGAAGGCGTGTTGGATTTTAATGGGAAAGGCGCACTTGTAGGAAACACTTTGACAAGCATAGACAACAACGGTGATCCTTTATCACTATCTTTTGGAACGCTATATGATGAAAATAAGCCCAACTCTGGGTATGATGGACTTGTCTCACTCGCTGGTCTTAATAGCAGTAGAGATATAGAAAAAGATGGTAATCCTTCAGGAACTCTGCAAGATTATGGTATAGATAACCTTGGAAATATTCAAGCCTCCTTTTCAAATGGGAAAACCGTTCCTATCTCAAAAGTAGCCATCTATCATTTTAGCAATCAAGAGGGTTTAGAAAAGATAGGAAATACCTCTTATAAACCTACTGCAAATAGCGGGGAAGCAAAATTCTTTAAAGACAAAGAGGGCAATACACTGCAAATATCAAATGTCAAAAATAGAAAAATAGAGATATCAAATCTTAACATCACTACAGCACTTACAGACCTCATCGTGATGCAAAAAGCCTATGATGCTTCTTCTAAAAGTATCACAACAAGTGACCAGATGATACAAAATGCAATCAATATGAAAAGATAAATACAAATAGTTTAAATGCCCATTTTTCGGGAACAGTACTTGCTTCACTACTTGCAAGAATAAAATATAAAGGATACTATCATGATGAGATCATTATGGGCTGGAGTTTCTGGCTTACAAGCACACCAAATTGCTATGGATGTCGAGGGTAACAATATCGCCAATGTCAACACAACAGGATTTAAATACTCGCGTGCAAACTTTTCAGATATGCTCAGCCAAACTACAAAGATAGCCACAGCGCCACAAGGAAATTCAGGTGGTAAAAATCCACAACAAGTGGGACTAGGTACACAGGTAAACTCTATCACCAAAATATTTTCACAAGGTTCAGTACAAACAACTGACAAAAATACCGATCTTGCTATCCAAGGAAATGGCTTTTTTGTGGTAAGTGATGATGCTGGTAAAACCTATAAATATACCAGAAATGGTGACTTTGTCTTTGATGCCAAAGGAAACTTTACCAATAATCAAGGGCTTATCGCACAAGGGTGGGTAAGAGATAGAAAAACAGGTGAAATTGATAACACCGCACCCATCCAAGATATCGTGATTCCACCAGGGCTCACTACACCAGCGCGTCCTTCATCTGTTGTCAATATCAAAGCAAACCTCAACACTGGTGACCATATCAACAATATGTCACCTATTAGAGCACTAGATGCAACCGATGGCTTAAAAGCAGGAAGAGACCCTGAACGAGTCGATGATTTTAATGTCCTTTTCAACGCAGAAGGAGACTCTTTTAACATCAAAGAGGGACAAGGGGTAGAAATCTCTTTTGATGGAGGTGGTACAAAACATCGATTTAAATATACAGGAAACTCTGCAAACAAAGATTTAACTGCTGCAAGTGGAGATTATATCTTTAATTCAACTGAAGATTTAAGAGCTGCTTTACAACATGCACTAAAACAGACTTCCAATACAGCAGAAGTCACAGTCAACGAACAAGGAAAATATGAAATTTCTAACGCTGATCCAGCAGGAACTGACCTACTCATCCAAGTAGGAGGTATCAGTAATGATACCACAGATGAAAATGAAAAACTAACGACTGCCATGAAGTCTTTTTCAGGACAACTCTCAGCAGGCTCCAATGGTATCAAAATCACCCAATCCATCAACGCAGCCACACACGCAGCTAGTATCGATGTTTTTGACTCCCTTGGGACAAAGCACACGGTAAGAACAGAATATCGAAAAGAGGGATATGTCTATGACAACAATGGTGTAAAAACAGGTTCAGCCTGGCATATGACTATCACCGTACCAGAACCAGGGGACATCGGTGGACAAACAAGAGAAAATATGGTAGAAGGGCAAATCGTCTTTAATTCAGATGGTTCTCTTGCCTCTTATACACCTGCGAGTATCACCTATACAGCAAATAACGGTTCGGCACCAAATCAAACAATACAGCTAGACTTAGGAACAGCTAATGGATTTGATGGTGTTACCTCTTTTGATAGTGATTCCAACACTTCAGGTATCTCTCAAGATGGTTTTACCGGTGGTGATTTGGATGGTATTCGTATCGATTCATCTGGGACACTTGTGGGAAGTTTCACCAATGGTAGAAGTTTTGGACTCGGACAAATAGCCATGGCAAAATTTACTAATGATGTCGGATTAGAGAGTGATGGTGGGAATGTATTTGTACAGACAGCCAACTCCGGTGATCCTGTCATCGGTCAAGCAGCGGTTGGTGGTCGTGGTTTTATCCAAGCTTCTGCACTAGAGATGTCAAATGTTGATCTGAGTCGTTCACTCACACAACTCATCGTCATACAAAGAGGTTACCAAGCCAACTCAAAAACGATTACAACATCTGATCAGATGTTAAATACACTCCTACAACTTAAACAGTAATTTTCCTATCATGATAGTCGTTCTTTGACTATCATGATGACCAAAATCTAGAAACATCTTCTTTCAAAAAAACATATGGGCACTTCCAATGCCATTAAGTTAAGAGTTTTGAAAAAAATTAAGTGCGGTTCATCTGCACGTGAGCCCTCTGCTGAAGAGAACTTAGCGTTAGCGTAGACAAAAGAATTTACTTCTTTTATCATTAACTTAATGGCATTAATGGGCTTATCATGACTTTTATCCATAAATCTCAATGACAAAACAAACCCCATCATCTCTATTTTGGGCACTAAGTTTTCCATCATGATGTTCCTCTACAATCGTTTTTGACATATACAGCCCCAAACCCGTACCATTTTTTTCATCTTTAGTGGAAAAGTAAGGATCAAATATCTTCTTTATCACCTCTTGAGGTATACCGCCACCATTGTCACATAGGCTTATCATGACACCACTATCACTATCTTTACTCTCTATCATGATAGTAGGATTTTTTATCCCTTTTTCTTTGAAGTTATCCAAGGCATTTTTGAGGATATTTAAAAAGACTTGCATCAACTCATTGTTAAACATAGGCAACACTTTTTGGCTTTTTAAGGATAGTTGAACTTCCACACCATTGGCATCTAAGCTACCTTTTAAAATAGCCAATGATTTCTCAAATGGCGCGTTGATGGTCAACACTTCTCTCTCTTTATTTGGTTTATAAAAATTTCTAAAATCATCTATCGTTTCTGTGAGATTTTGGACAAACTTTTCGATGTTGTCTAATTGATCATCTGTATACACTTTATATGCTTCTCTCTCTTTTTCATCAGAGAGATTATACTTATCAAGCATCAAGGACATCTTCATATCAATTCCCGTTGCCGCGATAGCAGCCAGAGGCTGTCTCCACTGGTGCGCTATCATCGATATCATCTCTCCCATCTGTGCCAAACGAGACTGTTCTATCATCTGCTGGTCTTTTTGACGAGAGTTTTCTACCTCTTGCATCACCCGCTCTTCAAGAGAATGGTTCATATCCAAAAGTGTTTGCTGTGCCTCTTTTACCTCCATCAGATTTGTGAGGGTAGACACGCGTGCAGGTTTGCCATTGTAGGTGATGTTTTTACCACTTGCCAAGCAAGGTATCAAGCTTCCATCTTTCTTTTTTAGTTCCACTTCAAAAGAGACATTTGTATTATTTTCTTGTATCATTTTGATAATTTTTTCACTATCACTTTCCAAAAAATCGCTTACTCTTAAACCTGCTACTTCCTCTCTTTGATAACCAAAATTATCAATACCTGCTTGATTAACCAGTAAAATATTTAATTCTCTATCATAAACAACGACAATATCCCTTGTACTATCAAGCAAAACTTCAAAGTTATTAAGTGACTCTTCTAACTTTTCTTTCGTATCAGAAAGCTTTTTATACGCCATCATCATAGTAGAGATGATTACCCCAAACAAAAGCAACATCTTCCATACCATACCATAGTCAATACTTTTATTATGTAAATCACTTATCTTTGCATTGATAATAGTTTCTTTTTCCTTTTCAGATATACTAGCAAGAGCTTTTGACATAATGTTAAAAAGGAAATTATCATCTTTTCTTATCCCCATAGCAAGCTTTAACTTTTCATCGAGTTTCCCCGATATTTTGATGCTATCATGATAGTTATATTTTTCTATGGCACTACGAATGGTGACAGCACTATCTATGTATCCAAAAACCTCTCCTTGTTTGACCAATTCTAATGCCTCTTGTATAGAGTCCACTTCCACATATATAATATCTTTGTAATTTTTCTGAAGTAATTCCCCCACACCATAGTTTTTTACCATCGCTATTTTTTTACCCTTTAGGGCATCTTCATTATCTATAAAAGTTCTATTCATATTTGTAGCCACTACATAAGCGGATTCTATATAAGGTTTTGTAAAATGAAGAAACTCTCTTCTACTTGGTGTATCGGTGATAAGTGGGAGCACATCACAAACATGTTTTTTAGCAAATTCTATACTTTTATCCCAGCTTTTTGTTGTAACAAGTGCCAAAGGCACACCTATCTTCTTCTCTACACTATGCATGATGTCTGCAGAAATTCCTGCATGTCTACCATCTATTATCCCCTCATAAGGCATCCAGTCAGGGTCAACGCATATCTTGATACTTTTTTTCTCTTTTAGATATCTCTTCTCTTCATCGCTTAGGAAAAATTTTGTATTTTTAGCTTTATAAATCATGTTTTCTATATCTAACTCTTCTTTTATAGCTCCCAAAACCTTATAGATATCATATATCCTACGCCACTTTTCCTTGCGCATCTCTCCTATATGCACGCTACCCTCTAAAGCAAGTTTTTTCAACATCCTCGCTTCATAGAGTAGGGCTTCTTTTGTTTTGTGCTGGGTGTTGTATTTTTCCAAGATAACATCCACACTCTCTTCTATATGAGAAAAAGCATACTCCCATCCTCTCAAGCTTGCCTGCAATACAGCTGATACCCTCTTGGGGTGAGATGCTACTTCTTTTTTAGAGGTAAAAAGGATATCTTCATAAAAATCAAACCCATAGGCTTTGGGATGAAATATAACGGGTCCAATCCCTCTTTTTTTCAAACTAAAAGGTTCATTGGATATATAAGCAGACATCACATCGACCTTGCCATCTATTAAATTCTGGAGATTATAGTCATGTTTTATAGTTTTAAAATTTTTGTTATAAATCCCTTGCGAATTTAACATCGCCTGCAATGTCACACCCTCTAATGAATCATGTGTAATCATCACCTTTTTCCCGATAATGTCTTGCAAGGTATGAATGCCTGATTTTTCTGTTGCTAAGAGAATTTGTGGGGAGGATTGAAATATCGCAGCCAAGGGTACTAGTTCTTTTCCTTTGGCGATATCCACCATCATAGAGGAGCGTCCTATACTATAGTCAGCACGCCCTGATAAAACTTCTTGGATAGGTATGATATTGAGATTGTAAGGCTTTATCTCTACCTCAACACCAGCACTCTTATAAAACCCCTTCTCCTTTGCCATATAATAACCAGCAAATTGAAATTGATCTAAATATTGCAGTTGTAAAGAAACTTTCTCTAAAGGTTTTTGCGCATAGATAGTGTTGGGCAGGGTGAGAAATGTTACTATCATGATAAGCGCTTTTATCATTACAATGCTCCTTATTATATGACTATATCGACAATTTAGCATTTAATTTTATTTGTTGTAAGATGTTGAAAAACATGGAGATTTTTATGAAAGTTACCCTTCACCATCATACCCCACTTGTCGTTTGCGCTACCGCTATAAGAACTTGTTGGCAATCATTTGATAAAAGTGATAATGGTGGTGAAAAAGATAAAGCACTTATCGACCGTGTAGGTAACAAGTTCAAGCATGCTTCCACGCTTGAACACTTGGTTTATACCTTTTATCTCGAAGGTATCTCTCGCGCACTTTTACAAGAACTCGCCCGTCACCGCATGGCGTCTCTCTCCGTAAAATCCACAAGATACACACTAAAAGAGCTAAAAAATGAAGAAGAGTTCACGATAGATGACAAAACAAGAGCAGGAAAATATCTCGTTTTCACAGGCATAGAAATGGTCGATGAGATGAGCATCAAAGCCCTAGAAAACCTCCGCCTCGTCCTCAAGGCAGGCATCGCCAACGACAAAGCCAAATTTTGCCTACCTGAGAGCTACAAAACAGAACTCACATGGACTATCAACGCACGAAGCCTACAAAACTTCATCGGACTAAGAAGTGACAAATCCGCCCTTTGGGAGATACGCGACCTTGCCAATATGCTATACAACACCATCCCCGAAGATCATCGCTATCTTTATGAGGATTATATCAAAAGATATGATGATTAGGGGATAAACGCTTATACTTATTTTCCTCTCGTTACCGTAAATCCAGACCCTACCCAATCCTGTAACCCACCCCGATACCAAAAAAGCTTTTTCTTTGGATAACCAAGTTTTACCAACTCTTTAATCGCTTTGGCTGATTGTGTACACCAAGAACCATTACAAAACAAGATAGCATTCTTGGCATTTGAAAAATCTAATTTACCTTTTTTATCCTGAGTCACATGCAAAAGCTTCAAGTTTTTTGCAAAATCTTCTGGAAAATCTACATCCAAAACCATATCATTTTTCTGTATATTTACTGCATGAGGGATAGTGATTTTATCAAACCACTCTTTTCTTCTTGTATCCACTAAAACATAATTTTCTGGCTCAAAATCCAACATTTGTAAAAACTTCAAGACCTCTAACTCACCTACTGTTTGAATCTCATCATCAAGTTTTATAGGTTGTATCACACCCAAAGAAGTGACAAAACTCTTTTGACACTCTTTAGGTACATCTTTCCCCGCCAAATCTCCACCAAAAACATGCTCAAGAGTCACCCCTACCTTTAAACAGTTGGGGTGTTTTAGCCTCTTTATATAGATCTCTTTCTCTTCATAACTCGTGCTGATACCAAACTGTAAAACTTTGAGATCATCATTTGATTGAAGTGTCGCATATAAAATGCCCATTAAAATAAATAATTTCATAATATCCACCTTCCTATAAAAGCATTATATCATAATAAAAACTTATAAAAAATCCTTTATATGCCGCAAGGTTTCATCAGGGCACTCTTCTTGTGGCATATGTCCGCAAAGTGGTACAAAACGTAAGATAGAATGTTTGATATCCTTGTGCAATCGATACGCTTTATCCTTACGAATGATGATATCATTGTATCCCCAGATAATCAGGGTTGATATGTCTATCTCTCTATAACGCTTTGAAACCTCATCGATATCATCAGGGATGAGATAGTCACTCGCTTTGGCAAAGGCATATTTGCCGTTTGTACTTTGAAGATTTTTTGTGAGTATATCGACACCTTCTTGTGGAATCTTATCATTATCATAAAAGGCATATTTATAGCCCTCTTTGATTTCATACGCTGAAGGCAAGAGATAAAAACCCACTTTTCCAAGGAGTGGAAACTGTAACCAACGAAGCAATTTTGGGAGATTTTGCCTGTATGCTGCCGCGTCTATGAGCACCATCTTTTTTATCTTTACCCCCGTAAGTGCCAAAGAGAGTACCACACCGCCACCTAGTGAATGTCCTATCATGATAGGGTTGGAGATATTGTGTTCACGCATAAATGCTTTAACCAAAAGCATCTGGTCATAAACAGAATATCTCTCATCTCTAGGCTTTGGAGAATTTCCAAAACCTTTCAAGTCAAGGGCATAAACTTTATACTTTTTTGAGAGTGGTTCGATAAGATGCGAAAATGTATGTAGCGAAGAAGAAAAACCGTGTATCATGATAAGTGGCTCTCCCTCACCTTTGGTGATGAAGTGTAGTTTTATATCTTCTTTTTGAGGATTATCTAAGCAACTTTTCAAAGTATCTGCTCTTTTCATGCTGCACCCTCCCAAGAGTATCATGATAAGAAATAAATTACTCAGATAACGCACTTAAAACCTTTTGTACCACTTCATAACTCTTCTCCACCGACGCTATCTCTACCTTTTCATGTATCGAATGTGGGGAGCGTATATTTGGTCCGATAGAAGTGATTTTCATATCGGGATAGTTTTGTGAGAGTATCGCACACTCTAGCCCCGCATGAATCGCCTTAAATTCACTCTTGCCAAAAACTTCTCTCATTGCGTCATTGACTATATGTGAAAAGTCATTGATTTCTGGTTTCCATGCAGGGTATTTTCCGTGGTATTCTACTCTGTAGTCATACTTTTTAAAGTGAGAAGTTGCGGCATCTCTCACAGACGCTAACCCTTCCATATCCATCGCTCTAGCTGATGCTTCTATCATGATAGCACCTTTTTCCATCATGATAAGTGCCAAGTTGATGCTTGTATCTGGCACATCTAAGTCATCATTAAAAGTCAAAACCCCATTTTTAAAATCATCTAACACCGCGATAACTTCTCTGCCTTCTATCACATCAAACCCACCCTCTATCTTTTTTACATCGATAAATTCACGCGCATGTAGCCTATCATGACAAGCGATAATTGCTTTGAGATTAACAGGGATAGAGTTGATACGCTCTCCCCCTTTTAAAGAGGCGATTTTCACCTCTTTATCTTTTAAAAAATCGGCAAAAAGTTTGATAGCGTTGGGGATACCTTTGTGGATTTCCACACCCGAATGTCCCCCTGGCAGACCACCTATCGTAACCTCATAAAAATCCCTATCATGATAGCTTATGTCATACTCTTTTTGCGCTTTGATATCCACACCACCTGCACAACCGATATAGACTTCTGCTTCATCTTCGCTATCAAGATTGAGCATATATGCACTCTCTAGCTCAAATGCCAAAGCCTCCGCCCCAATCAAACCCACCTCTTCATCACTAGTAAAGATAAATTCTGCCACCTTCCCCTCATCCATCAACGCCATCATCATCGCTATCGCCATACCATTGTCCGCACCAAGTGTACTCTCTTTGGCATACATCCAACCATCTTTTATATAGGTTTCTATCTGTGGTGCTTTGCCGACACAGACCATATCGTAGTGGGCTTGAAGAGCTATTTTGGCTCCTGATTTTTTTATTAAGATATTGTCAACTGTATCTGTTTGGATATCGTATCCACGACTTTTTCCAAAATCTATGAGAAAATCTTTGAGTTTGTCTGCTTTGTGTGAGCAGTGAGGTATTTGAGTGAGTTGTTGAAAATACTCCATAATTTTTGACATATTTTTTCCTTATGGAGTATTTTAGTATCTTAAAACTTGTAATTTACACCTATGGCGATATAAGGTAAAAATTCATATTTATCCAACTCTGTTTGAAGTGATTTTTTCTCTGCTTCCAAGTTCGCATCGATTTCACGTATCAAATCTGCTCTTGCACTTTGCGCAGCGGCATCAACAGCGGCATTACCAGTTAATGGAACTTCTTTGTATTTCACCGTATAATCTACCGTTGCAGACCCCTGATAAATCAGACCCAAATCAAAAGTAAATCCCCAACCATTTTTCTTTGTCCACGAGGTATCCCA
Source organism: Campylobacterales bacterium (assembly GCA_024278835.1). Classification (GTDB taxonomy): domain Bacteria; phylum Campylobacterota; class Campylobacteria; order Campylobacterales; family QNZT01; genus JANTGR01. The sequence goes on along the minus strand of JAJRSK010000001.1, from coordinate 26,240 downwards.
ACCAATACCCACATAAGGTGCTACTGGGTCAAAATCTGCGCTAGTATCCACTTTGGCTATATCGTCTGTAGAATAAGTAACATTATTAAAAGTAAATGTTGTTGCCGTTGTAGGATTGATAGTACCAACAAGATTACTATTATTGACAACCACACCAGCACTCGTTTTAAAACTCCCTGCATAAGGGTGCCAATCAACTGTCGCTAAAAAATCTTGTGTTTCCACATCAAAATTATATGTTACTTCATCATCTACAATCTCGATATCATTATAAGTAAACTTATCAAATCCTACTTTCACACCCAGTGTATCCGTAAATTTTCCTTTGAGGTTAGCACCTATTCCAAACAATCCAGCTTGTCCACCCACTGATGTTCCTTGATAAACTACTTCCGCTGAAGCATTTACACTAAAAAGTGCACTTATCAATAATGAACTTATTAATAATTTTTTTGTCATTTTATATCCCTTATCATGATAGTTTTACCTATATCGTCCATATAGAAGAAAACTTTACTTTACCCTCTGCCCGTGCGTAAGCGCCACAGCAATCGCATCGGTGATATCTAACGGTTTTATCTCTTTTTTGATACCCAATATCCGCTTTACCATAAAAGCCACTTGTTCTTTTTGGGCTTTACCATTTCCTGTGACTGCTTTTTTAACTTGTAAAGGGGTATATTCACTAAAGTTTCCATGCGTTTGGAGTATCTTTAAACTAAGCGCACCCCTAAATTGTGCTAGTTTTAGTACTGTTTTTGGATTAAAAGCAAAAAAGATATCTTCTATGGCAACCTCATCGATGGCATGATGTGAAAAGATTATATCAAGTCCTTCAACTAGTTCCATAATTTGATGTTGTAAGACTTTTTCCTTAATCTTTATCAAACCTGCTTCAACTAATTGAACTTTACTTTTTTCTTTCTTAATGATAGCATACCCGCAGTTTATCGTACCTGGGTCGATTCCTAATATAATCATTCTTATCCTAAAATATTAACTTATTCACATAACTTTCACACTGTGAATAATTATACTATAATACTATCATGATAAGAAATAAAAAGGACTCTTCAGACAATGTTTGCACTCACTACCAATGACATCAAACGAAACACAAGCACAATCTACTTTGAAAGGGGATTTCACTATTTTAAAAATGGTTTTGTCAATAAACTAGAGTTTAAAAGATATACACCAAATTCTATGAGTATCAAATCTAGTGTTTTTGGTTCTGGCACTAGCACGTATCGTCAAGATATCTTGATAAGCTCTCTTGAAAATGGTGCTATACATATCAATGGCGAATGTACTTGCCCTGTCAGTTTTAACTGCAAACACATCGTCGCCTCTTTACTACAATACTTAGCGGATGAAGACAATCAAGAAACAGCTTCCCAAAGAAAAAGTATCCAATGGCTACAAGACTTTTCTAGAACAACACAAGTAGAGAAAAAAGAAAAACAAGAAGAATTTATGATTTATAGGCTTTTTGAAGATGGTCATTATAAAATCCAAGATGTCAAATTTATCAAAACAAAAAGGCTTAAAAATGGCAAACTTGGCAAAGGAACACAGCTACACAATGTCATTCATGAGCCACATCGATACCGCTATCTTGACACGGACGACAAGGCAATCATACAAGTACTAAATTCTGTAACAACCAATCAATGGTCTGATGATGTGACACTCGAGGGGGAACTTGGAGCCATAGCACTTAAAAAGATGATTGATACTAAACGCTGTTATTATCGTGATTCATTGCAAGTACTGACTTTAAGTGAAGAAAGCATAGAAGTAGAATTTTTTTGGGAAAATATTGATTTGGAAAAAAGTAAAATCACTTCTAACCTACCAAAATATGGTACATTTATACCCACTGTACCTGCCATGTATATAGATGCTACAAACCACACTTTACATAAGATAAATAGCAAGTATGATGTACAAACCATCATACTCTTACTCGATGCACCTGTTGTTGAGATAGCAGATATAAACCAATTTATGCACAAAGCCTTTGATCTTATCCCTGACATAGATATTCCTCTGCCAAAAGAGTTTGACTATAAAGAGATAGAAGTCTCTCCTACACCTTTACTATTACTAGATAGTGGCAAAGATGAAGAGGGAGGGATTATCCACTTTATGCGACTCTCCTTTTTATATAAAGAGAGGGAACTTCCACTTTTTCCTCAAAAAAGTTTTTTTCGATACCAAGAAGAAGATATAAGCTACAAAATCATCAGAGATACAGACAAAGAAGATAAGGCGATACAAACCATACAATCTTATGGATTTCAACTGAAAAAAAGTGAGGATGAGGCTCTCTTTTTTAGTTTTGCAGTTCCTGATAAGCAAACAGCACTTGAACGCTGGAGAGTATTTTTAAAAGAAGGTGTTGATACTCTAAAAGAAGCTAATTGGGTAGTAAAAGTAGATGAAAAGTTTGATTTTCAATTTGAGTATGGTCAAGATTTTGTGATTGAGAGTCAAAAAAGTGAAACAAATGGCTGGTTTAACCTCTCTTATGAAGTCACCCTCGCAGATACGACCATCTCCCTACTCCCCTTGATAGTCTCTCTTCTTGGCGAATATGATAGCGTGGAAGCCTTACCAAAGAAACTAAACCTAGCACTTGAAGATGGAAGATTTTTACATATAGATGCTGATGAGATAAAGCCTATATTGACAACGATATTTGAACTTTATGAACATGTAGATAGAGATAAAATATCTCTACAAGCACACGATGCTCACCTAGTAAGCGGTTTTGAGGACAACAATATACACTGGAAAGGAAGTGATGAATTAGCAGAACTCTCCAAGAAACTCCAGTCATTTGATGGTATAAAAAAAGCAAAAGCGTCTAAAAAATTAGCAGCCACACTCAGAGAGTATCAGCAAACGGGTTTAAACTGGATAAATTTTTTGTATGAGTATCAATTTGGAGGGATTTTAGCAGATGATATGGGGCTTGGAAAAACCTTACAAACGCTCTCGTTTTTACAAAGACAAAAGGAGTTAGGACTACTTACACAACCAACCCTTATCGTTATGCCTACTTCACTCATAGGAAACTGGAAAAGTGAGATTAAAAAGTTTACAAATACACTTAGTGTTTTATCTCTTTATGGAAGTGATAGGGCAAAACTATTTGATAGCATTCAAGAGTTTGATATCATTTTGACTACTTATCAACTCTCTTTACGCGATCAAGAGAAGTTTGATAAAGTACTATTTGACTACATCATCTTAGATGAAGCCCAAAAAATAAAAAATCCAAAAGCGAAAATGACACTAGCGATAAAATCCTTTAGCGCAAAACATAGGTTGGCGCTTAGCGGAACCCCTATGGAAAATCATTTAGGCGAACTTTGGTCGATATTTGACTTTTTGATGCCTGGATTTTTGGGTAATCTTACTTTTTTTAAAAAGAAGTATCAAAACCCCATCGAAAAAGAGAATGACTTTCTCATCCAAGAGAAACTCAAAAGAAAGATTGCCCCTTTTATGCTAAGAAGAACCAAAGATGCAGTACTTGAAGAGTTACCACAAAAAGTAGAAATCATTCAAAATGTCACATTTGGAAAAAAGCAAGCCCTTCTTTATGAAAATATCCGACTTACTATGGAGAAAAAAGTCAGGGATGCTATCGCGGATAAAGGTTTATCTCGTTCACATATCACGATGCTTGATGCCCTTTTAAAACTGAGACAAATCTGCTGTGACCCCTCTCTTTTACCCATCAAAGAAGCTTCAACACTAGGTGAATCTGCCAAGCTAGAAACACTTTTTGAGTTAGTAGAAGAGTTGTTAGCAGAGGGCAGAAAAATATTGATTTTTTCTCAATTTACCTCTATGTTAAAAATCATCCAAGAAAAAATAGAACAAAAAGGTATCAATTATGCCCTGCTCACAGGAGCCACACGAAAACGCGAAGAAGTGATAGAAAAGTTTAAAAAATCTGACTGCCCACTCTTTTTGATAAGTTTGAAAGCTGGAGGGGTGGGTTTAAACCTCGTAGAAGCCGATACTGTGATTCACTATGACCCTTGGTGGAATCCTGCTGTTGAAAACCAAGCAAGTGATAGAGCACATAGGATAGGACAAACAAAAACTGTTTTTATCTACAAACTCATCGTAGAAAATTCTATAGAAGAAAAGATACTGCAACTGCAAGAAAAAAAGAAAAACTTGCAAGAGGGCATGTACGATACAAGTAAAGATAAGGCAGAAAAACTTGACGCTGAAGATTTATTGAGTTTACTAAGTGAATAAACATTTAAAACAACATGTGATAAACTTATTCACATGTGAACAAAAAATGTGAATAACAAAAGTATAAAAAAGGACTAAAGTGTTATATGACGAGGTTTTAGAGCTACTAAAAGAAGAGGTAAATGAGAGTGAATACAAAAAATATATTTCAAAGCTACTCTATGATGAAGCTAGTTCAAAGTCCGATATAGCCGTATTTTTAGCACCAAATCCTCTCGTCTCACGCTGGGTGAAAACAAAGTACGCTCAAAAGATAGCGCATCTTTTTGAAGTCAAAACAGGAAAAAATCCTCAAGTCGAAATCATCACCAAAAGTTATTCACATAACAAGCAAATAGTGAAAGAGAAGCCCAAAAAAGAGAGTTCCTCTGCACATTCAAGCATCTTAAATCCTTCTTATACCTTTGATAGTTTTGTCGTAGGTTCTTCCAACCAAGTGGCATACTCTGTCGCTGCTTCTGTGAGTGAAAAACCCGGTAAACTTTACAATCCACTTTTTATCTATGGATTTTCTGGTCTTGGAAAAACACACTTGCTTCACGCTATCGGCAATGACGCACTAGAAAAAGGTGCTACCGTTATCTATGCCACAAGTGAAGAGTTTATGAATGATTTCACCTACAATCTTCGTAACCATACACCAGATAGATTTCGTCAAAAGTACCGAGAATGTGACTTTCTTCTCATCGATGATATCCAATTTTTTTCAGGAAAAGAGGAAACACAAAAAGAGTTTTTTCACACCTTTAATGAACTCCATTCCAATAACAAACAAATTATTCTTACTTCAGATAAACCACCTAAAAAAATCGCTGGTTTTGAAGATAGACTAAGAAGCCGTTTTGAGTGGGGTATGCTCATAGATATCCAACCACCAGAACTTGAAACCAAGATTTCTATCATAAAAAAGAAGTGTGAACTTGATGGAATCGATTTAAATGACGATATAGTTCAGTATATCGCTACCAATATGGGTGACAATATACGTGAAATAGAGTCTGCTATCATCACACTCAACGGTTATGCCTCTATGATGAATCAAAGCATCACCATAGATTTTGCTAAAGATGTGATGAAAGAACAGATAAAAGAGAAAAAAGAAAATATTGATTTAGAAGAGATTATCAAAGTACTCTCCCGAGAACTCAATATCAAACCTAGTGATATCAAATCTAAAAAAAGGTCTAAAAATATCGTGGAAGCACGCCGTATCGGGATTTATCTCGCGCGAACTTTAACACCAAACTCTATGCCTGCCTTGGCACAGTACTTTGGAATGAAAGATCACACAGCCGTTTCACACAATATGAAAAAGATAAACCAGATGATAAATGAAAATGAAAACTTTCGTCTAAAAGTGGAAGAGTTGAAAAACACCATAACAACTAAAAGAGAATAGTTAAAAAATAAAAAGTCTCGCCAAAGGCGTAGCTTTAGTGAAGGGACTTGCATGGGAGCTTTGCTCTCACGCAAGGAGAAATAAAATAGTTTAGTAAAATTATGTGAATAAATGTGAATAGAATACTAAAGTTATCAAAGCTAAAATATACTATGATTTGGGCATTTAGTTTAGGTTTTCACATTTTCAACATAAACTACTACTATTTCTATAAATTATTAATAATAAAAGGGTTAATTTATGAATATTGCTATAAATAAAAATGTCATTGAACATATACTAATCAATGCTCAAAGTTTTTTAGATAAAAAAGATTCTTCACAAATAACATCTCATGTCTTACTAAATGCACAAGATGGAAATCTCACAGTAAAAGCTACAGACTTTGAGATAGGAATTTCAATGGAAACTAAAAACCTTCAAATAGCTTTACCTGGACAAGCAACTGCCAATGGTAAAAAGCTTTTAGATATCATCAAAATCTTAAAAGATGAAGAGGTAAATTTAAAAGTAGAAAATGACTTTCTTTTTATCAAACAAAATAAATCAAAATTTAAACTCCCTATGTTTAATGCTGATGAATATCCAGATTTTCCCACTATTGAAAATAAATCAAAATTTGAAATAAATCCTTTAGAATTTCTCCATGCTATTAAAAAAATATCTCCAGCAATAGACTCAAACAATCCAAAATATGAACTTAATGGTGCGCTTATAGATATCAAACAAGATAAAATCAACTTTGTTGCTACAGATACAAGAAGATTAGCAGTTGCAACAAGTATGCAAACTACAGAAAGTGAAATCGCACTAATTATTCCTAAAAAAGCTATCGCTGAGATGCAAAAACTTTTCTTTGATGAGATGAATATTTTTTATGATGAAAATACTATGCTAGTAAAAAGTGAAAACTTTACTTTCTTTACAAAACTGATAAATGGTAAGTTTCCAGATTATCAAAGAATCATACCTGCTGATAAAAAATATGAACTCACTTTAAACCGTGACAAGATGATAGATCACTTAAAACAAGTCTCTACTATCTCACAAGAGATGAAACTCACTTTCCGTAATGATGCTATCATTTTTGAGAGTTTAAACGAAGAAAATATAGAAGCTAGAACACAACTTGATTTTATCTCTAACCTCACAGAAGACATAGTTTTAGCGGTTAATAGTAAATATCTTTTAGATTTCTTAACGCACATTGAAAAGAATGAATTTAAATTAAGATATAATGATTCTACTTTACCGTTTATGCTCGCTTCAGATGAGTTTATAACGGTCATCATGCCTATCATGATATAGGTCACAATAAGGGTAAAAACATGGAACAAAACTACGGCGCCTCCAATATTAAAGTCCTTAAAGGACTAGAAGCAGTACGAAAAAGACCAGGAATGTATATCGGTGATACCAACATCGGTGGTCTTCACCATATGATTTATGAAGTGGTTGATAACTCTATAGATGAAGCAATGGCAGGGTTTTGTGACAAAATTACTGTTGAAATCACTACAGAAGGTTCGGCAATCATTTCTGATAATGGTCGTGGTATTCCAACTGATATGCATGAGGGGGAAGGTATCTCTGCTGCAACAGTTGTTTTAACTGTGCTTCATGCAGGTGGTAAGTTCGATAAAGATACTTATAAAGTTTCTGGCGGACTTCATGGTGTGGGTGTCTCTGTTGTAAATGCACTCTCTAAAAAATTATTTTTAAAGATTAACCGTGGTGGAAAAAAGTTTTTTCAAGAGTTTGGTAAAGGTATCCCTGTAGGTGTACTTGAAGAAATTGGCAATACAAATCGTACTGGTACAAGTGTAGAATTTTGGCCTGATGACTCAATCTTTGAGGTAACAGAATTTAACTATGAAACACTTTCTAAAAGATTTAAAGAGTTAGCGTATCTAAATCCTAAAATCACTATTCAATTCAAAGATAACCGTGTAGGTAAAGATGAAACTTATCACTTTGAAGGTGGGACACGCCAATTTGTTGAAGATTTGAACAAAGCAGATTTAGTGACTAAGCCATTTCAACTAGTAGATAAAGCAGAAGATATCGAAGTAGATATCGCACTTTTATATAATAGCTCTTATCATGAAACACTCTACTCTTTTGTAAATAATATCAAGACACCTGATGGTGGAACGCATGAATCAGGATTTCGTGCCGGTCTTTCACGTGCTATCTCAAAGTACGCTTCTAAAAATGCAGGACACAAAGAAAAAGATGTGAAAATCTCTGGTGATGATGTCAGAGAAGGACTTATCGCGATAATCTCTGTAAAAGTTCCTGAACCTCAATTTGAAGGACAAACAAAGGGTAAACTTGGTTCTTCTTACGTAAGACCAATTGTTCAAAAATTTATCTATGATGCACTCAATAAATACTTTGAAGAAAATCCTATAGAAGCTAAAGCAGTGATGAATAAAGCACTCTCCGCAGCACGTGGACGAGAAGCGGCTAAAAAAGCTAGGGACTTAACACGTAGAAAAGATAATATGTCTGTAGGGACACTTCCAGGAAAATTAGCAGATTGTCAAAGCAAAGATGCCAGTATCTCTGAAATATATCTAGTGGAAGGGGATTCTGCTGGAGGTTCTGCTAAACAAGGACGTGACAGAGTTTTTCAAGCAATTTTACCACTCAAAGGTAAGATTTTAAATGTAGAAAAATCACGTATCGATAAAATCCTAAAATCAGAAGAAATCACGAACATCATCACTGCACTTGGTTGTGGTATCGGTGAAGAGTTTAACGATGAAAAACTGCGTTATCATAAAGTGATTATTATGACGGATGCGGATGTTGATGGTAGTCATATCCAAACACTTTTATTGACATTTTTGTTTAGATTTTTACGCCCTATTATCGAAGAGGGGTATGTATATCTTGCTCAACCACCACTTTATCGTTATAAAAAAGGTAAAAAAGAGATTTATCTCAAAGATGATAGAGCCCTCAATGAATATCTTATTGAACATGGTATTGATGCCTTAGAAACAGATGCTATCAAAGACATCGGAAAAGCGGATTTGGCAGATATGTTTAAAATCGTTTCAGCATATAGAGGCGTGTTAAATGAGTTAGAAAAACGTTTTCACGTACTTGAAGTTATCCAGTACTTGATAGAAAATCCTAAAGTCAAGACACTTAAGGGTCAAGCACTTTATGATGATTTAGAGAAGTTTATCAACTCTCTTGGTTACAACATACTCAACAAAAAAATCTCTGAAGAAGAAGTACACTTGTACGTGCAAAATCTTGATGGACTTGAAGAGATAAAAGTCAATGACTTCTTTTTGACAAATCCACTATTTGCAGAAGCGATTCATATCCATGAAAAGATAACTGAACGTGGCATGTCACTTTCATCTCAAGAATTGTTGACTATGCTGGGTGACATCGAGAAAAATGCGAAAAAAGGTGCTTATATCCAACGTTACAAAGGTCTGGGTGAGATGAATCCTGAACAACTGTGGGATACAACAATGGATCCTGAAAACAGAAGGCTTTTACGTGTTGTTATCGATGATGCGATGGAAGCGAGTGACACATTTACACTCTTTATGGGTGATGAAGTAGAACCTAGACGAAACTACATCCAAGCACATGCAAAAGATGTTAAACATCTGGATGTGTAGGTTATCATGATAGCAGGTGAACTCAAATATGGCGCTCAAGAAATTTCTGAATTTGATGTTGAAAAAGATTTGGAAATTTGGCCAAATAAGCATGATAAAAACTATGTTATCAAAGTAACTTTACCAGAATTTATGGCGCTATGCCCTCGTTCTGGTTATCCTGACTTTGCGACGATTTATATCGAGTATATTCCTGATAAATTTGTCGTAGAGCTCAAAGCTATTAAACTTTATATCAACTCTTTTATGACACGAAACATTTCCCATGAAGACTCAGCCAATGAAATCTATGACGTGATAGAAGCAAAAATAAAACCAAAATGGTTAAAAGTCGTAGCAGATTTTAATCCAAGAGGTAATGTACACACGGTTATAGAGATTGATAGTGACAAGTTAATTATACCCCAAGGGCAGGCTTCGCGCTCATGATAAACCCAAAACTGATAGAAGCTTTCTTTACCGCTGCTTCTATACAGCGGTGGAATGATTACCCTCGTATGGTAGATTTGGTTGAATTAGACAAGCAAGCACACAAATTTATCATCGCTTACTTTATAGCCAAAATGGAAGATGATATCGATATGTCAGCACTAGTAGAAGCGGGGATATTTGAGTTTTTACGCCGCGTTGTAGTGACCGATATCCGTCCTGATGTGTTTAGAAAGATGCTCCAAAAGAAAAAAACAGAACTCAATGAATGGGTCATTGCACAGCTTCATGATAGCCTTATAGAACTTGAAGATGGGGCGTTTGTATAGAGATTCACAAGATTTTTACGTGATGATGAGATGTATAAAAAAGAGCGTTTTATATTAAAAGCTGCCTCTTATATCTCTACACGATGGGAATTTTCTATCGTCTATCAAACAAGCCAATTTCTTAATGACATCGATGAAGTGAAAAAAGCGGTCGATGAAGAGATGGAAGACTATTATGAACTCATAGGTGTGAGAAAGATAGCGTTAAAGCAGAAACTTTCACGCTTTATAGACCTCTCAGGACGTCTTAGATTTCAAAAACGCTGGGCACAGACACCACGAGTACCTGAGACATCTGTTTTGGGTCATATGCTCATCGTAGCACTCTTTTCATACTTTTACTCTAAAAAGATAGGGGCTTGTAAAACACGACTGGAAAATAACTTCTTTTGTGCACTCTTCCATGATTTACCTGAAGCATTGACTAGAGATATCATTACTCCTGTAAAATATTCAGTAAATGGCATGGATGATATCATTGGTGACATAGAGATACAAAAAATAGAAGAAGATATTTTACCATTGATACCAGAACATATACGTAATGAGTTTTCTTATCTTTTAGGCTTATACGGTAATGGTGAAAAAAATGAGTTTTTAAATAAGATTTATCAAAAGAATATAAAAGTAGTAGATACTTTAAATACTTACAATGAAGATAAGTTTAATGTTATTGATGGTGTAGCACTTAAAGCCTGTGATAAACTTGCTGCTTATATAGAAGCATCTCTATCATTGGCTCATGGAGTGAAATCGCGTGAGCTCATAAGCGGTAAAAAACAGATTATGGAAAGTATGTCAAAAAATAAAAATATCGGTGGAGTGGATTTTTATGCATTAGTGATGGAGATAGAAGGGTATTTAAACCCCCCTCAAGGTTCCCACGGCACATGATAAGAAAAGGTGCGCTGCTGTGTTCCCACCCTGACGCATTATCTTAAAATACCATTGCATAGGTCTTAAGGAGAGCAATCAAAAAGCCGTAACTTCCTCAATGCTCTCATCAGAGAAGGATTTTACAACAAGAGAACTTAAATAGCTATAAAAGGAGAATCACGATGCTAACAAAACGGAGAATAAAAGGATGGTTTCTCTCTTTTTTTAGAGAAGTCTTTGTTTATCATAACTCCTCTTTAGAATTTCGTGCAAAATTATTGGCTGCTATGATAGGGGCTAATCAACATATGGATGGGTGTGAATTAAAATTACTTGATAAAATCGCAAAAGAAATATATGCAGATGATGAAGCAAGGGTTGATGTTTTAACACGTACCACACAAGAATATGTGAAAAAAATCATCGAACATAATGGTCTGGAACTCAATGAACTGATAAAAAGCATCGACAGAGAATTAAAAGAAGAAAAACGCTTCTGTGATAAGATTAATATAGAACGATTAAGTCGATTTTTAGAATGCTCTAAGGGTGATGAAGAGACACAACTTACCCAAACAAGAATCCTAGAATATCTACAAAATGAGATTAAAGAAAGCCAAGAAAAACTAATTTAAAGCTTTTATGATATAATCTCATTTCCTTATAGAGAGGTGGCCGAGTGGTCGAAGGCGCTCGCCTGGAACGCGGGTGTGGGGTAACTCACCGAGGGTTCGAATCCCTTCCTCTCTGCCATAGCTTCCTAACCTATATATTATAGACTGTTAAAAATTTTGCTACAATATGCTATAAGGAACCTATCATGATAAGAATCATATCTCTACTATTTATTGCACTATTTTTTACAAACTGTTCTACTAAGCATCTCTCTCCTATGAATGTTAGTGATTATTTTTGGGTTGCTGAAAAAAACCAAGACTTGGAAGATGCGAAGAAGTTTGTGGTGTTAGAAGATATAGACAATGTAAAACTTCAAGAACATATCAAAATAAGACGATTTACATTTGGCAAGGCAGAAGAGAACGAAAATCAAGCCATGGTGCCAACGACAATGTATCTGGAGGGATTACTTTCAACAGATAAAAAAGATCAGATAGAGATAAACTTTGATACGAAGCTAACAAAAACAGATGCTGGCTGGAAAGTAGACCTACGAGAGACAAAAAAAGCACTTTATTTCGAGACAGCGAAAAAGTTTAGTACAGGTTTGGGTTCGAAAATCTTTTCTAAGATAAAAGGGCTTCGAGGAATCTTTGAAGAGATGATTGATGGTTTGAAAAACGCATTAGAAAAATAGAGGAAATAGAGTATGTATGAGTTTTTAGTATTATTGTTTATAACCCTTATTGCTGGTGGTTTAGTTTGGGCTTATTTTCGTTATTTAGGTGAAAAAGGTGAGAGGTTACATCTCATCAACCAAGGTATTTGTCCTTCTTGCAAACAAGAGACGATAGAAGTTGTAGATCAAAAAGGTGGTGGCTGTTCTGGTACGGCATTTGTCGAGTTTAAGTGTCGAAGTTGTGACTATCATGATAGCTTCAATATCGGTGGTGGTTCATGTGGGAGTGGAGGCTGTAAAGTATAAAATAACTAACTAAAGTAAAATATAATTAAACTTTTCTCTCTTTTTGCCGATTTAGTTTGTGAATTTGATTAATCTTTTTATTCTAACGATACAAAGTATTGTGCTTTAGTAGCGTGTGAATTTTATGTGGACTTTGTTCACTGAAAAGATGACAATTCAACAAAACAAATTCCAGGCAAAAGGAGCCTCCCCCAATGAAAAGAAATCTTATAGTAAAAAGTATAGTAGTCTCTTCCGTGCTTAGTGCACTGTTAACAGGTTGTGGTAGCACAGCAAGTGATGATACTAATGATAACACAGTTGATACACAACAAACATCAATCTCTGGTAAAGCAATCGATGGATATCTCAAAAATGCAGTAGTCTGTTTAGATTTAAATAATGATGGATATTGTCAAGCTAGTAGTGAACCGCTTACAACAACACTTACAGATGGTTCTTTTAAACTTGAAATCACTCAAGCACAACGAGATAATGCAAATTTTGATGAAGCGATGTTGCTTATATTTGGCGGTGTAGATGTAGATACAGGTAAAGACTTTACAGGTAAACTCATGGCTCCAAATGATGGATCAGCACTTTTAAATGTCTCTCCTATTACAACTATCGTTGCTAAAAATGTTCAAAAAGCGCTAAAAGCAGAGAGAAACTTAACAAAAGAACAAATCAAAGCAAAAATCAAAGATGCAAGAAAAAAAGTAGCGGATGCTTTAGAGATAAAAGAAGAGGAAGTAGGACATGATCCAGTGGCAAGAAAAGCTGCGGGGGACGACAGACTCATCAGAAAAGCACTTCAAGTACAAAAATCTATCGAAGCATTATTACTTGCAGCGCAAGTAAGTGATAGAGATGCAAATGATAAAATGGAAGATATCTATGCATCATTGGCAGATGGTTTAGATGATATGAATGGAGAGAAAGGACTTGAAAAACTTTTTGAGAAAGCAGCAGAAAAAGATTTATTTCAAGCAACTTTACCAGGGCAGTCTTCAGCAGATATGTTGCTGATAGCAAAAAGAATATCCGATAATCTTGACTTGGCTTTTGAAAAGATAGAAGATGGTGATTTAGAAAAAATTGCAGCAATTACACAAGATAATTTGGATGAAATTGAAGAGGGTGCTCAAGGTGGTGATTTAAGTACCGCTATCGAAGGTATCGTATTTTCATCAGAGGATGATAGATTTAAACCTGAATTTGATTGGACAAAAAAATATATCACGCAAGATTTACTTGCTATAGGTATAGAGCCAACTGTTGCATTAGTTAATAAACTAAAAGCAGTCTATACAAATGAGGTAAGAGCAGGTGTACTTTTAGAAAAATCAGAAAGATTAAAAGATAATGCAGATGCTGAGTTAAAAGCTATCTACACAAGAATCCTTTTTTTGAAAGAAAAAGCAGAGAAGGCAAAAGAGGCTGAAGAAGCAAAATACTCCGATGATATAGTGAAGATTGAAACACCGATGAGTATCTATAATCTTTCTCATCATGATAATGGTTATGAAAAGGTAACTTTTACAGCAGACAATAAACTAACTTTCAACGAGTATAGATTTGATACAGAAAGTGGAACATTTGTTGAAAATGTAGATGAAAATCCAAATACAGACTATGTACTTATCGAAGGAACTTGGACAAATGTAGCTGGTGATATGGACATATCTATAGATAAAAAAGGTATCGTTTCACTGCCTTCATATGGTCAAACAGCAGCTCTAACACGTGAAAAAGATTTAACACGTGAGACATTTTTTGCTACATTCCTAGAAAATAGAGTTGTGATGCCGGCTGGTGCAAAAGGCTACATGGTAAAGATAGAGCAAGTTAAAGATAATTATGAGTTAGCTGAACCTATAGAAAACTTTAATTCTATAGGAGAACTTATCACTGGTCAATGTGGTGATAAATGGTTTGATAGTTTTGACAATGGAGATTTTACTGGAGGACTAAGCTTTGCTGGTGAACGTGGCACAGATGGACAGTATACCTGTGACCCAACAAAAACAGAAGGTAAGTTATCAGAAGTGGTTTCAACTAGTAATGGCACTAAAGTCAGAGAAGATGCCGGTTCTTGGGAAATCATCACATTGCCAGAAACAAATCAACAAGCATTAGTTGTCAAGCCATATAATGATAGATATAGTGATGATAACAAAGAGAGAACATTTTTCACAATGTTTGATGATGGAAGTGGTAGTAAACTTTGGAGAGGTGAATTTCAAGAAAAAGGAAATACATTTGCATTTGCGACCATGAATAAAATAGCTATGGATACGCTGATAACAGATACTATAAATGCATTTGAAAATGGAACATTAACCAATCCTTTTGAAAAACCTGTGACGGTTAGACCAACACCAGATACTCCAAGCGCAGGTATAGCACAAGTGTTTGAGCTTAATGGTTTAACATGGACGCAAGTTGCACCAACAAGAGTCAATGCAACAGAAGCAGCGGCGATGTGTCATAACATTGGATGGAGATTGCCAACAATCGAAGAGTTAGAAGAGACTCCTGCTACTATAAGAACTTCGGGAATTTTACTGAATGAGGCACAAAACTCAATCGTATGGTCATCTTCTACGATAGATGGAGTCCAAGGCATGGGAAGTAACTATGGTTTTTGGTTTGATCCAGCACAAAATGAGAAAAGTTTACAAGCAAATACACAAAACTACTATGTTACTTGTGTGAAGTAATCATAGCGTAAAGGTAGGCAAACGCCTATCTTTACGCCACAAAACTATATAAAAGTTTTATCTCCTCTGCCCAGATGCTATCATCAATGGTCTCAAGTACTAAAGGAATATCATCCATCCTCTCATCATTCATCAAAAATCTAAAAGCATCCAGTCCAATCTTCCCTTCTCCCAAACTATCATGGCGATCTACGTGAGAGCCAAGATCTGGCTTTGAGTCATTGATATGCATACCCATGAGATACTGAAATCCGATAATATCATCAAACTCCTGCCATGTTTTATCATAGGCTTCGCGTGTTCGGATATCATAGCCTGCGGTAAACATATGACAAGTATCGATGCAAACCCCTACCCTATCTTTATCGATAGAGTTTTCAATGAGATAGGCTAAGTGTTCAAATTTAAAGCCTAGATTGCTACCCTGACCTGCTGTATTTTCGATGACAAGTTTGACACCATTTGTCTGTTTTAGTGCAGTATTCATAGAGTTTGAAATATATTCTAAGCACTCTTTTGTAGAGATTTTTTTCAGATGACTTCCTGGATGGTAATTAAGGCGGTCAAGACCTAGTTGTTCACATCTTTGTAACTCATCTATAAAGGCATCTAAAGATTTCTCTCTTTTTTCAATTTCTGGATGACCTAGATTGATAAGGTAGCTATCATGAGGGAGAACATGCTTGGGCAAAATCTCAGCTTCATCAAGATTTTTTTTAAAAAGTGAAATAGTCTCCTCATCAAGTGGCTTGGCTTTCCATTGGCGTTGATTTTTGGTAAAGAGTGCAAAAGCCTTTGCCCCTATAGCCTTTGCATTGAGTGGAGCATTAAAAACCCCACCAGCTGCACTAACATGCGCTCCTACATATTTCATATTATTGTCTCCTTTTCAAGAAGCAAAGCTCCTTGAAAATTCCTCTCAGCTAAAGCTTCAACTATCGTTGAGAAGATTTTCATTAATGTAATTCTCTTAATTTGATGATGATTTTATTTTGTAAGTCTTTAAAGTAGATACTCCCTGGAGAGATTTTGTACTTGATGTCATAAAGGGGTGATTTGATGCGTTGCATAAAACCATTGCTTGTTTTTTTCATGTTTTCACCGTCAAAGATTGGTTGGGAGGTTAAGACGTTGTTGATTAAATCATAAGGATAATCGGCACTCAGATAGTTGGCATTAAATTCTTGTTTTGTTCTACAAAAGTGATCTACACAGACATCATCAGAAATTTTAAGTTTTAAAAGAGGTTTACCAAGAGCAAGGATTTGCAAGTCAATGATACCATCTTCATTTTTCATGAAACCAGCATCTGAAAAAGAGAATTTTTTAGTTTTAAGTGTCGTAACGTAAGATTTTGAGTTGGATCTATTGAGTGTGTCGTCAACTGCTTCTGTGGGTGTTAAATCAATAATTTCTTGAGATGTTTGTATCTTTTGCCCTAGCGGTGTTTGAAATTTTTTAGTAGGAGTGATAGGTTTATAAGTAGGTTGAGGCTTTACCTTTACCGTGATAGGTTTTGTTCCACATCCTGCCAATAATAACAAAACAGAAAAAAGTAGTATGTTTTTGTGCATATAATTCCCTTTATACAGTCATTTGAGGAGTATGTTAGCATATAATTAGTTATATAAAAGCAAAAGTTAGATATATTCTCTAAATTTTAATTACTTTAAGGATACAAATGAACATAAAGACAAACAAGATTGACACAGCAAATGCTACAGTTGAAGTAACTATTCCAAAAGCGTTTATCGATGCAAAAGAAAACACTATTGCACAAGTGGCTGCTAAAGATATGAAGGTAGATGGATTTAGAAAAGGTAAGGTTCCTACACATGTAGTGAAAGCAAGATATGGTGCGAAATTAGCAGAAGATGCAAAAAATGAAGCGATTCGTGAAGCGTATGAAGGTGCATTAAAAGAGTTGAATCTTGATACATCAGCGATTATCGGTGAGCCTCGTGTGACTAAGTTTGATGAAAAAGATGGCAACATCGATGCGGAAATCAAAATCGCTTTAAGACCAGAAATCGTTATCGAGGGGTACAAAGACTTTATCCCTGATGTTAAAAAACCAAAAGTGACAGCTAAAGAAGAAGAAGAAAGACTTGAAGAGATGTTAAAGTCTACAGCAACACTCCAAAAACTTAAGAGAAAAAGAGCTGCAAAATCAGGTGACTATGTGTTAATTGATTTTGAAGGTTTTAAAGATGGTGAGCCATTTGCTGGTGGAAAAGCAGAAGCGTACACACTTGAACTAGGAAGCAACAGCTTTATCCCAGGTTTCGAAGACCAAGTTGAAGGTATGAAGTATGATGAAGAAAAAGAGATAAATGTTACTTTCCCAGCAGAGTACCAAGCAGCTGATTTAGCAGGTGCTGATGTGATGTTCAAAGTGAAGCTTTTAGAGATTCAAGAAAAAGTAGTTCCTGCCGATTTAGATGAAGAGACATTGAAGAAGTTATTACCTGGCGAAGATGCTCCTACAGAAGCGATGTTGAAAGAGAAGATTAAAGAACAATTAGTAAACGAAAAACTTGCTAAACTTTACCAAGAAGAGACAAAACCTAAGTTTGTTGAATCATTGGTAAAAGAGTTCAAAATCGATCTTCCTGAAAACATTGTAGAGCAAGAGATAGATATGGCGTTTAGAAATGCACTCAATACGATGAAAGAAGATGAAGTTAAAAAGCATACTGCTGATGAAGATGCTGTCAAAGCAAAACGTGAAGAGTATAGAGCAGATTCTGAAGATTCTGTGAAATTGACATTCATCGTTGATGAATTAGCAAGAAAAGAAGAAATTATTGTTGATGATCAAGAAGTAATGCAAACGATTTATTTTGAGGCGATTCAAAGCGGTCAAGACCCACAAGCGTATATGAAACAGTACGAAGATCAAGGTCTGTTACCAGCAGTAAAGATGGCTATCATCGAAGATAAATTATTTACAAAACTTTTTAGCGAAAAAACAAAATAAATTCTTTTAGCGGGGGCTTGCTTCCCTGTTAAAAGTCAAACACATAGGTAAAGGGAAAATTAATGAGTTATGTTCCAATAGTAATAGAAAAGACAGGTCGTGGAGAGAGAAGTTATGATATCTATTCAAGACTTTTAAAAGATAGAATTATCATGTTAAATGGTGAAGTACACGATGGCATGGCATCAACTATTGTAGCGCAACTTCTTTTCCTTGAGGCAGAGGATCCAGATAAAGATATCTACCTTTATATCAACTCTCCGGGTGGTGTTATCACTTCTGGTATGGCGATGTATGATACGATGAACTACATCAAACCAGATGTGAGTACTATCTGTATCGGTCAAGCAGCATCTATGGGAGCTTTTGTACTCTCAGCTGGTGCAAAAGGCAAGCGTTTTGCTCTACCAAATGCACGTATCATGATACACCAACCATCAGGTGGGGCACAAGGGCAATCAACAGATATCCAGATTCAAGCCAAAGAAATTCAGCGTATGAAAGACTCTCTCAATGCGCTTATCGCTGAACAAACTGGACAGAGTGTAGAAAAAGTAGAAGCGGATACAGAGAGAGACAACTTTATGTCAGCAAAAGAAGCTATGGACTATGGTCTTGTTGATAAAGTTTTAGAGAACCATTAAGAATCTGATATGCTGACATTGATAAATGATGAAGAGATGGTAACCACAAAGAGACCTGTAGAAAAGGCACGTGTATCGCAGGAGAGGAAAAATGAGACAGTTTTAAGAGACTTGACTTTACTTTCTAAGCAAGTAGTGGGGAAGCTGAACAAAGATGATGTTCCTCCTACACCTGAAAACTACAAGATATATTTTGATGCACAACTTGAAACAAAAACAGAAGCATTACAAAAAGATATTGGTGAAATTTTAGAATTAGAAGCTGAAATTGAAGCTGACCATACGGTTTTATTGGAAAGAGATATTCAAAATGCTTTTATCTATGTCAAGAGCATGACAGAATCCATCGCTAAAGCGTATACTAAAATCAGCCATATGAAGAAAATCACGATAGAAAAAGAGCGTGAGATTGAAGTCAATCCAAGTCGTTTGGCATTGGTAGCTTATGAAGAAGATTTAGAGACGCTAGAAGCGATACTCGATAAAGAGTTGCACTTTATCAAAAGTCGTTATAACTCTACGGCTGAGCTCATTAGACACTTCAACCAAAATAGTATTTTTGATAAAAAGTATGGTATCTACAATAAAAAATATATGCTTAAGACACTTGAAGCGGTCTTAAAAAGTATCAATAACTTTGAATATGACAATACACTTTTGGCCATCAAGATAAAACCAGAATCTTTACACAATGTCCAGCACCAAAAAGATAAAACATTGATAAATATCACTTTGGCAAAACTATTACTCAAGCGTTCAAGAAGGTCAGATGTCGTGGCGCATTATGAAGAGGGTATTTTTATGATTCTTTTAAAGCATACAGATTTATCACAAGCGCAAATAGCGATAGATAGAATTACTGATATGATTAACGCTTCTAACTTTATAGTAGATTCTACTAACGTAGATGTGAAACTCAGTTTTGGTATCTCAGCTATCAATAGTGCTAAAACGAAAGAAGAAATTCTCGTTGAAGCAATCGACAGTTTATAGGCTATCATGATAAGAGAAATCATCACGTATCCTAATAAGATATTAAAAGAGAAGTCAAAAGAAGTAGAATTGTTTGATGAGGCTTTGCATACACTTTTAGATGATATGTATGAAACGATGATAATCAAAAACGGTATAGGGTTGGCAGCTATCCAGATAGCCCAAGCCCAAAATGTTCTCATCATTAACCTTCCAAACCAAGAAGATGAACAGAAAAAAGACGATCTCATAGAAATCATCAATCCACGTATATTAGAATATCGCGGTTCTACACTTTATACAGAAGGGTGTCTCTCCGTCCCTGAATTTTACGAAGATGTAGAACGCGCAGAATGGATACGTGTCACCTATCATGATAGAAATGGAAAGTTGATAGAAAAAGAGTATGATGGCCTGATGGCGATAGCCCTTCAGCATGAGATGGATCATTTAAAAGGTGAACTATTTATCGAAAAACTCTCCTTTTTAAAGAGAAAAAAGTTTGAAAAAGAGTGGAAAAAACGTCTAAAAGGTAAATAGTATGAAAACCATCAATTGTGCCACTATGGATGGTTTTCATGCCAAAGTTGTTGATGTAGAAGTTGCCTTTGTCAGAGCACTCCCCAGTTTTGCTATCGTTGGACTAGCACAAACTTCCATCCAAGAATCAAAAGAACGGATAAAATCCGCACTCTCTACAATAGAGTTTAAATTTCCCCCACAAAAAGTAACCGTCAATCTCTCTCCTTCTGATTTAAAGAAAGAGGGGAGCCATTTTGATTTGCCTATCGCGTTACTTATTGTTTTACAAAAAGAGAAAGTTTCTTTTGATGGGTTTATGGCATTTGGAGAACTAGGACTTGACGGTACGCTCAAAGATACGACTACTCTCTTTGCTATCATCCTCTCCCTAGCAGAAGCAGGATTGGTTTCTAAAGTCATCATCCCTAATGAGAGCGTTGAAAAAATCTCTAAAATTCCTTCGCTTCAGATATACCCAGCAGAAAATCTCCAAGAAGCCATTGCTATCTTTATGGCTCCTGAGGATGCTATCATGATAGAGTCAAGTAAAGAGCATTTAGAAGCCTATCATGATAGCTATCCTGTAGACTTTTTTGATATCAAAGGGTAAGAGATAGCCAAGCGTGCGTCCCTTATCGCAGCAGCTGGCATGCACAATATCCTTTATGAAGGAAGTCCGGGTTGTGGTAAGAGTATGAGCGCCAAACGCTTGCAATATATCTTGCCACCTATGAGTAAAGAAGAGGTGCTTTATAAAGCCAAGCTTGATGCCTTAGATGGTTTGGAGCCAGACTTTAAACCTACCCCTCCCTTTCGCTCTCCTCATCCCTCTTCTACGCGGGCTAGTATCTTTGGTGGTGGAAGTAGAAGTGCCAAGATAGGAGAGGTGGCTTTGGCGCATAATGGTATACTCTATTTTGATGAATTTCCTCATTTTCCTAAAACCGTGTTAGAATCACTTCGTGAGCCTTTAGAGGATTATAGTATGTTGATATCTCGGGTAAACTCCAAGATAAAATATCCCACCAAGTTTCTCTTTGTCGCTTCGATGAATCCTTGCCCTTGTGGTAATCTTCTTAGCACTAAAAAAGAGTGTCGCTGTTCTGACCTAGAGATAAAACGCTATAAAAATCGTCTATCTTCGCCACTTCTTGACCGTATAGACCTTTATGTGCAGATGGATGAAATCACACCTAAAGATAAATCAACCATCACTTCAGCACAGATGCACGAAAAAGTAAAAATAGCGTTTAATATACAAAAAAGACGAGGACAAAGTGAGTTAAATGGCAAAATGAGTGATAAAGATATCGAAAAGTTTTGCCAACTTGATGATGAGAGTCAAACGATTTTGGACAATGCCACCACGCGTTTTGACCTCTCTCAGCGAGCTATCAAGAAGTCACTCAAAGTGGCTAGAACGATAGCGGATTTGGATGAAAGTGAGCAGATATCAAAGGCACACCTACTAGAGTCTTTGAGTTACCGTATCAAATAACGATAAGTAGTGCTAAAAGTCCCAGAACATAAAAGACTTTGTCAGGTATCTGTTTGATGATATGGGCACTATTTTTATCAAATAGTTTGACAATTCTAGAGGTTTTTATCGGCTTTACCAAGGATTTTAAAAATCCTTTTTCTCCCAGTTTTCCTAGTCGTTTTACCCCTGCCTTACCATAAGTAGCAGCAAGCAAAAATGCTTTTTTACTGAGAGATTTTTGATACTTTATGACATCTTTTCCCACTATGGTGACTAAAGTAGCACTATTTTTACCATAAATTTTTGCAAACGCTACGGTATCTTTTAAAGAGTCCAAGCCTTTGGTATCACGTAAAAGCTTCAATCCCCCACCGACACCTGCCCCTTTGACAAGTGAAGAGATATGATGAAAAAGTGGTTTTATATTTTTAAAATTTTTATTTTTGGATATCTTGATGAGATACTTACTTAGCCAAGTAGGCAGAGCAGCACTTTTTTTTGCATATTTTAAAAAAGAGATGGATCCCTTGATTGGGCTACTTGCACCTGCACTTGCAAGGGTAGCCCCTGAAGCGACCACACCGATAGAAGAGAGTGCCACCAAGACTTTATCTACCTCTTCACCCTTTAGATGATGATAGCCCTCTATCGTCAAGTCCCGCAAATCCCCAAAGAGAAAAAAATCACTCACCCCAGCCGATATCATGCCTTCCATTTCATCACTTTTGCCTGTCCAAATTCCTTTCATGATAGTGTTGGTTCTGTACCCTAGACTAGCTCTTTTTTCTTGGATGGTTTGTAGTAACTCCTTGGCTTCTTGATTGTTTTTCATATAGTCAAAGTGCATGAAAAATGTGAGATATTCCTCCGCTTGAGCAAGTTTCTTAGTATGGATGAGTTCTTGGGTTTTTGGAATGGGATTTATCCTCTCTAGGGCTTCAAAGGCCACAGGTGTACGCATATCTTGTCTATCATAAAGGACAAAGGCTGAAAAAATCAACACCATAAATGCCAAAAGCTTGATCAATATACGCATACACTTTCCTTCTTTTTGCTATTATAACACAAGAAAAAAAGGGTTTATGTATGCAAAGAGTATTTAAAGAGGTTGGCACCTTAGATAAAAAGTGTTATGAAATGTACCATATGAGTGAAGATTTGTTGATGGAACATGCGGCTCTTGGTTTAAAAGCAGCACTCCCCAAAGAGAGAAAAAGGATTCTCATCGTGGCAGGTGTGGGCAATAATGGTGCAGATGGTATCGCTTTGGCTCGATTGATTCACCCCTATCATGATAGTGCCTTGTATATCCCTGATGGTGTGAAATCCCAGATGGCGAAGCTTCAACTAAAACGTGCGCAAGCTATAGGTGTAAACATCGTTGAAAAGATAGAAGGTAGCTTTGATGTCATCGTAGATGCACTCTTTGGCTCAGGGCTCTCTCGTCCGCTTGATAGTAGTTCTGAAGAGCTTATCATGATACTCAATGAGATGCAAGCATATAAACTCTCTTGCGATATCCCAAGCGGTATCAATTTGGAGGGTCAAATCATGAGTAAAACGCCTTTTTTAGCGCATAAAACCGTTACAATGGGTGCTCTAAAAGAGGCACTATTTGCTGACAATGTGAAAGATTATGTGGGTGAGATAGTCTGTGTGGATTTGGGGGTGGATAGTGCGCTGTATGAAGATGAGAGTGATACATTTTTATTGGAAAAAAGTGATATGAAACTCCCTTATCGACTTTTACAAAATACGCATAAAGGGCATTTTGGACATCTTGCTGTGATTGCTGGTCTCAAGCAAGGAGCGGCTGTCTTGGCAGCCAAAGCAGCTTTGGCATTTGGTGCAGGATTGGTGACGGTCGTGGAAAATGAACCTTATGTGATTCCTCCAGAGTTGATGAGCTCTTCTTCTCATCCTGAAAATACAAGTGCATTTTGTATCGGTATGGGACTTGGAAATGCTTATGATGATGAGTATTTAGCACAGTTTTTAACCTATCATGATAAGCCGATGTTGGTAGATGCAGATCTCTTTTATAACGCTATCATGATAGATGTTTTAAAGCGAAAATCGTTGGTTATCACACCTCACCCCAAGGAGTTTGTGGCTCTCTTAAAATTAACAGGCATTGCAGATATCAGCATAGAAGAGTTGCAACAAAGACGCTTTTTTTACGCACGAGAATTTTCCAAAAATTACCTAGAGGTCGTACTGCTTTTAAAAGGTGCAAATACCCTCATCGCACATCAAAACAAGACCTATATCCAAGCTCTAGGAAGCAGTCTTCTTAGCAAGGGAGGGAGTGGCGATGTATTGGGCGGTTTGATAGCGGGGCTTTTAGCACAAGGGTACGCGCCACTAGATGCAGCGATAACAGGTACCTTGGCGCATGCCCTCTCTGCAAAAAACTTCTCTAAAAACTCTTATGCCCTTACACCAGACGACTTGATAGAAGGAGTCAAATGTCTATAAAACGCATCGCTATCGCTTTTTCAGGAGAGGGGAGTAATCTCGAAGTTTTGATAGAGTCTCTGCATCAAAAAACATTTGGAGATTTCAAAGTCAAAGTCGTCGCGGCTATCACCAACAACCCCAAAGCAAACGGCATAAAACGCGCACAAAAGCATGGTATCGATGTTATCATGATAGACCATAGGGCGTATGAGAGCAGGGAGGCTTTTGATGAAGCATTGGTCGCTGAGATAAAAGCTTTGGATGTTGAGTTGATGGTATTGGCTGGGTTTATGCGTATCCTTACACCTGTATATACGAAACAGATACGCTCTATCAACATCCACCCTTCCCTGCTTCCAGCCTTTAAAGGGGCAAATGCACTAGAGAGAAGTTTCGACTCTGCTGAAAAGATAGCAGGCGTAACAGCGCACTTTGTGGTAGAAGAGGTAGATGGTGGTGAAATCATCATGCAGAAAAGTTTTGATAAATCTGGGATGGACTTTGAAACATTTAAAGAGAAGATTCATGCTTGTGAACATGAACTCTTCCCAAAGGCAGTGATAGAGGTACTAGGATAAAATTATTGTAGTGCTTTGTCTGTGATTGTGTCTAGTACTTTAACCATTTTATCGATAAGTTTACACTCTTTAAGGGCAAACCCTTCTTGCCATTTTGTAGGATCGGTATAGACAATTTTAGTTTTGCCTTCCTTATCTTGATAGACCAATACACGAAGAGGTAAATCAAGTCCAGCCTGAGGGTCTTTACTCATGAGCTTGGTGCCAAGCTTGGGATTTCCAAAAAGGATGACTTTCTCTTGTGGCATCTCTAAACCAACTTTTTTTGCACCGGCTTGGTGATCGATGATAGTAAAAACACCCATTCCTTTGTGTCCTTTGACGATGGTTTCTATCTTTGCGATAGTGTCATTGACACTAAGTGTGCCTGTTTTGACGATGAGATTATTGGCACTTACCCATAGAGGGGCTACTAAAAGTGTAAAAGCTAAAACTATTTTTTTCATGCTGACTCCTAAAATTTTCTTCTAAAGCATTATAACAAAACTACTTACTTTGATGACCCATGCCCGTAGCATTGCCACCAAAATCACCCTCTATAAAGTCATACGCTTCACCAAATCCAAAAACAGCACGACCCGAAACAGGGCTGAGTTCAAAGAGTTGAAAATCTTGCATACTTTCGTAAATCCCCGCGCTATTGCCAAACTTATCACGAAAAAGCGTCATAGCACCATTAAATATGAGAGAATTTCGCTCGATACTGGTCACTTGTACATCAAATGTCACACGTTTTCTGGCAAATAGATTGGTGCTTTTTGACTCATCTTCAATAATCATGATAGAAATCGTTTCATTGTTGAGGATATTGTATGTATGTTTCGCCATCGCGGATATACAGATATAAAACTTTTGTTCATTTTTGATAAATGGCGCATAAGAAGTATGTGCCGTACCATTATCATTAATAGAAGAGATAGCCATCGTTTGGATGGTATCGATAAATTCCCATGGATTTTGTTTCATGACTTACGCCTTGTTTTCTTTTTATAGTAGCCAATTTAAGGCATCTTTTTGTTAAATTCTTGAAAATATTTTATTGAAAGGACAAATTTAATAATTTATAGTAAAATCTATTGACTTATCAGGGATAATAGGGTAAAATCTCATCTCTCAAAAGCTTGATACAGTTTTTGAAAACCTCGGAGTGTAGCGCAGCCTGGTTAGCGCACCTGGTTTGGGACCAGGGGGTCGAAGGTTCGAATCCTTTCACTCCGACCATGTACAATTTTAAAAAATATTAACGACTTTATGGTGGGATTAGCTCAGCTGGTTAGAGCACTGGTTTGTGGTGCCGGGGGTCGCGGGTTCGAATCCCGTATCCCACCCCAT
>JAJRSK010000055.1 GCA_024278835.1 Campylobacterales bacterium | reverse complement strand
TCTCTTTTTAAATTGAAAGAGTGTCTCTTTATTATCATGGGCTAAGAGCATCGTAAAGACATTTTCATTGATAGCTTGAAGCATATTTGAGAGTGTCATAAACTCTTGTTTGCTCGTGGCATGTGCCATCTTGTCTAAGAGAGCAAACTTCATCGTTTCTTTGGGATTTTCGCTTGTTAAAAGTTCCGCTGCCTTTTGAAGTGAGAGCTGTGGTAAAAGTGCTTTTTTACCATGTAATAGATGCGGTTTTTCCATCAATTGGGATAGAGAGAGGGATTTTAACTTTGTATCCTCTTTCATCATGCCCCAGTACTGTTTACCTACTTGTAAATCCACCATACTCTTAGTTGTCATCTCTTTTTTGCCAACTTGCAAGAGATACATTTTGGGTTCTAGCTTCTCTTTGACATCGATATTGACGGGTAATAACTTATCAAACTTAATCGTAGAAGAATTTATCTTTGCTAAGATATTTTCTATCTTAGCAAGAGGACTTAAGTTGCCTAACATCATTCACCCATAGAAGAGAGGGCATCTAAAAGAGAGAGTGAAAGGGTAAATTTATCAGACTGAGGAAGCACCTTGACTTGTGTTTTGGTAAAAAGTGTGATGGCATTATCATCTGAACCAAAACTATTTGCCCCGACATCATTAAAGCAGACGGCATCAAGATTTTTCTTACTAAGCATATTTTTCGCATTTTCCTTACCACTCTCTTTATCCATCTCTGCTTTAAAGCCTACCGAAAACACACCCTCTTTATTGATACTCATTAAGATATCTGAGTTCTCTTCTAGCTCTAGTGACCACGTCTTACCTAAGGCCTCTTTTTTTAGTTTTCCTTTTTGCTGAAATCTTACTTTATAGTCACTCACCGCGGCAGCCATAAAGAGATAAGGTGTTTTTTGGATAAGTTCAGGCAAAGCATCACCCACGAGAGTCGGTTTGGTCATCACCCCTTTTTTAGCGATACGCAGGGCATCAGTCAGATACTCTTGCATCTCTTTGGCATCTTCCACCTCTATGGTATAGACTGCCTTTGGTAAAGTAACATCTACTTTAGTGGTCACTAAACAGACATCAGCCCCTTTGAGGTAAAGTGCTTTAGAGAGTGCTGATGCCATTTTCCCCGATGAGAAGTTAGAGATATAGCGTACATCATCTATCTTCTCTATCGTACCACCACCACTCACCACTACACGGCGGTTGACCCAAAAATCATCTTTGAGTAACATCTGTGCAGACTTGTAAAATATCTCTTCTACCTCAGCCAAAGCCCCCTCACCTACATCACCACAAGCCAGCTCTTTAACAACAGGCTCTATCACCTCCGCCTTAATCATCTTAATCATCTTTAAAGAGGCAGTCGTGAGAGGGTTTTTGTACATATTGGTATTGGCTGCTGGAGCAAAAAGTTTCTCTTTGGGATAAGCAAGTATGGCTTGGGTTAACAAATTGTCAGCAATACCATTGCTTATTTTATTTAAGGTATTGGCAGTAGCCGGTGCTATCACAAAAAGATCCGCCCATTTCCCGATATCGATATGATTATTATCATTTGCCCAAGATTCACTCGCTTCTGTTAGGACTGCATGTTGGCTAATAGCCTCGAATGTAAGAGGAGAGATAAAACGCATCGCGGAGCTTGTCATGATAACACGTACTTTTGCCCCTGCTTTGATGTAGAGTCTTATAAGTTCCAATGACTTATAGATAGAGATACTCCCAGTCACACCCACAACGATTTGTTTACCTAACAAAAGAGAAGTATTCAACCATTAATCCTTAAAAAATTTACTAAAAAAGCCATCTACCGTTTTCATATCGGTTCGGCTGATTGCAAGTGCACCACTTTTGATATTTTTACTCACCGTAGTCCCTGCTGCGATAAGGACATTATCTTCGATAGTCACAGGTGCAACGATTTGCGTGTCAGAACCGATAAAGACATTCTTACCAATTTTTGTTTTATATTTGTTTTTACCATCATAGTTGCAGGTAATCGTCCCAGCCCCGATGTTCGTACCCACATCAATCTCTGCGTCACCCAAGTAGGCTAAGTGTCCTGCCTTAACCCCTTTGAGTATAGATTTCTTCACTTCGACATAGTTACCTATATGGGTATCCATCAGTTTAGACCCAGGTCTCACACGCGCCATAGGGCCTACATCTGAACTAATAATCTCGGCATCTTCAATGACAGAATTTGCTTTGATATGACTCTCAATGATTTTAGATCCACACAGAAGTGTCACACCATTTTCGATGATAGACTCACCCTCAATCTCCACATCAGCATCGATATACGTCGTATCAGGCAATCTAAAAATCACGCCAGCCATCATAAAGTTCTTTTTGATACGACGCTGCATAATCTCTTCAGCGTTAGAGAGGTCATACTTAGAGTTTACCCCTTTAAAATTCTCTTCACTCACATATAAAGGTGCTATCTTAAAACCATCATTTTTAGCAAGTTCAATGACATCTGTAAGGTAGTACTCATCTTGTGCATTGTCATTACTAAGTTTCGGCAAATACGTATCCATCATCCCATTAGCAAAGAGATAGATACCGGCATTTACTGTTTTAATCGCTTTTTCTTGCTCACTTGCATCTTTCTCTTCAACAATCTTTTCGACAGATTCACCATCTATCACCACACGACCATACCCTGAAGAGTCATCCATCTTGATAACACTCATCACAATATCCGTGTCAAGTTCAAAAAACTTTTCTAGTTCACTCGCTTCTACCAAAGGCATATCACCATTTAACACCAACACTTTATCATGCTTGGTTGTGATATTCATCACCGCCCCACCCGTACCTGGGTAATTGGCATGGTCTTGTATGACATAGTTGACATCATCAAAATAACTTTCCATTGTTTTTTGCACCAACTCTGCCTGATGATAAAGTACAACTGTTACATCATTACTCAATTTTTTCGCTTCTTTGATAGCAAAGTACAACATAGGAAATCCAGAGATTTTATGGAGTACTTTTGGCAACGTTGACTTCATCCGTGTGCCTTTTCCGGCAGCGAGTATTATAACTGAATTATTCATATTATTTAATTATTCCTTATTTTATTTAAATAGTTTAATTTTTTTATAGTATCATACTATTTTAAAAAACAAACATATGCTTAACCGTAATGTATATCGTCAAAATATTAAATAATTTATCTATTTTACCGATATTCGTTTTAAGATATAACAAAAGGAAGATTTTTAATGGATTTAGGTTCAGTAGTAGGTCTCGTATTAACATTTGCCTTACTTTTAGGTGCTATGGTCATGGGTGTGGGGATTGGTCCTTATATCGATATCCCTTCCATACTCATCGTTTTTGGAGGAACTGCGGGTACTTTACTCATCGGTTTTAAACTCGAGCAGATGAAAAAAGTAGGAAAAATCTTTATGGTAGCAATCAAACCGCCTGCTATTGATACAGCAGCGATGATTGCAAAACTTGTTGATTTTTCTACAAAAGCGAGAAAAGAAGGTGTCCTTGCCCTTGAAGGTGATGTTGCCAATGAAGAAAATGAATTTTTAAAACGCGGCCTTGGTATGGCAATCGATGGCAATGAGCCCGATATCATTCGAGATTTACTAGAAATAGACATGGAACAGATGGATGCTAGACACAAGTCCAATATCGCGATATTTGGTCAGATGGGTGGCTTTGCTGGAGCGATGGGTATGATTGGTACTCTTATCGGGCTGGTAGCGATGCTTCTAAATATGGCAGATCCAGCAGCGATTGGACCCGCTATGGCGGTTGCACTCCTGACTACCATGTATGGTGCAATTTTAGGAAATGTTATCGGTGGTCCTGTGGAGAATATCCTTGGGGTGAGAAATGATGATGAACTCACGCTAAAAAGCATGATACTAGAAGGCATTATGTCGATTCAAGCAGGAGATAACCCGCGTGTTTTAGAGGCAAAACTCTTAGCATACATGGCACCAAGTGAGCGTGTCAGTCAATTTGACTAGGAACGAATAGATGGGAAAAAAGTGTAAAAAAGTAGAGTGTCCCAAGTGTATGCCAGGGTGGCTTGCCGCTTTTGGTGATCTTATGTCTCTACTTTTGTGTTTCTTTGTACTCCTTCTCTCTATGTCAACCATGGATGCCAAAAAGGTTTCAGAAGCGATGGGTTCACTCGCAGGGGCTCTTTCCGTATTGGAAGGTGGTACCAAAACCGAAGTATCCCGTGAAAGAAACCAACAAGCCACACCGATTCAAAGTGAAGATGAAACGGCGCAAAAACTAAAAACACTCAAAGCAACCCTCATAGAAATCAACGAAATGACAAAATCGGCAGACAACTCTGAGACCCAATTAGAAGAGGCAGAAAATGGCTTTATCATCCGTCTTCCCGCTTCTTTACTCTTTAAGCGTGACTCTGCTCGCATTGAGAGTGATGATGCCATACTCTTCTTAAAACGCATTGCACTCATCATCGATAAGTTACCAAAGACTATCCGTGTCAATGTCATCGGGCATACAGATGATACCTACCGCAAACTAGGAGAGAGATATCCTAGCAACTGGGCACTATCTACGGCGCGTGCCATCTCTGTCGTACAAGAGCTCATCAAAAATAAAATAGAACCCAAAATATTAACAGCTTGTGGAAAAGCAGAATATGATCCAATAGCTTCAAATTTAACCCCTGAGGGTAAGGAAAAAAATAGGAGAGTTGAGTTATACTTTTTCTCATTAGAAAAAGACCAAGATTCCAAAGCACAAAAAAGTATCTTGGACGCCAAGGGGTAGAACATCAAAGCACTTGCACTCATACTATTGTTAGTGTTGAGTGCCTATGGTGTAGATATCCCTAAAGTGGACATCTCTATCTCTGCCCCTACGGAACCTGCAGATTTAGTCTCTTCATTAAATGTCCTTCTTGTTCTCACACTTCTTGCGCTTGCCCCCGCACTTATCTTAGTGATGACGAGTTTTTTACGTCTCATAGTCGTTTTTTCATTTTTACGACAAGCACTTGGCACACAACAAATGCCACCAACGCAAATCCTAGTTTCTCTAGCTATGATACTCACATTTTTCATCATGGAACCTATAGGACAAAAATCTTATGACAATGCTATTAAACCCTATGTTGATAAGCAGATAAGTTACACAGAAGCCTTTGATAGAGGGGTAGCGCCTTTTAAAGAGTTTATGATTAAAAATACCAGAGAAAAAGATTTGGCACTTTTTTTACGCATACGCCATATGAAAAACCCCCAAACCTATAAAGATATCCCCCTCAGTATCGCCACACCCGCTTTCATGATAAGTGAACTTAAAAGTGCCTTTGAGATTGGGTTTTTGCTCTATCTACCATTTTTGGTCATTGATATGGTGGTGAGTTCTGTCTTGATGAGTATGGGTATGATGATGCTACCTCCTGTCATGATATCGATGCCATTTAAGTTACTTATCTTTGTGCTAGTAGATGGGTGGAATCTGCTTATAGGCAATTTGATAGCGAGTTTTAAATGATGACTTGCGAATACTTTGGCATTTGTGGTTCTTGTACGCTCTATGAAAAAAACTACCAAAAGCAATTAGACTTTAAAGTCTCTAAGATAAAAGAAGATTTCAATCTTGACACCGTAGATATACACACTTCAGCCCCCTCCCATTTTAGAAATCGCGCAGAGTTTAAAATCTATCATGATGATGGAAAAATTACTTATGCCATGAGCCGTTTGGATAAAAAAGGGGTCGTGAGAATCACCTCTTGTTCTATCGTATCTCAGAGCATAGCAGCTATCATGATACCTCTACTAGAAGCATTACAGGCTAATCCTATACTAGAATTTAAACTCTTTGCCATCGAGTTTCTCTCCTCTAGTACGGGAGAACTTTTAGTCACCCTTATTTATCATAAAAAAATAGACGAAGCATGGAGAGAAGAAGCCAAAAAACTCTCTACCCAGTTTGGTATCATGATTATAGGCAGAAGCCGCAAAATAAAGCTAGTCATAGAAAATGATTTCATTCATGACACTATCATGATAGAAAACAAACCCTACCATTACAAACTCTACGACACAGGATTCATCCAGCCAAATGTAAAAGTCAATGAAAAGATGATTGGCTGGGTCAAAAACAAAATCATACAAACAGAGAGCGACTTACTAGAACTTTACTGTGGGCACGGGAACTTCACCATACCACTAGCAGAAAAATTCAACAAAGTCCTCGCCACGGAAATCTCCAAAAACTCCATCAAGGCTGCAAAAGAGAACTGTATCCTTAACCACACAGACAATATCACCTTTGTACGGCTAAGTAGTGAAGAGTTAACTTCTGCGCTAAAAAAAGAGCGTATATTTAGAAGACTAGAGGGCATAGAGTTGGAAGATTTTAACTTCTCCCATGTTTTTGTTGACCCACCTCGTGCAGGTTTGGATGAAAAAAGTTTGGCATTTATCGTTGAATTTGATACAATCATCTATGTCTCTTGTAATCCAGAAACGCTAAAAAGAGATTTAGAGGTTTTAAAAAAGCAATTTGATCTCAAAGCCTTTGCTGTGTTTGATCAATTTGCCTATACACACCATCTTGAGTGTGGTGTAGTACTGAAAAAAAGAAAGGAGATATCGTGAACAATGCCCTACCCTATATATTTTTTATAGTGCTTGCTGGCTCACTTGCCTTTATGGCGTATTATATGAATGACTTAGCAAAGCTAGGTAATACAAGAAGTGTTACACAAGAAGTGCAGAAGTAATACTTCTACGCTTGCATAATCTCTACTAACTGCTTAGAGTTAATCTTGATATCAAACATCTTCTCAGCAAATGCCCTGCCCTTTACTGACATATCTGCTTGTAAAGCTTCATCTTCTAGTATCACCTTTAATTTATCATGTAAATCTTGGGCATTTTTGGGCTCAAATAAAGCACCACATTTACCATAATCTAAAAGTTCCGGTATACCTACGATATTTGACCCTACGACTGGGGTACCTACCATCAGTGACTCTTTTATCACCGTAGGCACCGCGTCACCTAGTTCAGGAGAACAGTGTGCTAACACAACAGATTCCGCCATATGTTTTTCAACCCTCTCATAGGGGATTTGCCCTGTAAATGTAGTGATGTCTTCAAGCCCTAATTCTTTCACTTGATTTTTAAGATTCATCTCTTCTTCCCCACCACCTACGATGAGTAATCTGAAATCAATATTATCTTTTTTCAAAAGTCCACAAGCCTCGACCAGATAGTTTATCCCTTTTCTGATATGCAGCGTAGAGACCGCGATGATTTGATTTGGTACCTTCTCTACTTTTGGTAATGCTTTCATTGGTAATGGCAGATGATAGATAGAAATCTTATCTTTAAAACTATCAAAATCATGAGGATAGAGTTCTTTCATAAAATCAACATTAAACTGACATACAGTAATCACTTTATGGGCATATTGTAACTTTTCTAGCAGATAAATCTGATCTCGATACAAATCAACCCCCGCGTGCGCATACATCACCAATGGTGGCTTCGATGCAGAGTACTTAGAGTAGAGATATGCCGCAGTGGCTGAGTAGTTGGCCCAGTAAGAGACCACCCTCTCATAGTTGGCATTGTCTTGTTTTTGTTTTAAAGAAAGTGTCCAAAGAAATGCATATAGTGACTTTATAAGTTGAGACTTTCCAAAACCGGCTGACTCTTTGGCTATCTGCATTGCCTCTTTAAAAAATCCAAGCGAAGGATATTTCCAAAAATTTAAGGCATTGAGGAGTAACTCCTTTTTTGAAAAGTTATATACCGTTACCTTCCCCTCTTGGATAAGCGTCATGCCATCTTCAGGTACAAATTGCCATAAATCTTCATTGAGTGGGGTAATCGGGTATATATCTACATGGTAGCCAGCCGCCACTAAAATCTGCACGTCTCTTGTAATGAAGGTAGATACATTAGAGGGAAATTTACTCGTCAACATTAAAATCTTTTTACTGTTCATCAACTGTCCTAATTGTCTAAAATACTTATACTAATATAATATCGACATTAATCACAATGTATGTAATATCATGATAGCAATCCTATATGCTATTATGCTATCATGATAATGTTTTTACGCTACAATACTTCTATGTTTGAAAAAATTTTACGCTTCTTTGTTGACAATGCCCGCATCAACTACCTACTCTTTGGACTCATCTTTCTTGTAGGTATCTTCTCTTATCAAAAAACACCTAAAGAGATTTTTCCCTCCTTTGAACTTGATATGGTCACAGTAACTGGATTTTACCCTGGTGCTTCTATCGATATCTTGGATAATATGGCAGTAAGAGATATCGAAAGTGAGATACAAAACATCGACGGTATACGAGAAATGACAACCGTTATCACTGCTGGAAAGTTTAATTTTATTTTGGAGTTAGAAAAAGGAATAGACCGTTACAATACAGCAGACAAGGTCAAAGATGCCCTAGCACTTTCTAGCCAAAACCTTCCAAGTGACATGGATACCCCTATCGTCAATGTCGCGGAGATAAAACGAGATTTGATGCGCATAGCCCTCTCTTCAAGTTCCCTCTCCCATGCCAAACTTATAAAAGAAGCAAATAGACTAAAACAAGAGATAAGCGGCATCAAAAACATCTCTGAAGTTATCATCTATGGAGACTCTGACCTCTACTATGATGTCATCGTCAATACTAAAAAAATCAAAGCATTAGGACTCTCTGAACGAAGCGTCTTTGCAGCCATCTCCAAACTATCCTATATCTATCCTATCGGAGAAATAGAAGATAAAGGTGCTGGATTTCATTATATCTCTACTTTCAATGGTCCCAAATCGGCACAAAAGATGTTAGATTCTAAACTTTCTCTACAAGGGATACATTTTTATCTACGCGATATCGCCACAGTAGAAAAACGCTACGAAGATGCCGCATCTCTTTTTTCCATCGATGGTGAAAAAGCAGTGGATATCGCTATCAAACAGAGTCCAAAAGGCAATGCCCTCACCCTCTCAGAGACCATAGCAGCACTGGTTGAAACACTCAATGCTAAACATAGTGACTTACATTATACCATCCACAACGACCAATCTGTCCACATCAAAGATAGACTCAACATCATCATCTCCAACATCCTTTTAGGACTCATACTCATAGGATTACTAGTGGCAATGCTTATCAATGTGCGGATGTCTTTTATCATCTCCTTAGGTATTCCCACCTCTTTTGTCCTTGGCGCATTTTATCTCTTTGCTGCTGGTTATACTATCAATATGATTTCACTTATCGGTGTACTCATCGCCCTTGGTATCATCGTTGATGATGCTATCGTGGTCAGTGAAAATATCCAACAACATGTCGAAGAGGGCATGGAACCAAAGGAGGCTGCGATCAAAGGGGCGAGTGAAATGTTTAAACCTGTCACCATCGCTTCTTTAACCACACTATTTGCCTTTATACCTGCGCTCATGATGAGTGGCACGATGGGAGAAGTCATCAAGCTTATCCCAATCACCGTCTCCATTTTGGTCTTAGCATCTTTGATAGAATCTTTTCTCTTTTTACCTATTCACGCAGCCCATACCCTTAAAAAAGGGCAAAAAGCACACTCTTGGAAAAAAGCAAATAAGATTTATTCGAGAATTATTCACTATCTTTTACACTATAAAAAAACTTTTTTACTGCTCTTTATCATCATCGTTCCCTTTCTCATCATCACGGGTTTAAAAAGTTCAAAGTTTCAAATGTTTCCACGTTTTGACGCAACAACCATCAACTTAGCCCTCAAAGCAAATGTGAATACGACAACAGAAGAGACCGCTCTTATCTTACAAACCATCGAAAAAGATATTTATGCCCAAAAAGAGCATTTTTTTATCAAGCACATTGGTTCAGTCGCTGGCTGGAGAAGAGATAGTGCAGGAACTAGTGAAACCTACCCCTATGTCGGACAAATCACCATTGAGCTACAAAAACTAAAAGCACAAAACTTTGTGGATCGCTTCATCACCCCCAATCTTAGTTTTTACTACGATGATGAGGGACGCACCAGAGAAGAAAAGTCTCAAATAATTGCTAAAAAATTACGTCAATTTTTAAAAGAGAGAGGATATAAAAAAGAGTTTAATCTCACAGACATTG
Organism: Campylobacterales bacterium; assembly: GCA_024278835.1. Classification (GTDB taxonomy): domain Bacteria; phylum Campylobacterota; class Campylobacteria; order Campylobacterales; family QNZT01; genus JANTGR01. The sequence continues at coordinate 53,388 of JAJRSK010000055.1, read as the reverse complement.
ATATCGTAGAGAGAAAGGTAGGGCCTATCAAGTCAGACATTAAGATAGGACTCATCAGTAATGATGATATCAAAGTGATGCAAGGCATGCAAAAACTCAAAACTACCATGCAAGAGATAGAGGGCATAACCACCGTGACCGACAACTTAAAATATGGTGTCAATGAAATAAAACTACAACTCAACCCTTATGGCGAATCTTTAGGGCTAAGTGAACAATCCCTTGGAGAACTACTCTCCTCTGCATACCTTAAAAGAAAATCTTCACTCATTTTTGATCAAGATAATCTCTTAGAAGTCAAGATACGAAGCCACGATAAAGACTCGTTTTCAGCCCTTCAAAATTATGAACTACACCTGGAGAGTGGTGAAAAAGTACTGCTAAAAGAGGTCACCACGTTTACAAAGAAAAAATCTTTTGAAAAATTAGTAAAAGATTTTGGTGAAAAAAACTTTTATCTCTATGCCAATGTTGACACCATGAAGATTACCGCAACAGAAGTCTTAGAAAAGATACAACCTCTCCTAAATACCTTTAAAAAAGAGGGCATCAAAATCAAACTAAAAGGGGAAGATGAAAAGAAAAAAGAACTCAAAAGTGACATGATGGCAGCTTCTACACTAGCTATGTTACTTATCATGCTCTCCCTACTCTATCTCTTTAACTCTTTTCGAGAAACTTTTATGATGATGTCCGTTATTCCATTTGCCTTTCTAGGTGTGCTAGTTGGGCATTTTCTCTTAGGATTAAATCTCTCTATGCCTTCTATCATCGGAATGCTTGGACTCTCAGGTATCGTTATCAATGATGGCATTATCATGATAATGAATCTGAAAAAAGCATCTAACATTGAAGAGATATACTTCTACGCAGCAAAGCGTTTTCGTCCTATTGTGCTCACCTCGATCACCACACTTATCGGGCTCTCTTCACTTATCTTTTTTCCAACAGGTCAAGCGACTATCTTTCAACCTATGGCTATCGCTTTGGGATTTGGTCTGGCATGGGGAACGGTGTTAAACTTGCTCTACCTTCCTGCTCTATTTTCACTAGTGAATGCAAAAAAACTAAAAGATGTTTAATTTTAAACTCTTTTAGTTAGAATAATTACATGAAAATATTAATTCCCTTAACCGTACTAGTACTCTCGTTTATTATCTACTACTTTTTTAATACCCCTGCACGCGTTACAAGTAGTGAAGTGAAGCCCGTTGATACCAAAATATTAACCTTAGAAAAAAAGAAAGAAGTATTGAAAGAGAACTATATCTCAAACTTAGCCACCATAAAAGCAGCACCTTCTTTCCCTAAAAAAATACAAACAAATAAAGAGTATATAACACTTGATGATTTAAGAGGCGGTAATTTCAAGCAAAGTAATATAGTTACAGAAAAAGTTATGTCAGAAAAAAGCTATAATCAAATGGTTTTTCAACGACTTAAAACTATACTACAACAAGCCTCTTCCACCTACTATAGCAAAAGGCATATTGTTTTAAACTCTCGCATCTCTTCGATACTGACATCACAAAATGCAAGAGAGAAGTTTAAAGCATCACTTTCAACTGACTTTGGTCTTGATAATGAAACCATTGAAAAAGAATTAAGACGTAAGCGCACGGTCTGGGACTGGGTAATGTTTTTATCTCCCTAGTATGAGATTTTGGGCTGATGAAAAAGCCCATTGAAAGTTATACCCACCAAGCTCTCCCGTCACATCCAGACACTCTCCCACAAAAAAAAGATTTTTCTCTTTCAGACTCATCATCGTTTTTGCATCCACTTCATCTGTACAGACACCCCCTCTTGTCACCTCTGCCTTAGAATAGCCAAAGTTTCCAGCAGGGGCAAAACGATACTCTTTTAACATCTCTAAAGGATACCTCTCTAAAAAAGCATTGAGAAATCTTTTAGGTAAGGGAATCTCTCTTTTACGCACCTTTTGCAGACGTGTAGCAGAAAGAGATGGGACAAAATCCACTTCCATCTCCCCTTTATCCCAATACAAAGAAGCATTTAACACTACTGGTCCGGAGATACCCTTATGGGTAAAAAGCATAGCTTCTTGAAAGGTTTTACCGGCCACTTTTATAGCCACTTCTGCTGAGAGACCAGAGAGCTCTTTAAACCAAAACTGCTCCTTTTGTACTGTAAAACCAACTAAGGCAGGCTTAGGTGTCATGATACTATGTCCAAAAGTTTCAGCAATCTTAAAAGCGATATCACTCGCCCCAATACGGGGGTAAGAGAGTCCACCTGACGCGATGATGAGATTTTTACAGGCATACGTTTTTGTCTGGGTTTTGAGAATAAAGTTCTCTTTTTTTTCTACTTCCATCACTTTTTGATTGAGATAAACATTTTTAGTTTTTCTAAAGATATTGACGATTTCATCTGAAGAGTTTTTACAAAAGTAGTAGCGATTTTTTCGGATAACAGGTTTCACGCCATGCTCTTTTAAAAAGCCTAGTAAATCATCACGTGAGAATTTCTCCAGAGAGTTCTTTACAAAAGCACTATCCCCATAAAAATTGGATAATGATACAGATATGTTGGTGATATTGCACTTGCCCCCACCTGATATCTTGAGTTTTTGCGCGATTGAAGCATTGGATTCTATGAGTGCGATATCTCTGGTTCTATACTTATGTGCCACCATCAAGCCACTTGCACCCGCACCCAAAATGATACTATCATGATAGATAATATTTTTAATACTGCACCCTTCCACCCCAGCGAAATGCCCGTTTATAAAAACCTTTATCTAGCGAAGAGACAGTCACAGAATAGACTTTTCCACTACTAGCATGGATAAATTTCCCCCCTCCTAGGTAGATTCCAGAGTGATTGATTTTACCACGATTTGACGTGTCAAAAAAGAGTAAATCACCAGGAAGAAGTGCCTCCTTATCTAAGATATCAACATAAGTAGATTGTGCTTTTGCCGTACGCGGTAACTTTTTTCCTACCCCTGCCTCATAGACATAACAGATAAATCCAGAACAATCAAACCCCGAAGGACTCATCCCACCATAACGGTATCTCACGCCAAGTTGTGCTTTGGCAAATTGCAGTATTGGATTACTTTCATCCATGTACGTATCAAGATTTTGAGGTACCTCTCTCCACGTTGTTCTCTCACTAGGTGGTGGGGTAAAGATACATCCAGTCATCGTAAAAAGTATTATCATGATAAAAAGTAATTGCTTCATAAAAAGTATTTTATCACGATGTTACTTCACAATTTATCTTTTTTTTACTGTATAATATGCCAAAAGGATATCTATGCAAAAAACTTTTATATTGTTACTAAGCTTACTTCTATCTACTTCACTTTTTGCCATGAGCAAGAAAGCCTCAGTTACACAAGAACAGATAGATGATTGGGACTATAACTCCACCGTAGAGACAATTTCAAAACACTCACGTCATCAGCCTAGTTCTCTTGGAAGAACATTGACCATGGCAGCGGCACCTATGCGCATGAAAAAAAGTCTAGGGTTTTCTGTGGGTGGTGCCAAAGATGCTGATAACTTTTATGAAAATGTCAAACAAGGGTATCTACCAAAATTAGAAGCGATGACTTATGAAGGTGTTTTTTATGATCATTACTTTGAATCAGCCAAAAAAGAGCCTTGCCAAACACTATTTTGTCCCTCATATAGCACAGCTATTTCCAAAAATCCTTTTAGTGATGAAAAGGAGTATTATCTCTCTGTTGGACTTGATAGCAATATCAAAGAGAGTGATTTTAGCCGTAAAAAACTCAATATCGTTGTCGTTTTAGATATCTCTGGTTCTATGTCTTCTCCCTTTGACCAATACTACTATGATAAAAATAGACGCATTGAAAACAAAGAGAGTAGAAAAACCAAAATGGCTCTTGCCAATGAAGCCATCGTCGCTATGAGTGAGCATTTAAGTGATGAGGATACCTTGGGTGTCGTACTTTTTGATAACCAAGCTTACAATGCCAAACCTCTACGCCCTATCAAAGATACCAACATGGATGCTATCAAAAAACATATCCTTGACTTAAGACCAAGAGGTGGCACTAACTGGTCTGCAGGGTATAAAGTGGGTGTCGCACTTTTTGACTCTTTATCAAGCCAATTAAAAGACCCAAAAGTATATGAAAACCGTATTATTTTTCTCACCGATGCCATGCCAAATCGTGGGGAATTAGGTAAAGAGGGACTATTTTCCATCGCTAAAAATGCCTCAGAAAAGCATATTTACACGACTTTTATCGGCATAGGCGTAGACTTTAATAATGACTTGGTCGAAACAGTGAGCAAAACCAAGGGCGCAAACTACTATGCTATTCACTCTTCTAAGGAGTTTAAAAAACGTCTTGACGATGAATTTGATTATATGGTAACACCACTTGTTTTTGATTTAAAACTCAAATTAAAGAGTGATGCTTTTAAAATCACCGCAGTATATGGCTCTCCTGAAGCCAATCTTGCCACAGGAGAGTTGATGTATGTCAATACCCTCTTTCCTAGTCCAAGTAATGAAGACGGGACACGTGGAGGTGTGATTTTATTAAAACTGCAAAAAATTGCTGAGGGAGATGCAATAACCCTGAGTATCGACTATCATGATAGAGCAGGCGAAGCTTACCATGCTAGTAAATCAGCCCATTTTAAAGCAGGGTTCTATCATGATAACCCTGCTACACAAAAAGCGATTTTACTCTCACGCTACGTGGACTTGATGAAAAATTTCTCTATGGATATGAGAAAAGGATGCCAAGACAAGGTGGCATATCCATCATTTATCAAGCTCAAACGCACTTGTGGTTTATATCCACCCCTGCGTCCACTCTATGCTTTTGTAAAAACATGGGAGAGAAAATCTTGCCCACTTGAAGTGAGTGAAGGGTACAAAAAGATTTTTACTCTCTTTTTGACATATTTTAAAAATCAAATGGCTCAAATCGGGGATAAGAGCCTCTCCAAAGAGTTAAACCTTTTAGAAACTTTAGCGCATACAAAAAATCACAAAGAAGGAAAGATAGATGACTGGCAGGGAAATCGATAGATGCTTTATTTTTTTTCTGCCCTAAGTTTAGTACTTATCATGACAGCACTTTACTTCTCGTATCAAAAGTCACACGATAGCAAGAAACTTATGCAAAGTTTAGGACTGCTACTACTTTTACTCATCCTTACCTATAGTACTAAGATTTTACTCGTCTATAAGCCTCTGCTTGTACTACACATTGCCTTACTTATTATGGCATGGTGGTACTATTATCGTTATATTTTTAAAGGCATTTTCAAGATTTATTGGATGCTCTCACCACTACTGAGTCTGGGGCTATTTGTCCTCATTGCCCTCTTTTTTAGAGAAAATGGGTAAAATTATGTTACCTTACTTCTCTTTGGTTAAAAATATCATCTAAAAGAAGTCAAATTATACTATAATAACTACAGATTTTATAAATATGGCGATATAGAGATATATATTATTAAGGAATTATCATGATAAAAAACATAGCACTTACAGCAATTACCGTACTATTTCTTGTGGGTTGTGGTGGTGGTGGTGGAGATGAAAGTAAAACAGTAGCTCCAACAACAAGTAATGGCAAATACAATCTATGGGAATACATGACACCAGCCTCCTCCAACACCAACACCTTTACACTCTCTTCCAATAGTGTAGATAGTACCTATAAATCTACTTATAGTGTTACAAACAATCGTGTAACGGAAATAGCTGATTATGCCCAAGATGAAACCACGATTTATGAAAAAGGCGCGGATAGAATCACCGTAAAGTTTGAAAAAGGTGGCAAGGCCAATGGAACCTACGCCTTGAAGCTTACTGCAAACATCAATGACCTTGTCACTACAAGAAACTCAACTTGTAAATTGACCCAGCATCTTGATACTTTCACTATCGCAGGAAAAGAATTCAGTGATGTGATTGAGATTACCTGTGGCAATATCCCTGGCTATTATCAAAAAGGGATTGGTGAAGTAGCACAAAAAGAGGATAGTAGCGGTAAAAATATCCGCGTCTTATCCAACTAAAACTTCTCCTTTAGCGGTTTGACCTGCGCCTCTACATTATATCCTTTCTTGACTATCTCTGACTTCATCTTCTCTATACGAGAGCTGAAGTCAGGATGTGTTTCTAAAAAATACTCCCATTTTTTACCATCATTGAGCCGTTCAAAAAGCGTGGTAGCAGAAGCGACATTGCCATAACCACATTGCATCGCGCTTAAACCAAAAATATCTGCTTCATACTCAGCTTTTTGGGAGTACTTAGCATGGGAGAGTTGTAAGGATGTATCAAAAAGTGTGCCATAGTTATTTTCTAAAAAAAGTGACATAAAAGCCAAAATAAGAGAGTTTCCAAGCCCCCGTAAGTGATCTTTATGTTTAAAATGCCCCAATTCATGCCCGATGATGCCCACCAGTTCATTTTCATTTTTCACTTCTTGTAACATCCCTTTAGTGATATAAATTTTTCCACTAGGCATGGCAAAGGCATTGGGTTCTTGAGTATCAATCACATAGGTTTTTATAGGATAAGGCAAAGATGTGCAAGGGGTGAGTTTATCTGTCAAAGCCTGCAAATAAGCATTCTCTTTTTCATTTTCCATCACAGGTGCAAAATCTATCAACGCAATCAACTGCTTCTCCTGTGCAGGGGTTATTTTCTCAACTACATAATTAAGTGAAGCACTTAAAAAAAAGTAAAACCCTATACCCAGTAGCAATAAAACACCCAAAAGTTTGAGCGTCTCAAGCAGTATACTTTTTTTTGATACATTTACAGAACTATCTGGTAACTTGTGATTGTATTTCATCGGTATATGGCAGTCCCATAGGCCAAGACTTCTATCGCACCAATACCTTTGGTATTTTTACTGATAGAGGAGGTCTCTATCTTGATATTGATGATTTCACTAGCATCTTTTGCGGACTCTTTCATCCTTAAAATCGCCTCTCTTCTCGCCCTATCTACCAAACTTTCATAGACCGTGATATTACCACCAAAGAAGTTTACTAGCCCCGCCACAAACTTTTTAAAAAAATCTATTGAGATAACTACCGAACCATTGACTAATTCACTACGCGTAATATCTTCATCTCTTAGTGGCTTTTTTATAGCAATCATCGGTAGATAGAGCATCTCCTCTTCCCTCTTTGTTAAAGAGCTAAAATGCCGTTTTTCTATAATAGTCCCAAAGACATATCCTACAATCAATAAAAAAAGAAAAAAGAGAATATCATACATCTTAAATCCTTACTGCCGTTCCATAGACATAGAGCTCCGCCGCCCCTGCGGCAACTGAGGAGGTAGAAAATCGCACATTTAAGATAGCATTGGCACCTAGAGACTCCGCCTGCTCTACCATACGTGCCATTGCCTCTTCTCTTGATTCACTTAAAAGTTCTGTATACCCTTTTAACTCTCCGCCAAAAACATTTTTAAATCCTGCCATAATATCTCGTCCTACATGCTTGGCTCTCACCGTAGAACCAGAAACCACACCAAAATGCTCTTTAATCTCACGGTTTGGGATATATTCGATATTTGTAATTAACATGCACACTCCTAAGGTTGAATTATTTGTATAAAATTTGATATCACTTTTATCTATTATATTTGCAACTATTATAGCCAAATAAGCAAATAAAATCATAGAATTTTTTATTAAATAGAAACTGACATTTGTCGATATATAGTAAGAACTATTTTAACTTTTAGCTATAAACTTTACCTAAAAGTTAAAATATTGTATTTAAAAGTATAAAATTACAATATATTAGGGGAAGAGATGGGCATCAAACAAGTCACAAATCAAACATATAAAGATTTACAAGCACTACTTCGTTTGTCAATCGCTGGTATCTTCATAGTTGGGGGTTTAGGTTATGTCTTTAATGGCTTGATAGATAACTTAGAAAAGCAGACTAAAAATACCCAACTACAAATCGATATCGCCAAAAAAAGTGAAGCTAAAACGAAAGAGGCACAATATAACTTTGAAAAATCACTTTCACTATTAGAAGAGAATGCTTATACAAAGCACAAAGCATTAAGCCTACAAAATGTTGATAAGTCTGATGAGTTCATCACGATATTAAAATATGGTGGAAAAATTAATATAGGTGTCAATAACGAATCAAAAAGATATGAACCACGTAACCAGCAAACAACAGATTTATCACTCATAGGAGATGGCATCTACAGCAAAATAAAGGAAAGTTTCTTAGCGCTAGATACTATCATGATAGAACGTAGACAAGCACTTCAAAGAGGAGACATCCTAGCATTTTTAAAGACACAGGATAAAATCTCTAAAGAGGTAATCATGGTCAAAAAACTTTTTGATACTAGGTTATCTTTATTACATGAAATATTAGAGAACTCTTTTCAAAAACTTAGCATAATAGAAGCCAACATCCAAGATAAAACTGATCTCTATTTTTATGCACAAGTTTTTGCACTATTTTTCATCATCTTCTCACTTATCTACACCTCAAACCCTATCAGAAAACAGATACTCTTTAATAACAAAGAGTTAGAAGAAGCCAGTAGAGAAGCCAGCAAGATGGCCGTACGCGCAGCACAAGCTAGTAAATCAAAATCAGAATTTCTTGCCAACATGTCTCATGAAATCCGCACGCCACTCAATGCTATTTTAGGATTTATTGATCTCTTAAAAGAGAAAGAGTCAGATAAAGAGAAGTTAAAATATATCGCAACTATACAAAATTCCAGTACTACCCTTTTAGGTATCATCAATGATATCTTAGATTTTTCAAAGATAGAGAGTGGAAATTTAGCCATTGACAAAGTTGATTTTAATGTCGATGCAGAGTTTAGCACCTTAGTCGAACTTTTTCGGGCAAAGGCATCTGAAAAGTCTGTCAATCTCACCCTTATCATGGATGACAATATGCCCTCCGCCTTACACTCTGATCCACTACGCATCAAACAGGTTATCGCTAACTTACTCTCCAACGCACTCAAATTCACACCAAGAAATGGTAAAGTGGAACTCCATATCGGATATAAAAACAAAAAACTTCTCGTTAGCGTAAAAGACAGTGGTATAGGTGTTGCTAAAGACAAACAAAAACATATCTTTAAAGCCTTTTCACAAGCAGAGAGTTCTACAACTAGAAAATACGGTGGCACAGGACTTGGTCTCTCTATCTCATCAAGACTCATCTCTATGTTGGGTGGTAAACTACATCTTAAAAGTGAAGAAGGCAAGGGAAGTACATTTTCCTTTGCTATTGATGTAGAGTTGGGGAAATATAAAAAAACATCTACACCTATAAAACCAGAAGCACTCAATATCCAAGATAAAAAAATTCTTCTTGTTGAAGATAACAAAGCAAATCAAATGTTTATGTCTCTCATCCTAAAAAAGTTTAAACTTCAGTTTGACATAGCCAATGATGGGCTAGAAGCCATCGCTGCATTTGAAAATAATAGCTATGACTTAATCCTCATGGATGAAAATATGCCAAATTTAAACGGCATAGAGGCAACCAAACGTATCTTGGCTATAGAGAAGGAGAACACCTTAGTCCATACACCAATTATCGCCTTAACCGCCAATGCACTCAAAGGTGATCGAGAAAAGTTTTTAGACGCCGGTATGGATGAATACCTCACAAAACCAATCAACAAAGAGAAATTAGCAGAAACATTTAAAGATTTTTTAACACCAAAGGAGATGGTATGATGGACATAGAAGCACTTGCAGAAGCATTAGAGTTTGATATCGAGGATGTGGCTATTTTAGTAGAACTTTTTGTAGAAAATGCACAAGTCTCTTTAGCCAACATTGAAGAAGCAATTGAAGGAAATGATATAGATACGATTAAAAATGAAGCACATGCCATCAAAGGGAGTGCAGCAAATTTGATGTTAGTCGATATACAAGATATGGCAAGAAGCATGGAAGAGGCAGCAAAAGAAAATAGGAAGATAAACTACCTCTCTCTCTTTAGTCAAATAGAAGAGAAAATAGAAATCTTAAGTGAGGTTCAAATAAGTTATGCCTAGTGGAAAAATATTAATAGTGGATGATGTCTCAGTCAATAGAATGACCATCAAACTATCCCTTAAAAATGAAAACTATACGTTTATAGAAGCTTCTGATGGACTAGAAGCCATAGAAAACGCAAAAGAGCATCATCCTGATGTCATTCTGATGGATGCTATGATGCCCAAGATGAATGGTTTTGAAGCCACGAAAAAGATACGGGAAATTGAATCTATTCAAAGAACCCCTATCTTGATGATTACCTCACTTGAAAACAAAGAAGACAAGATTCATGCATTAGAGGCAGGTGTCAATGACTTTATCTCAAAACCTTTTGACAAAACAGAGCTCAAAGCCAGATGTAAATCTTATGCACAAATTTCCTCACTCAATCAAAAGTACTCTCTAGCCACCATTAATACCATCACCTCTTTACCAAACAAAATGGCACTACTAAAAGATATCTCAGAAGGAGAGGAAGAACAAGAACTTTTTTTGGTAAAAATTGACAATTTTGAAACCAACGAAAACTTTTATGGTAATAAAATCGTTGAACTCTTGGAACTAGAGTTTACCAAACTCCTCAAAGACGCTTTTAAAAGTTTAAATCACCAAGATATTTATCATATCTCTAGTGGTAAGTATGCCATATTGCGTCATTGTCCTGACAGACTAAAACGTGAAGCAGTAGAAGATTTTTGTTTTAACTTTGTAGAAAAAGTCAAACATCAAAAAATAGAATCTTATGGTTATGACTTTGATGTCAATGTGACTATGAGTTTTGCTAGAGGCAAAGATAGTGTCTATGAAGATGCCAATGAAGTGCTTAGTTCCGCCATTTCCCATAAAAAAGAGTATCTTTTATCAGAAGATGTTATCGATGGATTGCGTGAAGGGTTGAGTAGAAACCTCTCTATGTTAAAAACGATTAAAATAGCCCTAAGAGAAAATAACATTGCACCACAATATCAACCTATTTTTAACAACAAAACCAAAGAGATACATCGCTATGAATCACTCATACGGATGAAAGATGAAGCGGGAAATACTATCTATCCTGGTCCATTTTTTCTTGAAACTGCCAAAAAAGGAAAACTTTATCCTCAGGTGACTAAAATACTAATCGATAAAGTTTTTGATAAAATTAAAGAGACCGGTAAAGAATTTTCTATCAACCTCTCTTCTTTGGATATAGAAGACCCTCATATGAGTGCTTATCTACTACAAACCATTAAAGAGCATGCTGATGTCGCAGATAAGATGATTTTTGAACTTTTAGAAGACAAAGATACTGAAGATTATGAAGTGGTAAAACAATTCATCGACATTTCCAAAAGCTATGGTGTTAAGATAGCCATCGATGACTTTGGATCTGGCTACTCAAATTTCATGCGTATTTTGGAGTTTGAGCCAAATATCATCAAGATAGATGGTTCATTGATTCAAGATATCGCCACATCCCCACTTGCCAGAAAAACAGTAGAGATGATTAAAATATTTGCCGATAGAATCGACGCCATGACAGTCGCTGAATATGTGGAAAATGAAGTCATTTATGATATCGTAAATGAAATCGGTATTGACTATTCGCAAGGCTATTATATCGGTAAAGCCGAAGAAGAACTATTAGAAGAAAAAATATTTGAGAAGAGTTCTCTAGTCTAAATATAAAGTGGGGCTTCCCCACTTTAAGTACTTATATCACACTATCATGATACTAAAACAAAAGAGTGTTACTGATTTACACATCATAAGAAAACAAATATCAATTATCAACAAATTTTATGCAATACCACAATTGGGCAACATTCTATCTATATAATATCTACAGAGTTAAGACAGCAAGTACTTCATCCCCCCCTAGTAAGATTGTTGTCTTAACCCGCTTTCAAAACTACTAAATTACCCAGAAAACTTATACGTTACTTATATACACATTAAATAAAAAATTACTCTATTTTTTTATGTTTAATAACTGATGCCACAATTGGGCAACATTTCACCTATATAATACTACTTAAGAGTTAAGATAACAAGTACTTCATCCCCCCCCAAAGTCGTTATCTTGACTTCTTGACTTACCCTTTTCTAAATACCACACCTTTAAAACGCTCCCCCATAAATGACGGATCTATCAACACTTTAGCACGATTCATCTCCGCATTGTAGGTTTTTTCATCGCTGTTTTGTAAAAGCATATCCAGTAATTCAATGATACCAAACTCCACCAACAAAGCAAGTTGTGTTTTGTAGCTTTCACATCGCACGCCAGCACCCTCAAAGGCATCAATGAGATGGGTAAAGTTCACATCATAGGTGATATCGCTCTTTTTAAAAAGTGATGCTAAAGAGACATCTTTTGGCTTCTCATTTTCATCTTTGACAAAGTCAGTCAAGGCAAAAAATGGATAACTCTGGTGTTTATGATAGATACGTATAGAGTAATCTGTCCGCTTCTCTTTATCACCATAATCAAAGCTCACAAACTCAAACTTCTTAATCGCCTTTGCCATAGACGCTGCAAAAGATTCAAAACCTACAGAGAGTTCTCCCTTTTTGATACCATACTTTTGAGCTAAGCGCTTAGTTATTTCATCTTGCTCCCCAAATCTCGGTACACCCTCTTGCATATAAAGCATCGTATCTTCTTTGATAAGTTCACAAGAAAAAGCATCGAATATTTCATTGGCAACGATAAAGGCACTCTCCAAAGAGAGCGCATCAAAAGTATCCACATGTGTAAGCGTCACCAAATCCCCAAAGGACTCTTGAAAGTAAGCAATCTGCGCTTCTCTGTTTTCTTTTTGGGGTTCTATTATCACAAAGGAGAGTGTTTGAAGGAGTGAAGGCTTCAAGGTATAGATAAATTGCACGATATCTGCTAACATATAGCCTTGATGCGCGCCCACTTCTATGATAGTGGTATCAGAGGGTAAAAATCCCTCCTCCACGCTTGCGATAAAACGCTTAGCGATACTCCCACCAAAAAACATACTAGAACTCACCGCCGTATAAAAGTCTCCACCCTTACCAATAGCCCGAAACGAGGCATAATACCCATCCTTTGCATAAAGCCACTCTTGCATATATTGACTAAATTTCATCACGCATCTTTGCATAGAGTTCTAAAAATTTACTCTGAATTTCAAGCGCATATATCTTGGCATCTAAACTGGCGATACTTTGTGAATTGACCAAGGTATCCACATCCATTTTTGTCTTTTCTCCAGCTTTCAAACCATCCCTTGCTACACGGACTAATGCACCATAAAGTGTCGCATCATTTTGGGCTAAAGTTTGCCGTTTTTCCAAAATTGAAATAGAATTTTTAAATGTTTTAAAACTATTTTCAATCTCTTTTTTTCTATCTTTAAGCATGATTTGAGACTTTAAATACTCCAACTTTTTTATCTCTATATTGCGTCCACGGTTAACATCCAAAAGTGGCATAGAGAGGCGTAAACCATAATTTTTTGATTCATTATTTTGTTTAAAGAGTCTAAAACTATCTTTTCTATTGCTATAATCTCCAAAGAGTGAGAGCGTAGGAAGGTAGTTAGAAATAGTCATATTTTTAAGGTACCTAGCTTGTGCTTTTTGTGCTTGTGCACTTTGTAATTCAAGATTTTTTGCTATAAACTCTTCTTTATCTACCATCTCAAAATGGGGTAAACGCACCTCTTTATAATCAATATCAGAGAGATTTTTAAATGTTTGAAGCAAGGCAAAACGCTTCTGCTTATTATCCAAAAGCAACTGCTCTTGCGCACTTTTAGACAAGATGGCCGCATCCAAAAAACTACTATCTAAAACACCACTCTCAAACTGCTCTCTTTTTCGCGCTATGTCCATCAAAGAGTTGGCTATCTGCAAACGCAACTTTTCTATCTGCAAATCAATTCTTTGCAGACTCAATACGGTATCATACAAAGATTTGATAAGATTGTGCTCTTTGAGAGAGGTGGCAATCTGCGCAAAAGTTTTAGAGGCATGAGAGTACTTAATCGCAAAATAAATCCCCCCACTTTTAAAGATAGGCTGATCGAGTGAAATCCTAAAATAGCGTGACTTATTCTCCTGCGCATACTGATCACTCACCGCATAGGAGTAAGAAGCCACGATAGGATTAATCCAGTCATATTTCAAATTGCTCGCTTTTTTGGCATCAATACTCTTGTCTATATCGATCTGTTCTTGTTTTAAGGCAGACAAAGGCGCGTCACTTGCCTCAACAACAAGTGCCTCAACAACAAGACTACAAAGCAGCAAAGACGCGGTTAAGTTTTTCAAACCCATCCTCAATCTCCTTTTTACTGATAGTAAGTGGTGGCAAAAATCGCAAGGTATTTCGACCAGCTTTTAAGACTAACAAGCCCTCTTTAAATGATGCTTCAAGTATCTTGTTTAAAGTATCTGCGTCGCATATGCGAAGTCCCCGCATCAAACCAAGCCCAACACTCTTGGTGACAATCTTTGGATAAGCCTCTGCTAATTTTTCTACATGCCTTTCAAACGCTATCATGATAGCATCCAATGCACCAGAGTTTTTTTCACCTTCCAAGATATCAAGGACTTCATTTGCTGCAGCCGTTACAAGATAATTACCTCCATACGTTGACCCATGATCGCCTGCCTTTAAAACATCTTTTTTAGCACTCATCACTGCGCCTATAGGCACACCTCCCCCTAATCCTTTGGCTACGGTGATGATATCTGGCTCTATCTCGTAGAGGTTTGAAGCAAAGAGTTCCCCCGTACGATAAATCCCTGTCTGCACCTCATCGACAATAAGTAAGATATCTCTTTTCTTTAGCATCTTTGCTAAGGCTTGGACTTTCTCTTTATCTTGTGGCTCCACACCACCCTCGCCTTGCACGAGTTCTATCATGACAGCCACCGTATGATCATCAATCATCCCCTCAATGGCATCGATATTGGTAGCATAAACGAAACCATCAGGAAAAGGACCAAAATAGTTATGCATACTCTCCTGTCCTGTTGCTTTGAGCGTAGATATCGTTCTTCCGTGAAAAGAGTGTTCTAACGTTATCACCTTATATCGCTTGGGTTGCCCCTCCACTTCTCCATACTTTCGCGCTATTTTGATAGCCCCTTCATTGGCTTCTGCCCCTGAATTTGAGAAAAAGATTTGCATATCGTAGCCACTTAATGTGACTAACTTTTCAGCTAACCTCGCTTGGGGTTCTATGAGATAAAGGTTGGAGATGTGGGTGATACGCTTGACTTGTTCACATATCACCTCACTCACTCTTTTATTGGCATGTCCCACACTTACCACGCCGATACCTGCTGTAAAATCTACATAAGAGTTGCCCTCACTATCTTTCAATCTAGCGTTGCTTCCCTTGACAAAATTAACATAATTTCTCGCATAAGTTGGCAAAACAAAATTTTTATCCATTTTTTCTAACATTTTAGAACCTTAATTTTAGCTTTATTATTCATTTATAATGGTTTATTTTATCTTTAAATGGATTAATTTTTGGTATGCTTGGAAGTATATGCAACAAGGGTTTTTATATGAGTAAAACACAAAATGGACTTAATAGATTTATAGGACTACTCCTACTTTTGGTTAGTGTCGGTGCCTTATCATGGCAAACACTTTTTTACTTACTGAGAGGCTAAGATGGCAAAAGCAAAAAGATACGGACAAGATAGTCAAAAGCTAAAAAGCTTTACCATGAGGGGCATATTGCTTTATCTCCTCCCCGCACCTGTCTTAATCACAGCCATCGTCTCATTTTTACGAGGAGATGTCTCTGCTATCATCACAAACTCTATCGCCTTTGCCCTCTTTCTACTCGCTGCGACCTTGGCAAGACGTGGTTTTTTACAAGAGAAACTCTATCATGATAGTACCCTCATCAAAGCACCAAAACTCCCTTACAAGACGGTATCAGCACTATTTCTCTCCATCGCTACTTTCTATACCTCTTATTTTGCCACAGACAACACCTTTATTTTAAGTATCCTCTTAGGATTGGCTTCATTTGTAGGATTTTACCTCTATTATGGTTTTGACCCACGCAGTGATAAAATCGGAGACTTACCAGTAGGCGTAAATGCAGAAGATGTGATAGAAATCACACAAAATGCAAGAGCGCGCATCACCAAGCTAAAATCGCTCAAACGAGAACTTAGTGACTTTGCTTCCAAAGAACACCTACAAAGCATCATCTGGGAAACAGAAGAGATTATCACTTCTATCGAAAAAGACCCTGCTGACTTATCACGAGCAAGAAAGTTTTTCAAGATTTATCTCGCGCGTACAGAAAACATCACGGAAGAATTTGTAGAAAACTTAAAAAACAATAATATCGATGAGAAGATGACCGCCAACTATAATAGACTTTTAAAAAGTGTACAAGAGACAATTAAAGAGCAAAAAGAGAAGTTAAATGATGATGATATCTTGCGTTTAGATGTACAGATAGAAGCCTTAACCAAACAAATAAATCATGAAGGAGTATAAGTAATGGACAAGCAAATCGAAGAAAATCAACACGCTATTAAAAAGATGGCAAAAGAGTTAAAACAAGAGGTTAAAGAAGTTGCCGTGGACGTACTAGATGACGCTAGCAAAGATGTGGTCAAGTATGAAGACGCTTCTATAAAAGAGCAGACAAAGATAGAATTACTCGCAAAAGATATAGATATTCAGGATTCACACTCTGTTATCTTTTTTGGTGCGCGTGCACAAGAGCAGATAAACTCTGTCTCAGATAGTATGCTTGAAGGGGTAAGAAATAAAGACTTAGGTTCTTCGGGTGATGGATTAAATGCTTTGGTAACAGCTATCAAAGGGTTTGACGTTGACGCCTTAAACCCCAATGTTAAACAAGGCTTCTTTTCCAAACTTTTCGGTCTTGCCTCGCCTGCTGTGAAGTTTTTAGGAAAATATGAAGAAGTTAGAGGTCAGGTTGATAGAATCACAGACGACTTAGAACAACATAAAACACAACTCTTAACAGATATCACCGCGCTTGATAGACTCTATGATGTTAACTTTGACTATTTTAATGATCTCGAACTTTATATCGCAGCAGGTGTCTATAAACTCAAGCAATTAGATGAAGAAATCATTCCTAAACTAAAAGAAGAGGCAGGAAGTAGTAAAAAACTTGCCAAGACCTTAGGACTCAACAACATCATGGCAACCAGAAATGACTTAGAACGTCGTGTTCACGACTTGCGACTCACGCGTCAAGTAGCGATGCAAGCGCTGCCTTCTATCAAGATGGTACAAGAAAACGATAAAAACCTTATCTCTAAAATCAATTCAACGCTTGTCAACACCGTACCACTTTGGAAAAACCAACTAGCACAAACTATCACAATTTATCGCTCAGCAGAAGCAGCAAAGTCAGTTAAAAATGCAACTGATTTAACCAATGACCTCTTAAAAGAGAATGCAAAAAATCTCAAAGATGCCAATGCCGCAGTACGTACAGAAGTGGAGCGAGGTGTGTATGACATAGAATCAATAAAAATTGCAAACCAAACATTGATAGACACCTTAGCTGAGAGTTTAGAAATCGCACAAAAAGGTAAAGAGACAAGAGCTATGGCTGAATCAGAACTTCTTAAAATAGAAGCACAACTAAAAGATGCGCTATTAGCCGCAAGTCATAAAAAAGCATAGGGAGAGAAGATGGGTTTTTGGGATAAAATATTTGGTGAATTTATAGATGTCATCGATTGGCTTGATGAGAGTAATGATACGATGGTCTACCGTTTTGAGCGCTATAACAATGAGATAAAATATGGCGCAAAACTGACTGTTAGAACAGGGCAAGCAGCTGTCTTTGTCAACGAAGGTGAGATAGCAGATGTTTTAGGACCAGGTCTCTATGAACTTGAAACCCAAAACTTACCCATTCTTACAACGTTACAGCACTGGGATCATGCCTTTGATTCGCCATTTAAAGCGGAAGTTTATTTTTGTAATCTCCGTAAATTTACCGACCTCAAGTGGGGAACAAAAAACCCTATCATCTTAAGAGATAAAGAGTTTGGGGTGGTGCGTCTACGTGCTTTTGGTACCTATGAGATGCGTATCGATGACCCTGCCCTTTTCATCCGTGACATCGTAGGAACCGATGGACATTTCTTGGTAGAAGATATCTCCAACCAGCTAAGAAATATCATCATATCTCGCTTCTCAAATATCATTGCTAGTGCTAATATCCCCATCCTTGACCTTGCCTCAAACTATGAACAACTTAGTCAATATATCTTTGAAAAATTGCAAGATGAGTTTGGCAAGTATGGTATCGAGCTAACAAAATTTTTGATAGAAAATGTCTCTGTTCCTCCAGCAGTAGAAGAGGCACTTGATAAGCGTACCAGCATGGGTATCATCACAGACTTGCACAAATACCTGGAGTTTCAAACAGCCGAGTCGATGACTACAGAAAATGCCAACTCCACAGCAGCCATGGGTGCCTCCATGGGTGTAGGTTTTGCTATGGCAGATAAGCTTAGTAAAAATTTGAGAGAACCTACAGGCTATATCCCTGAGCCATTTGAAAAGATGTACTACTATGCCAAAGATAAAAAGCCTATAGGACCACTCAGCATTGATGAGATAGAGACACTTATAAGTGATAAAACAATAGACGCTGATACCTTACTTTGGTCTAGTGGCATGGAAAACTGGCAAAAGGCTAGAAATATAGAAGAGATAGAGTCTCTATTTAACCTCTTAACCCCACCACCACTCTCATAAATGGCAGCGTTTAGGAAAATCAAAAAGGGCGCTCTTTTTACCCAAAAGAGTTTTCCTTGTAAGCAGTGTGGGGCAAACCTCGTTTTTTGTGCAGATGATGATGCGCTAAAATGCCAGTATTGTGGTGCCATCAATCAAATAACCCCACCACCTATCCCCATACAAGAGTATAACTTTCACGATGCCTTGGACGATATACGACGCTCAGGCTGGTCACTAGACAATCAAGAAAAAGAGGTCAAATGTCCCTCTTGTGCCGCCACATTTAGCATCAATTTTCACACCAGAAGCACCTCTTGTCCCTACTGTCACTCTCCTATAGTGACCAATATGGATATCTTTATGCCACTTTCCCCTGAGTCACTTCTGCCTTTTGACATCAATGAAAAAGAGGCAAAAGAGATTTTAAAAAAATGGGTAGGAAATCTCTGGTTTGCCCCCTCTTCTTTAAAACAATTTACCGAGAGTGAAGGGAAGTTTTTGGGGATTTATCTCCCCTACTGGACCTATGACAGTGATACGCAGAGTCGCTATCATGGACAGCGTGGTATCATTTATCATGAGAGAGTGAGACGGCGTGTGTTTATCAATGGACGAGAGCAGATGGTAGAAGATGTCGTAGAACGCATCGAATGGACACCTGTGAGCGGACATATAAGAAAACATTTTGATGACGTACTTATCGGTGCAACGCTCACCATCCCTAGAAAATTGGCTGACTCTTTAGCGCCGTGGGACTTAGAAAACCTCACCCCTTATGATGATAGATACTTGAGTGGATTTGAGAGTGAAACCTACCAAGTCGCGCTAGATAAAGGGTTTGACTATGCCCAAGGCTATATGGAATACATCATTCGAGAAGATGTCCGCGCGCATATAGGAGGAGATAGACAGCAAATTACAGATTTGAGAATCTATCATGATAATACCACTTTCAAGTATATCCTTCTTCCTATCTGGACAGCCCACTTTAAACACAAGAAAAAAGAGTATCGCTTTGCTATCAACGCTAGAACAGGTGTCATCAAAGGCGAAAGACCTTATAGCAAAATCAAAATATTTTTTGCTGTTGCTGCGGTGATGGCTGTTTTAGGTGGTTTCTTTTTTCTCGCCGAACTTGACAAAGGCAATGGCAGCACAATAAATCGTCAACTTGATAATATACGCATACATATACAATTTTAAGGAAACATTATGACAAAAATGAAGGGATATTTTTTCTCTCAACCACACCAACCTTTTTTCACGCTAGGCATCATCAACGCTATCCTTATGATGATTATTTTTTTACTCTCTTTTAAAGGGGTTGTAACACTTAGTATCGATACCTTTGCTTTTCATGCCTATTCTCTGATATTTACCGTTTTTACACCGTTTTTTCTAGGGTTTTTACTGACGACTTTTCCACGATTTTCTCAGACACCCGCTATTGAAAAACAGCTATATCTTACAGCATTTACCCTACTTTTTTCAGGTGTTGTCCTCTTTGTACTAGGCGCTTTTATCTCTATCATGATAGCTGCTTTGGGGGCATTTTTAATCTTCCTTGCACAACTTTACACCGCACACATCTTTTATACTATCTATAAAAATTCACCCCTAGAAGACAAACATGACCAGTTTTGGATACTCACCGCATGGCTTGAAGGCATCGCTGCCAATGTCCTTTTTATCGCTTATTTTTTAGATATTTTACCATTAACACCACTTGCTATTGGTGCAGGTATCTACCTCTATCTCATACTTTTAGCCCTCTCTGTAGGACAGAGAATGGTACCATTTTTCTCCCATGTCATGATAGAGAGAAATAAAACTTTATTAAAAACAATGTTTATACTTTTTAACTTAAAAGTACTTTTTGATCTCTTTGATTTGAAAATTGGATTTATCTTTTTGATTGTAGCGGGGGCTATCATGATGAAAGAAGTCTTACGCTGGAAGCTCCCTTTCAGACAAGCAGATGCGATTTTATGGATATTACATTTGGCTATTTTCTGGCTACCCACAGCACTCATTTTGGGAGGTTTTTCAGAATTAGCTGGGTTGCTATTTGGAAAGTATTTTCTGGCTATTTCTATTCATTTGGTAGTGCTAGGATTTTTGACTACTATCATGATAGGATTTGGGACACGTGTCACTATCGGACACTCAGGCAATCAGATGCGCATCGACAAATATACTAAAGTACTTTTCTATCTTACACAAATTGTTGTCTATTTTAGAGCCTTATACTCATTTTCTGGCTCTTCCATGCTTTTTGACATCACAGCAACACTCTGGATAGTACTATTTACCGCATGGTCGATAAAGTACCTTCCCGTTGTCGTAGCAGGGAAAAAGCTCTCCTGACTTACTCTCCGAAGATAATCACTTCGTAGATGTTTTTTCGCGTTACAAGTGTCTTTTCGGGAGGGATAGTCCCCTGCTTGCTGAGACGCGAAACTTGCATCTTCAAGTCCTCAATCTCCGTCTCAAAGGCATCGATTTGATCTTTAAACTGTAAGATGATATCCACACCCGCCAAATTTACCCTCAAATCTCGGGTCAAACGCAAAATCATATTGATACGGTCAATATCTTTTTGAGAGTAAAGACGCATCTTTCCATCTGTTCTTGAAGGGCATACAAGTCCTTCCCTCTCATACTGCCTAAGCGTCTGAGGATGAATATCCAAGGCCTTAGCAACCACAGAAATCAAATATACTGGTTCATCATATCCGTGCATAATATGTCCTTTTTTATTTAATTGTCATCTTGATAGAGAGCAAAGCTCCCTATCAATTCACACGCTACTAAAGCACAATGCTTGCATCGTATTTTTTGTTTTATTTGTCATCTTGATAGAGAGCAAAGCCCCCTATCAATTCACACGCTACTAAAGCACAATGCTTCGCATCGTATTTTTTGTTTTATTTGTCATCTTGATAGAGAGCAAAGCCCCCTATCAATTCACGCTCTACTAAAGCACAATGCTTCGCATCGTATTTAAAGGGGGTCTGATTTGGCGTTGCTCCTTATTCTGGTAATTTCTCTTGCATCATTTTGACTAAATCTTCATCAAGCTCTTCTACCTTTGGTAAAATGACATTCACTTTTATGTATAAGTCACCCATCTCTTTGGTTTTTCTATTGATGACACCTTGCCCTTTTACACGTAGTTTTTGTCCCGATTTTATCTCTGCGGGAATCTTCATCGTGATTTCCTTGTGCAAGGTAGGGATGACAACTTTCGAGCCAAAAAGTGCCGTTTTGAGAGAGATATCAATCTCTTTTGTCAAGTTCTCTCCCTCTCTGGCATACTCAGGAGAAGCAGCCACTTGGACTTTGATATAGAGATTTCCTACCTTAGATCCATGTTGTTGCCCTTTTCCTTTGACACGTAGTTTTTCACCATTTTTTATCCCCGCGGGAATTTTGATATCAAAGGTACTACCATTATGTGAGACGGAGTGCTTACCACCAAGTACTGCCACATTGAAGGCTATCATGATAGAAGTCTCCCTATCTAGGTCAGGCTCTGCAAACCCTCCCCCAAAGCTACCAAATCCACCAGCACCACTAAAGCCACTCTGTCCACCAAAGCCACCCCCGCCGCCAAACATACTACGCAGTATCTCATCCAAGTCCGCACCACCACCAGCTTGACCACCTGCAAAGTCATGAAAACTCTGCCCACCAAACATCGCATCGCCATGCATATCATACTGCTGTTTTTTCTCTTTATCACTTAGTATCTCATAAGCCGCATTAATCTCCTTAAACTTCTCTTCTGCTTCTGAAGACTTGTTGATATCAGGATGATACTTTCTTGCCAATTTTCTGTACGATTTTTTTATCTCATCTGCTGATGCATTTTCACTAACATCTAGCGTGTCATATAAACTTTTACTCACTTCTTCTACCCCTTATCTATATTCTTTGCCGAAAGTATATCATAAAACTTTAGTCTATGTCAATCAACTTTAAAAGTTACTTTTCATAACACTCCCCCTAAAAGTAAACTAAGTCATAAATATTTTATCAAATGACACAATAAGGCAACAATTGGCAGGTAAAATACGATTTACTATAAAAACCAAAGGAAAAAGAGTGAGAAAATTACTAACAGCATTATCATGATAAGCCTAAGCACTATCATGATAGCCAAAGAGATAGACATAGATAAGTCCAAAGGAACGAATCAAAAGGTGCTAAGCATCTTCTCCCCAGCCCCAGAAGAAGATACCGTAAAAAGAATGGCAAATATCAAAATCACCTTCGATAAAAAACTCAAACAGAAAAGTATAAAAAAGAGTATCAAACTAAAATACTTAGGGTGTAAACAGGAGAGAAAAGCAGTCATCAAACAAAGAAGAGATAAAAACATCCAAAAGTGTAAACAACGCTACAAAAAGAATAAACACCTAAAAAGAGAATGCATCCAATGTGCTAGAGAAGTGTTTAGATACCAAAAAAAGAGAAACTGTAAAAAAAGAGATATTAAAGGAAAAGTAAAATACTTAAAAAAGAGAGATGTCCTACTCTTTAACCCCCATAAAAAACTAAGTCCGGGTTACTACCAAGTAACAGTAAAAGGACTAAAAACCCAAGACGGTACAAAAATCAAAAAGATAAGTTATAGATTTGAAGTCTCAAAAAACAACATAGAGAGTATCACCCTTTCACAAAATGATATAAATCTAAAAGAGGAAGAAAGTACAAAACTAACTCTACAAGCTATATATAAAGATGGAACAACAGAAGATATCACAAAAGATATAAACTGGATTATAGGTGATGCAACACTTGTATCAATAGATGCAGATGGTAACTTAAAAGCACTCAAAGCTGGAGAAACACTTGTTCAAGCTGAGTATCATGGGAAAGTCTCACAAGAGATTAAAGCAACTATAACAGCAAAAGAGGAAGTTATAAATGGTTATGTGCTTCCGCCTGAGCCAGATGAAACACTTAATAACTCTACGCTTCTTGGGATAGACAGCAATAATAATGGGGTTAGGGATGATGTTGAACGAAAGATTATTAAGACTTAGAAAACTAAGGTAAAAATTGAGTATATGTTAATAGATGCAAAAATAGCTCAAGAGATACTAAAAAATCCAATTGGTAATGCTGATGAGATGCAGAAAAAAAATAATAGACATAGTCATTGTTTATTTTATTTAAAACGTAAAAAAGTTTTTTCATCTTCTGCGTTAAGAAATACAATTGCTTTTACAGAAAATAATATGTATAACACAAAAACTAGAGCCAGTGCTTATTCTGATTATAATCAAGCATTGAGTGGCGGTGTGTATGGTATTGATAGATCAAAAATAAAAGCTGATTCTTGTGACTATGATGTAGATACATTACTGGGAGGTGAGTAATGAAACTATTTATAAAATTAGTGTTATTACTTGGAGTTTTCTATTCTTCTCTTTTTTCATCAATTGATGAATATAAAAGTGATCTTATTATGCTAACGGAATTATGATAAATGACTCAGAAAAAATGCAACAGTTACATGGAATGATGAAGTTGAAGAATTGTTTGCTGGTAATCAAGAAAGTTTAAATAAATTAAAAATGATTAAAGTTTCATACAACCGTTCACAAGGCTTCTTTGATAATCTTTTTGAGTCAATGGAACAAAAGACAAGTAATGAGTTTGGATGGGAACAACTTACGGCTCATGTCACAGCATTTTTGACAAATCACAATATACAGGAAGATTGGCATGCTCATATTGATGACTTAACTAAACAAGTTGAAAATTATAAACAAAGCATAAAAGATGGTCATGGTGTGATAGTTATTGCACATTCACAAGGCAATTACTTTAC
Source organism: Campylobacterales bacterium (assembly GCA_024278835.1). GTDB lineage: Bacteria > Campylobacterota > Campylobacteria > Campylobacterales > QNZT01 > JANTGR01. Next base: position 28,782 of record JAJRSK010000055.1, on the reverse strand, counting down.
CAATGAAGCTTATGAAAAATTAGATGATTGGATGAAAGATTATTTTCATATGTTTGGTGTTGCCACTCCTGCCAATCATGTAGCAGGTTTTATGTCAGGAGACACGACTGCTCCTTATGTGAAGTTTCATAATGACTTTATTGGTTTAGTTATAGGAGGATTAGATTCTAATAGGGAAGATACACATCATGGAGGGTTTCCAAATATCCCCGCACATGATTTTTATAATAGCTATTTGACAGATGAAACTACAAAAAATGATATTGTTACTTTTATAGAAACTAAAATTTAAGAACAAGTAGATGCACAATCTCAATGGAAAACAGACAAAGAACTTGACGAAGGTACAAAAGATTATAAAATCACTGTAAAGCATATATATGATGATAGCATCAAACTTGATGAAAAAGTCTATCCATTTTCACCAAATAAAAAACTCTACCAAGCCCCCGACACGACAGGTACACCTCACTATGTAAAAGCAAGCTATGGCGGAGAGAGAATCCTAAGCAATGAAGATGTAAATGAATGGGAAGCAAAAGAGAATCAGTTCTACAAACTAGAAGGTACAGACCCTGTTGAGTATATAGAAGGGGAGATCAGATATAAAAACACACTCATTTAAATTGAGATATCAATAGCTTCATAACAAGGTAGTATCATAATACTACCTTGTTATCTAAATCATCATTTACATACTTTATGTTATACTCTTAACAATAAAAGGTGCATGATGATAAAAATATTAATGATAGAAGATGACCCAGAACTAGCAGAGATACTGAGTGAGTATTTGGAACAGTTTGATATGCAAATCACGAATGTAGAAGATCCATTTTTAGGAATCTCTACACTCAATACCGGCAAGTTTGATTTGGTTATTTTAGACTTGACCCTGCCTGGTCTTGATGGTTTGGAGGTTTGCTCAGATATCAGAAAGCGTCATGACATTCCCATTATCATCTCTTCTGCCCGTCATGATATCACCGATAAAGTAGAAGCACTAGAGAGAGGTGCGGATGATTATCTGCCAAAGCCTTACAATCCTCGTGAACTAGAAGCGCGCATCAAATCTCTACTGCGTCGAGAAAAACATGACTTTGAAGCAGGCGGTGCAAAAATAAAGAAAGAGAAGAAAAAAGAGTTAGTCCTATTTGAAGAACGCAATGAAATCACCTATCATGATAAACCCCTCAACCTCACGAATGCTGAGTATGGTATCCTAAAGTACCTCCTTCAAAAAGAGGGGCATGTTGTCTCAAGAGAAGAGCTTATTTATAATGTAGAAGCCATTAATGAAGACTCTACCAATAAAAGTATCGATGTCATCGTAGGAAGAATCAGACAGAAACTAGATGAAACGCCTAAAAATCCAAAACATATCGTCTCTGTACGTGGTGTGGGATATAAACTCATTCAATGAAAAAATCCTCAATATTTTTTTCAATCACCTTTATATTTTTTATCGCCGCACTTGGTGTCCTTGTCGCCTATTTTTATCTCGTTAAGTATGATAAACAAAAGTACACCCATGAACTCAACGAACGCTACTCCATCGTCACCCGTGCGACACTTTATAGACTCATCAACCAACCCATCAATGAAGAGTTTCGAAATGAACTGAAAATCTATAAAGTCAATTTGATGATGGACAATGACTTTATACAAAAAATACTCCAAGAGGGAGAGGTACTCCAAAAAGTAAGTTCACGTTTGGGAAGCAGTAGTATCTATTATTATAAAAAAAATAACTACTTACTGATAGAATCTCTCAATAAAAACTCTATTCTCCTAGAAGATAAAGCCTATAAACCTTATATCACCCAGATTTTATATATACAACTTATCTTTGCCGGTATTGCTGCCACACTTTTACTTGCCTATATCGTCACTATCAGAAAGCTCAAACCAATCCGAAAGATAAAAATAGAAATTGATAAGTTTGCTAATGGCGATTTAGATATAGACTGCAAGATGGAAAATGACAACGAAATCACCGAAGTTGCTAATGCTTTTGATCATGCAGTCAGTCAAATACGTGAACTCAACAATGCCAGACGACTCTTTTTACGTAACATCATGCATGAACTTAAAACCCCTATCACCAAAGGAAGAATCACTGCAGAGATGCTAGAAGATGGAAAACAAAAAGATAGACTTATTTCCACTTTTCAAAGGCTAGAAGGACTCTTAAATGAGTTTACTGCCATCGAACAAATCTCAGTAACAGGGCAGCACCTACAAAAAAGGGTCTATCGCATCATTGATATCATCGATGAAGCAATAGATATCTCTATGGTAAGCCAAGAACAGATAGAACAGATGATTCAAAGTGATTTGAGTATCAAAGTAGATTTTAAACTCTTTACCGTGGCTATCAAAAATATGATAGACAACGGCATCAAGTACTCCAGCGACAGCCATATCAAAATCTCTGCAAACTTTAGGTCTATCCAATTTGCCAGCATGGGGGCAAAACTACCCAATGAACTCTCCTACTACACAGAGCCATTCACCCAAGGAGAACAACAATCACCCCAAAGTTTTGGTTTAGGACTCTATATCGTTGATAGTATTTTAAAGGCACACAACATGGAATTAGCCTATGAATATAGCAATGGATACAATATATTTAAGTTTATTAAAATTCAGCCGATAGTATAATTAGTAAAAACTACCAAGGAGTGCCTATGGCTATGAAGTTTTCAAATACACAGACACTAAAAGCGTTGATTTCGCACCATATCGCACTTATTGATAGGTTTAATTCTGACTCTTTTGAAGAGTTTGCCCTGCTCTTTCTCAAGATGGATGATTATGATAACATGGAGATTAAAAAAAGTATCCAAATTATCTTTCGCGATAGTGATATCATCTTTGAAGAGGCACAAAACTACATCATTCTCCTACCAAAAACAAATTGGAATGGCGCCATAGAACTGTTAAATGGTCTCCAAGGATTTTTAAATCAAACACTCCAAGACTCCATCGTCACCTATCCTGATGATGGTGAAGATGCCCAAACACTTTTAACAGAGTTTACAAAAGTAGTACATAGAGCCTACGAAATAGATTTACATTTATAATCTCATTTTATATCTCATAATGTTAAATTAACTTTAACTTTAAGGTTTTTTAGTTAAAATTTATTCATTGGTAAGAGCCAAAATTTTAACTAAAGGATTTTAATGAAGAAAGTATTGCTAGCACTTTTAGGGCTAATACTTTTAGCGATTCTAGCCTATTTCTGTTTCCAGAATAAAGCAGATTCAATAAGAGAGCATCTGGTTTCATCAACAAATAGTGCCTTAAGCAGCCACAATATCACCGGTATAACAGCTGACTTACAAGGTTATGACATGGAGATGACAGATATCATGAGATTGACGGGTGAAGTACCTTCACTTGAGGTAAAAGCAGAGGCGGAAACTCTGACAAGAGCGATAGAAGGTATAGGTGATATCGATAATCAACTCACCATTGCACAACAAGAAGCCATGGTTGCTACACCAGTGAAAGAAAAGGTAGAAGCTGCTGTTGTACCTGATACTGTTACATCTGCTGCTAGTGACAAAGTAGCTACAATAGATCCTTATACACTTACAATTTCAAAAGATACAGAAAATAATGTAGTGCTTGATGGATATGTAGACAATACGCAACGGAAAAGTGAACTCAGCCGATATGCCCAAGAACTTTTTGGCTCTAAAAAGGTTACGGACAAATTAAAAGTGGCTACTGGCGCACCAAAAGGTTGGGCAGATATCTCAACTTTTGCACTTGACCGTCTTAAAGATGTAGACTATGGAGGTATGAAACTGAGCAATCAAAGTTATGAATTTACAGGACATATCCCTTCTCCTTCAACAAAGGCAAGCTTTTTAGACGGTATCAGAGAAGTGATGTCAGACCCTGAAAACAAATACGGTCTCTATAGAGGAGACTATATCATCACTGCTCCAGTAGAAGAACCAAATGTTCTTAGCAAAAAAGAGCACCCTAGGACTAAAAATTCAGCAGAAAGCACAACACTATGTCAAACGAAATTAGATAAACTACTTAAAAATCAGAAAATTCTTTTTGATTACAATAAAGCCTCTATCAAAAAGAATAGTTATACATTGCTAAATAATGTCCTTAAAAGTTTGAAAGCTTGTCATGTATCCTTACTTGAAATTGCTGGGCATACCGATAATCAAGGTGCTGCCACTTATAACAAAAAACTAAGTAACTTACGTGCTGCTAGTGTTAAAAAATATTTTGTTAAAAAAGGTTTTGACAAGAAAAAATTAAAAGCTATCGGATATGGAGAAAGTCGACCAATTGCTTCAAATAAAAGTAGTCAAGGTCGTGCAGAAAATAGAAGAATTGAATTCATCGTAAAAGGAGTGGAAAAATGAGTTATTTATTAGCGCAGATATTGGTTTGTTTATTAATTGCAGGTTTGATTGGTGCCGTCATCGGATCGTTACTTCGTGGTGGATGTTACGTAAACTTCGTGACTGCGAAGATGAGTGGAAAATGAAAATGGGCTCATTAGAGAGTGAATGGAACTCAAAACTTAACCGACAAAGTCATGATTATGATACACAAAGTGATCAAGCGATGCAAGTGGCAACACTTAAAAGACATGCTGAACATGTTGAAGCTCAGACGCCTTCATACTCTTATGAAGAGAAGTTAAGAGAGGAATTAAATCTAGCTCAAAATATTAAAAATATCGACAGTGATATGCACACTCCTGCTACAACAAGTACCAAAAGTACACTTGCAGGCATGGGTGCTGCAGGTGTAGCTGCCTTGGCAGCAAGAGGTATCTCTCTTGGTGATGACAAAGTAGACTTATATACAAAACATGGCATAGATTTTGAAAAAGATACTAACTTAGAAGATGATTATGCGCTTCACACAATAGAGGGTCTTAGCTCTGAAGATGCCCAAAAACTTAAACATATGGGTATCACTTCGACCAAGGGATTAGCACAACTCTCAGAAAACACCCAAGCAAGTGAAAAATTAGCAAAATCTTTAAATATTGAGACTGACAAAGTAGACTCTTGGATTGGAAAATCTTGTCTCTTAACCCTTCCAGGTGTAGACAAAAAAACAGCTGATTTGATGCAAAATTCTGGTATCGCTTCTTTAGAGCATCTTGCTACTACCCCTCCAGAAACTTTGCATAGAAAGATGGAAGTTTTTAACAAAGAGGCACTGATTCCTGTCTCTCTTCCCGACATCAAATCAGTTTCTCTATGGTCAAAAATATCCAAGCCTTTAACAGCAGGTTTAGCACTTGGCACAGTAGCTGCGTCTACTTCTAGTTACGCCGACGAATTAAAAGCAAAATTGAATCCAAATAATTTGGATTTGAATGCTGTCAAACAACTTTTAATGAATAAAGGCATAAGTCTTAGCGATGAGAAGATTAAACTTTACGCAGAACATGGTGTAGATTTTGAAAATACAAATAATCTAGAAGATGATTATCATGTTGAAAGCATAGAAGGCATTGGCCCAAAATATGCACAAGGTTTAAGAGAGATGGGGATAAGAACAACCCAAGATTTAGTCAAAAAACTCCATAAAAACCATGATGCTATCGATCAAATAGCAAAAACTCTAAAAATTCAGCCAGATGCACTTTCATCATGGATTAGTATGGCTGACTTGATTCAACTGCCTGGTGTAGATGCACAAGCTGCGGAACTCATGCAAACGGTTGGTATATCTACGGCTAAAGAGCTAGGTATCACAAACGCCAACTCACTACATGGTGAGATGCTGTCCTTTAATAAAAAATCACCGATAGTGCCTGAGGTACCAAGTATCGCTTCACTAAGCTTATGGTCTAAAATAGCCAAGTTACTCGGCTAAAAACTTATCATGATAGGGGAAACTTTCCCCTATCATGATAGAAACTCTCTAATGTAAAAAGTGTCTCACTTCAGAAAAGTACAAACTCATTCCAAATTCATTTGCCGCTTCGATAATCTCTTCATCACGAATACTTCCACCTGGTTCAATGATAGCTGACACTTTCGCTTCTGCTGCTGCATCAATACTATCACGAAATGGGAAAAATGCTTCACTAGCAAGGGCTGCACCACTCACATCCAATCCAGATTCTTTGGCTTTGGCTAAAGCACATTTTGCAGCATCTACCCGACTAGTCATACCCATACCAATAGCTACTAAAGCACCATTTTTAACATACACCACACAATTTGATTTTGTAAGTGAGGCCAATTTGTAAGCAATTTCTAAATCTTTTTTCTCACTTTCGCTTGCCTCTTTTGCAGAAACGCACTTAGCATCTTTCACCTCATTCTCACCCACTTTATCACTCTGCTGATAGACAAATCCCCCATCTACATGTTTAAAATCATAAGCATCATCACTCAAGACTAAATACTCACTCTCTTGGGTAAATATCTTGATACGTTTTTTACTTTCAAATACTTTAAGTGCTTCAGGCGTGACAGATGCTGCGATAATCACCTCTGTAAAGATCTCATTGATTTTCATTGCCAATTTTTCATCCAAAGTACCGTTAATCGCCACAACGCCACCAAAGGCAGAGATTGGGTCACATTTAAGCGCTTCTACATATGAATCATAAAGATTATCTCTGATGGCAAACCCACAGGCATTGGCATGTTTTATGATGGAAACAGCAGGTTCTTTACCAAAAGAAGCCGCTATCTTCATCGCACCGTTGATATCGGTCATATTATTAAAACTTGCTTCGCCTTTGAGTGATTTGAAGTTTTTAGTGAAAAAATTATCAAATTCATACAGTGCCCCTTTTTGATGTGGGTTTTCCCCATAACGTGTATCAAAAGCTTTTTCACCTACGATAAATTGTTTATCACCAAATCCACCATTAAAACGTGCATTCATATAGTTAGCTATCATGCTATCATAAGCTGCCGTATGCTCATAGGCTTTTATCATAAAACCTCTTCTAAACTCAACACTATTTGTCCCCTCTTTAATAGCGCTAATCACAGAGTCATAGTCTCCTACATCTGTTAAAATCAACACATCATTAAAGTTTTTAGCTGCTGAACGCACCATCGCAGGTCCACCTATATCGATATTTTCAATTATTTCATCAAAATCATCTGTCTTCTCAATCGTCGCTTTAAATGGATAAAGATTAACACACACCAAGTCAATTCCTTGGATATTGTGCTCTTTTGCCATATCTACATGCGCAGATAAATCTCGTCTATGTAAAATCCCACCATGGATAAATGGGTTGAGTGTCTTCACCCGTCCATCAAACATCTCAGGGAACTTCGTCACTTCTGAAATCTCTAGGGCTTTAATCCCCTGCTCTTTTAATAGCTTATATGTCCCTCCTGTCGAGATGATTTCATATCCCAACGCTTCAAGTTCACTTGCAAACTCAACTACACCACTCTTATCGCTCACACTTATCAATGCTCTCACTACACTATCCTTATAAAAATATTCGCGCATTATACCAAATAAAGTGCTTATACCCAACCCAATATTATATATACACTTAAAAAATATATTTTCAACGCCCTTTAAGTGAAGTAAACGTAAAATCATTATAAATTTTTATTATATTAGGAGTTCGTATGGATTTAGTTAAGTTTATTAATGGTCTTATAGATTTTGGTGCTATTGGAGACATTGTCAATGCACAGTTGGGGGCCTTACCCTTTCATTTTATGCCGCATCCTGCTTTAGTACATTTTGCTTTAGTTTTGCCACTTTTGGCATTAGTTTTTCAGCTGATGGCACTTGCTACTAAAAATGTCACGTATAGAAGATCTGCAAATTATCTTTTCTTTTTTGGTGTCATTGCAGTACTACTCACCTCTCTTACAGGACGCTTAGCTGGCCCAGATGTTGCCCCACTCCTAAGTGGAGAAGGAAGAGAACTTTTTGATGAGCATATGAAGTTAGGATATGTATTAGCAAGCTTTTATATTTTCCTACTTGTGTTAAAAATTATCTCTATAGGGGTAAAAAAACGTGCATTTAGAGCAGTCATGGCAATTTTCATGGTTGCTGGTGTAGCTGGACTTTTTATACAAGCCCAACATGGTGGAGAGTTGGTGTATAAGTATGCAGGAGGTGTTGAAATTCCAGATGATTTTGACGACGAGGATGACGATGAAGAAGATGAGGACGAAGAGACAACGGAAACTGCTCCCGCTTCTGACACGCCAGAAGCCAAAGAGAATGACAACAACAAGTCAGAGTAAACCATAGTCGCTTTATGCGACTATGCTAAAAAGAACTTTTTAAAAACCACCATCCCCAACATCGTCGCCCCTATACTAAAAATCACATTTATCACGATATTTGACATCGCTTTCATATACGCTGAATTTTCTATTAACAGTACTGTCTCATAAGAAAAAGTTGAAAATGTAGTCAAAGCACCTAAAAACCCAGTGATTACCAAAGCACGATACTCTGGTGCTATATGTTGTTCAAAATAAAGTGCTAAAAATCCTATCAAAAATCCACCCAGCACATTGACAGAGAGTGTCCCAATGGGGAAAAAAGTATCTGCACTTTTTTGTACAAAAGAGCTAATTAAAAAACGCATAATAGCCCCGATAAAACCACCTGTACCTATCCATAAAATAGTTTGCATCACACTCCTTTAAAAATCTCTAAACGTGCAAGTATAACATATCCACAATGAATTCACTTTTTAATTTTATACTGATTTCATAACGAGAACTTAAGGAGTTTAACATGAGACCAAAAACATTTATAGTATTAATCCTCTTTGCCTTCATACTAACTGGATGTAACATACCTAACGATAATGATAGAGAAGAGATTATCGTATCAAAGATACTAAAATCACAACAATCTATCTACACAGAAAGTGCCCAATCAAACAATCTACTCTCTACCCATATCCTTTATACTGACAATTACACCTATAATAGCAATACCTTAGATGATATTTTCTCTGTGCAACTGCATATCGGAGATATCACCCTTTCAGGCTATAGATATGATCGCTTCAGCCTGAGCAATATTATTTTAGATTTTGATTTAGATACCTTGACACAAGATTATATCTATGATTATCAAGGATATATGTATGATACCTATCATGATAGATATCAGTTCTCAACTTCTCTCCCCTTTGTAGGCAACGCATACAGCAATCCCTACAAAGGTATCATGCAAATTATTGGAGAAGATGAAACAATAGTAGTGAGTGTCATAGATGATTATTATGTCGATATCACCATTTATGACCATTATGATAGCTATTACGATAGAGTGATTCATAGCACATGGAGGAGACTAGGGTTTTAATTTAATTTGTTATAATGTAAAGATATCTCAGAAGGTGGTGTCGTGCATTTAAAGTTATCTGTTTTTTCGATTTTCCTACCTCTCTTACTTCTGGCTTCGCCAATGAAATACCTAGACTGTAAGGGAGAGGGCACCTTTTCTGAAAGTGAACTATATGACGCTCTTGGGCTAAAACAACCCTCTTGGTATGAGTTTTGGAAAGAAAAAAGACCAAAAATAAATCCGAAATTGACCACATCCTTACAAGAAAGTTTACAAAATTATTATAAATCAGAAGGTTTCTACCATGCACGTGTGCTAAAAAAAGAAGATAATAAGACTGTTTTCTTTTCTGTCACAAAAGGAGCCCCTGCTATCATCAAAGAGATTAAAAGTGACCTTGAAAAAAGTTATCATACCCTCATATCCTACAAAGAAGGGGATAGGTTCAATGCCAATACCTTCATTCAAATAAAAAAAGATATCAAGAAAAGACTCTTAGAGGATGGCTATTGTAACTACAATTTTGATGCCAAAGCACGTGTTGATATTGAAAAAAATATTGTTTTTATCCGCTATCATCTTCAAAAAAATACGCCTTGTAAATTTGGAAAAATCACCATCAAAATGCCCGATGACATCTCTAAAAAAGTTGTTCAATCTCGTCTTAACTTTCAGGAGGGAAGCCTCTATAGTTCTAAACGTATCAATGCCAGTTACAGTACGATATCGGGTTTAGAAGCCTTTGATGGCGTGCAAATATCACAAAAAAGAAAAAGTGATATCATCCATATTAATATCGACCTTAAAAAAAAGGTCAAGCGTATACGGCAAGAGATAGGTATCGGTTATGAGACCAACTTAGGCCCTAAAGGTATCTTTAGATGGGAAGAGAGAAACTTTAAAGGCAATGCCAGAAAACTCTCCTTTGATTTAAAATACTCTCAAAAAGAAAAATATATCAAAAATGGATATTTTTCGCCAGCAGTCTTCAAAGTACCCTACCGTGATGGCTATTATCTTGATTTAAAAAATGAATTTATCTACTCTGAGTATGATTTTGAAAACTTTGATGAAGTTAAGTACGCTGATTATCTCCATCTTCTCAAAGATTATCATCTTTTTTCTATAGACATGGGACTAGGACTAGAAAAAATTCGCATCGCAAAAAAGGGAGATGCATGTAATGTTTCAGAAGGAAACTTCCTATCATTTTTCCCTTTTATCAATATCGTCATCGATACAAGAGACTCTAAAATCAATCCTAAAAACGGACTCTACTTCAGTGCTTATCTTGAGAGTGGCATCAAATATTTGGCATCTAGTAGTAGTTATTCTAAATTTATTGCTGAAGCAAGACTTATCAAAACGATAAACCAATTTACATTTGCAGGCAAAGGAAAACTAGGACTCATCAATGAGTTTGAAAAATCTCTTCCTGAGTCTAAACTCTTTTTTGCCGGGGGTGCTTTTTCTAATAGAGCCTATAGTTATAACCGCCTAGGGGCTAGTGACAGTATGTGTGATGAAGTAGGTGCAAAAACATTGATAGATACAACCCTAGAAGTAAGCCATTCTATTTATAAAAATATCGATGCGGCTCTTTTTTATGATGCCACCATGATAAGTGAAAAAAGTTTTGAATTTACAGTTGATTTTATTCATGCAGCGGGAATTGGAATTCGATATCTCACCCCTATTGGGCCTGTGAAATTGGATTTTGGTATGAATATTGAAGACAAAAATCAGTATGCACTGCACTTTCAGATAGGACAATCATTTTGAAAAAGAAAATCACTAAAAGCTTTCTCTGGTCAGTACTTTTCTTTGAAATGGGCGTGCTTTTTTTAGTATTTGCACTCTATATCTTATCTGATCCACAAACACTCAAATATGTTGTTGATCGAGCCACAGCAAAACTTGATATCAGTTACGATGCCATCTCCGGAAATTTTTTAAAGACCATGTCTATTACCAATCTCAAATATAAAGATAATCTTTTAGCCAAAGAGGCAGAGATAGATTGGAATATTCGTGCACTTATTAAAGGGGATATTGAGATTGAGACCCTCTCTCTTAAAGATGTCAATTTAGCCAGTATAGAATCTATCGTCAAAAAAGCACAGCAAAAAGCATCAAAAAAGCATACAGAAGGTAAATCATCTTCGACGAATTTTCCACAGATGAGCATATCCCATCTTTTTCTCTCTACCCTCCCTTATGAAACGGATATCATCAAAATAGATACTTTTGAATTAGAACTTTATGATATCGCTAGTGATTTAAAAGAGGTCACTATCAAAGAGTTTTCACTTGAAAGCCACAATAACCATGCTAACATTAAAACAAGTGGAGAGATAAGACAGAGAGTCCTACATCTGAAAAATTTGGAATTAGAATCGATAGATATAGCCCAGATAGAACATAGCCTGTCACTACTAACACCAAAGGATACCAACAAAACTTCTCAACCTTTTCATATAATAGAAGAGATAATAGTAGATAATTTTTCAGCCGACATAAAACCCTATCTCCATGAACCTTACAAGATTGATCTCTTTACACTTAAAGCGCATGACATCAATGCTTCTATACACCAAATGCAATTTTTTGCGCAAGATATCCTACTAGACTCTAGCACTAACGCCGGCACACTATCCCTACAAGGAGACTTAAATAAAAACCAATTTGAAGGGCAGTCGATCCTAAACCTATCGCAAAAATACTTTCAAAAGTTTACTAAGATAGTTGATTTTCAAAGTTTAAACCCAATCAACTTTTCCCTTCATGCCAATCCTAAAGACATAGACGCAAACATCACACTAAAAAGTAAACAAGTTTTTGCAGGGCGTTTTAAAAACTATCTAGCAGCAATCAACACCCTCAAAAGTCAACTCAATTTTAATATAAAAAATAAAAAACTCACCCTCTTAACAGATGCCAATGTATCCTCAAAATACGCTTCATCTCTCATGCTAAAAGACACACTAATCTATGATGGTAACCTTAGTTATGGAGGCACTATCGTTATCTCTAAACTACAACATTTTCCAGAGTTTAGCTTGCCACTTTTCAACCATGCTATCATCGACTACAAAGCCAACAGTAAAAACTTAGTCGCCAATCTTCATACAGATAAACTTCATCTTCTTTATGAGATGTTTGGCTATAAAAGAGCAGATTTCAAACTCACCTCAAAAGAGCTTGAAATCATGAAGTACTTTCCAGATATTCCAAAAGAGTTAGATCCACTAAAAGCTTCATTGAGTGCACATATGGCATTAGATTTTAAAAAATCCAGTACTATCATGATAGAAAATAATATCACTTCAAATGCTCTAAACATAAGGGGCAACACAGTCATAAAAAAAGGAAAAGTACTCAGCAAAACAAAAACAACCTTAAGCAAAAACTCCTTTTTGCCCAAGATAGATAAAAATGTTAAATTTAACAATATCTTCCCATCTGACTTAGAAATAGGCTATCATGATAAACACTTAACCCTAAATCTTGTGGGTAAAAAAGAGTGGGTAAAAAATAATTTTTCCTATGATTTTAATAGTTCTCTCATTGATAATCAACTCACATTAGGTGGGGATACCATCAGCCTCAAAGGAGCGAGTAAACAGTTAACACTACAGACCCATACCTATTCGCTTAAAACCCTACAAGAGTCACTTAGCCCTCTTTATCGCTTTAAGCTAAGACCTTATGATGGAGAAGTAGAAATTAACGCTACCATTGTAAATATGGCAAGTTTTGATGCTGATATCTATAGCCGATGGTTAGTCTATGAATACAAGCCCTATAAATTTGCCTTTGCAGAAAAAATCAAAATGCAAGTTCTTTTAACCAAAGAGTACGCACTCATCAAAAACTACAAATTTAATACCTACTTAGACTATGACCGCGTTTTTTATGCTACAAAACCTTCAAAAATCACCTTCAAAAATCAACAGATTGAAGTGCTAAGTTTATGGGTAAATGATGCCTTAAACACAACAGGTGGCTATAATATCACAAAAGAAGAAGGCATACTCCACTCCCATGCTAGCAGATATCACTACAAAGGCAGAGAAGGAGATGTCCTCTTTTCTACCAGAATCAGCACAAGTTTCACTAAAAACCAAACCCACATCGAAGGTAATGTCGATATCTTAAAGGGCCTCATCACCTATGAACATAGAAAAACCCATGAGATTTCTGACCCTGACATCATCATCATTCAAGAAGAAGCAGAAGCCAAGGCAAGAGCAGCTGAAAAGAAGAGTAACCTCTCCCTAGATATCTCCATCCATGCAAAAAAACCACTTACTTACAAAGTGCCTCAAATAGAAGTGGACATCACACCAGATATCAAGATTTGGAAAGACTCACAAAAAGAGCTTGAACTACTAGGGCGTGCTATCATCAACAGTGGACTCTACACCCAAGGTGAAAAAGAGTTTATCATACAGCCTGGAGAAGTACTTTTTGGTGGTAAGATATTAAATCCTTATTTAAATATCAAAGCACAACATACCAACAAGCCTTATGTTATCGATATCCTTGTCACAGGAACCCTAGACTCCCCTATCGTCAACTTCTCTTCGAGCCCCTATCTCAGCCAAAGTGATATACTCTCCATGTTACTCTTTTCAGCCACGATAGATTCACTCTTTGAAGGTAGTTCCAACTCTTCGACCCAAGCACTCTCTATGCTGGGTAACACCTTTGCCAAAGAAATTGTTAAAAACTTTGGACTCACCCTTGATAAACTAGTCCTCTCTACCAACGAAGAGGGAGGCTTAGGGATAGAGATAGGCAAGAAGATATCTAAAAAGATAACCGTCATCTACAGCAATGATATCGTCCAATCTATCAAAGTAAGATATCAAAATTCGAATAATTTTGAAACCGATTTGATGTTGAGTCCAGAGTCAAGTGGTATCGACTTTCTCTACAAAAGTGAACATTAATCGCATTTGGGTTACAATCACCCTATGAAATATCTCTTAATCCTCACACTAGCGTTTCTCTTCAATGGCTGCTTATACTTCAATGACACGGGGGTCTCTACTAGACTGTATAATGACTGTAACGAGTACTATACCGATGAGGGTGTTTATGTCAAAGAGTGCCCTAAAAACTTAGTAGATTATAAAGATTTGGATTCTTGTGAATGATCGATTTAACACTTTTAAAAAAAGAGCGTGAAAAATGGCTCACATGGAAAGATATCAAACCCTTACGAGAAGCACTTGCAACACTAGCACCTTGTGATGCATCTATCACGATAGAAGACACTATCATGATAGATGCCCATATCCCTCAAGAGCAAAAAGATGCCATAGATAAAATCGCTCGTATGATGAAACCTTGGCGTAAAGGGCCATTTAAACTCTTTGATACTTTCATCGATAGCGAGTGGAATAGTGCTATCAAGTACAATCTCTTACAACCCTACTTCAACCTAAAAGACAGGTGTGTCGCAGATATCGGATGTAACAATGGCTACTATATGTTTCGTATGTTGGAACAAAACCCTAGTAAAATAGTAGGCTTTGATCCCTCCCCTCTTTGTCTTACACAGTTTGACTTTGTCAACCATTTTCTCAAAAGTGATATCCGTTATGAACTTTTAGGTATTGAGCATCTAGAATTTTACAAAGAGAAGTTTGATACCATCTTTTGTCTGGGTGTTTTATACCATAGACCAGATCCCGTAGGCGCACTTAAGTCTTTAAAAAAAGGTCTCAACAAAGGGGGAGAACTTTTCTTAGATACCTTTATGATTGATGGAGCAGAGGAGATAGCTCTCACCCCCAATAAAACTTATTCCAAAATTCCCAATATCTACTTTGTACCTACCATTCCTGCTCTTAAAAACTGGTGTATACGCGCTGGTTTTAAAGAGTTTGAAGTCCTTGAAATCAAAAAAACAGAAGTGGATGAACAGCGCAAAACAGAATGGATTCCAGGGCAAAGTTTAGATAACTTTTTGGATGAAAATGACCCAAATTACACAGTTGAAGGCTATCCTGCACCAAAAAGAGTTTATATTCGCGCAAAAGTATAAAATAGTCACATTTTAATCCGATACTACTTCTATCATATGCAGGGGTCAAAATGGAAGAAGCACTATTAGAAGAAGTCGAAGAAGAGATTGTTGAGATAAAGAAACTCAACACACATACCAATATCCAAACCAATAATGCCTACAATATACTAGCCCTCACAGATAACCACGCCACTATCATGATAGACGCAACCACCTGTGAAAAAGTCAAAGAGAGTGGTCTTATCTATGATGGTGTCATCTTTTCCGCCGCGACTTTTGCTGCTACTGCTGCTGTCAATGAAAAAAATATGTTTCTTATCGGCGTTAATATAGACCTTTTAAATCCAGTAAAAGAAGAAGACAATATCATCTTTGAAGCCAATGTTCACCATACAAGTTCAGGTAAAAAAGTAGTCGATGTTGTTGCAAAAGTCAATGATATTACATTTATGCAGGGAGAGTTTATACTCTTAAAACTTGATGAGAAGAGTCTCATCAAGTAAAAGCCTTATAGGTGGAGTTTAAATCCTAAAATATAATTTGCTGAATCTAAATTATCTATTTTCTCATCAGCCAAGTTTTTAACATCAAGTTTATCACCATAGTCTGTATAGCCTAAAAATGCAGAAAACTGATCATTGAAATAATAATCAAGCTCTAAACCATAGGTAAACTGTGTGTTATTGTCTGTTACTTTTTTTACAGAATTGATGAACTCAAACTCACCATCTGTTTTCACAAGCCCAATCTTTGGTGTCGCAGAAAAACCTGGTAATAAGAAAAGCTCATACGTGGCGAAAAGTCCATAACGACTCACATCTTCTTTAGAAAATTCTGGATGTTCAGAGATATTTTTTGTATACTCTAGTCTTAAAGCAGCACCTGCGATAACATTTAAAGAACCAAAGGCCGTTATCATATCTCCGTCATTGTCACCTTTTGAGTAACCTATCCCTACATTACCAACTGAGTCTGCCTGCACACCTGCGACAAACAAGATCAGTAATAGTAAAATCTTTTTCATATTAATCCTTAAATTTAAAATAATTTGAAGACTAACACAAAGTACCTTTTAAGAAACTTCAACAACCTTGATGACTGTCTCGTCATCGTTAAAATTACAAAGGATTTTTTCGACTCTCTCTTGCCACAAACGACCAAATTCTTTTTTCTCTTCATTATTTGCCGTACCTGACATCACTTTTTGCATCAGTGGTGCCATTGTAGATGCGGGCAAGACAGAACTTGGATCATAAAAAACATCCACAGACTTACCGGTATCAACCCGCGTAAATCTAGCAGATGAAAATATATCCTTTGAAAAGTGCATCAATGAGTGTCTCGCAAACTTACCATTTAAGCCTTTAAATCCACTTTTATCTGTAGCACCTGTGATCTGCGCGATAACATTGCCAATAACACCAGCCACACCATCACTTTCAGCCTCTTTAAAAGAGACTTCTATTTCACCTCTTATAGGCGTGCTATTTGGGTACAAAATATCAAGTGCTCTCCACGTCATCAAGTAAGCACCCGCCACCGTAGGACAACTATGCCCGGCAGACTTCACAACATCTAGATAAGTATATTCGATTTGACCATTTTCAAAAGCACCTAACACGTCACTCAAGGGGTCTTGTAAGACGATAGACTCCACACATTCAAAAAAAAGCGGGTATAGCATAATAACTCCTAGTATTTAAAGTAGTATTTCTCGTATTTGCATTGCAAACCATAAAATGACAAAGTTTAGCAAGAAAATAAGCATGGATGTTCCACGAGCAATAATTTTTTCTTTAAATGTCTTGTCTCGTCCATTTGCCTTTAAAGAGACGATCATATGTGCCACAGTGGCTATCGTGATAACCCCAACAAGTGCTATCTTGACATGCATAAGAAAACCAAGCTCATAGGTAAACAGTTCAGGATTACTATGAAAGCCATTTACATAGTAGAGATAGGATCCGCTTGTAAGCAGTAGTGCCAAAACCACTGACTCAAAATAGCCATATATGGGACCGATATAAAAATAGACTACTTTTTGTGCCTCTTTGTCTCTAAGCGTGATACCTAAAGCAAAAAGTAGCATCGAACCGCCAATCCAAGTTGCGGCACCTATCATATGGGTAAAAAGTATAAATTCGTACATAAAAATCCTAAAAAATTTACAAATGTGAGTATAGTTAAAAAAGAGAAGTTTTGCCTTGATTTAAATCAATTTATCACTTCATAGAGTTCTTTAAATAAAAAAGCTTCGATAACATCATCGATAGAACGTTGCATAGGTGCTTCTAAAACAGGGATGGATTGTTCCATAAATGGCCAAACATAATCTCCCTTATCTGCTACAACTACGCAGTCAAAAAACTCTTCTATCGCTGTCCAATCCTCATAAAAATCAATCTTTTGCACCTTCCCATCTTGCAAATCCACCAAGCCCCAGATAACAACTTTATCAAGGTTGGTCAGTTTTGCTTCTTCTGTATCTTTACCATCAAGTGGTAGTAGTATCAACATCATATGCCCCTATATAGTAATCCGTGCAGTGTAGCAAAATTAGGCTTCTACTCCCACATAAGTTGAGATAAAAAGATTATCATGATAACTAAGATAAAAGGGAATTTATGGCTCTTAAAGACCAGTGGCTGTATCCCAAAAAATACTTGTAACACACCCCGTAACCCTAGCCATGAACCCAAAAATGCCTTCAACAGCAAAAGCATTTGAAAACGACTAAGCCCCTCTTCTCCTACCGTACCAAAGACTTGAAAAAACATATATAACCCAGCCACAACAGCCACGATAAGCGCCTTTGGCACTACTTTTCTCACATGTATCATGATAGCTTCCCGCGCCGCAGCTGCTTCTTTGTCTGGGAGTGTCTCTTTCATCCTTGCCATAAAAAGATTGTCAGTAAATAAAAACCCACCATAAACAGACACGGCAAATATATGTATCAAATGTACAATCGTATAATCCATTAAGCCTCTCCTTTTTCAAAAAAATCAATCATCGGGACATCCATCGCATCGATATGCTGATGTATCCACGCCACAAAATCTTCACCAAAGTATTCACGAAGCTCCCATAAATCAGGAGAACTTTTCCACAATGTTAGATTATAGCGTGCTTCATTTAAGACTTTATAGTGTTCGGCTTGGTGAATCGTGTACATAGGATAAGAAGCCTCCTTCATCAAGCCCTCTTCATAAGTAAAATGCGCTTGCATATGCGTGAGAAACTTCGTAAAAAGTGGCGTGATAGCCTCTATATCTTCTGCCTCTATCAGGGCGAGAATCTGCGCCAACATCTCCACCTCTTCTTGGTGAATCGCATCTATCTTTGCATCTTTAACGACAGTTATCATGATAACTCCTTTGCAAAAGTATAGTTAATTGGGAGAAAAATTATCTTGATTTAAATCAATGACGCTTTGTGCAAAACACACCCTTCTCTCTATCTTTTTGCACCCTATCCCAAGAAAAGACTTGCCCATTCATCACCACATAGACACCCACATCTAAGCTCGCCAATGCCCCAAACGCCGCACCTACATTAAAGAGTGCATCAGAGTTTTTAAACGCATAGGGTATCATCGCACCCACAAGGAGAATAATTTTACCCTCGATAGTCGAAAGTCTTTGTGCCGTCTCCACCATGGTATCTGTCCCATGAACTATCATGATAGATGTCTCTTTACAAGCAAGCACCGCATCATAAATCTTCTGCCTATCGCCATCATTCATCTCCAAGCTATCTTTCATCATGATAGCCTCTATGGAGATATCCCTAGTGCATCTACCCTGCCCTAGCATCTTCTCTAGGTGCTTTTTATCAAAGTGTAGCTTACCACTTATCTCATCGTAGCGTTTGGCGATAGTACCGCCGGTTGTTAGGATTTTAATCATTTGGTGCTCCTTTACTATCATGATAATGTTATCTGTATCATAACGCATTTTGCCAAAAGAGATGAGTAAGAGAGGTTTTAGATTTTGTTGTTTTGTCTTGATTTTTTTGCTATATCAATCCAAAGATACAAAACAGACATAAAGCTGTCATGTTGATGTTTTATACTTCTTAAAAACAAAAGGAGTCTCTTGTGATAGAAAATATATACAATCGATTTATAAAGAAAAGTAACTTAACAATCATCGCTTCAAGACCTAACAAAGGCAAAACTATTTTGGCACATAATCTTATACAAAATGTACTAGATAAAGATGAGTGCGTGATACTATACTCTTTAGAAATGGTAGAAGAAGATGTCGAATTGAGAATGTTGAGTGCAAAGGAGTCAATTCGATATAAAAGCTTACAAGATGCAAAGAAGTTTATACAAAAACAGGATAACACAAATCTTTTTATAGATATAGAAAGTTCAAATATATATCAAATTGAAAAAACTCTAAGAGCATCTAAAACAAAATGCGAAAAATTATCGCTATGTGTTATTGATTATATACAGCTTTTTGACAGTAAAGAAGAGTTGGCTTATAGACTAAAAAAACTTTCACTTGAGTTAAATTTACCAATCATACTGGTATCTCAATTAAGCCCAAAAGCAGAAAGTCGGCACAACAAAAGACCCTTGATTGTGGATATTCGTGAAGCATATCTCTCTGAGATTGCAGATATCGTTATTATGATTCAAAAAACAGAAGCAGATGCAGAGTTTATCATAGCAAAAAGCCCAACGCTTACAAAAGAGAGTATTCATGTGAGGTTTAATGAAGATTTTTTAAGATTTGAATAACTATACACATACCAACTTTACAAAGAAGGAGCATATCATGACAAACAAAACAAAATATGTAGAAAAAGAGTTAATCGATAAAGTTACTCTATGGATGCTTAGAATCATCATCAATATTGCAGGAGAAGAAGAGTTATGGATGCGAGATGGAAGATTGAGACCTGATTCAAGCTGTTACTTTTTAGATATTGATAAAGAAAAATATTCAAAATCAGATGTATCAAAAATTTTAAAGACAAATCTTACCAAACTTGAAAAAAGAAAAAATTTTACTAGCTCAAAAATCTTAACAAAAAATATAAACCGTATAGCAGGATTAATGAAACTAAATAGTTATGAAAGTCAACTACTTGAGTTTGTAGTGCTTATAAATCAAATTGATGTTTTAGAGGATTGTGCATGCTTAGTTGGCTTTAATCTTAGTACAGCTCAAGTAAAACGCATATTAAGTGAGATATTAAATATACCAATTAAAAGTATGAATGAGATCTTACATCCAAGCTCAAAGTTATGCAAATCATCTATTGTCAATATTGACAAAAATGATAGCAACAGTTTAAAAAGTAAAATCACAATAATTTCACAAAGTTTTACAGATAATATGCTAAATATTGATGGAGATGTATCTGACATATTAACAGGCCTAGTTACCATGCCTGATAAAAGTTCATTAACACTAAATGATTATGAACATATATCTGTTGATGTGAATATACTTTTATCATATCTTAAAAATGCGATACAAACCAAACAGAAGGGTGTTAATATTCTTTTGTATGGTAGACCTGGTACAGGAAAGAGTGAACTTTCAAAAGTTATAGCAAAAAGTTTAAATCTAAAACTTTTTGAGATAAGTTATGCAGATGAAAGTGACAACCCACTTGATGGTAAAATCAGATTAGAAGCTTATAAGATAGCCCAAGCCTTTTTTGCGAATCAAAATACAATGTTACTCTATGATGAAGCAGAAGATATATTTGATAGTAACAATAGCCCATTTGCTCCCAAAAGACAATCCAATAAAGCATGGATAAATAAAGTTTTAGAGACAAACACAATCCCAACTATCTGGATAACCAACAATGTAAATGCCATTGACAATGCTCTGATAAGAAGATTTGATATATCGTTAGAGTTACCAATACCTAAAAAATCAAAAAGAGCAAAAATCATAAAAAAATGCTCAAATAACCTGCTTCATGAACAAGATATCTCTCTTTTAGCTGAAAATGAAAATATCACTCCAGCTTTAATCACAAGGGCTACAAAAATTGCAAACTCTATAAATAGCGACGATAAGGCAAAAGATTTTAAACAAGTTTTAAACAACACACTTAAAGCTCAAGGATATAAAGAGATACATCCAACCATGCAAAACCATCTACCAGATAACTACAATCCCTCATTTATCAACACAAAAGCCAACTTAGAAGAGTTGGTAAAAGGGATACAAGAACATCAAAATGCACGACTATGTCTATACGGAGTACCAGGAACTGGAAAAAGTGCTTTTGGTCGCTATATAGCCCAAACTTTGGATAAGCCATGTATCCTTAAAAAAGGAAGTGATTTGATAAGTAAGTGGGTTGGTGGCACGGAAAAAAATATAGCAGATGCATTTGAAGAAGCAAAAGAGGAGAAAGCTGTACTTATATTTGATGAAGTAGATAGCTTTTTAACAGATAGAAGCACAGCCCAAAGGAGCTGGGAAGTGACACAAACAAATGAGATGTTGGTACAGATGGAAAACTTTGATGGAATCTTTATAGCTACAACAAATCTTTTAGAAAACTTAGATAGTGCAAGTCTGAGAAGATTTGATCTAAAATTAGAGTTTGAGTATCTAAAAAGCGAGCAAGTGTGGGAGATATTTTTATCCTACTGCAAAGAATTAAAGCTAGACAAACCAACACAAACACTTAAACAAAAAGTGGAAAACATAAACTATCTGACACATGGAGATTTTGCTGCGATATTAAGACAAAATAGATTTAGACCTATAAATAATAGCCATGAACTATTTTTTAGATTAGAAGATGAGATAAAAGTTAAAAGAGTTAATAGTAACGGGGTTGTTGGGTTTAGATGATTTATCATGATTTAAGCTTTATGGGTAGTTTCCGATATTGCATATAATATAAACAAAGGAACAGTAGTGAATTTAACAGCAGAAAAGTTAAAAATTTTTTGGAAGAACAAAGATTCAATTTTTAATAAACATGAAAATCATGAAAAAAGATTTGACAAAATCGATACTTTAATAAAAGATATATTAAAAGTTGAGATGAAGATAACAATAGCTACTAATGAAGTTAAAATTGGTAACAATCTTGTTAAATATGAAAAGGATAAAACTCCAACTATAGAATATTTTGGACCATCAAAGGATGAAATGACAATAGATAAAGCATATAGTGGTGTTGAGCAAATGTCTAAAAAATTTGAAGGCCACGAAGAGATAGTTAATAAAGTCGGTTGCATTTTAGGTGGTTTTGATTTTAAAAGTCACAAAATGATTGATAGCTATCGAATACTATCAAATACTATAGCTAAAAAAGATGACTATCATGGTACTTTAACAAGCACTGGTCAATCAAGACACCCATCCTCCCATTTTGCTGATAATAATTACTTTTTTAACATAATGAAGTTTATTCAAGATTGTAAAAACAATAAAGAAGTTAAATTTGCAGATTCTAGAATGGTCATGAGATATCCAAGTTGTCATATAAATAGTCAAGATAATAAAAGCAGATTTTTTCCCGTTGATAAAGATGATAGTGATTGCACAAATGAGTATGCTGCGCAAAGAGAAGTATTGAAATATAGATTTCCTCCAAAATTTTTATGGATGTGGGCAAATAAAGATAAAGTCATCCATCCTTTAAGCTTAATGGCATTTAGAAATTTTTTAAATAGTGAGTTTGGAAAAAAAATTTTAAAAAATTATACTCCAGAAAATATTACAAATATGGAATTTGATGAGTTTATAAAAATATGGAGTAAAATATCAGGTAGAATTCTATTGTCATTAAAAATTGACAAGGAGCAGGATATTAGAGATTTATCAAAACTTATATCAATCATAATGACACAAGAGACAGATATAAAAAATATATCAGATTTATTGAAAAGTGGAAATAAAGCTGTTATATTATGGGGACCTCCTGGAACTGGTAAGACTTATGAGAGTATGCAAGTTGTTCAGGAACTTTTAGGATTAAAAAATGGAGAAGATATAGAAAAGTATAACTTTTCAAAAAAAGAAAATACACATGATAAAGGGTACTACGAAATCATACAATTTCATCCAAACTATACTTATGAGGATTTTATAGGTGGGATATCTCCAAAACTTGATGGTGGGAATGTATCTTATGAATTAAGAGAAGGAATATTTAAAAGATTTTGCGACAAAGCGGCAAAATCGTCTGAGAAAAAATTTATATTTATCATAGATGAGATAAATCGAGCTGAATTATCAGCTGTCTTTGGAGAACTTCTATATGCATTAGAGTATAGAGGAAAGAGTATCAATCTACCACATTTTGGAAACTTTACTATACCTGAAAATGTATATATAATTGGAACAATGAACAATGTAGATAAAAGTTTAGTTACATTTGATTTGGCATTGAGAAGACGATTTGGATTTTTCAAGCTTATGCCTAAACTTGATGTAATTTATGATGTTTTAAGTGAAAGAATTGAACCGGACTCTTTAGAAAACTATGTTAAAAAATGTAAAAAACTTAATGAAAGTATTATCGATAATGAAGGTCTTGCTTTAGAGAAAGATTATCAAATAGGACAAGCTTATTTTATAAAAATTCAAGACTTCATAAATGAGAGTGATACTCCAATTAAAATATCAAGTTTTGAGTTAGAAAAATTATGGGCTTATAGCATCGAACCACTTCTTGAAGAGTATCTAGGTATGAGCATAGAAGATGAAGAGATATATAAAAAGTTAAAAAAGTTAAAAGATGATTTTTTAAAAGATGTCTGAGTTGATTTCACTAAACTTAAGAGATAGCCAGTATGAAAATGGCACCATAGAAGCTTTTAGTGTACAGTGGAAACTATCTGTAAGCTTACAAGCAATCAATAAATTAAAAGAGTCTATAGAAAATAACAATATTGAATTGTACTCTTTTGGAAATAGTAAGTTAAAAACAATTGATGAAAATCTTATATGGTATGATTATAATTCAGCTAATGAAGCAACATTTTATACATCTCACTATATTGGTTTTTATTCAACAAATATAGATAACAATCAAATAAATATTGAAATTTTACCAAGATTTGGAAATGGTTTACTTAGCTATCTTTTATCTTATGCTTATGGTATATATCTACCAAAAGAAAAATTCAGTTCAAAAAATGATAAAAATAACAATCTTTGGCTAATAGCGATGGTGTGGAAAGCAACACTTGAAAAAGCACTTACAAAAAGTCAAATACCTAAAGAGTATAAAAAATATGAAAAAAATTCATCGAATTTTAAAGGGCAACTCAATATAACAAAACATATCAAGCATAATTTAGTTGATAAAAGTAATTTTTATTGCAAATATAGAAAATTAACTATGGATACAGTGATAAATCAAGTCATTAGATACACTTACAAACTTCTACTTTATAAACAAAAAGAGTTAAAAGGCATATTAAAAAACATAACCGAATACAACACTATGCTTAACTCTTTTGGCGTTATAGATAGAGATGTTGATGTCAGTGAGATAAAAAATATAAGGTATTCAAAATTAAACTTTCATTATAAAAAAGTTATGGAACTTAGCATGCTTATCATAAAGAGTAATTCAGTAAAAAGTAACTCTCAATTAGCCAGCAATGATAGTTTTTCTTATTTCTTAGATGTTGCAGAACTTTGGGAAAATTATCTTTTAAAAGTATTACAAAAAAATCTACCTGATTATGAAATATATTCACCAAATGAATCAGGTGGATACTACATGATTGAAGATAATCATAGAAAAATTAGACCTGATATCATCATAAAAAAAGATAATAAAATAATTGCTATCCTAGATGCAAAATATAAGTTTTATACACAACTTGGAAAAACAGCAAAAGATGGTGTAAGTCGTGATGATTTATATCAAATGTCAACATATATGTATCATTTTGGAGATGAAGCCGAACATTTAGTGGGTATATTTATAACGCCTGTTAAAACAAGTAACGAAAGAAAAACATTTAACAATAATAAAAATCATAGTATTGGAGTATTGGGCTTAGACATTAAAAAATTTGAAGAAGATGAGTTTAACTTAGAAAAAATAAAAAAAGAAGAAATAGCGTTTATAAAAAGTATAGAAAGTGTTTTATCATGACACTCTCAAAATCCCAATACATCCGTGGATTGCAATGCCACAAATCACTCTGGCTATACAAAAACAGACCTGAACTTAGAAGCCCTATAGATGCACAAACCCAGTCACTTTTTAAGAGTGGTGATAGTGTAGGAGAGTTAGCAAAAGAGTTATTTCCTGATGGTACAGAGATAGCATTTACTCCTGATGATTTTCAAGGGATGATAACAAAAACTAAAGAGCTTATAGAGCGTGGTCAAGAGGTCATCTATGAAGCTACTTTTAGCCAAAATGGCATCTTTGCCATGGCTGATATACTGGTCAAAAATGGCTCATCATGGGATATGTACGAAGTAAAATCCTCAACACATGTTAAAGAGTATCATACAAACGATGCATCTATCCAATGGTTTGCTCTCTCATCAGTTATCAATCTAAATCGTGCATTTATCGTCCATATAAACAACAGATATGTGAGAGAAAAATCCTTAGATGTGCATGGGTTGTTTACTATCGTAGATGTGACAGATGTAGTCAAAGAGAACCAATCTCTCATACCCAAAAAACTTGATGCAATAGAAAAGATGCTAAAGAGACAAATGCCAGTAGTCGATATAGGAGCACATTGTCATGACCCTTTTAGATGTGATTTTTATGAGCATTGTCATGCGCATATACCTTATCCATCTATATTTAATCTCTACTGGTTAAGAGCAGATAAGAAGTATGCGTTATATCAGCAAGGAATTGTGCATTATAAGGATTTGCCAAAAGAGCAAAATCTGACAAAAACGCAAAGCATACAGATTGAGACTTTCAACAGACAAAAACCTTACATCGACAAAGGCATTATCAAAACATTTTTAAATGACATCTCTTATCCTATAAATTTCTTTGACTTTGAAACTTTTCAAAATGCCATACCAAGGTTTGAAAACCAACGATCATACGAACAGATACCATTTCAATACTCTCTTCATATACTCCATGAGGATGGGGAACTGCAACACAAAGAGTTCTTAGCAGATGAACAGCAAGACCCAAGAGAAGCACTTATAAAACATATGCTTGCAGATATCACACCAAAAGGTAGCATCATTGCTTACAACAAAGGCTTTGAGATGGGAGTGATTAGAAGATTGGCAGAATTTAGTCCAGAGAGTGCTTCAAGTCTCTTGGCACTCAATGAGAGATTTATAGACTTGATAGTACCATTTAGAAATCTTGGATATTATCATCCCAACTTTCATGGGAGTTTCTCTCTAAAATCAGTCCTTCCTGCACTCTTTCCCAACGATAAAGAGTTAGACTATAAAGCACTTGATATACAAGATGGTGGTATGGCGATGGATACCTTCGCAAACCTACACCTTCTAAAAGATAAAAACCAAAGAGAAAAGATAAGGGCTGATTTATTGGCATATTGTAAGTTGGATACTTTGGCTATGGTTCGTATATGGGAGAAGTTGAGAAAAGAGGTAAAATCCCTACCCAAACAACCGATACTACTATCATGATAAGCTAGGAAAGGAGAGAGGATGGGATACAAACACGACTACGACAAAACACTCACGCGACTCATATCTATCCTCTCGCAGCTAAACTCTGGAGATGCTCTATCTGTATCTGAACTTGCCATGGAGTTCAATGTCTCCACAAGAACTATACAAAGAGATTTTAATGAGCGCCTCATCTCATTTCCCATAGAAAGAGTAGGGAAAAGATGGAAGATGCAAGAGGGCTTTAGACTCGAAAAAAGCACCTCTATAGAAGATAGAGTTGTACTTGATATCATGGAGGGGTTGATTTCTGGAACAGATGGTACTTTTGCCACCAAAGCCAAAAATTTACTTTCAAAACTCAAAAATGAAGAGCATAACCCCATCTACACCAAACTAAACATAGAAGATATCAGCGACAAACTCAAAGAGATACAACAACTTGAATCAGCCATCAAATCACAAACGAAAATCTCTTGTGAGTATGCTTTAAAAAGCAAAATACCATGCAGACTATGCCCAAAGAAAATAGCCAATTATGAAGGCTTCTGGTATCTTCTTGCTATCGATGAGAAAGATAATATCCTAAAAAAATACTACCTCAAAAACATCTCCAAAGTTAAACAACTCAATGAAACTTTTAAAACCGACAAAGCGCTAGATAAAAAACTTGACAATGCCCTCTCCATCTGGTTTGATGCAAAAAAAGAGCCATTTGAAGTGATACTCTCTCTTGATAAACAAATCGCCAAATACTTTGAGCGAAAACCCATCTCACCCACACAAACCACCCACGAAATCCAAGATGATGGAAGCATACAAATAGCGATAAAAATAACCCATGAGATGGAAGTTATACCTTTGGTGAAGTATTGGATACCCTACATGAGAGTCGTTGAGCCGACATGGATAAGAGATAAGATTGAAGAGGATTTGAGAAGGTATTTATCATAAATTATGCTATAATTGAAAAATCAAAATTTACTTTTATAAGGAATCTAGTGAGCTATCTTGAACGATTAGACGATAACTATCCAGACTCTCACTCAAAAGAAGAGTCATTAGCAATACTTCAACGCTATAAAAGCAAACTAGATGAAACACAGTATGAGGCTATTAGAGACTCTCTTTGTAGCCATGCGTTAGAAGAGATTTACCTCAATGAGAGAGACATCCTACTTAGTATCGCACAGCTTAAAAATGAGATAACGTTAAAAGAGATAGTAGAGATAGCAAAAGCTTTTTGATGCTAGAAGATAGTTTTGATAAAGAGCTTCTAAATTCCAATCTTCTTGGTGCGAAAACGATAAATGAGCTTTATAAAAAAGAGAAGATAATAACAAATGCAAAAATGATTGCACTTAAGAATCAACCTATTGATGGTGCATTAAATTATATACATCTAAAAAATATCCACAAATTTTTATTTTCTGATATATATAACTGGGCGGGGAAAGATAGGTTTGATGCAGATATAAAAGCAGAGTTTGGAAAAGGAAAGACAAGATTTACTCCATATGAAAAGATTCCCTATGTTTCAAAAGCTCTTTTTGATGCTTTAAATGATGAAAATTTCTTTAAAAATCAATCTAAAAAAGAGTTTGCAAAAAGTGCAGCGATATTTATGAATGGGTTAAATATACTACATCCTTTTAGAGAAGGAAATGGAAGAGTACAAAGAATTTTTATGGAATATTTAGCAAAAAATATAATGTCCCTAGAAAAAATAACCAAATAATAAAAAAATATTATTCCTAAAATGATAAAATCATAGACAGTTAGATTGGAGAAATATAATGAGCAGAAAAAGAACAACATATACAGCAGATTTCAAAGCTAAAATAGTAC
>JAJRSK010000054.1 GCA_024278835.1 Campylobacterales bacterium | reverse complement strand
TTTTATCATTGGTACAAATAGCTTAGTATTGGGTGTTAAAGAGATTGAAAGTGCTAGGACTGTAGATGATGCGAATATTACACTTGTTATTACTAGACCGGATACACAACGCTTTGATAAAAAACCAAAATTGCTCTCTGTTGAAAACGGTCTGTATACTTTTGAAAAATTCGATATACAAAAACCGGGTCGATGGCAAATCATGTCTAAAGTGACTGTCGGAGAGTTGACTACATTTAAAAAACTTGAGGTCAATGCTACAAAATAATAAGTTGGTCATTTACCCAACTTCAAGAGCCATCCGTACTGCTTTGCAAGATGCCTTGCATGAAGATGGCATCCTTCCCAAACGCATCACTATCGGAGATTTTGAGAAAAAAGTACTCCTTGTCGAAGGGCGTACTTTTATCGATGAAGATACGCGTATCCTTTTACTCAAAGAGGCAAGTCAATTTTCTACATTTAAAAACTTACATATAGATAGGGAGTTTTTTGCTTTTTTAAAAAATGCTAAGTTTTTATTTGGATTTTTTGAAGAGTTAGCAGTAGAACTCGTAGATATAGACGATTTAAAAAATGTGGATGTCTATGCCTCTTATGGTGAACATCTTGATATTCTGCAGTTATTACAAGAGAAATATATCTCACTTTTAAAAGAACATAGCTACTGTGATAAGATAGTATTGCCTAATTTATATACTCTCAATGACTCTTATCTTGAAGGTATTGATGAGATTGAACTGCATCTTGAGGGCTATTTAAATAATTTTGAGTTTGAATTATTGATGAAAATAGCCAAATGTATGACAGTTCGTATCCACTTACATTCCAATGCATTCAATCTAAAAATGCTCAATAAATTTCAAGATTTAGGTTTCTCACTCAAACCAGGACATCATTATATACTCAATCTTAGTACTATCATGATAGAAGAAGAAAACCAATATAGTCAATCCGAAACTTCATATAAAACATTTTCTTCAAATAGCCGTATACTACAATGTGCTTATATTAAAAAGTCTATTTATGATTTTTTAGAACAAGGCATAGCTGCTAAAGATATCGTGGTGATTTTGCCAAATAATTCGTTTGCGGACTTACTGGCACTCTTTAATGAAGAAAATTACTTTAACTTTGCTATGGGAACTTCATATAAAAAAACAAAACTCTATCAAGAGATATCTGCTGTTTATGAATATGCGATGGAACGTACGATAGAAAACAAATACCGTCTCAAGCGTCTTGGATACGAAAAAGAACAAGTAGATGAGCGGATTAAGGACTGGGATAAACACTTTGAAAGTAATAAATTAAAAGAGGAACTTCTTTTATTTGTTACTGAAAAAGAAGGGGATGATATTGATATATTTCATAAAGAGTTACACCTTTTTTCAAAACTTTTTCCTAGCTTTAAATCCTATCCTTTTCATAAAGTCTTGCACCTATTTTTAAATCGTTTATCAACATGCAGTATTGATGATGTTCGAGGTGGTAAAATCACCGTGATGGAAGTCTTGGAGACGCGTGGCGTAAGGTATGAGGGTGTGATAGTAGTTGATTTTAATGAAGGTACGGTTCCTGCACGTAGTCAAAAGGATTTGTTTTTATCCACTGAGATAAGATATTTTGCGGGCTTACCAACTGCGAGTGATCGGGAAAACTTACAAAAGTATTACTATAAACGACTTTTTGAAAAAGCAGACTATGTCCATATCTCTTATGTCGAAGATGAACAGAATCAGCCGACACGCTTCTTAGATGAACTCTCTGTCATATGTGACTATCATGATAAAAGAGTTGAAGACTATCATGATATCCTTTTTTCTTCTCAAAAACAGCCTTACCATCATCTACCTAAAGATATTGAGATGGAGTATGACTTTACAAAAGTGGAACTCTCTGCTTCACGTTTAAAAGTTTATCTTGATTGTAAGCGTCGTTACTATTTTCAATACATCAAAAAGATTGAAGAAGCAACGATTCCTACTGATGAGAGCACCGAACGCTTGGTAGGGATATTTTTACATCAAGCTTTGGAGCATGTATATCATGGTAATCAGAAATTTTTAGATACAGATGCACTCTACTTGGCTCTTCAAAAAGAACTTTATATAAAAAGTGAAGATGATGCGGTGCTTCGTTTTTATGTGGATATCTGGCTTGAGCGACTTAAGCCTTTTTGTTAAAATGAAGTACAGCGTTTTCAAGATGGTGTAGAAATCGCTTATCTAGAAAAGAATCTTTCGACTGAATATAGAGGGATGAAACTAAAAGGCTCAATAGATAGGATTGACCGCTATTATGATAAGCTTTATGTGATTGATTACAAGAGTGGTAAGATTCCAAGTACAAGTGTTAAAGGATTAGAGCATGAGAGTAACTTTCAGTTGCAATTTTATTTTATATTGGCTGGGACACTAGGTGAAGTGGCTGATGTGCATTATTATGATTTGACCACTGCAAAAATCGCAGATGAAACACTCTTTGATGAAAAGATGTTAGTACTTGAAAAGCATTTAGACGAGATGAAAGAGACAAGACAAAATTTTACAATGACTGAAAACCATAAAAAATGTGAGTATTGCCCCTATATCAAAATCTGCGATAGGTTGGGTTAATGGCGTTTTATGCAAATTTTGCCTATGAAGCAAGTGCGGGGAGTGGGAAAACCTTTGCTTTGGTTATCCGTTATATCTCCTTGCTCTATATGGGTGCGAAGCCAGAGTCTATCTTGGCTCTTACCTTTACGAATAAAGCGGCCAATGAGATGTCCGCACGTATCTCTACTGTTTTAAAAGAGTTACATCTAGAGAGTAGAGCAGCAGAACTTGAAGAGATAGCTAAGACGATTGAGGTGGATAAAGAGAGTTTGCTGGCGATGCGTGAGTCAATACTACATAATTTTTTAACAGCTGATATCAAGATATCTACAATTGACAAATTTTTTGCACAGATTTTAAGAAAGTTTTCTCTGCATCTAGGACTCATGCCTGATTTTAGTATAGAAGAGAAAGCGGATGAAGAGAAGTTTTTAAAGCGCTTTCTTTCACTAGTAAAACAAGAGGGAAAATATAAAGAACTGATACGTTTTTCTACTTATGAGAGTAAAAAGTTACAAAGTATTTTTAGTTTTTTAGAACGCTTGTATGAAAAAGATGGAGAGCTTAAAAATATCTCTATCAAAAAAGGTGATATCTTTGCGATGGAGACAAGGCTACTCTCTTTAGGGCGTGATTTGTACGAAGTCTTAACCTTTGAAGAAGGACTATCTGCTAGAGGAAAGAAAGCACTATCCTTTGATAGCATAGACGCTTTAGGTAAAAAAACTTGGCTTTGTAGAGAGAGCATGGAGTATTGGGATTTTAAGAAGTATTTTACGCCTCGTGCAGATGCATTGCAAGGGGAGATAAAAGCACTCCTTCACGTTTATTATGAGGCTAAAGAAGGGTATTTTAAAGAAGAGTATTTTTCACTCTATGCACTTTATAAAAAAGCTAAAAAGCAAGAAAATATTCGAACTAATCTTCTAAAGTTCAATGATGTTTCCTATTTTGTCCATCAGTTATTACGTGGAGAAATAGACAGTGAATTTCTCTACTTTAGACTTGATGCCAAGATAGAACATCTCCTACTTGATGAGTTTCAAGATACGAATGTACTTCAATACAATATCCTTGAACCTATCGTTGATGAGATATCCGCGGGGATAGGAACCAAAGAGTTTAAAAGTTTTTTTTATGTTGGTGATATCAAACAGTCGATTTACCGTTTTCGAGGTGGGGCGAAAGAACTTTTTCATCATACTGCTAAGCGCTATGGCGTACAGATAGAAGCACTCAAGACCAACTATCGTAGCCGTTATCAAGTCGTAAACTTTGTCAATAAGACATTCAGAGATAAAATCACCAACTATGTAGATCAAATCTCTAAAGATGAGAGTAAGGGAGGCTATATCAGTATAGATG
This sequence comes from Campylobacterales bacterium, assembly GCA_024278835.1. Classification (GTDB taxonomy): domain Bacteria; phylum Campylobacterota; class Campylobacteria; order Campylobacterales; family QNZT01; genus JANTGR01. The sequence goes on along the minus strand of JAJRSK010000054.1, from coordinate 17,495 downwards.
AGCGTGAAGATCTCTTAGAGTCTGTAGTGGATAATGTCTTTATGCTGCTAGGAGAGGGTGTGAGTCAGGATGATATCGCGATTTTGACTTATGCCAATGATGCAGCATTTAAGATTGAAGAGGCATTGCTGCAAGAAAATGATACTTTAGATATCACAACAGAGACAAGTATCAAACTCATCAACAATCCTAAAGTTTCTGCAGTGATAGAGTTGATAAAATATCTCTATTTCAGAGAAAATCTTTACAAAGTGAATTTTTTAACAGCCGTTGGTAAAGGCTTTGATGAAGATATTGATTTTAAGATGAGTATACATAAACCTTTGCCTATCATGATAAGAGAAATCATTAAACATTATAAGTTAAATGATAGAGATGAAAATCTTCTCAAACTTATCACACTTTCATGTGCCTATACTGATATCGAATCTTTCCTATTTGAGTGTGAAAATATCAATGTAGACTCTCCTTCTAAAAAGAGCTCTGGTATCCGTATACTCACAATCCACAAGTCAAAAGGTTTAGAGTTTAAACATGTGTTAGTAGTAGATAGATTTAAGAAGAAAAATGCTGACAAGTCAAGTATGGTCTTTGAGTATGAAGATATCGCATTAAAAGAACTGTATGTGAAGTTTGATAACCGTGAATGTGTGGATGAGGGATATGCTGGGGCAAAAGAGAAAGAGAAGAAGCTAGTTGGTGAAGATGAACTTAATGTCCAATATGTTGCTTTTACCAGAGCCAAAGAGTCACTCATCATCTGTAAAAAAATAAAAGATTCTGCCTTTAGTAACTTAAATTTAGAGGCTTCCACCTATGGAGAGCTTGAAGTAGCGGAGAAAAAATCTGAAATAGAAGAAAAAGAGCCCTTTACATACATGCCTGTAAAGGTAGGTGCTCAAGAGAAAACAGTCAATGAAAAAGAACAAAAAGAAAATATTAAAGCGATCAATTTTGGTTTGGCATTGCACTATATGTTAGAGATTTTAAAAGACTTTAAAGAGGAGAGTTTAGAGGAGGCGTATTGGGCGATGAAAAATCGCTATGAGATGTTACTTTTAGAAGGTGAAGCAGAGCAGATAAAAAGTAGGGTAGCGAAAGTAATGTATCATGATACGTTTCTTGCACTTGTAGATGGTAAGTGTTTTAAAGAGCAACCTATCGCATATCTTGGAGAGCTAAAGCAGATAGATTTGCTAGTAGAAAAAGAGGATGAAGTCATCGTGATAGATTACAAAAGCTCGCAAACAAAGCAACAGGCACATATCAAACAAGTGGCATACTACAAAGAAGCGATGAGTAAAATAGTGGATAAGAAGATTTTAGCCTATGTCTGTTATGTGCGTGAAGAGGGAATCGTCCTTGTGGATGTTTAGATATTGTTATAAGATATGTTATAATCACAACATCAGTGGGGTATTTAAGCTGGAAGTTAATAATTCTTAGCATAGGAGGCTTTGCCTACCACGAAGGAGAAATTAAGATAAAAAAGGAGAAAGTGATGCCAGTAGCGATGAAAAGATGGTTAGACTCATTGGGTGAAGATGGTAGCACCTTTCATCCTAAACATCCAGAAGCATTTAAAAAAGCGACTGCTGCGATGGTGTGTAGTATCGTAAATTTTGCAGATGTCGAAAAAAGAGATGAGTTATGTAAGTTTTGTGATATTTTTAAAAAAGAGTTTCACATAGATAAAGAGGCAGCGCAAAAGCTTTTTGAGGATTCAAACTATATCGAAGCCAATCTTGCTAAATATGCAAAAATCATCAAAGAAGAGTTAGATAACGACGAATACAAGCTAATGGAGTTTATGAAGATGCTGAACAAATACATCATCATAGACAAATGTAAAAAAGAGGACTATGACGTTTTTTCAGAGCTCAAAGTCCTACTTTTCGACTAGCCTAGAGAGAGTTCACCCAAATAACTGTGGATAGTATTATTTTTACTAAGCCAGTTTAAGATTCCACCTTTTAGATTGGAAACTTGGGTGAAGCCTAGTTTTTGAAGTTGCAGTGCTGCCAAAGCGCCACGGGGACCTTTTAGACAATAAGTAACGATTTTTGCGTCTGTGCCGTACTTTTTGCCTATCTTGTCAAGTGCCATGAACTCTAGTTTTCCACGAGGCATAGTTAAAACTTCTTTAGCTGAGATATACCCCGAAGCAAACTCTTCAGGTTCTCTCACGTCTATCATGATGATATCTTTCGCTGTTGTGTAGAGTGCCTCTGGTTCTATCTGCGGGACTGATTTCAGTGCTTCATCGACTAACTTTTTTAGATGTTCATTGAGTAAGAACTCATCACAGATGACCGAGTAGCCTTCCAGTTTGGTATGTAGATTTTTCATAATTACACCTCCTTGAGATGTTCCATTTTACCATAAAGGGACGAAAAGATTATTTAAGAAAACTTTAACTTAAAAAACACTTAATTTAAGTCAATATTAAGCCTTACTTCACTATACTCCCCTTTCTATTTAAAAAGTTCTTGGCAAAAGCCAAAGCTTTAGTAGCAAGATAACAATAATAAAGGTTTCAATAATGAACTTAACAAGAGCGATAAAAGCCAACGAAGTTGTAAGAGAATGGCACGTTATCGATGCAAGCGGTAAAAAGTTTGGTCGTGTTTTGACAGAAGTAGCAACACTTTTAAGAGGTAAACATAAGCCTTCTTATACACCTAATGTTGACTGTGGTGACTACGTCGTTATCATCAACGCTGACAAGGTTGAAGTAACAGGTACTAAACTTGATACAAAACTTTATCACACACACTCAGGTTACTTCGGTAGTACAAAAAGCAAGAAATTTGGTGAATTATTAGAAGAAAATCCAGCAAAACTATTTAAATTAGGCGCGCGTGGTATGCTTCCAAAATCAAATCTTGGTAAAGAAATGCTAAAAAAATTAAAAGTATATGCAGGTGAAGAGCACCCTCACACAGCACAAATCGGTAAAGGTAAATAATAATGGCAAAAATCTACGCAACAGGCAAGAGAAAAACAGCTATCGCAAAAGTATGGATTACTCCAGGTTCAGGTAAAATGGCAATCAATGGTCAAACACTTGACGAATGGTTAGGTGGTCTTGACATGATCAAAAAAAGAGTTATGCAACCATTGGTTATCTCTAAACAAGATCAATCAATTGATGTTGTTGCTACAACACTTGGTGGTGGTTTTTCAGCACAAGCGGATGCACTTAGACATGGTATCTCAAGAGCACTAGTTGCTTATGACGCTGACTTTAGAGCACTTCTTAAACCAGAAGGTCTTTTAACTAGAGATTCAAGAGTAGTTGAAAGAAAGAAATTTGGTAGAAGAAAAGCGAGAAGAAGTCCACAGTTCTCAAAAAGATAATTATTACTATCTTTATATACGACAAAGAGGCTTTGCTTCTTTGTCTATCTCTCTTTTTACTCCCTTAACAATTATCCGCTACAATATCTCTATGAAAACATTTATTTTATCCCTATTTACATTTTTAGTTATTTCTCTACTTACTTTTTTTGCCTACAATTCATATAAAAATGCAGACAATTACATCAAAATATCCAAAGAGATTTCCAGCCAAAAGGGTGCGAATGAAATGTTTGAAGATAAACTCAATAAAATCTTAGAAACACTCTCCTTTGGTACATATGACAAGCACTCTCAAGAGAAGATATCACGCCAGCAGTTAGAGGGATTTGCAGAAAAGACTTATCAAACTAGTTTGAATTTTTTATACTATTTTTTTGCTACGGCAGTGATTTTTCTGCTTCTTTTTTTCTTTTTAGATAGAGACTTTCTCATCATCTATATCGCCCTTGCAGGTATCGTGAGCCTCGTCTTTGCACTCATTTCACCACTTATCATGATGATAGTGTATCAAGCATTTCCGATTTTAGGAGAAGTAACACTCTCCTTTGAGTCCAAGAGTATATTAGGCACTATTGAAAAGATGTATCATGATAAGAACTATATCATTGCTATGTTAGTACTTCTTTTCTCTGTAGTGATACCATTTTTCAAAAGCATTGTATTGTTACTTTATGGATTTTTCAAAGAGAGTGGACTAGGAAAAAACCTCGTTTCTTTGATCGACAAGATAGGAAAATGGTCGATGGCTGATGTTTTTATCGTGGCGATATTGGTAGTATTTTTCTCAACCAAGCAAGATATCCATACAAGTATCAAGCTAGAAGTAGGGCTCTATTTTTTTATCGGGTATGTGTTGCTGTCGATGTTGGGGTCGTCATTGTTGGGGCGCAGAGAGGTATCATGATAGCCCAATCACTATCATGATACACCCCTAAAACAGAAACTTAAATCCCACATACGCAGCAGAGTTAAAGTTCACATCTTTTACTTTATAGTCTGTATCGATGTTTCTATATCCTGCGTAGATATCGATATTGTCGATGATTTGCATGTCTGCTTCTATACGATACTCAAAGTAAGAATCTCCATCTGAAAATGTTAGCGGTGCAGGGGCATAGGCTAGTTTGACACCAAGGGCGCTTTTTGGTAGACCTCTAAGGTACATTCTAGCTTTGGCAGAGACGGTGATGGGAATGGCGACGAAAGTTTTATCCAAGGCATCATTTTTAGAAAACATAGACCTAAGCCCCACACCAAATTCGATGTTTGAGTATCCTTGGGGTGAGTTTTCTACGTAAAATCCTATACCTGTGAGTGTGTCATCTTTGCCATTGATAAAGTTTGCATCGATAAAAAAGTTTCTGTATTCCAAGCGACTGGTACGCGATGCCAAGGAGATACGACCCTCAACCTCTAGGTCATCGCTGTTGATGTTGAGTCCAAAAGAGGCTTGTTCATGTCCTGCAAAAGCAGGTACTGTGCAGAGTAGTGTAGTTATTAATATTTTTTTCATCATTTTTAAAATCCTTTGTATTTTAAGGGCACCTCTAAAAACCCTAGTCGTTCATAACATCACAGATAAGTTTTTGTATGAGGCACTTACTTGCAGGACTAGCCGTAGCTAATTCAAAAGTAAGTAACGAAGTACAAAGGCTTATCTGTGATGCCCACAGGGTGGGCTTTAAAAATGCAATCTTTCACAAGATATTTGTTCAACTTAGCTATGGCTAGGTTTTCACAAATCTCTTGCAAAATCTTACACTTTTAAAGCCCATTATGAATGACTAGGGTTTTTAGAGGTGCCCTTACTATTTTAAGATAATCTTGATTATAATTTACTATGAAATTTATAATAATCCTCTTACTTATCATGATAGAGACCTTTGCCTCTACCTTACATCTGTCCATCTCATCAAACCCTAGCAAACTAAATCCTCTCATCGCTACAGATTCTGCCTCATCACAGATAGCGGATTGGATATTTGACGCACTTATCACCTATGATAAAGATGGCAAAATCAAACCTGCTTTGGCAAAGTCTTATGAATTTATCGATGAGACGACGCTTCGTTTTTATCTACGAGAGGATGTAAAGTGGAGTGACGGGAAGCCTTTTACAGCGGATGATGTTGTATTTACTTACAATCTCATCACTTCACCGACGATTTATACACCCTATACGAGTCAGTTTCGCTATGTCAAAGAGGTCAAGGCACTAGATAAGTACACGGTAGAAGTCACCTATAAAGAGCCTTATTTTAAAGCCTTGGAAACATGGTTTACAAGCATTGTGCCAAAGCATATATTGGCCGATGAGAAAGATATCATGACAAGCAGTTTTAATCAGCACCCTATCGGCACAGGAAAATATACGCTAAAGGGATTTGAAATCTCCAAAGATATCATCATGAAGGCAAATGCTGACTATTTTGAACACAAGCCAAATATTGATAAACTAGTCTATCATTTTATACCAGATCCTGCCACAGAGTTTTTGATGCTCAAGTCCCAAAAACTAGATGTGGGCTCACTCTCTCCCTTACAGATAGAGAGACAACTTGATGATGACTTTAAAACACACTTCAACATCTATGAAAAAATTTCTCAGTCTTATACGTACATGGGTTTTAATCTGGAAAATCCCAAGTTTAAAAATCCTAAAGTCCGAGAGGCACTCTCCTTGGCGATAGATAGAAAAGAGATGGTAGATATCCTCTTTTTTGGTCATGGAGAGATTTGCAATGGGCCTTTTATGCCAGGGACTTTTGCCTTTAACGATAGTGTTAAATCCCCTTTGCAAGACCTCATAAAAGCTAAAGCTTTACTCAAAGAAGCGGGCTATCATGATGGGCATCCCTTAGAGTTTGAAATCGTGACAAATTCCAATAATAAAACCAGAGTGTATGCCACACAAATCATCCAACACCAGTTAAAAAAGATTGGGGTGAAAGTGACGATTCGGACGATGGAGTGGCAAGCTTTTTTAAATATGGTGGTCACGCCTAAGAAGTTTGAAGTTATCGTGCTAGGGTGGTCGCTTGGCTTGATGCCTGATGCTTATAGTATCTGGCATAGCGAGAGTGATAGAAAGGGAGGCTTTAATATGGGACATTATCATAATGATGCAGTAGATGTACTCATCAAAAAGGGTGAAAAAACAGTAGATAGGGAGAAGCTTGGGGAAATTTACAGAGAGATTTTTGCCTTGATTGTGCAAGATAACCCTTATCTTTTCTTATACATTCCCAACTCTATCACCGTAGTCAATAAAGATATCAAAAATGTTTCACCTTCGATGATTGGTGTGATGCACAATGTGGTTGATTGGATAAAGCCATGAAAAAAACAGTGATACTTTTTGATCTTGATGGCACGTTGATAGACTCAACAGATGCTATTTTAAAGTGTTTTGATGATTCGTTTAAACATTTTGACTTACCTACGCCTGATGATGAGAAGATAAAAGCACTTATCGGACACCCTTTGGACTATATGTATCTACATCTTGGGATAGAAAAAGAGAGAGTGTGGGACTTTGTGGATGTTTATAAGATGCATTATCGTGAACGCTCAAAACCGATGACGTACTTTTTACCTGAGGCGGTGGAAGCGATAAAGTTAGCAGCGACCTTTGCAAGGCTTGGTATTGTGACGACAAAGACAGGAACTTATTCACGTATACTGCTAGAACATATGGGTGTAATGGACTATTTTGAAGTCTTGATAGGACGCGAAGATGTGACACATCCAAAGCCACATCCAGAACCGATACGCAAAGCACTACATCAGATGAAAGTTAGTCATCTAGACAGTGATGTTTGGATGATAGGAGATACCTGTCTAGATACCGTTTCTGCGAAGGATGCTGGCATCAAAGCCATAGGCGTAAAATGCGGGTATGGCAGTGAAGAAGAGTTGTCACGTTGTAGTGATTATTTACAAAATAACACACTTATGGCGGTTAAATATATAAAAAAATATAATAAAGCCGATATTAAGAGTTATTAACCTAGAATTAGGGTATTAAATCTGTAAAATAGGAAGGAGATTTTCATGGTTGAAATTAGATGGCATAGTCGTGCAGGACAGGGTGCTGTAACAGGTGCTAAAGGTCTTGGTGATGTTATTGCTAGAACGGGGAAAGAGGTACAAGCATTTGCTTTGTATGGCTCTGCAAAACGGGGTGCGTCGATGACGGCGTATAATAGAGTTGCTGAAGAGCAAATCATCAATCATGCAAAGTTTATGAATCCAGACTATATCTTGGTTATCGATCCGGCATTGGCGTATACATCAGATGTCACTTATGAAGATAAGAAAGAGACAAAGTATATTATCACGACGCATTTGAGTGCTGAAGAGCTTAAAGCTGAGGTGCCAGCACTCAAAGATAAAGAGGTTTATACAGTAGATTGTATACAAATCTCTATGGATACTATCGGACGTGCTATTCCCAATACACCGATGCTAGGTGCATTGATGAAAGTTTCAGGCATGTTTGAACTAGACTTTTTCAAAGATAGTATGGTTAGTGTACTTTCAAAGTTCCCACAAAAGATTATTGATGCCAACATGGATGCGATTACGCGTGCATATAATGAAGTAAAGTAGGAGAGGTCAGATGATAAATAAAAGTAAAAGTGTAGATGAGTTTAAATCACTCGAAAAGACTGAGTTACAAGATTGGGATGAGGTAAATCAAGGGACATTATTGTTTTCATTCAACTCACTTGAGGAAAACCCAGCATTTTTAAAGCAAGAAGATAGAGATTATAACTCAAATAACTCCTATACTGCTTCAGTAGCAGATTGGCGTGCGATTAAGCCGGTTTATAATAGAGACTTGTGTATTGATTGTCAGTATTGTTGGATTTTTTGTCCAGATACTTCTATCGTTTCAAGAGATAAGATTATGATTGGGATTGATTATGAGCACTGTAAAGGGTGTGGTGTTTGTGTGGAAGTATGTCCTACAAATCCAAAATCACTTTTGATGTTTAATGAAAGAGAAGAAGAAGAGGCTGCGCTAGCGCAATGGCCTGAGAAAAAGAAAAAAGGGGACAAGTAAGATGGCAGAGAAAATTGATTTACCAGACGTAGTAGTTTGGGATGGTAACTTTGCAGCGGCAAATGCCCTAAGACAAGCACAGATAGATGTTGTTGCGGCGTATCCTATTACGCCTTCTACACCTATCGTTGAAGGGTATGGAAAGTTTTTAGCAGATGGCTACATCGATGGTGAGTTTATCATGGTTGAGTCTGAGCATGCCGCAATGAGTGGATGTATCGGAGCAGCAGCAGCTGGTGGACGTGTGGCAACAGCGACATCTTCACAAGGGTTTGCTTTGATGGTTGAGGTTCTTTACCAAGCATCAGGTATGAGACTTCCTATCGTTTTAACTGTAGTAAATAGAGCACTAGCAGCGCCACTAAATGTGCGTGGTGATCATGGTGATATGTACCTAGGACGAGATTCTGGTTGGATTCAAATGGATGCTTATAATGCAGAAGAAGCCTATGATTTGACACTTTGTGCTTTTAAAATCGGTGAAAACAAGTCTGTGAGACTTCCAGTAATGGTACATCAAGATGGTTTTATCACGTCCCATACGGCGCAAAATGTACATCCTTTATCTGATGATGTAGCCTATGAATTCATCGGTAAATATGAAACCGTAAATGAGATGTTAGACTTCTCAAAACCAGTAACTTATGGTGCACAAACAGAAGAAGATTGGCACTATGAGCATAAAGCGAAACAACATAAGGCGATTATTGATTCTCGTCCTGTGATTGATGAAGTGTTTGCTGAGTACAAGAAATTGACAGGTCGTGAGTATAAGAGAGTTGAGTCTTACTTGATGGAAGATGCTGATGTGGCTATTGTAGCACTTGGTACAACTGTGGAGACAGCGAGAATTGTGGCTGAAAAGATGAGAACTGAGCATGGTATTAAAGCAGGTGTGGTTTCTCCAAGAGTGATTCGACCGTTCCCTTTTGATAATGTGAGAGATGCGCTTAAAGGTGTAAAATCTTTAGCATGTTTTGATAGATCTTCACCTGGTGGCGCGCTTGGTATGCTTTACAATGAAGTAGCAGGAGCACTCTATACAGCAGATGAAAAACCAGTTATGACAAACTATATCTATGGTCTAGGTGGTAGAGATTTAACTATGGACGTGATAGAAGAAGTGTATAAAGAGTTAGCAGATAATGCTAAGAGTGGTAAGCGTAGTGGCAAGATTCAACAGTTCTTATCGCTTCGTGGTCCTAAGATGGAATACTTTGAATAGGGTAAGGGAAAATTATGAGTACTATTAAAAAGATTAAAAACTTAAAAGAGTTATCGACTTCAAACGATAGATTTGAGGGAGCACACCTGCTTTGTCCTGGTTGTGCACACTCAATCATCGTAAGAGAATTGATGAACTGTACAGATGATAACTTGGTTATCTCTTCAAACACAGGTTGTTTGGAAGTCTCAACTGCGGTTTATCCATATACGTCGTGGGATACGTCATGGATTCATATCGGATTTGAAAATGCAGCAACATCTATCTCTGGTGCAGAAGCAATGTACAAAGCTAGAAAGAGAAAAGGGACACTTTTAGACCCTGATGCACCAGTGAAGTTTGTAGCATTTGGTGGAGATGGTTCTACGTATGATATCGGTTTTCAGTGGTTGAGTGGTGCAGTTGAGAGAGGGCATGACTTTACTTATATCTGTTTAGATAATGAAGTCTATGCCAATACAGGCGGGCAAAGAAGTTCTGCGACACCTATTGGTGCATCAACAACGACATCTCCAGCTGGGCGTGTGAGTTATGGTGAAAAGAAGATGAAAAAAGATTTAGTGGCTATTATGGCGGCACATGGTGCTCCATATGTCGCGCAATTAGCACCAAACAAATGGAAAGATATGCAAAAAAAGATGCAAACAGCACTAGATACTGAAGGTCCTTGTTACATCAATGCTATCTCTGCATGTACAACTGAGTGGAAATTTGATCCAAAAGATACGATTTCTATTACAGACTTGGCGACGGATTCTTTGGTATTTCCATTGTATGAAATCATCAATGGACGTGAGTTAAATATAACATACCGTCCAAAAAACATCATTCCTGTTGCTGACTATTTAGGTGCTCAGGGAAGGTTTAAACATCTATTTAAACCACAGTTTAAGGATATCCTAGATGAGTGGCAAAAAAATGTAGATGCTCAATGGGAATACCTCCAAAGAAGAGAAGAAGCAAGAGTATAGTATATTGGTGGGACTTCCCACCAATACTCGCTTCTAACTAATCATGACAATAGCTTATCAAGGTGTTCAAGGCGCCTACTCCGAACAAGCGTGTAAAAGCGCCTATCCAAACTATACTCCTGTAGCCTGTGAAAGCTTTCAAGAAGCGATGTGGCTTGTTGAGCAGGGTGATGCCGATTTAGCTATGATACCATTGGAAAATTCTACCGCTGGGCGTGTAGAAGAAATCTATCGTCTCATACCTAAGATGGCACTTCATGTCATAGCTGAACATTTTGAACCAGTAGTGCATTGTCTACTTGGCATGCCAGATGCCAACATAGAAGATATAGTTTGTGTAGGTTCGCATCCTCAAGCTTTAGCACAGTGTCACAATAGTATTTTAGAGTTACATTTAGAGGCTATTGCTAAGCTAGACACAGCGGGAGCGGCAAAGGATTTGTCTGCATATCATGATAAGAGTAAAGGGGCTATTGCCTCTAAGTTAGCAGCCGATATATATGGACTGAAAGTATTAAAAGAGCATTTTGAAGATGTATCAGGCAATGTAACACGGTTTTTTGTACTCTCAAATGAGAATAAGATTCCACCCTATCATGATAAGAGCACATATGTCACTTCACTACTGTTTCAAGTGAGAGATATCCCGGCTTCTCTCTATAAAGCATTGGGTGGGTTTGCCACCAATGGAGTCAATCTCTTGAAGTTGGAGAGTTATCCGATGAAAGGAACCTTGCAAGCAAGCCAGTTTCATATCGACTTGGATGGACACCCTGAAGAGTTAAAGTTGAAGCTGGCTCTTGATGAGTTGGCATTTTTTGCAGAGGATGTGAGAATGTTGGGAACCTATGAAGCCCATCCATTTAGAGAAAGTTTTAAACATTAAATTTAAAGGAAAAATATATGCCAATGTTAGATAGTTTTATGGTTGACCATACACGGATGAAAGCACCTGCAACGAGAGTAGCAAAAACGATGAGCACGCCATGTGGTGATAAGATAACAGTATTTGATTTGCGTTTTTATGAGCCAAATAAAGAGATAATGAGTGAAAAAGGGATTCATACACTTGAACATCTATTTGCTGGATTTATTCGAGATCATTTAAACTCTAAAGATGTCGAAATCATCGATGTATCACCAATGGGATGTCGTACAGGTTTTTATATGTCACTACTTGGTGAGCCTAAGCCTGAAAAAGTTTCAACAGCATGGAAAGAGGCAATGGAAGATGTGCTAAAAGTTGAAAAACAAGAGGATATTCCAGAACTTAATATCTACCAATGCGGCACGTGTAAGATGCACTCACTTGATGAAGCCAAAGATATCGCCAAAGATATCCTCTCTCACGACATCGGCGTGATGGACAATGAAGCACTTAAACTTGACGAAGATAAACTTGATGGGGCAACTTGCTAAAAACAAACGCTAGTATGCGAGAGCGAGACCTTGTCAATATCTGGCATCCTTGCTCTCAAATGAAAGATTACGAAACACTTCCATTTATCCCTATCAAGTCTGGAAAAGGGGCGTACCTCACCGATTTTGATGATAATGTCTATCTTGACTGCATCTCTTCATGGTGGGTCAATCTTTTTGGACATTCCAATCCTTATATCAACGAAAAAATAAAAGAACAACTAGAAACTTTAGAGCATGTTATCTTTGCGGGCTTTACCCATGAGAGCGCCATTACCTTAGCAGAGCGGCTTGTAAAGCTGACTCCTGAGGGATTAGATAAAGTTTTTTTTGCTGACAATGGATCTTCTGCCATAGAGATAGCTTTAAAGATGAGTTTTCAGTACTATAAAAACCAAGGTATCGTACGCGATGTTTTCATCTCATTGGAGAACTCTTATCACGGTGAAACGATGGGAGCACTTGCTGTAGGCGATGTGGCATTGTATAAAGAGATATATGGTGAAATCCTCATAAAAACGGTACAAGCCAAATCTCCTGCACTTGTGAGTGAAGATGAGGCATTAGCTTCAATGGAAGCGCTCTTCAAAACCTATCATGATAAGATATCTGCTGTCGTAATAGAACCACTAGTACAATGTGCGGGTTCTATGGCGATGTATGATGCAAGTTACATCACAAAACTAAAAGCTTTGTGTGAGAAGTATGGGGTTTTTCTGATAGCTGATGAGATAGCAGTAGGATTTGGACGAACAGGGACGATGTTTGCTTGTGAGCAGGCTGCTATCACGCCAGACTTTATGTGCCTCTCTAAGGGTATCACAGGTGGTTATTTACCACTTTCGTGTGTGATGACGACCAATGAGATATATAGTGCCTTTTATTGTGATTATAGTGAAGGAAAGAGCTTTTTAGATTCGCATAGTTATACGGGCAATGCCTTGGCATGTGCAGCAGCAAATGCAACATTGGATATTTTTGAAAAAGAGAATGTGATTGAAGAAAATCAAAAAAAAATAGAAAGATTCTCTATCATGATAGCGCCTTTTAAAAAACTTAGCAATGTCAAAGAGGTGCGTCAGCGTGGGATGATTGTAGCGATTGAACTCAGGGGATATGAACCAGAAGAGAGAATAGGATTAAAGATATATCAATACGCTTTAAAACAGGGTGTATTACTGCGTCCGTTAGGAAATGTTGTCTATTTTATGCCACCGTTTATCATGATAGAGGATGAGATGCAAAAAATGGTAGATGTAGCTTATGAGGCTATCGTGGAGATAGCCTAGCTTTTTTGATTTTTGATGAGCTCTTTGAGTTCGTCGATGTCTGCTTTGGTGGCAAGACCGAGTTCATCAACGATTGTTTTGATTTTAGTTTTTAGTTCACTCTCAATAGCATCTTTTTGCTCACTTGCCTTTGTAAACGTTTCAGCAACATTGGCTTCGATATCCTCTTTGGATTTTTCGGCTTTTTTAAAGATATCATCGATATTGAGTTCACTAGCAAACCTATCTTTAAGAAGCATAGCGCCCCCTAGGATAGTATAGAGTAAGTCTCTATTTTTGTCATCATTCATGATGCATCCTTCTCCGAATAACAAAATTTATATCCGCGTCTTCGTATAGTCTCGATACACTTGATACCAAGGTTCTTATCTAGCTTCTGCCTGATAGCATTGATAGAAGTCTCCACGACATTTGGTGTGATAAACTCAGGCTCTTCCCAGATAGCATTTAAGAGTCTATCTTTGGAGATGACTTGGTTTTTATGTTCTGCTAGATAAACCAAGATATCAAAAGGCTTACCCTTAATCTCAATCTCTTTATCTTTATAAGAAGTCTTCTCTTCACCGATATCGATAGTGAGTTTTCCTATTTTGATGCGGTTGTCTATCGTGCGTCTAAGTTTTGCTTCCACCCGTGCACATATCAAGTCAGTCTCAAATGGCTCTTTGATAAAATCATCCGCACCAGCTTTTAAAAACGATATCTCTGTATCTTTGTCATTGACGATAGATAAGACAAGAAGTGGTACTTTGAGTGATTTAGATATCTTTGTGATAAATTTTTTCGTTTTGTTATACTCTAAATCATAGTCAAGTAAGATAAGGTCATAGTTTCTAAATCTCAAAAAGTTTGAACTATCATCTATATCGTATGAGTCATCTACGATAACTTTTAGTCCAGTTGCAATCGATCTTGATAGTTCTTCATCGACACCTATTGATAAAATTCTCATATTGCTCCCTAGCAAATTATTTCTTTAATTATATAGAAAGTAAGATAACAGAAGTTTCTTTAAATGACTATTTAATAGATTTGTTAATATTTATAATCAACAACTTTCGAAGATATCGACACTGACTTCATGAAAGTAACAATATCTTGATGAAAAGGATGCTTTGCATAAATAGTTAAATCTTCTTGGCTTTTAAAGTCCGTTAAAAGGGCTAAATCATACGCTCTCTCCTCTTGTGCAAAGTTGATACCGACCTCAATTTTTTTTAAAACTTCTATATTTTCTCTCATTGTCAAAAGTCTGTTCTTGACTAGCTCACAATGTGCTTGAGAGTTATCCTCTAATTTAAAAAATACGATATGTTTAACCATTGTTTTTCCTTTGTAAAGCTTTTTGATAATCATCAGGAAAGTTGAGATTTTCAAATATCTCATCCTCTGCAAAATCAACATAAGTTGTGGCTATTTTACAAAAAAGTCCTGAAAACCGATACTTTTTTTGTGCTATCAACCTTGTCATGATAGGGACTATCTCCTTTTTATAGATAGCGCAAAGAGGTTGCACACCAGTGTTACTTTTTGACACAATTATAGAGGATTGCCCCCTATCATGATAGAGTAGTTTTTCAAAATGCTCTGCATTAAAAAAAGGGGTATCCACACTCATGACACAGATGGCATCGCATTGTAATTGTTCAAAAACAGAGAGTAATCCTATGAAAGGTGCACTATCATGATAGTGGGGATTATCTTCGATGAAAGAGGCTTCAAAGTCAAACTTATCAGCACTTTTGCAAGAGATATAGACCTCTTTGAAATGGGGTTTAAATTTCTCAAGTTGAAATTGGGTGAGGGTAGGGAAGTTGCCAAAGGGCAGAAGGGCTTTATCTTCCCCCATGCGTGAGCTTTTACCCCCTGCAAAAATAACACAGGGGATAGTCTGCATTATCGTGGATCTACTATCTTACCTGCTATAGCAGAAGCGGCAGCCACAGCAGAATTGGCAAGGTAAATCTCAGAGCTTCTCGCCCCCATACGCCCGACAAAGTTACGGTTGGTCGTGGCGATACAGCGTTCACCATCTCCAAGTATGCCCATATATCCGCCTAGACAGGCACCACAAGTAGGATTACTCACTACCGCACCTGCTTCAATGAGGATGTCGATAAGTCCCTCTTTTTGTGCTTGTTGGGCGATTTTTTGGGTGGCTGGTGTGACGATGAGGCGTGTTCGTCTTGATACTTTTTTGCCTTTGAGTATCTCCGCAGCGATGCGTAAATCTCCAAGACGACCGTTGGTACATGAGCCGATAAAGACTTGATCGACTGCCAAGTCATCTGCCACAGCAGTAGAGACAGGTTTACCATTGGATGGGAGGTGTGGATAAGCGATGACGGGTTCAAGTTTACTCACATCAATCTCAATAGTACGCACATAAGTGGCATCCTCATCGGAGTAGTGATATTTTGGTTCGTCTCTTAAGTTTTTATCGACCAAAAATGCTTTGGTGACCTCATCAACAGCGATGATACCATTTTTGGCACCCGCTTCGATAGCCATGTTACAAAGGCTAAATCTATCATCCATATCTAGATACTGGATAGTATCTCCCGTAAACTCTAATGTCTGATAAAGCGCACCATCCACACCGATAAGACGGATAATCTCTAAAATCAAATCTTTTCCATAGATATGTTTGCCCGGTTTACCTGTAAAGAC
The DNA here is from genome assembly GCA_024278835.1 of Campylobacterales bacterium. Taxonomy (GTDB): domain Bacteria; phylum Campylobacterota; class Campylobacteria; order Campylobacterales; family QNZT01; genus JANTGR01. The sequence continues at coordinate 1,490 of JAJRSK010000054.1, read as the reverse complement.
GACCTTGATAGCTTCTGGCACACGAAACCAGTTGCTACCCGTAATCATCGCAAAAGCCAAATCCGTAGATCCCATACCTGTCGAAAATGCGCCCAAAGCACCGTGGGTACAAGTGTGGCTATCAGCCCCGATGATAACATCACCAGGAATCACAAGCCCCTTTTCAGGCAAAAGTGCGTGCTCGATACCCATATCTTTTTCATCGAAAAAGAGATTTAAGTCATGTTTATAGGCAAATTCACGGCTGATTTTGGCTTGGTTGGCTGAAGCGATATCTTTGGCAGGGATGAAGTGATCCATAACAAGGGCAAAGCCGTCTGGATTGGCAAGTTTTTTAGCACCACTCTCTTCAAATGCCTTGATGGAGATAGGCGTGGTGATGTCATTTCCGATGACCATGTCGATGTCGCAACGGATGATTTCACCTGCCTTGACTTCACGACCGATGTGTTCACTAAATATTTTTTCTGTGATGGTTTGTCCCATAAGCGTTATCCTCATATATAAATTATGAGGATAATAGCTAAAAAGGGTATAAAATTTACTTAACAGCGCGCACACATCTCGTATGCATACCCATGTAGTAACGACAACGATGGCTCGCGGCATCTCTTTCGTTGAATGTTCTGTAGTAGTGAACACTGGAATCGTCACTTCGCGCTCCATAATAGGTTGATGTCCAGAAGTTGGCTGCTCGGTAGCTACTTCCGCTATTATTTGTCCCGATTGACAATGTATGGTCAAATGCTTGATTAACAGCAGCATCATAATGGCTTCGATCAGCTATAGTATATATCTCATTGAGGTTTGGAAGATGCCAATCATGATAACCCCCAAGGGTTAGATTTTCACAGTAAGCGATAGCATCTTCTACGCCTGAAGTTTGATTGATGTGGTTTGTATCTTCCCACATGAGATGCGTGCTTTTATCTGTGACTATCTCTTTGGCATCATCTCTAGAAAATTCTCCACTTGCTAGCGTATCGCCTTTGACACAGCGCACTTGGTAGTGGTGTGATTTTTCATACACATCACGGCTTCCATACTCTGCTGAAAATCCTGTAGAAAAGTCTATGTAGTATGCCATAGAAGTAGGATTGTAAGGGTATTCTGTGCTAGACCAGTATTTACCGCCACCTCTATTGCCCAAATCATTTTGTGTTTGTAACTCTTCAAAGCTAGGAAGTCTCCAGCCACTCTCACCCGCTACAGTTAAAGAACGGCAATAGGAGACAGCATCATCCCATGTTGTAGGAGAATTTGAAGACTTGTACCATTTTAAGTGTGTGTTACTCTCTATAGTAGCGCGTGATGCGCCTCTCTTAGTGGCTCCATCATCGTGGGCAAGAAATGAACGACTCTCTCCCGTTGCAAAGACGGTACGTTTGTTTGCAACGGTTGTTGTGTCGGTTGTTGTGTCGGTTGTTGTGTCGGTTGTTGTGTCGGTTGTTGTGTCGGTTGTTGTGTCGGTTGTTGTGTCGGTTGTTGTG
>JAJRSK010000053.1 GCA_024278835.1 Campylobacterales bacterium | reverse complement strand
TTCTTCAAGACTGAGATGTTTATATGACATTTTTACCCCTTAACTTTAGTAGTTGATTGTTTTTGGGTATCTTAGTCTTGTTGGACTTAAATACACAATCAATTTTTAGTTAGGGTATTCGCTTGGTATGCGAATCCGCCAGGAATAAAGATTTCTAGATCTTTGTAAAAACCTTAAAGGAGACAATACAATGAGTTTAATGGGAACATTAGGAAAAGTAGCGATGGGTATCATGGTGGCGAAGACTGTGGGAAAAGCGATGGGTGGTTCTGGAGGATTAGGCGGTATGCTAGGTGGATTGTTAGGTGGTGGCAAAGATGCTAGTTCTAACACACAAAGTGGTGGTATGGGTGACTTGCTAGGAAACCTCATGGGTGGAAACAGTCAAACAAGAACAGACAGTGGACTAGGTGGTCTTCTTGGTGATGCACTTTCAGGTAAGACTATCAATCCCACACCAACACAAGAAGAGCAAGCGAAAATCCTTTTAAAAGCGATGATAAATGCTGCCAAAGCAGATGGTCATATGGATGAGCAAGAGCAAGCAAAAATCGTCAAGCATATCGGTGATGTGACACCTGAAGAGGTAGAGTTTGTCAAGTCTGAGATGGCTGCGCCACTAGACCTTGAGGGTGTGATTGCAAGTGCCAAAGGGATAGAACCTGAAGTCTATCTCACTTCTTTAATGACGATTAATCTTGATTCTCAAGAAGAGGCACACTACCTTGACAAGTTAGCCAAGGGACTTGGTATCTCAAAACAAGCAGCCAATGACTTTCATGAGAAGCTAGGTGCACCAAAACTCTATCCTAGTTAGAGTCTCTCTATCATCTCTTTAGCCCCAAGGGGAAAAGAGATGTTGCCAGAGGGCACCTCAGTGTCACGAGGATTGACACGGATAAGTGTGACGCCTTTTTTTCTAGCGACACGCTCTCCAAAAGCCCTTACTGTTGGTATAGCTTTTCCGGCACCAAATTCCAAAATAACAAGTGAGTGATTTTTCTCTTCTACCTCGTCCAAAAAGCGTTGTAAACGATGGCTTTGGATATCGGTTCGTTGTGCGTTCCACTCCCAATCCCCAAACATTAAGATATTAGGTCGTGCTATTCCTCCGCAGTCGGGGCAAGTTGGTAGAGGCTCTTGTGCGCGAAATGTTTTTTCGTCTATCATGATATGCCCCACATCTGCTTTGTAAATCTTTTTATTGCAGTTTTGTGCGCATTGAAAATGGTGGATAGAGCCATGTATTTCTACGATGCGGTTTGCATCAAAACCTGCCTTTTGAAACTGCCCGTCGACATTAGAGGTGAAGATAAAATAATCTTTTTTTCTGTTGGCTATCTCCAAAAGTTTGCCAAATCCTGCGTGGGGAGTTGTCTCTCTATAGAGGTTGAGCCGATGTCCATAAAACGCCCATGCCAAGGCTGGATTTTTCTCAAACCATTTGGGATTTGCCATCTCTTCAAAGCGAAGTCCCAAATCTTTTATAACAGGATAGGCTCGCCAAAATCCCTCTATACCACGAAAGTCAGGAAGCCCACTATCCACACCCATACCCGCCCCTGCGGTTATCATGATAGCCTCTGCCTCTTTGATGATTTTTTTTGCTTTTTCTAACTCACTCATGAAATGTCACAAACTCTTCCAAGGTAAGGCGCGGGGTGCGATACTGGTTGATAGACGCATCTTCATCTTCATAACCTAGTGCCATACCGCAGAGTAAAATAGTCTCTTTGGGAATAGATAAGTGCTCTTTGATGATGTCGCTATACTCCGCCAATGCCCCTTGCGCACAGGTTGCCAAGCCCTCTGCTGTGGCTGCTATCATGAAGGATTGTAAAAACATCCCATAATCCAAGAACGAGCCTGCTTGTAGAGAATCATCCATATAAAAAAAGAGCATCACCGGTGCACCAAACGCACGAAAGTTTTCTGCCCATTGCTTAAGGCGTGCCTCTTTGTCTCCCTTTTTTACACCGACAGCTTGGTAGAGTTGTAAGCCACAGGCAGCTCGACGCGTTGCGTAGGGGGATTTCCACTCTAGAGGGTAGTATTGGTAGTCGCGTTTTGTTGGCGTATCATGATAGAAAGCATAGAGCAATTTCTCCTCTAATGCTTTTTTCTCTTTGCCCATGACAACAGCCACTTTCCAAGGCTGCGTGTTGACACCAGAAGGCGCATGTTTGGCGAGTTCTAAGATACTTTGTATCTGTTCTTTACTGACCTCTTTGTCTAGGTAGGCACGGACAGATTTTCTCTTTAGTAGGGCTTCTTGTACTATCATGATAGGGTGATATCCTTCCATATTGGTTTTTCTTCCACATCGGGAAATCCATCTAATAGTTGATGGGGTTTAAAGTTGGGTTTATAGGCAAAGGCTTTGCACCCCTCTACCCAGTAGCCTAGATATATCCACTCTAACTCTAAAATCTTGGCAAGTTTTATCTGATAGAGTAGTGAAAATGTACCCAATGAGAGTTGCGCATAGTCAGGGTCATAAAAGAAATAAATAGAGCTAATACCATCATCTAAAACATCGATAAGGTCAACGCCCACAAGCTTATCATCCACGATATAAAGTACCTCTTTACCAAATTCATGTGCCCCTTCAACAAAATTTTCATGGTACTCTTGATGGGAGATGCTCTTTTGTTTCCAGCCATCTTTGTCGCTTTTGAAGCTGTGATACTTGGTGTAGAGATCGATATGCATCTGTGTCATCGTTGGTTTTTGTACGATGATGCGTGTATTGACATTGCGTTTGAGGGCTTTTTTCTGGGAGCGGGAAGGCTTAAAAGCATCGACCTCTATGCGTAGGCTTTTACACTCAGTGCAATCTTTGCATATAGGGTGAAAGTAGTATTTGCCACAACGTCGCCATCCTCGTTGAATCACCGCCGTACAATAGGCAGAAGTGGCACGTGGCACGTACTTGTAATTCATACGTACTTTGTTGTTTGGGATATAGGCACACTCGTAGTCTAGCATAGAGAAGTCACGAGAAGAGGGATAGAGTGGATTGTAAGACTTTTTCATAGAGATATTTTATCAAAAAAAGGTAAAAGTGATTAATAAATTTTTATATTATCCGATTTAGTACCATGCAAGACCCCCTAAAGGAAATGAAAATGCTTACAAGATTGTCTATAAAATATAAACTTTTGATGGTGACACTCCTTATTGTCACGGTCGGACTGATAACTGTTGCGATGAATGTACGCTCTGCATATAAGCAGACAGAGTCGATTGAAAAACTAGAATCACTTACAGGACTCTCAGCCAAAATAGCACTATTGGTGCATGAAACGCAAAAGGAGAGAGGTGCTAGTGCGGGTTATCTAGGATCAAAAGGTGTGAAGTTTGTCCAAAAGTTACCAGCACAGAGAAAATTAACAGATGCTAAATTAAAAGAGTATCGTGATTATCTTGCTTCTGTGTCTGAGGAAGACTTTTCCCCACAAATCAAATCCTATATCAAAGCACTTGATGGCGACCTTCAAAAGTTGGCAACTGTGCGAAGTCGGGTAGATACGCTCTCTATACCGTTAAAAGAGGCGATAGGTTTTTATACAAAGATGAATACCTCGATGCTCGCTATCGTACCAGAAACAGCAAAGATTTCTCCTAGCAAAGAGTTGGCAAATCTTTTAGCTTCTTATGCGAACTTTTTAAAATCAAAAGAGAGAGCAGGGATAGAGAGAGCGGTACTCTCTGGAACATTTGCAGCCAAAGGATTTGCGCCTGGTATGTTAGAAAAAGAGATCTCACTCATTGCACAACAAGATAGCTACTTGGATGCATTTTTAGCCACAGCACCTAAGGAAGTGAAAACCTTTTATAAAACAAACTACAGAGGTGAAGTCATTGACAAGGTGCTAAACATGCGAGCAAAAGCACTAAGCAGAGATTTTTCTGTTGATTCGGTCTATTGGTTTGATACAATTACTAAAAAGATTAATATTTTAAAATCTATTGATGATTTTGTCTCTCAAAGTGCTTTTAAAGAGACAGAGATATTAAAGGGTAAAGCAAACAAGGAGATGATGCAAAGTGTAGGTAGTAGTATCGCTATCATGATAGTGTTGGCACTTTTTATCTACTTGATTGCAAGAAGCATTGTGAGTAATGTTGAGGAGATTCGTAAGCAACTAAGTAGTATGGCAAAAGAGATGAATCTCTCAAGAGAGATTAAGACAGACTCTAGGGGTGAATTAAAAGAGATTGCTGATGCTGTTAATAGGCTCATATCTGTCTTTAAAGAGACGATTCAAGATACAAAAAACAACTCTTTAGAGACACAAAAAGCAAGTCATGGTCTAGAAGATACAGCAAAACGCTTGGCTGAAAATATATCCCAAACGGAGAAACTTTTTGAAGATGCTAATGTGCTTATCAGAGATGTAGGGCAAAATCTCGATATCACAAAAGAGCAAGTCATCTCTACAACTGAGGATTTAGAAGAGACGCAAAAAACGCTAGAATATTTTGTCAGTGATTTAGAAAATGTTGTGGAAAAGATAAACTCAGGGAATGCAAGACAAGATGGACTCTCAACTCAGATGAGTGAACTCAACACCCAAGCCACACAAATCAAAGATATCATCTCTATCATCGGTGATATAGCAGACCAAACCAATCTTCTCGCACTCAATGCTGCTATCGAAGCAGCTAGGGCAGGAGAACATGGTCGTGGGTTTGCCGTCGTGGCAGATGAGGTGAGACAACTAGCAGAGAGAACACAAAAGTCTCTTCAAGAAATCAATCTCAATGTCAACATCATTACCCAAACTATTCACAATATCACCAATGAAATCAGCAGTACGTCCTCAGAGTTTATGACAATTTCAGAGGATGCTGACAACCTTATTACAGATGCCAATGCTACGAGTGAAAAACTAGGAAAAAGTGTAGAGATATCGTCTGTTTCAGTCCATAAAACAACCTACATAGCGCAAAGAACCAAAGAACTTATTGACAATATGTCAGGCATCGTGGAAGTGACACATGAAAACAAAGAAGCAGGAGAGAGTGTCAACAGCGTTTCTCGCTCATTAGCCTCTAAGGCAGATGAGTTAAATAACTCTTTAGAAAAATTTAAAACGTGAGATAATGATGCATATGACTAAAGAAGAGAAAGCAGTCCAAAACGATTTAGATCATCATGATGTTTTCAAAAAAGAGATTTTAACCCTTCGAAATGATCTCTATTATCAATACTTTGAAAATAAAAGAGGAAGATGGTTCTTTGATATCTCTTATAAACCTCTACAACAACCAAGTGGAGATAGCTACTCTATCAGGAAAGTGGGAGAAGATAAAATCTTTCTCTTCTTGGTGGATGCGATGGGCAAGGGTATCACGGCGTCTATCACTTCTATCATCTCTTCCTCTTTTTTGAACTATTATATAGACAGATATGATGAAACAAAAGAGTTTGATTTAAAATCCTGTGTTAGTGAATACCATGACTATATCAAACGTCTTATCTTTCCAGATGAGGTTGTGTCTGTTTCATTTATGTTGTTTGATTTTAAAGAAAATCAACTCCAAAGTGCTATATTTGGCATGCCTCCTGTGCTTTTACAAACACTTGATGACTCTATAGAGTACATCAAAGCAAATAATTTCCCTCTATCAAGTTTTTTATCCGAAATTAAAATCAACACAACAAACCTTAAAAACTTCAAAAAGATACTCATCTACAGTGATGGGCTCAATGAAACTATCATCGAGGACTCTCACATGTATAAAGAGTATATGGATGAGGATTTTAAAAATGCGATTAATTATAAGGACTTTTTAGCCTGTGCCCAAAAGAGGGTGGGCACTTTTGATGATGATATGACCTTTTTATACATAGAAAAAGAGGTTTGTTGCCACTGTTGTTTACAAAGAGTTTCCATCAAAAGTCATATGGAGGCCTTAGATGGTGCTATTGAAACAGTAGAAGCTTTTTTACGTGAAAATGATATCGATGCCAAATGTAGTGCTTATATGTTAAATGCATTCACAGAAGTGCTCATCAATGCTTATGAGCATGGAAATTTAGGCATAAATGGTGATGAAAAAGCATCGTATATGGAAAATGGTACGTATGATGCACTTGTCAAAGAAAAAGAGTTAGAACATGGAGAAAAAAAGATTCATATAAATCTACACATGAAAGATGAAAATGGACAAAAAACCCTAAAAGTTGAAGTTAAAGATGCAGGAGATGGCTTTAGTACCGATATTATGAAGAATCGCCTCTTAAAGAAAGATAAGTTTAATGGCAGGGGATTGTTGATGATATCAAAATTGGTGGATGCTTTTTACTACAATACTAAAGGTAACCAAGTAGTATTAAAAATATTTAAAAAAGAGGGAAACAGAGATGGAAAATATTCATAAATTATCAAAGTCTATCAAAGTAGCAGGAAATATAAGAAGTATGGCTGATGTTAGCGAACTAAAATCAACCATAGATGCCTATAACTTAGTGAGTGGGGATACCTTTACGATAGAGATAGTCGATTCGTTTGCCATGCCTTCTGCTATGATAGGATATCTACTAAAGTTGGTACAGCAAGAGCAAGTAAAATTGACGATGAAAATCCACGATGAAAGATTGGTAGAGCTTTTAGAGGATTTAAATCTTAAAGAAGTGTTTGATATCCACTCCTTCGCACTTACTCAGGCATAATACTAAATCTTAAACTTTTTTCTTTTTATGCCTAGTCTTACCGCCTCTTTTATAGCATTGAGATAAGAAAGTATTGAAGGATTACTATCATGATACGCCTTGTCATATGCCGTGCCATGGTCTACGGAAGTTCTGATGATAGGAAGGTTCAGTGAGACATTGATGCCCTCATCAAAGTAGAGGGCTTTAGTGGGAATGAGTCCTTGGTCATGGTACATGCAGACAAAGTATTTTATCTTTTTTCGCATCGCTGGGGTGAAGGCAGTATCTGGCACTAGTGGTCCTACAAAGATATCATCCATCAACTCTTCATTGGCTTCTTTGATAGCTTTTTTAATCTCTTTTTCCTCATCTCCGATAACGCCATTGTCCCCCGCATGAGGATTGAGTCCAAGCACACCTATCTTTTCTTCTTTTATTTCATGATAGAGAGAAGTCATAAAGTGTTTTAAGGGCTGGGATTTTATGTTGTTTGGTACCTCTTTGAGTGGGATATGGTGGGTAAAGAGTGCAACAAATAACTTTTCACAGCCAATCATCATGATAGCCTCTTTGGAAAAGACATCTGCCAGCATATCGGTATGCCCTTTGTATTCCACGCCTGCTTTGTCCCATGCTTCTTTGTTGATGGGGAGGGTGACGATACCTTGGGTGATGTTTTGTTGACAAAGGGCGATGGCGGTGAGAAAAGAGTCATAAGCGTATTGTCCGCTCTCTTTTGTTGCTTGGCTGGGGGTGATGGTGAAATCTTCCCCTGCGCTATATGTTTCAAAATCCTTAGGGATGGGCAAGCCTAAAAGAGTGCTAGCTTGCTCTAACATGGCATCGTTGATGATATAGAGGGGATGGCAGAGTTTTTTTATCTCTTCATGAGATGTAAGTGCGATTTCGATGCCGATACCATTCAAGTCACCAATAGAGATTGCTAGCTTCATTGTAGTCGGGCTCTCATCTCTTTTACAGCCTCTTCAAAACCTGAAAAAACTGATCTTGCGATGATACTCTGTCCGATGTTTAGTTCTACGATATTTTGCAGCGCACAAATAGCTTTGACATTTTGGTAGTTGAGGCCATGCCCCGCGGCGACTTTGAGTCCATACTCTTCTCCTTCATCTGCCGCAATTTCTAGTGCTTCTAAAGAGGCTTTTAACATCTTGCTTAGTTTGCTACGCTCTACATCGAGCTCCTTTATACAATGGGGTGTGTTTTTGAGGTTTGAGTATAACATCGCATAGATATTGGCGTAAGCACCAGTATGCAGTTCTACCCACGCTACACCAATTCCCTTGGCTGCTTTGATAGCCTCTTTGGTGGGGTCGATAAAAAAAGAAGTTTCAATTTCTCTGGCTTTGAGATAATGGACTGCTTTATCCAGATTGGCATACTGTGTTTCAAAGTTCAATCCGCCCTCTGTAGTGACTTCTTCTCTATTCTCAGGTACAAATGTGGCGCGATGAGGTTTGAGTTCTGCCACTATCTCAACGATATCAGGATTGACAGAGCATTCCAAGTTGACTGGTACTGGTGAGTGTGCGATGATACGGCGTGCGTCATCATCATTGATATGTCGTCTATCTTCTCGCAGGTGTATCGTTATCTGGTCAGCACCTGCACGCACTGCTAAGGCGATGGCATCGAGTGGATCTGGATCATTTATCTTTCTTGCTTCTCTTAAGACAGCGATATGGTCTATATTGACTCCAAGTAGCATTGTGTTATCCTTTAAAAAATTGTTGGAGATATTCTATCATGATAGCTTGTGATTTAGGCTCAAATACCTTACGAATTGTTGAATTGGATTGCGAAAGCGGAGATCGCATAAAGGAGTTTGAGCGCATGGTAAAGACAGCGGATGGTTTGCATGAGAGTGGGCGGATAAGTAAAGAAGCTTTGGAGAGAATCATTGATGCTATTTTGGAAGCAAAAGGGTTATTTGATTTATCCAAAGCCCATGCGGTCACTACTGCGGCGGTGCGTATGGCAAGTAATGGCAAAGAGATTTTAAGAGCTATTGAAGCAAAAACCGGACTTCGCTTTATCATGATAGAGGCAAAGCAAGAGGCAAGATTGACTGCTTTGGCGGTGTCGTGGCGCTTGGAAAAGTTGGGCTATCATGATAGTTATATGTTGATGGATTTGGGTGGGGGTTCTACGGAGATTACGATAGGGGATAGGTCAAAAAGCTTTGATGTCGGTATCGTGACAGTGGCGCAAAAGTACGGTTCTGCGCAGGGGGTGAGGGAAAATATAGATTGCATTGTGCATCCGATAAGTCACTTTATCAACAGCTTGCAAAAGCCTAAGATATTTGTAGCTACTGCGGGTACACCGACGACTATCGCTGCATTTAACATGGGCCTGGATTATGCCCACTATGATGTAAAGAAGGTCAATGGTAGCCATCTTGGTTTGGATGATTTGGATGAGGCACTTGAAAGATTGCTTGCTATGGAGAAAAAAGAGCGTGAACGCTGGGTGGGTGTTGGGCGTGACGATTTGATTGTGGCGGGGGTACTCATGGTCAAAGCTATCATGATAGAGGCTGGATTTAGTGAGATGCTTGTGATAGATGATGGGCTTAGAGAGGGGCTTGCACTACAAAAATGTCAAGAATAAGCGTTATTTTCAGCACATATTAATCTTAAAAGAATATTATGTGAAACTTATAAAAATATATTTAAATAATGAAGGCAAAAATGAAAAATATTCTTTTTTCTACACTTTTAATGACGGTGACACTTTTTGCAGATGCAGAACTTGAAATCGTAGAGTCTATACCCTTAGATGATATGCGTGATATTCAGTCAGAATATATCGTCAAAGAGCCTACCGAAGCGGTGGATAATAAGCCAGCGACGTGGGTGAATGGCTTGGGAGCCATGCATGAAAAAGTTGAGAGTAAAAGATCTTATCTCAAAGGGATTTTAAATGGCTTAGAATATGGTAAATATGCACCTGCTGACTTAAAAGAGGCAAGAGCTGTTAAAGAACTTTATGCAAAACGCCATTACAACACATTTTGGATTACTTCAGATTTTGATATCAGTGCAAATTTGTTTGAAATGGTTGATGCGATAGAAAAGTCAGGTGAGGAAGGGCTAGAGCAGAGTAAGTACCATTTATCTTCGATTGTAGGGATACTGGATGATCTTAAAAATGATGTAGACCTTTCACATAGGGACAGAAATGTCGCTGTTGCACAGGTGGACGTGCTCTTGAGTGATGCATTTTTGACGATGGCAAAAGATTTAAGAGAAGGTGAACTTGACTATAGAAAATTTAATAATATTTTAAGAGCAAAATCAGAAAAAGAAGAAATCAACTATAATTGGGAAAATCCATCACGAGATATGAATTATATCGCTTTTCTAGAAAGGGTAAGTGAAAGTGGAAATCTTGAAAGAGAGTTATTGGGGCTTTCAACATCCAATAAACTTTACTTTCAAATGAAAGAGGCCTATAAACTTTATAAAAATATAGCTATACAAGGTGGTTGGAAAAAGATTCCTAGAGGCAAGCAGTTAAGGTTAGGAAATATTTCTAAAAAAAGAGTTCCTCTTATGGCTGAGAGACTTTACTTGACTGGAGATTTAAATTATTTTGACCCAGATATCACGGTGCTAACACAAGAGATGAAGGATGCATTGAAGCATTATCAAAGGCGTATGGCTATCTGGCCTTCAGGGGTGTTAACAGATATCACCCGCAATGCACTCAATGTCTCTGTAGAAAAACGGCTCAAAAAAATTAAACTCAATTTAGAAAGAATGCGTTGGGAAAGCAAAACATTTGGTTCTGCCTATGTCTATATCAATATCCCAGACTTTAAGATGCGCTTTGTAAAAGATGGACTTACTGAGATAGAGATGCGTGTCGTGGTGGGAAAAAAGAAAAATCCAACACCGATATTTACTTCTACCTTTTCTTATATGGTCTTAAATCCTACATGGGCAGTCCCTAGCTCAATCGTCAAAAAAGAGATGCTACCTCGCATCCAAGAAGATCCTGACTATTTAGCCACGCGTCAATTTAAACTCTATAAATGGATGAGTAAAAATAAAAAAGAAGAGATAGATGGTTTTGATATAGATTGGTGGCAGTATGATGAAAATAGTCATCTCCCTTACACATTTGTTAGACAAGCTGGAAAGGGAAATCCTCTAGGAAATGTCAAGTTTATGTTTCCCAACAAGTATGCTGTTTATATGCATGATACGCCACAAAAAGCACTTTTTAAAAACTCAAAGCGTGCCTATAGTCATGGATGTATCCGTTTACATAAACCGCAAGCCCTGCTTGAGTATATGAGTGATAACTATACACAAACCCCTTATGAGAGTGTGCAGCGAATGCTAAAAAGTGGCAAAAGTCAATCACTCTCTTTGGATTATGGCATTCCTGTTTATATACGCTACTACACCGCTTGGGCCGATAGAGATGGCGGGGTGAATTTCAGAGGGGATATCTATGGCTATGATAAAATCCAATATAAACTCTTAGAAAACTAAAAGTATAGTTCTAGTTTACTTATCGCTTTTTTTGTTTACTTTCTTTAGGTATAATTTTGCCATTGAAAATAATTAAGGAGAGTCAATTTGGATTTGAATATTGTTGAAAAAGCGCAAACTGTAGGGATTTCTAGACGAAATTTCTTAAAAAAGTCGGCGATTATTACGGGTGCTGCTATGATGACTCAAAGTGAGATCTTAGCGGCAGTGGGAGAAAAGAAGGTACTGAAACTCCATAACGTACATCTAAATAAAACATTTTATGCACCATTCTTTGAAAAAAACTACTACAAACTTTCTGGACTTTTTGAAGTCAATAAGGCATTTATCGACTACCGTGCCAAAGAGATGACACGTATTGATGTTAAGCTTGTGAACTTACTGTATGAGATTAAGCAACATCTAGGATATGATAAACAGTTTAATATCGTTTCAGGGTATCGCTCTGCACATACCAATGCACAATTGAGAAAAACACACGAAGGTGTGGCTAAAAACTCTTATCATATCAAAGGACAGGCGGTAGATATCTACGTACCAAATGTTTCGTTGAGAAAATTAAGAGATGTGGCGTTAGGTCTTAAGCGAGGAGGGGTTGGTTACTATCCTACATCACACTTTCTTCATGTCGATGTGGGTCCTGTAAGAACTTGGAGAAGAGGTTAAAATAGTCTTATCATGATAGGTGTGTAGCCTATCATGATAGAAGCGTTATCTACTGCTCTAAAATATCATAATCCGCTGGGATTGTGTAAGCAAACACACTATCATTAAAAAATTTATTCACTTTTTCATCACTAAACTCGATAGCAACAGAGTTTTGCATCTCATCGATGTAGGTGATATTAATTATTTTATTGCCTTCTATCAGGATATTGTAGGTGATAGAGTTAAAACGTGTTTGTAATGTATCCTCTGCTACTTTTTTTGCGGATTTTATCAATTTTAAAACATTGGGTACTTTATCTAACTTAGCATAAATAACTTGTTCCAACTCAGGTTCAATGATGACTAGCTTTCCACCTGTATAATAAATCTTTTTAACAATGGGGGCATTATACTCCCAAAGGGCTTGATTCTTAGCTTGTGTGGCATACATTTTGCCGGTGTAGACTATCTTTGCATTTTGATCATTGGTGATACTCTGTTTGAAATTTGATTCTAAAGTTTGGATATTTAAATTATTGGCAAAGATTGTGCTTGTTGCCAGTAGACTCGATAGCACGAACAGTTTGATGGGCATTTATATTCCTTGATGTTTCTCTATTAGTTGTAACTATATCATACTTTAGCAAATCAAAATTAAATATTTGTTAAAATGAGCAAAATCTATATACATGAAGGATCTGGTTGATGATTGCTACCATCGCGGGTAAAATTTTCGGTACCAAAAATGACAAGATAGTCAAGGCATATCTTAAGAGAGTAGAGCAAATCAATGCGCTAGAAGCAAAATATGAGGGAATGGATGATGAAGCCCTTAAACAAGCATTTAATATCCTTAAAGAAGAGGTACAAAAAGAGTTAAGAACATTGGATGAAGTACTCAATGACTCTTTCGCTATCACGAGAGAAGCCAGTAAACGCGTGACTGGTATGCGTCATCATGATGTACAGATGGTGGGAGGGCTAGTCCTACACGAAGGTAAAATAGCAGAGATGAAAACGGGTGAAGGTAAAACCCTCGTTGCCACACTTCCTATCATCCTTAACGCCATGACAGGCAAGGGTGTACACTTAGTCACCGTCAATGACTATCTCGCTTCTCGTGATGCAGAAGAGATGGGTGTGATTTATAACTTTTTAGGTTATAGCGTTGGGGTTATTACCAATGATATCCACGATGATTTTGCACGAAAAGCACAGTATGCAGCAGATATCACCTATGGTACGAACAATGAGTTTGGATTTGATTATCTCAGAGACAATATGAAATATGCACAAGAGGAAAAAGCGCAACGAGAACATCACTTTGTTATCGTGGATGAAGTGGATTCTATCCTCATCGATGAAGCGAGAACACCACTGATTATCTCAGGACCTACCAACAAGGGTTTAGAGAACTATGTTAAAGCAAATGAGATAGCACTTACTCTGACACAAGCTACCCAGAAAGATGAAAAAGGTGAAGTGAAACAAGATAGTGGTGACTTTGTCGTAGATGAGAAAAATAAAAGCGTTATCCTCACTGAAAATGGTGTAGACAAAGCAGAAAAAGGTTTTGATGTTGATAACCTTTATAGCTTGGAGAATGCCGTTCTTTCGCACCATATAGATCAAGCATTAAAAGCAAATTATATCTTTCATAAAGATGTAGACTATGTGGTAAAAGATGGTGAAGTGATTATCATCGATGAATTTACAGGAAGACTCTCTGAAGGGAGAAGATTTTCTGAAGGTTTACATCAAGCATTAGAAGCAAAGGAGGGTGTTGTTGTCCAAGAAGAGTCTCAAACACTTGCCGATATCACCTTTCAAAACTACTTTAGAATGTATGAAAAACTAGCGGGTATGACGGGTACAGCGCAAACTGAGGCGACAGAGTTTGCACAGATTTATAACTTGGATGTTATCTCTATTCCTACAAACCTTCCTATCACCAGAGATGATAAGAATGATCTTATCTACAAAAGTGAAAGAGAGAAATTTGAAGCGGTAATTGCCAAAATCAAAGAGTTACAAAAAACAGGGCAACCAGTCCTCGTAGGAACAGCTTCTATCGAAAAAAGTGAACTCTTGCATGAGTTGATGAAAAAAGAGAAAGTACCTCACTCAGTTTTGAATGCAAAACAGCATGAACAAGAGGCAAAAATCATCGAAAATGCTGGTGTCAAGGGTGCGGTAACGGTAGCTACAAATATGGCGGGTCGTGGTGTCGATATCAAGATAAATGATGAGGTTAAAGCACTTGGCGGACTCTATATCATAGGAACTGAGAGACATGAATCCCGTCGTATCGATAATCAACTTCGTGGTCGTTCAGGTCGTCAAGGTGACGCGGGAGCTAGCCAATTTTACCTCTCTTTAGAAGATGGATTGCTTCGTATCTTTGGTTCAGATAAAATCAAAGGGATTATGGAGAGATTAGGTATCGAAGAGGGTGAGCACATCGAGTCAAAGATGGTGACACGCGCCGTTGAAAATGCACAAAAAAAGGTAGAAAACCTTCACTATGAGTCACGAAAACATATCTTAGAGTATGATGATGTGGCTAATGAACAGAGAAAAGTGGTGTATAGTTATCGTAATGATCTTTTAACACCTGAATACGAGATCGATACCAAAGTAAAATCAAACAGAGAAGATTATGTCTGGCAAATTCTGGGGCGTTGTGATATCTTAGAAGCGCTACCTGAAGATGAATATGATTTAGAAAGATTGGTGACAATTATCAGAGAAGAAGTTTTTATAGAAGTCCCTGTGAGTGAGTTTGAAGGCTTGGATGCTGAAAAAATTCACGAAAAAGTCTTGGCTATCTTAGTGACATAGTATGAAGAGAAGATGCAAGCGGTGGATGCGAAGCAACGCTCAGAGATAGAGAGAATTGTTTATCTACAAGTGGTGGACAATGCCTGGAGAGAGCACCTCCACCAAATGGATATCTTAAAGACGGGTATCGGACTACGTGGATATAATCAAAAAGATCCTCTCACTGAATATAAAAAAGAGTCTTATGAACTTTTCATGGATTTGATTCAAAAAATTAAAGCAGAGAGTATCAAAACCTTGCATATCATCCAACTTAGAGAAGATAGAAGTGAGCAAGAGCGAGAAGAAGCTTTGGCAAAGATGATGGCAGAGATGGAAGCTTCAGCGACAGAAGATATGGTCTTAGAACATCCAAGTGCCACGAATTTGGAAGAAGAAGTACCAGTGATAGAGAAAAAGGTTGCTAGAAATGAACCATGTCCTTGTGGATCTGGTAAAAAGTATAAAAATTGCTGTGGTATGAGTGGTCCTAAAAAAGGGCTATTGGCTGAATAATCTATGTCTTTAGTCCCTTATCTAGTTAAAAAGTATCTGAGGTTTGATAAATCTCAGCCTTTTATCACCATCTCAGCAATACTTGCTTTTTTGGGTGTTTCTATCGGATTAATGGTACTCATCATCGCGATGGCTATCATGAATGGTACCAGTAAGGAGTTTAAAGAGAAGATTTCTACGATGAGTTATCCTATCACCATCTTGCCTAGAAGTGCGGATGTGGTTGTGGATAAGTATGTGTTGGATACTTTAAAGAAAAAATTCCCCGATTACACCTATAGCCCTTATATCAATTCTCAAGTCATTGTCAAAAAGGGCAAGATGATGGAAGGAGCGATGATATTTGGTGTTGATTTTAAGAGTGAGGCAGCTATCAATAAAATCATCAAAAAGGCAACAGATGGACTTATCATGACAGATAAGTTTGAGATGATTACAGGTGATGGTATCGGGGCAACATACGCTTTAAATAAAGGTGAAAAAATAACCTTGATTTTTACCCAGTCGCAACCTGGTGGCTTTTCGCTCATTCCTGCGATGAAGCGTTTTACCTATAAAGGTGACTTTAAATCTGGTATGCAAGCTTATGACAATGCGTACATCTACACCTCTATCAAGGCACTCTCTAAAGTACTTAAAATCAAAGAGGGAACCTATGATGGTATCCATATCTCTACATCAAAACCAATGGAAGATATCAAAGCGATAGCGCAGTTTTTACCATCTTCTTACGCAGCAGTTGGCTGGTGGAAGCAAAATGGCAATCTTTTTGCTGCCATGGCGATGGAAAAGCATGCCCTTTTTATTGTCTTGATGCTGATTATCTTGGTGGCATCGTTAAATATCATCTCTTCACTTCTTATGACGGTGATGAATAGAAGACGAGAAATTGCGCTGTTACTCTCTTTGGGAGCCACAAAAAAAGAGATAAAAAATGCTTTTTTTACCTTGGGTTCTGTAATAGGGGCTGCGGGGGTAGCATTTGGTATCTTTTTGGGATTAGCGGGAATTTATCTCTTGGGAAGATTTGATATCGTGACTTTACCAGCAGATGTTTACGGTACTTCAAAATTGCCATTAGATTTAAGTTCTGGAGATTTCGTCTCTATCGTTGTGGGTGCTATAATAATCGTCCTGCTCTCTTCATTTTATCCTGCGAAAAAAGCGACAGATATCGATGTATTGTCTACCTTGAGGAATGAATAATGATTAAAAAGATACTCTTATGGATAGCTATAGCGCTTATCATGATAGTGTTTGTTTATCAGTTTATGTTGGATAAGGAGTTTGATGCGCATGAGGGAGCACTAACTTCAAGTGAAAAAATAGCATCACTTAATAAGTTTCTCTACTCGCATGATAAAAAGTTTGTCACACTCTCTATCATGATAGATGACAAGATGCTTAAAGAGATAGAGGAAAGTATGAAGCATAGCCCCAATGTTCTTTTTCATGCACAAGATCCAGAAAATGTAGATAAGAAGATTAGATATATCATCCGTTTGCGCGAAGATAGTAGAAAAGAGTTTATCTTAGATAAAAAAGCAAGAGTCATTAAAGGTGTGTTTAAAACTTACAGACAAGTCACACCACAAGGGGAGAGTATTATCAATCTCATTGCCATCAACCCAGCAGTGCTAAAAAAGACAAATAAAATAAAATAATTTAATTTTTTACTAAAAATAGTGTACTTATTCTCTTTTTGGACGATATATGTATAGGGCACCTCTAAAAACCCTAGTCGTTCATAACATCACAGATAAGTTTTTGTGCGAGGCACTTACTTGCAGGACTAGCCTTAGCTAATTCAAAAGTAAGTAAACAAGCACAAGGACTTATCTGTGATGCCCACAGGGTGGGCTTTAAAAGTGCAATCTTTCACAAGATATTTGTTCAACTTAGCTACGGCTAGGTTTTCACAAATCTCTTGCAAAATCTCACACTTTTAAAGCCCATTATGAATGACTAGGATTTTTAGAGGTGCCCTATAGAAAATCCAAAGAGAGTTTAGCACTATGTTAAAAAGCGTTATATCAGTTATTTTTTTATTGTCCATCTATCTGCCTTCTTTGATGAATGCCGCGGCTTCTTGTGCTGCGCCCACAGCAACATTGACATTAAATAGCACTACATATCAACAAGAGATAGATCAACCTTATATTGATGGTGATGCTGC
Organism: Campylobacterales bacterium; assembly: GCA_024278835.1. Taxonomy (GTDB): domain Bacteria; phylum Campylobacterota; class Campylobacteria; order Campylobacterales; family QNZT01; genus JANTGR01. Next base: position 72,493 of record JAJRSK010000053.1, on the reverse strand, counting down.
TTCGGGAGAGTCACTTTACTATAAGATAAACATTGTTGAGAATGGTACACTAGAACTTCGTACAGAAGAAGATGGTGTTAATACTGTTAATACTTATGGCTACTTTTTAGATGCCTCATGCAATCCTATCGCTACGGCGACTAAATATCAAGATAATCCCAGACTAGTAGAAACCACGCAAAGTGTTTATGCGGGAGAGAGTTATTTTTTTAAAGTAGAAAATAATGCTACTTCTTCGGATTCGGTACTTTTGGCAAAAGGTTTTTTTAAGCTACATAATACTTTTACTAAAACCCTCATATCTCATGAGATACTATTTTCAAAAAGTCTTGTGGCTAGTGTTGATTCTAAAGAAGAGTTTACCTACCGCATTGATGTAGAAAATATCGGTACAGAAGATACAAAGACTGTTACTATCACAGATACTGTAGGGGTAGGTTTGCATCATTATCTTTATTCAGATAGTAATGAGTGGAACTGTACACAAAATCTCAATAAAATGACGTGTGCACTCAATAGTATTTTGGCTGCCAATGGTGGGAAAAAAAGTCTTTATTTCACAGATATTTCAGATTTTTTAGCGGCAGATACTTCTATCGATATTGCGAGTGATGTAAATGTCACGTATAATACCGCAGGAACCATCGATAAAAGTGATACGCAACAGATTTTAGTTCGTGGGATTAATCCTACGATAGTTGCTGTGAAATGGGCATTGAAAGATAGTAGTATTATCAGTAGTATAGTACAAAACGATACTTTTGACTATATGATTAAAGTAAGCAATACGACAACAAACAATAAAGTCACTGAGAGTAATGTCACCATTGTGGATGATGTAGATGCAAGCTTTACTGTTTTAAGTGTGACACCTGATATCCCTGCTGACTGGGATTGTGGTGCTACTTCTGGACAGCATGTTGAGTGTAGGCTAGTGAATGATTTAGTGAAGGGTGCTGATAAAGGCATACTGATAAAGGTGCAGGCAACAGGTGCTGTTAAGGCTGATGCATATCATAATACGGGCACGGTTACAGCAGATACACCACTAGGAACAAGTATCAATCACTCTACGACCATTCCTATAAGTATAGTAAATCCCAGTTATACAATACTCTTTACTAAAACCAACCCCGACAATGCTGTCGCAATAGATGATAACACAACTTACACACTAAGTGTGACCAATACCTCCAATGTACCTTTAGATGGTGTGCATATCATTGATACATTTCCTAGTGAATTTACATTTCAAAAAATTGATACCTTTGGTGCATCCTCATGGACCTGTCAGGCAGTCGTGTCCAATAGTGTTGACTGTACGTATGATGGAAACTTATCAGTCAATGAGAGTGCTAGTATAGCGGTAACGCTGAAAGCAACAACTTTAGGGTCAGGCATCCTCAACACAGCGACACTCAAAACAGCCCAAACAGCAGATAAAAATGCCTCAAAAAGTATAGATATTATAGAGGCATATAGCTCCAATTTAACGATAAACAAAACTTCTTCCCAAGATGTAATCTTAGAAAATGATACATTCTCTTATCTACTTTCAGTAACAAATAGTGGTGCGAGTGAAGAGAATAATCTCACTATTACCGATACAATACCTAGCGATTTCACTGTCGATGCCAATATTAGCTCCGGTGCATGGAATTGTACGCTTAGTGGCAATGATGTGACCTGTCTTTTAGATAGCCTTGCAAGTGGTCAAAGTGCCGATGATATCAATGTCAGCGTAACAGCACCAAGTACAATCAATAGCGATAAAGTGGTGACCAACACAGCAAAAGTGACATCTCTTCGTAATAGCTCAGGTGTGAGTGCAAGTAAAGATGTGACACTACTCTCCCCATCAGAGGCGATAAAGATACATCTTAGTAGTGCACCCAATCCTGTCTATGAGGGGGAAGAGTTTATCTACTCACTCTTTATCACCAACAATTCACAAAAGACAACAGATAGTGTGACACTCTATGATACTTTACCCGTAGACGTGGTTTTAAACTCTATAGATAGTGGTGGATGGGGTTGTGACTATAATAGCTCAACACATGAAATATCTTGTGATACCAATGGACAGCAACTAACAGGCACAGGAAAGGATATATACTTTCATGTTACAGCGCCAAACTATGAAGTCAATGTCACCAACCATGTCCAACTTAGCACAGATTTAGACCCCTATACGAGAGAAGCCAATGTTACCACTACGGTTTTGGCAAAAACCAATGCACTTATCTTTTCACAAGCAACGGTGAGCAAAGACCCTGTCAATACAAATGAGACTTTTACCTATACAATAAAAGTCAAAAATGATAATACAGGAAGTCTACAAAGCAATATCGATGCAAGTAATATAAAAGTCACCCTATCGCTTGATAATAATCTCTCTTTAGAGGATATTAACGCGAGTGGATGGACTTGTAGCTCTAGTGCAAGTGTAGTTGAATGTTTATATGATAGTAATCTAAGTCTAGGAACTGAGACTACGCCTATCAAGATAGATGTAAGTTCTACGCTAGCACACTATGCTATTACAGATGTGAAGGTAGTAAGCGATAAAAATAGCGCAGGTAAGATGGTATCTATACCTGTCGATATTTTAGAAGTAGAAAATATCAACTTATCCTTATCTGTGAGTGATGATAAAGACCCTGTTGCAGCGACGGGGAATTACAGCTATCTTCTATCTGTAAGCAATAGTGGTAGTAGTGCCACAGCAAATGATATAGAAGTGGTCATAGAGACAACAAGTAGTGATAATTTTACCTACAATAGCGTGAGTGGTGTAGGGTGGGTCTGTACGCAGAGTGCTATACAGGTACATTGTCATCTTGACTCCTTAGCATCCGATAGTACATCAAATTTTCAACTCAATGTAACAGCTCCTGATATCAATGATACCGTTAGTATCAAGGCAAGTGTCTCATCTTCGCTAATCAATGAAGTAGATAGTAGTGATAATAGTGCTTCTGAGAGTACGCAAGTACTACAATTTGATAAAAATGCAGACAATTTAAGAGAGTTTACCCAAGTGCTCATCAATGGAAATCTCAACACCAATATTTTTGGAGATGTCTTTACGATAGGAAATCAAGCTATATGTGATAATGGCAGTACAGGTACTTGTACAGAACCTGAGTATGCGGTGAATGATTGGGTCTATCAAGAGTATGCCAATCTAGATGCTAGTAGTCCGTATGAATCTTCTACGAGTGCCACATTAGATATCACGGATAATGATGAAGTAGTATGGGCTGGACTTTACTGGATGGGTATCATCGATAGAAATGCTGGAGATAGTAGTAAGATAGATAGAGCAAACTATGTCTATTTACGTCATGAAAGTGAATCTTTATATATAGAAGTAGAGAGTGACATCACAAAATTTAATTGGAAAAATGATGTGACATGGGGATCAGATACATTTGGTTATCAAGGCGTTTCTGATGTGACTGAGTATGTGAAGAGTCATAAAAAAGGTGTATATTGGGTTGGGGATATACAGACGACACAGGGGTATAATCTGAGTGCTGGTTGGAGTTTGGTTGTTGTAGTACAAGATAAGACCCAAACAAGAAAACTCAAAAATATCACCCTTTTTGATGGCTTTCAAGCGGTGTGGAAAAATGATGAATATGAAGAAGCAAAACAATATCCAGATTTTGTCAAACAGACAGTGAGTGGTTTTTTGACACCAAATAGTGGTGCGGTCAATTCAAAATTGAGCCTTTTTGGTGTAGAAGGAGATTTAACACTCAAAGATAGTATCGCTATCACAGATGAAAACAATGTGACACATAAACTTAGCAATACACTCAATCCTATTGATGATATCGTTAATGGAACTATATCTCATGATGGTGTGATTGATACACAAAGAACACCTGCCTTAACCAACACTTCTGGTATCGATATCGATACCTTTGATGTGAGTAGCATCATAGGTAATGGACAGAGTACAACAGATATTACTGTTGCATCAGAGGGAGATAGATTTTATCTTGGGATGTTTGCTTTTTCAACAGAGCTTTATCTTCCAAAGATGTGTTATGTTGAGACGATGACCAATGCGGATTATAGCCCATTAACAAACAACAGAGAATTTTATCTAGGAGATAAAGTTGGCTTTGAAGTCTCTATACAAAATGATGAAAACGAGACAGCAAGAAATGTCGTTTTAAAGACAGAAGTAGATGTTATCTACCAAGATACTAATGAGAGTGTAGAGATACAAAATGTAGGAGAGGCTAGCTATAGTAGCCATAATGACCTCTGGGAAAGTACAGAGATAAATAGTACCAATGCAGAGGGAGATATCACACCACAGACACTATTTAGCGCACGCGTAGGTGTGGGTGCTGATAGTGTAAAGGGTGGAAATATGGATCATGGCGATAAGGTCTATTCCCGTTACAACGGTATCATAGATGGTATGCCTGATACTAATCTCACACAAAATATCTATAAAATCTCTTATGAGATAGAGAATATGCCTGCCGTGGTAGAGACAACAATAAGTAAGTGTTTTGATTTTAATCAAAGTATTTATATATCTCAGGCAAAACCAAAGGGCTTTTCCATCACACATGCAGGTGGACTGACAGATGGAGTAAGTGATAATAGTGGCAATGAAAATCACCTCTATACACAGTTAGTAGATACAGATTTTCAAGTTGATATCGTCTCCTTGGAGAGTGACTTTAGTACAAGTAGAGTGCATAGAGGAGTAGTGCGTCTGGACTTGGCAGATGTCAATGCCACTATCCCTGAAGATGCGACTGAAGAGGTTAGTGAAGGGATATGTAAAAGTTATGCCACACTAGCAAGTCACTATGTGAGTTTTAGCGATATGGATCGTATTACGCAGACACTAGCCTATCATGATAGTGGAAAGAATTTGGGTCTTAGAATCCTCTATCCTGTGAGTAAGTATAAGGATTATGCGACATGGTCAGGTATCAATCCTAACAGTTTGAGTGATTTTAAGGCAATGTTAGATGCTTCTCGTGTAACAGCGTGTCAGAGTGAGTGTGGGACATCAAGTGATATAGATACTTGTAGAAATTGTGTCTTTAATCTCTCTGGAAGTGTGAGTAAAGCCTCTTGTTCTAGTGATGTTTTTGCTATCCGACCAAAAACTATCATGATGGATGCTAATGAGACAACACTTAAAGGAGGTAGAGATTATAACCTCACATTAGAAGCCAATGCTTCAAGCTATAATCAGAATTTTGCTCCAAATAGCATGAATTATGAATTATTACGACCTATTGGGTGTGGATTGTCCCCTGAGAGTGGTACGATTAATTCTAATAGTTTCTCATTTGCAGATGGTAATGCCTCCATCGCAACATTCACTTATCACAATATCGGGGATATTAATGTCTCTTTAGTAGATACGCTATGGACACTAAGTGATCAAAATAGCACAGATAGCACTATGAGTGACTGTATCATGGGTAGTGTTAGCAATGTTTTGGTAGGTGGAAAATATGGTTGTAATATACAAGGAGTTAAAAAATTCTCTTTTGTGCCAAGTCGTTTTAAAAATGAGGTAAATTTACAAAATGATGACAACACTACCTTTACCTATCTAGATGATGCAGGTACAAGGCGTGCACGAGCATTTATGACTATTACTGCTCTTTTGGATGATGACACAACAGCATCAAATTATACAGCTGGCTGTTATGCCAAGGATATCAACTATACTTTTGGTCCTGCAACTTCGATGCCTTCAATGCAAGTATATAGTGATGAGAGAACACAACAACTTGCTCCAAATCACTTTAAAACAGGTGATGGAAACTTTTCATCAGGAGAAGCTTTCCCTATACTAGGAATAAATTTTGCTAGGTCTAAAACAACAGCGGTAAATCCTTTTGATTTAAACAGCAGTAGTCTTTATATCTATCTGGAAGATGAAGATGGCGTAGAGGGTGATGGCTTTGAAAATGATGTGGGTGTGGCGAAATACTATTATGCAAGGCTCTATGCACCAGATTATTTGAGTATTGAGTCCTCAAACTTTAGAGCAGGGCTATTTTATGAAGTCTACTGTGATGAAGATGGTGGTTGTGATAAAGGGGCTTTTAATATGACGGGGCTTAATGAAAGTAGAGATCATGTCAATTGGTATATCTTCAATGCGAATCATAAATCGACATATGGTGATTATGATGCAAGTAGTGTTGTCTCTACCACTGGGGGATTGACTGTGACAGCTCCTTCATCGTTTGCTGTAGATTTAACTCTCTCTTCTAGTGCAAAGCGACCGTATTGTGATCGCATTAGCTTGAGACCAGATGCATGGTTTGCCTATGATAAGCATAACCCTGCACAAGCTGATAAACTCTCTTTTAAAGCCTGCTTTATTTCGACTGGTTCATGGGCAGGGACAGGAGATATAGGTATGACAGTAGATAGCAATATCTCTAAAAAGAAAAATACCAAGATAGATTGGTAAAAAGGAAAGATGTGAAAAGAAGTGGGTTTTCTCTAGTAGAGTTGGTATTTTCTATCGTTGTGATTGCCATCGCGCTGATGACGGTACCTTTGATGCTGGGTCAAAGTGCAAAAAGTAACCAATTCTCTTTGATGCAAGAGTCTATATTGGCAGCACGTACCAAGATGGGAAATATCCTCTCCTTTAAGTGGGATGAAAATGCTTCTGATAGCAATGGTTCGGTTGTGCGGGTTGTGGATGTGACTGATGGTGCTAGTGCTTTGAATCGTATCACTTATGGTGATAAAAATAGAAGAAAAGGACATATCAAAGAGGATAGAAGAAGACGGATGACAGATACTGAAGTAAATGCTTCACTTGGTCAAGAGGTGGCAGATGAATTTGATGATATCGATGATTTTGATGGGGACTCTGCTATCGTGGCGGCCACAGGTGCGGCAGGAGTACAAGGAAAATTTGACTATTTAGATAAAGATTTAAATTTCACAACGCGTGTGCGCTATATCTCAGATGATGTCAATTATTCAAAGCAAACTATCGCTTTTGATTTTAATGTCTCATCGGCAGTCAATTTTACAGCAACGAAAAGTACCAACATCAAGATGATAGAACTCAATGCCACAAGTATCAACAGAGATTTCCCTTTTCTTTTTAGAATCTTCTCCTCCAACATCGGACAATCTAAGCTTTATGAGAGGGTGAAATAATGCAAAAAATAGCAAGGAGTATCAAACGTCGTGCTTTTACCATGATAGAATTGGTGATGGTTATCGTCGTGTTAGGTATCGTGTCAATGATTGCTACGGATATCATCTCACATATGTATAAAGGTTATATTCAGACAAAAATCATCAATGATTTAGAGCAAAAAACAGAGACACTTATCAATCAAATAGCCAAGCGCTTGCAGTATCGTATCAAAGATACCATGATAGCGAGAAAAAAAGGTACCAATGACTTTTTGGCGATGAATTCAGAAGATATCAATACCTCTAGTTTTGATATGGTGGAGTGGATAGGCTATGATTATGAGAGCTTTTTAGGGGAATTTAATACGACAACTGGATTTTCACAACCTGGATGGAGTGGATTTATCGATGTGGATGATGATACCAATACCAATAATACGCAGATAAAAACACCGGGTTCAGACTTGAATATCGCCGAGAGAACGATTAAAGCACTTTCATATGATCAAGCAGGATTTACAGTAGCAAATAATCATCCTGTTCTTATCTTTAAATGTTCTAAAGGGGATTCTAATCTTTCTCTCTATGGCTGGGATTACACTGTGTCTAATCTTGCTGATCATAACTATACTTTGGCGGTTTCTCGTACGGGGACAGATGTCTTAACATTTGATACAGCACATGCAAGTCTCAATATATGTGAGCAGTACTACCTTGCATGGACTGCTTATGCTCTTGTACCAGAAGGAAATAGCGCTGATGATTTTAATTTGACATTAAAGTATAATTATCAGCCTTGGTATGGAGAAAAGTATAGTGATGGCAATAGTTCGGTATTGGCAGAGCATGTCAGTACCTTTAGGGTGATGCAAGTAGGAGAGACTATTCGAGTGAAAGTCTGTATCCAAGATGGAAACATCACGGGTGAGCCGGTGGGATTTTGTAAAGAAAAGGCGATATTTTGATGAGAAGAGGGTTTGGATTAATAACGGCTATCATTATACTTGTAGTAGTATCAACGCTGATGACTTTGATGATATCACTTTCTGCTACCTCCGTCAAGCAAACGACTGATATCTTTTATAAGGAGCAAGCAGAGTTGCTCGCACGTTCTGCTGTGGAGTATGGACTCTTGGCGATTTCAGGACATGAGAATAATGTCTCTTGTGTGGAAAATATCAATATCACCTACCCAGATGCAAGTACACCAACACATGAGGCAAATTTAACAATGTATTATATCTTTGATAAAACAACACCAGTAGTTAATTGTGATGCCAATCATACATTGGCTACCAATATCGAAACAAATAAATCAAACTTAACTGTCATGATAGATGTGAGAGTCTCTGTACGACAAGATGTGACTGGGATAACGGAGCCTATCGTCATTCATAGAAGAACCCTGCAAAAACCTTAAATTTTAATAAAAATTAAACATAAGTTTAGGTATCATGATAAGGTATATTATTCCAATATTGAAAGGGGAAAATATGAACTTAAGTGTTGCTGCAAGACAGCTAGATATGACAGATGCGATAAGAACGCATATAGAACATTCAGTGGATAGTTTAAAGAAATTTAATCTTGATATCATCTCAACAAGGGTAGTTGTTGCCGCGGATGAGAGAAACGGGAAAAAGGGTTTTACGGTAGATTTAAATCTAAACTTACCACAAAAAACAGCCGTAGTTATCAAGCAAAAAGATAAAGATTTATATGCTGCGATAGACTTAGCAACAGACCGTGCGATGAAGGTACTTAGACGCTATCATGATAAAGAGGTAGGTCATAGAGTCACGAAGATTACAGACTTTGGGAATCTCAACTTTTTAGAGCCAGAAGATATCGAAGACAATATCGAAGCAGATACAGATGAAATCATCCCTATGGAACTTGATTTGTATAAGCCACTTGATATCGAAGAAGCGTTAGAGATGATAAAAGATACCAATCAGCAATTTTTGATTTTTAACGATAAGGATGATAAAACACGCGTACTTTACAAAAGAAAAGATAATAAATTCGGGCTTTATTAAGCCTTTGGAGGGTGCTTAAGGGCATCCTCTACAACTCAGACCCTCTCTTGATGATATCCACGCCATATTTTTCTCGCATCTTTTGTGTTTTCTCTGTTAGTTTATGCGATATTCGGTCGTCTGCATAGTCAAAAAGTGAGGGATATTTTATAGGATTTTCTTGAAAATTAGTCAGCGATATGCTTAAACGAATAACGCTGCTTTTAGGATATATATCTAGTTCTTCAAAAACCTCTAAGCTTTTCTTTAGTAAAAAATCTTCATGCAGTAACCTCTCAAAACTTATCTGTTTTTTACTTGACTGATACTGGTAACGAATACCTACAAAAAGTGTTTTGGGATGTAAATGTAGTTTAGAAACTAAAAATATGAGGTGACGAGAAAGGATAGTGAGTCGTCGTTTTATTTCAGTTCTATCGTCTATGGTATCAAAGGTACGTGAAATACCGATGGATTTTCTATCCCTTTTATGCTCTATAAGATCATGATCTAAGCCACAAACTCTATCATAAAGGACTTTGCCACTATTTCCCCATGAGTACAAAAGGTTTTTTGAGTTTTCTATATCACCTAGGGTTTTTTTCTGATAATGGTGAAGTTTTTTTTGGGTGGCTTTGCCAATTCCAGGGAATTCTTCTATGGGGATATCATGGATAAAAGAGGAGATATCTTCTGGCTTTAAGAGTTTTACGCCATCAGGTTTAGCAAAGTTAGTGGAGAGCTTAGCCAGCCACTTTGTCTTGGCAACACCTATGGAGATAGGTAGAGAAAACTCTTCTAAAATCTCTTTTTTTAATCCTTTGGCAAATGCTTCAATCTCATCATCTTTTATCCATCCACTTACATCAGCAAAAAACTCATCAATACTATACTGTTCCACAGAAGGTATCTTTGTTTCTAAAAAGAGTTTGAGTTTATGGGAGAGTTCATGATAGAGATGATGGCGAGGCAGGCAGATGGTGAGATGAGGGCAGAGTTTGAGTGCTTGGGCTAGTGGCATGGCTGTTTTGATGCCAAAGGCACGGGCTTCGTAGGAGGAGGTGACTATGATGCCACGTATCTTCTCTTTCTCTTTAAAATAGCCCTCAAAATTGGCAGCTATTTCTCTGTGAAAAAGGGTAGGGACAAATGCCCCAGCATTATCCAAAGTGACCTTTTTGCTTTTTGCTGTTTTATCAAAGATAAAAGGATCAGCCCTTCCACCTACAGCGATAGGTATATTATCTAAGTGAGGATTACCTATCCGTTCAGCTGATGCAAAAAATGCATCTAAATCCAGATGCATTATCATGATAGTTAAAGTACAAGCTCATTAATCTTTAATACTGAGTTTTCAATCACTGTTAATAGTTGGTCTATGATGTTTAATAATGTAGTCATTTTTAAATCCTTTTGTAATTTTTATAGTCGTATTGTAATAAAATTATTTTTTATGCTACAATAATATTTCAAAATGAAATGTTTTTTAGGAAAAACCCTAGATTTAGGGCTTTGAAAAATAGTAAAGGAGCCTATAAATGAATTTTAAAGACCTATTACCAAAGTTAAAAGATGTTATCTCCCAAGAGTTGGGTGATAAAAAGGTATTTGATAAAGATATCGCAGATGCCTTAGAGATAAATCATCTTACTTTTGCTACGATGAAAAATAGAGGAAAAGTACCTTATGAAGAGGTACTAAACTTTTGCGCACAGAGAAAGATTTCTATCAATTGGCTCTTTTATAATCAAGCTACCCGCTCACTAGAAGAAGAGACAGAAAAGTATGCCAATGTCCGTTACTTTGGTGATATCTATGCCTCTGCGGGGGGAGGGTCATTTACTGATGATGAAGCACATGATTCTGTTGTGCTAGATCCTCATATGGTAGATATGTTAGGTGGGCAAAGAGAGATAAAGTATATCGACTCTATCAATGTCATGGGTGACTCGATGGAGCCAACTTTTTATGAAAATGACATGGTATTTATCAATCGTAGTCAAAAAGAGATAAACCGAGGTGGGGTATTTGTCGTGGCAACGCCTAATGGTCTGTTTATCAAACGCTTATCGCTTAGAAGTAATGGGATGTTGGATTTGATTTCTGATAATGCGCTTTATTCTATTGAGTCTGTAGAGAGTAGTAGCGTTGAAGTTGTTGGAAAAGTAGTAGGGAGTATGCGAAGCATATAGTTATCATGATAGCTGCCTATCATGATAACAGATAGTTTATGAGGCAGAAATAGTAACTGACTCTATCTTGTCATGACCTTCGAGGCTATCAAGTACTTTGAAACTCTCTTCATCACCTTCTTCGATACCACCAAATACTGTGTGAACACCATCTAAGTGAGGACAAGCTACAAAGCAGATGAAGAATTGACTACCACCTGTGTTTGGTCCAGCGTGTGCCATAGAGAGCGTTCCTTTGACGTGTTTATGGGTGTTTTTATCTGTTTCACATGCGATACTCCAACCAGGACCACCTGTACCTGTGCCTGTAGGACAACCACCTTGTGCCATAAATCCTGGGATAACTCTGTGGAAGATTTTATCATCATAAAAACCTTCGTTGGCTAAGTGTGCAAAGTTTGCTACGGTGTTTGGTGTCTCATCAACATAAAGCTTGAGTTTGATATCACCCTTGTTTGTTTTCATTGTAGCATATTGAAATGATGCCATTTCGTCTGCTGAAAAATCATATGTTTTCATAATTTTAAATCCTTGAATGTAATTGAAGTGCGATTATAGCAAAAATTTTAGTATAATAGCTGTTAAGTGAGGTAGTAAATGTTATTGATAAAAAATGCCACGCTCTTTAGTGAGGGTGAAGAGTTCATAAAAGATGTTTTGATAAAAGAGGATAAAATAGCCAAAATTGATGCGTGTATAGAAGAAGAAACAGCTAGCATGATAGATGCAAAGGGACTCTATCTGCTTCCGGGTATCATCGATCTCAATGTGCGTTTTAAAGATGATGTTTTAAGTAAAGCACATATCAAACGACTTAAAAATAAAGCGAAAAAGTCAGGTGTGACAAGCTTTGCCTTGATGCCAGACTTCACTCCTTCTGTAGAGAGTGATACCTTCATGGAGTTACTGGAACATAAGTTAGATGATGCTATGAAACTTTCCATCAAAGGTTTACAAGTTGGTGAGAAAAATAAGTTAAACAATATCTCACGCCTGCTTGGTTCTGGCGCGACGCTCATCCAAGAAAATTCTCATATCAACGGTAACCTTTTAAGACGTATCTTGCAGTATGCATTGATGAAAAAAGTACCGTTTTTTTGTTTTTGTGATAATCCTGATTTAAATGATAATGGCGTTATGCATGAAGGGGTGACTTCTTCTAAACTTGGATTGGCTGGGATAAGCAAAGTAAGTGAGATTTCGGAAGTGGCTAAAGTGTCGGCGATGGCAGAGTATTATGGGGCTAAAACAGTTTTTCAATCCCTTTCAACTGCTTCTTCTCTCGATATGGTTGCGCGTGCGAAGTTTACAAATCCTCAGATCTATGCAGAGGTTTCTATCTTTCATCTTATTTTCAGCGATGAAGCCTGTGGTGACTTTAATACTTTGGCAAAGCTGATGCCTCCTTTACGTGATGAAGGGGAGAGAGGAAAGTTGATGGAGGCGCTTAAGGTGGGTAAAATCGATATATTGACGTCATTGCACGCTGCAAAATCTTTTAATAGTAAAGATGTCCCTTTTAATGATGCTTCTTATGGTGTGGATTCGCTAGAGGAATATTTGGCACTTTGTTATACATCGTTGGTAAAGGCAGGACATATAGATATGCAGAGGCTCATTGCTCTTATGAGTGAAGTGCCTGCTGAGATTTTAGAGTTGGAGAATGTAGGTAAGATCCAAGAGGGATATATCGCGGATGTCATACTTTTTAATCCAAGTGTCAAAAAGATATGTGGCGATAAAAATTCTCTACTTTTTGGTCTGGAAATTTTTGGAGAAGTAAAAGAAGTTATCAAACAAGGAGAACTATTATGAAAAGAAAGATGTATGCGCAGGAGTCACTCTATCCAGAGAGCTGCCAAGAGTGTGAGTCACTCATAGAGAGTTTCAATGAAAAACTAGACCATGCACTTGGCGAGAATAGACTCCCAGCCTTTACACCACGTGCGGTGATAGTACCTCATGCAGGCATGCTGTACTCTGGATTTACGGCAAATTTTACTTATAGATTGTTGCAAGAGAAATCCGAAGGCAAGAAGAGAATCATTGTGATAGGCCCGAGTCAACATAAAAGATTTTCTGGAATAAGTGGGAGTTTTTATAAAAGTTATAAAACACCTTGTGGAAAACTAAAGATTGATATAGCTTATTTAGAGATGTTAAAAAATGCTTGTGGTATTGGTTTTGAAAAAAAAGCCCACAAGGAAGAATCTACAGAAGTGCAAATGCCTTTTATCAAACATTATCTTGGTGATTTGAAAGTCGTTGAGCTTGTATATGGGGATGTGATGCAAGGGGAGCTTGAAAAAGTCATTGAAACTTCTTTAAGAGATTCAGAAAATATCGTGGTTATCTGTACGGACTTGGGCAACTTGGAAGAGCAAAAAGAGCTTGGTATCATTGACGCGACTTATCTCAATGCCCTTACGATGCTTGAGAATGATAGACTACATTCTGGATGTAATGCTTCAGGATTAATGGCAATCAAGGCGTTGATAGCTATTTCTAAAAAACAGGGTTTAAAACCACAAATTTTAAATTATCAAACCTCTAGTATCAATACAGGTGAGAAGGTGAGGGTAGAAGGACATTTAAGCGTCGCGATGTATTAGTGTTACAAATTGAAATAATCTATCATGATAGATTAAATAACCCTAATTAACTCCTAGATAAGCGTTAGCATTTAGGATATAATAAATAATAATAAAACTTACGAAGGATAAAAATGGAAAATATTTTTCAACCAAATGCAGAATTTTCTAAAAATGCACATATAAAGAGTATGGATGAGTACAATGCGCTGATGAAAAAAGCGGATGAGGACTATGAAGGTTTTTGGAAAGAGTATGCTGATGAAAAGATAGAGTGGTTGGCTTCCTATGACAAAGTGCTTGATGAGTCAGATGCCCCTTTTTACAAGTGGTTCACGAAGGGTAAGCTCAATGTTTCAAATCAATGTATCGACAGACATTTAGCCCAAAAGAGTAACAAAGTTGCTATTTTGTTTGAAGGTGATCGTGGTGATATAGAGAAAATTACTTACGCGGAACTTAGCAAAAGAGTGAATAAATTTGCCAATCTTTTGAAAAATAAATTTGGTGTTAAAAAGGGTGATAGGGTTATTCTCTATATGCCAATGATTCCTGAAGCAGCTTATGCGATGCTAGCATGTGCACGAATTGGTGCGATTCACTCGATCGTTTTTGGTGGATTTTCAGCCGGAGCACTAAAGGATAGAATCGAAGATGCCAAAGCAAAACTTGTTATCACCGCAGATGGTGCTTATAGAAAAGGAAAACCCTATCTTCTAAAGCCCGTTGTTGATGATGCATTAGACAAGAAAATTGATTGTGTTGAAGCCGTCTTGGTTGTAAAGAGAAACAATGAAGATATCCACTGGGAAGAGGGGAGAGACCATGATTATAACGCGCTTATTGGGGCTGAATCTGACGAATGCCCATTTGAACCAATGGATAGTGAAGATCCTCTTTTTTTACTTTATACTTCAGGCAGTACAGGAAAGCCAAAAGGGGTGCAACACAACACGGCTGGGTATATCCTCTGGGCACAGATGACGATGGAGTGGGTCTTTGATGTGCAAGGTGATGATGTTTACTGGTGCACAGCAGATATCGGTTGGATCACAGGACATACTTATATCGTCTATGGTCCATTGGCGGCAGGAACGACAACATTGATGTTTGAAGGTGTGCCGACTTATCCTGATGCTGGGCGTGCTTGGAAAATGGTACAAGATCATAAAATCACACAATTTTACACGGCACCTACAGCGATTAGAGTGTTGCATAAAATGGGTGAAGATGAACCTTCAAAGTATGATCTTAGTAGTCTAAAAGTGTTAGGAACCGTAGGTGAACCTATCGATCCTCCTGCATGGAAATGGTACTATGAAGCCGTTGGCGGTAGTCAGTGTGCTATCGTTGATACATACTGGCAAACTGAGACAGGTGGGCATATGATTTCACCACTTCCTGGGGCTACACCTATCAAGCCAGCCTGTGCGACTTATGCACTACCTGGGATCATGGCAGAAGTGATGGATGCAGATGGCAATGCAAAAGAGTTAGGTGAAACAGGATTGCTTTGTATTACCAAGCCTTGGCCAAGTATGATTCGTAATATCTGGGGAGATCCTGAGAGGTTTAAATCTGCTTATTTTGGAGATGCCAAAAAAGATGGTAAACCTGTCTACTTTACAGGAGATGGAGCCAATGTAGATAAAGATGGTTATATTACTATCACCGGGCGCATGGATGATGTTATCAATGTTTCAGGGCATAGAATGGGCTCAGCAGAGATTGAAGCTGTTGTGACAGAAGATGACTATGTTGCTGAAGTAGCGGTTGTTGGTCGTCATCATGATATCAAGGGTGAATCAATCTTTATCTATGTTGTACTAAAAAGTGAAGCAGAAAAAGATATGAAAAAACATATCAATGATTTACTTTCAAGCGAGATTGGAAACATCGCTAAGGCAGATGACATAGTAGTTGTTCCAGGGCTTCCCAAGACGCGTTCTGGAAAGATTATGAGACGTATTTTACGCTCCATTGCTATTGGTGAAGCTATCACCCAAGATACTTCTACTTTAGAAGATCCAGCTGTTGTCGGACAGATAGAAAAAGCGGTAAAAGAGGCTTAGTCAAAAAGCCTTTTTGGGCTTTTTGATACTTTTTGTAAACTCTCTTGAAAAGTATAAAAACTTTTTATTTCTCCAATATTTCATACTATTTCATCTTTTGGGTACTTCCTTCAAGTGCTTATGTAATTACTTACAGTAACTCTTTTTACTATAAAATTATTATTCGTTTTTTTCTATTTATGACCGATATAGAATTAGTACAGAGAGTGGGGGGGATACCATTTTGTGTGAAAAATGGAAGGAAATAGATGAATATAAAAATATTGAAAGAACAAACCAAAGAGTTAACACTACTTTATGTCGAAGACAATGAACAACTTAAAAATGTTAAATTAGAGATGTTTAATGAAATTTTTAAGAAAGTTGTTTATGCAGAAAATGGCTATGAAGGGTTGATGAAATATCAAAATGAGAGCTTTGATTTAGTAATCACAGATATCAACATGCCAGTTATGGATGGTTTAGAGATGGTAGAGAAGATTCAAAAAGTATATCCTTCCCAAGTGGTGATAGTATTGTCTGCCTATGCAGAGATAGAGTATTTGACAAAGTTGTCCAAATTAAATATATTTTGTTTTTTGACAAAACCAGTAGATATGAAAAAATTACTACAAAAGATTTATGACAGTACAAGTAGGAAAATAGCGGCATAAAAATGATTACTCAGCCGCTGCAGCGACTGAGTAATCAATAATTAAATGTTTAGATTAGAAAGAAACACCTAGTGACTTCATAACTTCGTGAGTTAATCCACCAACATATAATCCATGTGCTTTTTGGTAAGCCTTAACAGCATTTCTAGTTAAAATACCATTGATACCATCGATTGGACCTTTGTAAAGACCTTCATTTTTAAGTGCAGTTTGAACCGCTCTTAAAGTAGATGTACCCATGCTTGATTGACATACAACTTTTTTCCATTGTACTGAACTTGGAGAAATCATATCTCTTTTTGTAATTGTTTGGTAAGTCTCAGGAATCACAATTCTTTTTACTTCTGCTGGAGTAACAAGTTTAGTTACTGTGATATCTTTATATACTGCTGGAATTTCCGTCTCTTTAGTTGTTGCTGGTGTTGCTACAACAGTTTTTGTGATAGTTCTGTATTGTGCAGGCGTAGCAAGTTTACAAACTTGGTGACCTGTATATTTGCCAGTTGTTTTAGAACCAACTTTTGCCCATGAAAATGTTGCATCACCAGTTTTGCTTCTAACACTGTATGAAGAAGTTTGCTCAGGAATAGCAATTTCTTGTACTGTAGCAGGAGTTGCAAGTTTTCTAACTTTAACAGTTTTATAAACTGCAGGGATATCAATAACTTTTGTAGTCGCAGGTGTTTTAACAACTCTTTTAGTAACTGTTTTGTATCGAGCAGGTGTAGTGATAAGACACATAACACCACAGTCATTGTTTCTGCCATTACATTGTGATTTTTTCCACATTGTTTTTTCTGGCTCTACAAGTACTTTTTCACTCACTGTGCCATAAGTAGCTGGAACTTTAACGATTCTTTGAGAAGCTTCTTTTACAAGTACTCTCTCTTCTGCATACTCATAAGTTGCAGGAACAACTTTTAAAGATGCGCTTGCTTCTTTAGAAACATAAGTTTGGCTTGAAGTTGCATAAGTTGCAGGAGTGAAATACTCTCTATAACAAGAACCAACTTCCATGCTATCTATATCAGCACCACCTGTCTTTGCCGCAGCTAAAATCTCAGCAGAAACAGGAATAGAATTTTTTAAGCTTGTATGCCACATAACTTCTGCATCTCTTACTAAAACTTTTTCAGATGTTTTAGTGTATGTTGCAGGAATAACAGAAAGTCTAGTTGACGCTTCTTTAACTAAGATTCTTTCACTTGCTGTTCCATATTTTGCGGGAATAATTTGGAGTCTTTCTGAAGCTTCTTTTGCAAGAACTTTTTCAGTAGTAGTTTCAAATTTTGCGGGAATGATAACTTTTGCATAACACTCACCTGGTTGTGCATTTGGTAAAATCCCAGAGATATCTGTAGCGTCCGCTACTAAGCTTGTTGATGCGACAGCTAGAGATACGGCTAAAGCTGTTGATAATTTGTAATTTTTCATTCAAAATCCTTTTAAATTTTTTAGACTCGAAAATTATAGCTTTTTAATTTTATTATTGCAATAAAATAAAATAATAGTGAAATATATTAAAGTCTGTTTAATATTCGTTTACTTTCAGTTTTATTTAATCTTAAATTTACTATCTTGTTTTGTCGATATTAGGCCATATATAATTAATAGGTAAGGAAAATCATATGAATAGACTCAAAAAAATGTTTACTTTACTGCTCTTAAGTTTCACAGCCCTCACTTCAGCTTCAGCTAAGAATCTAAAAATAGAAGAAATTTCAGTGCATTTTGAAGCAATTCAAGTGGGAGCTTTTAAGGAAAGAAAAAATATTTTGCACCAAAATCGACTATTTTCTCAGTACAATACTTTTGTAGAATATGGAAAAATTTTTAATAGATTTTATATTGTGAATATAAAAAAAGATGATTATGCAAGGATATTAGTAGAGGTAAAAAAGTCAAATCCTAGTGCTTTTTCTGCTAGCAAAAAAATAAGAAAGTTAGTGAAAAATTATACTCCTGTTAACACCTTTGCTAGGGAAGTAAAAGTAAAACAGAACTCCTATCATGATGGCTCTTTTTTAAACAGTGATACTATCTTAAAAACACGCAAAAAATTCTTTTAGTTTTTTATTGTGAGGTGGTATAAAGAAACATTGTAGTAAAATCTCCCAAAATATTATAGAAGGATTTATGTATGGCAATAACTGTATATTATGATAAAGATTGTGATTTAAATATCATCAAAAGTAAAAAAGTAGCGATGATTGGTTTTGGTTCACAAGGGCATGCGCACGCAGAGAATTTAAGGGATAGCGGTGTAGAAGTTATCGTTGGTTTGAAAGAGGGCGGAAGCTCTTGGAATAAAGCAGCAAAAAAAGATTTTAAAGTGATGAGCGTTGCAGAAGCGACAAAAGAAGCAAACGTTATCATGATACTACTCCCTGATGAAGTACAATCAGATGTATATGCCAATGAAATCCAGCCAAACTTAGACAAGGGTGATACTATCGCTTTTGGTCACGGTTTTAACATCCACTATGGTCAAATTATTCCACAAAAAGATATCAATGTGATGATGGTTGCTCCTAAAGCACCAGGTCATACGGTAAGAAGCGAGTTTGTTAAAGGTGGTGGTATTCCTGATCTTATCGCTATCAACCAAGATGCAAGTGGTGATACTAAAGCAATTGCACTCTCTTATGCTTCTGCCATCGGTGGTGGTAGAACAGCAATCATTGAGACAACTTTCAAAGATGAAACTGAAACTGATTTATTTGGTGAGCAAGCAGTCCTTTGTGGTGGTGCAACTTCACTAGTACAAGCAGGTTTTGAAACACTAGTAGAAGCTGGTTATGCACCAGAACTCGCATACTTTGAGTGTCTACATGAGTTAAAACTTATCGTTGACTTGATGTTTGAGGGTGGTATCGCGGATATGCGTTACTCTATCTCAAATACAGCGGAGTATGGTGATTATGTAAGTGGGAAACGTGTTATCAATGCAGAGAGTAAACAAGCTATGCGTGATATCTTAACGGAGATTCAAGATGGTCGTTTTGCTAAAGATTTTGTGTTAGAGCGAAAAGCAGGGTATGCTAGAATGAATGCTGAAAGAGCAAATTCTCGTGCCTCTCTTATTGAAGAGACTGGCCGTAATCTAAGAGAGATGATGCCTTGGATTTCTGCAAATAAAATCATCGATCAAGACGCAAACTAAAAGAGGCTGATATGTCAGAAGTTATAACCGTCACCTCTGGAAAAGGGGGAGTAGGGAAGTCAACACTTTCGGCGAATCTCGCTGTAGGTTTAGCAGAAGCTGGTAAAAAAGTGGTTGCTGTTGATTTTGATATAGGGCTTAGAAATCTTGATATGATTTTGGGTCTTGAAAATAGAATCGTCTATGATGTCATTGATGTGATGGAGGGTAGATGTAATCTCTCTCAAGCACTCATCAATGATAAAAGATCTAAATCACTCTATTTTCTACCAGCTTCTCAGACAAGTGATAAAGATATACTTAACAAAGAAAAAGTGGCTGAGTTAATTGCCGCACTTAAAAAAGAATTTGATTTTATCATACTTGATTCCCCCGCGGGAATCGAGAGTGGCTTTGAACACTCAATCTTTTTAGCTGATCGTGCTATCGTGGTGTCTACTCCTGATGTATCTGCAGTCAGAGATGCTGATCGTGTCATTGGTATCATCGATGCAAAAAGTCAAAAAGCAAAGGATGGTGAAGAAGTGCTAAAGCATGTTGTCATCAATAGACTGCGTCCTGATATGGTAGAGAGTGGTTCTATGCTCTCAGTGGAAGATGTGTTAAGTATCTTGGCATTGCCACTTATTGGTGTGATCCCAGACGATGAGAAAATTATCACATCAACCAATGATGGTGAACCTATCTATTATGATAAAAATTCTTTAGCGGCTGAAGCATATAGACGTATCGCTAAACGCGTTTTAGGTGAAGAAGTTTCTTTTTTAGATCTTAGTACTAAAAAAGGTTTTTTCAAAAGGTTATTTGGATGACCTTGTTTGAGAGAATGTTCGGAAAAAAGAAAGCATCTGCTGGCAATGCAAAAGCAAGATTAAAAGTTATGTTGGCAACTGAGAGAGCAGATTGTAATATCCCTTATTTGGAAGATTTAAAACGTGAAATTTTAGAAGTGGTGAAAAAATATACAGGCTCCGCTCCTGACGTCAATATCAAAACAGAAAAAAATGATGAAGTTGATATGTTAGAACTTGAAATCTCCCTAGGCAAAAACTAAGAGTAGTATGAAAAAAACTTTTTTATATGTAGCACTTTCATTATTTGCAGCGGTTGCCGTGATATTGCTAAGTGTTGCCATATATGAAAAATTTTATATAAAACATCCCTCCACCCATATATCCCCTAAACCCTTAGCCCCAGTAAATGAAAAGATCGATGAAGTAAAAAAACTTGAAACAACCTTGTTAGAGATAAAGAAAAAAGAGAAAACAGATATTTTGAGTATCGCAACAGAGATTGATGACTACATCTATAGTCAAAAACATAAAGATGACAATCATTCTGTTCTTTTAGTGAAGCCCTCTTGTAAAGTGATTGTAAAGATACCAAAGAGGATTAAAAAAGCTTTTTCTGACAATGTTCCTAGATTGGCCATCATCATGGATGATATAGGTAATGCTAAGCAAGTAAGGGCTTTTCAAAAGATTCCTTTTGCCATCACCCCTTCAATCTTTCCTGCCACTCAAAAGCATAGGGATACACCACTTTTTGCAAAAAAATTTAAATGTTATATGGTACATATGCCTATGGAAGCATTTAATTTTTCTCGACCCGAAGAGAATACCTTAGAAGTTTCAGATTCTCTTGATCTTATAGAAGAAAAGATTGCTGCTATGTATCAAGATTTTCCAAATGCCGTGGCTATCAATAACCATACAGGTAGCAGATTTACTTCTGACGCTAAGGCAATGGACAGACTTTTTTGTGTCTTAGATAAGTATGATATAAATTTTATAGATAGTAAAACAGCACCTCATACTAGAGGTAAAGAGACAGGAAAGTTACATAACAGAGTTGTACTAGAGCGCAATATCTTTTTGGATAATGAACCTGATGTCGCTTATATATTAAATCAGCTCAAAAAAGCGGTAAGGTATGCCAAAAAACATGGTGAAGCTATCGCGATATGTCATCCTCGTCCTGAAACATTTGAAGCATTTAAAGAGGCATCCTATCTACTCAAAGATGTGAAGATGGTTTTTATAGATGAGTTATTATGATTGAAAAACTTTGTACTATCCCCAACTCTTTAGCTAAACTAAAAAAACCACCTGCCCAGCTTTATGCTATAGGGAATCAAACTTTTTTAGAAAAAAGAAAAATTTCTATTGTAGGCACACGTCGTCCTAGTCAATATACTAAAGAGAAGACAAGAGAACTAGCAGAAAAATTTTCAAGTTTATGTATCGTAGTCGTGAGTGGTGCAGCGATGGGTGTAGATGCTGTGTCTCATCATGGTGCATTTCCCAATACCATAGCCGTGATGGCAAATTCACTAGATATCGCCTATCCAGCTGTCAATAAAAAGTTGATACAGGCGATGCAAAAAGAGGCTTTGGTTCTGAGTGAATATGAAGTAACGATGCGTGCGACAAAGTATACTTTTGTGATACGAAATAGTATCGTGGTGGCTTTGGGAGAGGTGTTGATTATCACAGAGGCGGATGAAAACTCTGGTACTATGAGGAGTGCGGAAATAGCCATAGAGATGGGCAAAAAGATTTATGTCCTTGCACAACGTGTGGGAGAAAGTCTCGGCACACAAAAACTACTGCGTGAGGGGCATGCAGAAATCATCACAAATATCGATGATTTTATCGCAAAGTTTGGTAAGATAACAGAAGAAGAGCTTGGTGAGTTGGTCTTTTTTAAATCTACTCCCACGCTGGCAGAAAGTTTAGAAAAGTTTGGTGATAAGATATATGAGTTAGAGTTAGAAGGAAAAATCACTATCAAAAATCTTAAAGTGAGCTTATCATGATAGCCGCGATTGATGTCGGATTAAAACGTATCGGGGTGGCAATACGTTTGGATGAAAAGATAGTTGTTCCACAAACTTCCATTTTGAGAAAAAATAGAAATCAAGCAGCAAGAGATGTAGATGCTATGCTTATAGAATGGGAGATAAAAACGCTTGTGGTTGGTCTGCCAAAGGGTGGTAGTAGTGAAGCAGAGATGACAAGGCGTATAGAACACTTTGTCTCTTTATTAGAATTTTCTGGTGAAGTTTTTTATCATGATGAGTATGGTAGTAGTGGGGAAGCGAAAGAGATGATGAAAGGCAAAGTAAAACAAAAACGTGACGGTAAGGTGGACTCTATCGCTGCGCAGATTATACTTGATCGGTGGCTTAGTCGATGAATTCTTTGGTCTTAGTAGGGATACAGTTCTTGGCTATATTTGTTATCATGATACCCAAATCCTCTATCATGATAATACCATTTTGGTGGGTATTGCTGTGCATTGCTACGGTTACAGCATTATGGATATTTGCACATAACAGAGTAGGTAATTTTAATGTCGTGCCTGAGATAAGAGACAATGCAAAACTGATTGTGACAGGTCCTTATCGTTATGTAAGACACCCTATGTATAGTTCTTTGATTTTGTTTGTCTTGGGAATTGTACTGTGGCATTTTAATGTCATCAATGTTCTTGCTCTTTGTATCATGATAGTAGCAGTTTCACTCAAAGCCTTTAAAGAAGAGAAGCTTTGGAGCAATCATCATGAAGATTACTTAGCATACAAAAAGAGAACAAAGATGATTATTCCCTTTATCCTGTAAACGTTGTATCATAAACTGCCTCATTAAAGCCAACTATGACTTTATCATGATACTCAAGAACAGGACGTTTTATAAGCATATATTCTTTAGATAGCCATGCTTCCTTTTCCTCATCACTCAGGTTTAACTCTTTTAATTTTAAACTTCTATATGTTGTTCCACGTTTGTTAAATAGTGTGTCTATAGAGACTTTTTCAAGCCATAAGGCTATTTTTTTTTCATCAATGGGTGTTTCTCTAAAGTCAACAAACTGATATGTTAAATCATTACTTTTCATATATTTTATTGCTTTTCTCACCGAGTCACAGTTTTTAATGCCATATATCGTAATCATTTCAATCCTTATAGTATCAGCATGGCATCACCATACGAATAAAATTTATACTCTTGTTTGATTGCCTCTTCATAAAGAGAAAGAGCCTTTTCAAGCCCCACAAAACTAGCTACTAGCATAAGTAGTGTTGACTTTGGTAAATGGAAATTGGTTAAGAGATGCGTCACACGAAGGGGTCTGTTCTCCGGGTGTAAAAAGAGATCTGACTCCCCATGTACTTTTTTTTCTCTAGCGTAGTATTCTATAGTACGTGTGACGGTTGTGCCCACGGCTAAGATATTTTTATCACTTTTTAGCAATGCTTCTGTTTTGGCAGGAATATCAAAAAACTCTTTATGCATCACATGTTCTTTAATCTGTTTACATTCAACAGGTTTAAATGTCCCAGCCCCCACGTGTAGGGTAATAAAATGTGCATTAAAGTTCTCTTTTACCTCTTTGAAAAGTGCTTCTGTAAAATGCAAAGAAGCAGTAGGTGCTGCTACGGCACCTATCTTTTTAGCAAAGAGTGTTTGATAATCTTTTTCATCTTCTTTGGAGTCTTCTCTTTTGATATAAGAAGGTAGTGGAATATGACCGATTTTATTTAGTATGATATTTAGGCTCTCAAAGTCTAACTTTTTCTTATCATGATAGAAGTTAACTACTCGGGTGCCGTCTGTATTGAGGGCTAAAATATTGGCGATTAAGCCATCTTCAAAATAGAGCTGTGTGGTGAGTTTTACACGTCCTCTGATATAGACTAAAAATTGATTATTTTCTAAAGGAGTATTGATGAGTAATTCTACTTTCCCACCGCTCTTTTTTTCACCAAAAATTCTTGCTTTTATCACTTTGGTATCATTTAACACTATCGTTGTATCTTGTGGAATAAAAGAGTGGATATCTCTAAACGTAGCATGGGTGATCGTATCAGTTTGACGGTTATAAACCAAGAGTTTTGCCGAGTCTTTAGGGACAGCAGGAGAAGAAGCAATCAACTCTTCTGGTAGAGTATAGTCATACGAGTCTACCAGAAGAGGGTTAGGGCTAGGCATCGTCCTCTTCCAGTTCTTCTGCTTCTTCTGGATTTATTTTTTTGGCTATTAAAATAGAGAGACCATAAAGGAGTATCATAGGTCCTGCCATCAAAAACTGTGTCAAGATATCTGGTGGTGTAAGAAGTGCGGAAACCATGAAGATAATAACCAGTGCGTAGCGAAAAAATTCTTTTAATGTTTTATCCGTCACAAGTCCTAGCACTGCTAATAAAAAGGTGATAACAGGCATCTCAAAAGCAAGTCCAAAGCCAAAAAGAAGCTTGGTAAAAAAGCCTACATATTCACCGATACTAGGCATAGCAGTGAATTGTTCTGTCCCACCAAAATTGATAAGAAAGTCAAAACCAAAAGGGATAACTACATAGTAACAAAATGCTGCTCCGATAAGAAACATGCTGGTAGCACCGGTGACAAAAGGTAAAACCATCTTTTTCTCATTGGCATATAAACCCGGAGAGACAAAAAGCCAAAATTGCCAAAATATAATAGGAAGGGCTGCCATAAAGCCCGTAAAAAATGAGACCTTAAGTGCTGTAAAAAACTTCTCTTGCACTTTGGTAAATATCATATGACTGTTTTCATCTAAAACTTCTTTAAGGGGGAAAGTCATCCAGTCTAGGATAGGTTGCCAAAAAAGTGCAAAGATGACAAAGAAAAGTACGATGATAGAGCCAACTGAGATAGCCAATCGCTTTCTAAGTTCTATGAGATGTGGTTTTAAATCACTAAACATCTTGATCCTTAGCGCTCTTTTTCTTACTTTTCTTTGATTTTTTTGGTTTGCTATCACTGCTTATCTGCTTGACAGAAGTTTCTATCTCTTTGACACTTTTATTTAAATCATCAACGATATTAACATCAGTATCGAGTTTAAAGTCATTAACAGCACCATCAAGTTTCTCTTTGTAAGAGATAGCTTCTTCTTTTAGTTCAGCCAAATGCATCTCTTGTTCAATGCTCTCTTTTGTCTCATTAACTGTTTTCTTAAAGCTTCTAAAGAATTTTGCGACTTTTACCATCGCATCGGGGAGTTTATCGGGGCCTATAAACAGTATCGCGATGACAGCGATGATAAGTATCTCGCCAAAGCTCATTCCAAACATATAATTTCCTGTAATTAAAGTAGCGTTATTGTATCTAAAAGAATATAATAATTTTGCGATATAATAACAAAATAGCAATTTAAAGGAGAATATTATGAAAGAGTTAGCCGTTGTAAAGTTAACAAAGTCGCTTTTGGGAAAAGTGGGTGAAAAGATAACAGAAAAAAAGAAAAAGTGGGCAGAAGAAGCTGCAATATCTGTAGAAGAGAACAAGCGCAGAGAAGCAGAGTTTAAAGAGGATTTTAAAAAGGTTAAAGAGAAACTCCAGCCTGATGCTATCAAAGAAGAGATAGAAAAAAGTGTTGAAGTAGCCAAGGAACTTAAGAGTAAAGTAGAAGAGGGTGTCAGAAGTGACGCGGCGAATGAAGTCATGAGAGCATCTGCCCAAAAAGCAGAGAAAAAACCAACTACAAAAAAAGAAGAGCCTAAGGTGACGAAAGAGCAAGCGGCAAAAATAACGAAAGAAGCGGTCAAGCCAGTAGCTGAAGAAAAGTCAGAAGAGGTAGTAGTTGAAAAATCTGCTCCTAAAAAAAGTGAAAAACCTGTAGTCAAGAAAACGGAAAAAACAGCAGCAAAGAAAGTAGAAAAGTCTGTTACTAAGGATACAGAAACATCTAAAAAATCACCAGCAAAGAAAACCCCATCAAATAAGAATGAGACAAGTAAGCCAAGCGCAGCAAAAAGGAAGGTGGCATCTACTACAAAACCAGCATCCAAAAGAGAAGCAAAAATAGCACTTTATAGTGCCGATATCACAAAACATTATGGAAAAGTAGATGAAGCCTTTTTAGCGATTGTTGTTAAGAACTTGGGACCTTCTATCTATAGAAAAGATGCCGAACTTGTCTCATGCTCTGATCCTAAAGAGTTGGATACCGTCAGAAATAACTTCTTAGTGAAAAAGCTACAGATGAAAGAGGGTGATGATGTACTTAATAGTGCTATCAAAGAAGTATGCGAAGAGTTAAAAGCTTCACGCAACAAGTACCGTGCTACTTTTTATTATGCTTTGGCTAAAAAGTTTAAACAAGAGTCTAAACTTAGCTAGTAATATAGAGTGTGAGTTCATCAGATAGAAAAAAGTCATTATTATAATATCTCTTATCATGGTAGGTGATTTTTTTCTCTTCTATAAGATGTTGGGCTTTTTGACGTTCATCATGACTGAGTATACTTTCTGAAAATCCTACATTGGAGCGAAGTCCCAGAAGAATTTTCTCATTTTTTATATCTTCTTCATTTAGTGCTTCGATAGTGATATTTAGAGGGTCTTTGATATAGGCATGCACATCACTTTGTGTGTAAAAACGCGTATCTTTTAAAAACCCAACGGCACCTGAACCAACTCCTAAATAATCTTTATACTCCCAATAACCTCGGTTGTGTTTTGACTGATATGTGCCAAAGTTAGAGATTTCGTAACTTTGAAAACCTCTTTTTTCTATCTCTTTGACAAACCAGAAAGCCTGTGACTCATCATCGTGTGCGACCTCTGGTGTCTCAAAAAACTTTGTCCCCTCCTCAATAGTAAGCGAATAAGCACTTATATGGTTGATAGGTAGAGAAAATGCCGTTTCGATATCGTGCAATAAAAGAGCTTGTGTATCGATGTCTGTGCCATATATCAAATCTAGAGAGAGATTTTTGAAGCCTATATTTTTGGCATTTTGTATAGCTTGCCGGGCATCAGAAGGAGTGTGGTTCCGGTTTAAACGTTTAAGTTTCTCTACGTTAAAACTTTGTACACCAAAACTAACACGATTGACACCTAAGTCATACATCCCTTGTAGCCATGTAAAAGTGGCTGAGTTTGGATTTGCTTCGGTGCTTATCTCTGCATCTGCTGCAAGAAAAGGAGAGATAAAATCAAAAAATGGCTTATACTCTTGTGCTGAGACACAAGAGGGTGTGCCTCCTCCAATGAAGAGTGTTTCTATAGAGTTCTTAGTCACCTCAAAGCGTTCAAATTCGCTTTCTAACTGTATCATGATAGCTGACATATATGCTTTTCTGAGGTGATGCAAATGGGTATAAGAGTTGAAGGCACAATAGTGACACTTGCTATCGCAAAAAGGAATGTGTAAGTAGAGAAGCATTTGCACCTTTTTTAACTTTGTTTTTGGTAGTATATCATATAAAAATAGAAGAGGAAAAGATGGCAAAAGAAAAAACCTATAGACCCAATGTCGCGGCTATAGTACTCTCTTCAAAATACCCCTTTACCAACGAGATTATGGTCGCAAATCGTATCGATATCCGAAGTGATGCTTGGCAGTTTCCTCAAGGCGGTATAGATGAAGGTGAAACACCGCAGGAAGCACTTTTCCGAGAATTACGTGAGGAAATTGGTACGGATGAGATAGATATCATTGCAGAACATCCTGACTGGATAAGTTATGAATTTCTAAATAAGGGTGCGAAAAAGATATATCCTTTTGATGGACAAACGCAAAAGTATTTTTTAGTGAAGTTAAAATCAGGTGCTGAGATAAATCTAGATACAAAAGAACCAGAGTTTATGGCATATAAGTTTATCGCCTACAAAGAGGTGATGGAGACGATATCAAATATCAAAAAACCTATCTATAAGAGGGTATTGACACATTTTAAGAAAGAGGGATATCTGTAGTATGTTGATTGTACAAAAGTATGGGGGCACAAGTGTCGGAGACTTAGAGCGCATAGGGAATGTTGCCTCTAGAGTAGCGAAGGCTAAAAAAGAGGGACATGATGTTGTGGTAGTCGTCTCTGCGATGAGTGGAGAGACCAATAAGCTGGTAGGGTATGCCCAACACTTTTCAGAGACGCCTTCAGCGCGTGAAATGGATATACTCTTAAGTTCTGGTGAACGTGTAACGTCTGCACTTTTGGCAATAGCTTTGAGTGAGATGGGATTTCCCGCTCTTGCCTTAACGGGGAGACAGGCAGGGATTTATACAGATGATGTGCATACGATGGCGCGGATTGAGCATATCGACAACACAAAGATGAAGTCTGAATTGGCAAAGGGTAAAGTCATCGTGGTAGCCGGTTTTCAGGGTATCACTGAAGATGGCACGGTGAGCACACTTGGACGTGGGGGTTCTGATCTCTCTGCTGTGGCAGTTGCTGGTGCATTGAATGCAGATTTATGTGAGATTTATACCGATGTTGATGGGATATATACCACTGATCCCCGCATCGAGCCTAAGGCAAAAAAGATAGAAAAAATCTCTTATGATGAGATGTTAGAGTTTGCCTCTTTAGGTGCAAAAGTCTTACAAAATCGTTCTGTTGAGCTTGCTAAAAAATTAAATGTTAATTTAGTCACGAGAAGTTCTTTCAATGATAATGAAGGAACGCTGATTACAAAGGAAGAGAATATTATGGAAAAACCAATCGTTTCAGGTGTTGCAGTAGATAAAAATCAAGCAAGAATCACACTTCGTGGTGTGAGTGACAAGCCGGGCATCGCTGCAGAGATTTTTTCGACGCTGGCTAAAAACAATGTCAACGTAGATATGATTATTCAAAATGTTGGTGAAGATAGTTCTACCAATCTAGGATTTACCGTCCCTGAAAATGAGTTGGAAAAAGCAAAAGAGATTATGCTTGAACTCAATGCTGCTGCGCACTTGGAGTTTGATAGTGATATCGCAAAGGTTTCTATTGTCGGTGTAGGGATGAAGTCGCACTCAGGTGTGGCGAGTCGTGCCTTTGAAACCTTAGCGAAAGAAAATATCAATATCGAGATGATTAGTACCTCTGAGATAAAGATTTCTATGGTAGTAGCGGAGAAGTATAGTGAGTTAGCTGTACGTGCGCTTCACAATGCATATGAGATGTACAAATAATGACAACCTTCTCCTCTTGGACATTGGAAAACATCCGTAAAGATGGCTCTTCCTTTGCTTGGATGGAGGAGAAACGTTTTGAGTGGGTGCCTTTGGTTGCCTCCTCTATCAATCGTCTGATTAATGCCCAAACTTTTTTACTTATCACGGACAATGATAGAGAGTGGTTTGGTGAGTACATCTTAAATAGACTGAATAAAGCTTCTTTTGATAGACCACTGTTACCTATCCTTTCTCTCTCTTCCATCTTTCCTCACGTCGACAGTATCAAAGATGCAGAACAGATGGAACTTTTAGATGATATGCTCTCTTTATCCTTCCCCAATGGTTATACGTACTTTTATATTGGCAAAGGCAATCATCCACGCGCAAAAATAGCAAAAAGTAAAGATGATTCACTGACATGGCTTTTTAATGAAAGGGCGCAAAATAGTTTTTATATGAATTGTGAGGATGAAAATCTTGATATCAAGTTGATTCAACTCATCACACTTTTTGACAAAAGTATCGATGCTATCATGTTTTCTGAGGTGGATAGCGAAGGGGCACTTTGATGGAAGCGAAGATTGTGACCTGTGCGGACATGGAGTATGCAAAGAATCAGATACTTTCCAGTATAGACTCTAAGCTGACAAAAGTCTACTTTAGTGATGAGTTTAAAGTTGATGATGCCAAGATGGTGATGAGGGAAGCCTATATAGCAGAAGAGAGCATAAAACATCTCATCATCGTAGCTACAACGTATCGTATAGAAGCGCAAAATGCCCTTTTAAAACTCTTAGAAGAACCACCACGCAATATCGTTTTTATCCTCATTGCAAAGTCTAAAACTGCTCTTTTACCAACCATTCGCTCACGTATGCAGATAGAGAGTGTGGCATTTGAGAAAGAGCCATTTGTCTTGGAAATTGATATCGCGAAGATGGAATTAGGGGATATTTTTAACTTTTTAAAGAAAAATAAAAATATCTCAAAAATTGTTTTAAAAGATACGATTGAAACAATGTTAAAAGTTTCATTGATTGGGGCAAAGATAAAATTAAGAGAGAGTGAGTTGGTACTTTTTAATAAATCTTTACTCTTAGCAGAGTTAAATACCAGACCTCAAACGATACTTTCAACTTTACTACTGATGCTATACCATGCAAGGGGAAGGAAGCTATCATGATAATTACCAAACTCTCCAACACAAGTGACAAAAAAGCCTTATTAGAAAAAGTGGGTTCTACCAGAGAGGGTAAGTTTATCATGATGGAGAAGATGCAGACACATTTTTTCTATATAAAAGACCTCAGGACTCCTGCTGCTAATATACTCAAACAAGATGCCCTCTCTATTGGAGCAGAGCTAGCAGTTGAGAAAGATACGATACTTTGCCGTGATGAGACAGTGGATGCCTTACTTATTGCTACGGATAAACAGTTGAAGATTTTGGCAAAAAAAGAGTTAGCACAACCTTTTGGCTTAAAAACGC
Organism: Campylobacterales bacterium; assembly: GCA_024278835.1. Classification (GTDB taxonomy): domain Bacteria; phylum Campylobacterota; class Campylobacteria; order Campylobacterales; family QNZT01; genus JANTGR01. The sequence continues at coordinate 41,233 of JAJRSK010000053.1, read as the reverse complement.
TGGCTTTAACACTCAAAGAATATCTGCGTTTAAGAGTTTATGAACCTAAAATCATGGGTGTACTTAATGCCAATGAAGATAGCTTTTTTCAAAATAGTCGTGTTGATGAAAAAAATCACTCTATCATGATAGAGAAGATGATAGAGGAAGGAGCGGATATTATAGATATCGGTGCTGTTTCTTCAAGACCTGGTGCGGAGAGTGTGAGCGAGGATGAAGAGTTTAGAAGGGTGAAACAAATTATTGATGTCATTTATCTTGGTCGCTACGCTGATAAAGTACGATTTAGTCTAGATAGTTATGCTTTAAAACCTTTGGCGTATGCACTTGATAAGGGCTTTACGATAGTCAATGATATCACAGGACTAAGTTCTGATAAAGTATGTCAACTTGCTGCATCGTATAAAGCTACCGTTGTGTTGATGCATATGCAAGGCACACCACAAACGATGCAGGTAAGTCCTCACTATACCAATCTTATCGCTGAGGTAGATGCTTTTTTCCATGAGCGTCTGCAAAAAGCAGAGCAATTTGGTATCAAAGATGTGATATTAGACATTGGACTGGGATTTGGTAAAACACTAGAGCATAATCTTTTGCTTTTAAAACATCTGGGACATTTCAGACATTTTCAAAAAGAGTTACTCATTGGGGCTAGTAGAAAAAGTATGATAGATATGATTTTACCTACACCTGTAGAAGAGAGGTTGCCTGCAACTTTGGCGATTCATCTAAAAGCGATAGAAGAGGGTGCTAGTATCTTGCGTGTACACGATGTTAAATCGCATAAGCAAGCGTTGAGTATACACAATGCTTTGCAAGGTGTGACGATATGAAAATAGGCATGATACAGCTCTCATTTACTGGTGAGAAGAGTAGTATGCGGGAAGAAACAATTGCAAAGATTACTGAAGCTAAAGCTAAAGGTGCAGAGCTTATCATATTACAAGAGTTGCATGAGAATCACTATTTTTGTCAAAGCGAAAATGTGGATAATTTTGATTTGGCAGATGACTTTGAGGAGACTTTGGTGTTTTGGGCTAAAGTTGCCAAAGAGTATGCAGTAGTTCTGGTTACGTCTCTTTTTGAAAAAAGAGCTATTGGACTTTATCATAATACGGCAGTAGTTTTTGAAAAAGATGGCACCATCGCAGGAAAATATAGAAAGATGCATATTCCTGATGATCCTGGTTTTTATGAAAAGTTTTATTTTACACCAGGTGATTTAGGATTTGAGCCTATTGATACAAGTGTTGGAAAGTTAGGTGTGCTTATCTGCTGGGATCAATGGTATCCTGAAGCAGCACGTTTGATGGCGCTTAAAGGGGCTGAGATACTACTATATCCTACGGCGATTGGATGGTTTGATGAAGATAGCCAAGAGGAGAAAGAGAGACAACTAGATGCGTGGGGTACGGTGCAACGAGGTCATGCCATAGCAAACGCTTTACCTTTGGTAGCAGTTAATCGTGTTGGATTTGAAAAAGATGATTCAGGTGTGATGTCTGGTATCTCATTTTGGGGAAACTCTTTTATCGTAGGGGCACAGGGTGAGTATCTGCACCGTTGTGGGCAACAAGCAGAGGTGGCAGTCGTGGAAGTGGATATGCAAAAGGCAGAAGAGACTAGACGCATATGGCCATTTTTAAGAGATAGAAGAATAGATGCATATGATAAAATAACGAAAAGATTTATTGACTAAGTGAGTAAATATTACCAAACAATGTAAAAAATCCCCTAATATCATAAAAATTTCCATACTAAGGTATATATATATTACCTTTGGTCGATCTGTGAGTAATAACTTATAGGAGAGATAGATATGAAAAAAGTATTTTTAGGGGCATTATGTGTCACAGTAGGCTTAATGGCTAGTGATTTTAAAAGCGGATTAAGTGATTTGGATGGTAAAAAAGATTTAAAAGCGTATGAGACATTTTTTCAATTAGCAAAGAGTGGGGATGTGGATTCGCAAACGCTTTTAGGAGAAATGTATCTTGACGGCATAGGAACTGATGTAGATGTGAAAAAAGCATTTTACTGGATATCAAAAGCAGCAAATACTGGTGATGCAGAAGCACAATATCTTTTGGGTTTTATGTATGAAAACGGCATTAAAGTAGCAGCTAATATGCCTAGAGCTGTTACACTGTATAAAAAAGCAGCAGTTCAAGGTGATATCCTTTCTCAGTATAATTTAGCCATGATTTATAAAGAAGGAAAAGGGGAAATCAAAAAAGATATGGATGAAGCGTTTAAGTGGTTGTCAAATGTACAGTATAGTAAAAAAGAGTTAGAGTATCAAGCGAGAGCAGATTAGTTAATAGCACGATGGAAAAGCCCATCGCGCTGAAAAGAAAAGGAGAATTTTCTTTTTAGTCCATTTGTCTTCTAAGAAAAGTAGGGTAGTCCAAGTCTGTGGTATCTACATAGTCACCACCGCCACTTATCTTTCTTACCTGAGGCGTTCTCACCTTTTGTGCTTGTGTTGCGACTTCTTGAATCACATTTGTTGTTACTGTGTTTGCCGGTAAAATTTCTTCTTTTGAGTCAAAACCAGTAGCAACGATAGTGATTTTGACTTCATTTTCAGAAAAACTTTCATTTGTTGTTGTACCAAAGATAACATCAGCATCTTCATCAGCACTATCATAAATGATTTCCATAGCCGCTTGAATTTGCGTTAATGGGAAGTTTGGATTGATGTGAAAGTGTACAAGTACACCCATAGCACCATTAATTGATAAGTTATCAAGGAGTGGAGACTCGATAGCATTTTTAACCGCTTCAACTGCTGATTCGTCACCCTCTGCTTCACCAACACCAAGAATCGCCATACCTTTATGACTCATAACTGTTTGTACATCGGCAAAATCGAGGTTGATATCATTTGCACCATGTGAAAGAACAACGGCACTCATACCACCAACAGCACGGGCAAGAATGTCATCAACAAGTCTGAAACTCTCTTTGATGCCCAAGTTCTTATCAACAATAGAGAGAAGTTTATCATTTGGGATAACGACGATAGAATCACTCTCTTTTTTCAAGTCTTCGATACCTAAATCAGCCAATTTAGTTCTCTTTCTACCTTCAAAAGCAAATGGTTTAGTGACGACAGAAACAGTTAAGGCACCAACTTCTTTAGCTGCTTGTGCTACTACCGGTGTAGCACCAGTACCTGTTCCTCCACCCATACCAGTTGCGATGAAAACGATATCTGAACCTTCCATAGATTCTTTTAAATCTTCAAAACTCTCTAAGGCAGCATTTTTACCCACTTCAGGTTTCATGCCAGCACCAAGACCTCTAGTCTTTCTTTCACCTAGCTGGATCTTTTTATCAGCGAGTGAAGCTTCAAGTGCTTGTGCATCTGTATTTGCTGCAATAAGCTCTATTTCACCAATACCTTGTGAAATCATATGATTAATCATATTACCACCGCCACCACCGACACCGATAACTTTGATTTTTGCACCTATAACTGGACTAATTTTTTTAGACATTTCTTCTCCTCTTTTTTAATCAATTTTTTAAAATAGTTGTGTGATTTTATTCCACAATTTTTGTAAACCACTATCCTTAGAATCTCTACCAACAAGATCATCAATAGTAAAGTCATCATTTCTGTCACTTATCTCTAGGTCATTTTTAAGAGAGTTAAAGTTACTTACCTCTTGTTCCTCTTCTTCGAAGTTTGCTGGATTTTTACTAGGCTCAATTGTTTCATCTTTATAACGAAGTTTCCTCTGAGAATCCATTTCATAAGGTGTAAACCCACCCGTACCATAAAGAAGCAGACCTATCGATGTTGCAAACTCAGGGCCTTTGAGTGTGTCAAACATTCCCTCGATAGTATGTTCATTTGGCTTGGCTAATCTTACCGGCATATTATTAAATATAGCTTGTGCTAATTCTCTAATTCCATCAAGTTTGGTTAAGCCACCTGTGAGTACGATACCTGCCCCTAATTGATCTCTAAAGCCACTGTCGTCTATGGATTTTGCTATAATCATCAAGGTCTCTTCAACCCTTGCATAGATGACATTAGTAACAATTTCTAAAGAGACATCATTGCTATTTGACTCGTCACCTATAGAAGGCAATTCGATGATATCATTAGAGTCAGACTTTAAGCTTCCATAGTCTATCTTGACTCTCTCAGCTGCACCGATAGGGGTGTGAAGTGCCATAGAAAGGTCATTTGTGACGTTATTACTTCCTACACCTAAAAAGTCATTATAGCGGATAGAATTTCCTAAATGTATCGCAATATTTGACGTAGCACCACCTAAATCTATCACGGCAACACCTAATTCTTTTTCATCTTCATTTAAAACAGCGATGCTAGAAGCATATCCATTTAAGACGATATTGTCTATCTCTATAGAAGCAGACTTAACCGCTTTTTTGAGATTGTTTAAGCTTGATTTTAGCACGGTAATGATGTGCACTTGTACTTCTAAACGAGAACCATTCATGCCAAGAGGATCATCAATATTTGAGTGCTCGTCTACTTTGAAATTATAGGGTAATACATGTAGCTTTTCATATTCGTTTGGGATATTTGCATTGTGGTCTGCCATCTGTAAAACACGATTGATTTCTTTGATACCAATCTCTTTGTTTGGTACATTGACTACACCATAACTATCTACGCTTTTTGTGTAAGCACCAGAGATGGAGACAACAACTCTATCATAGTGTGTACCTGCCACACGTTTAGCATCATTGATAGCATGCTTAATCGATCTTGATGCAAGTTCTATGTTTGTGATAATACCTTTTTTGATACCCTGAGATTTTGAGATACCAGCTCCAAGAATTTTGATGCCATCTTCACTCTTTTGAGCGATAATGGCGCATATCTTAGTAGATCCGATATCGACGCTTAAAATAATCATACTCAACTTATCCTTCCTTTAAAAATGTTTGGATTGTATATCTTTTCTTTAACTCTTTTACCAATCCACGTTCTAGGGCATTTTCTTTCATCTTTGCAACTTCTTTAGCAATTGCCTCTTTTTGGGCTGTAAACTTTTCCGCATCAAAAAGTTTTTGCTCTTTTATATTGTAGACGATGGCACTATTCCCCGAAATAAAATAACCCTTTTTATCATCTTTGGAAAAAACATAGCGTAAAAACTGCGATGCTTCTTGAGGGTTAATCCCTTCAAGCTTATCACTATCTTTCATTGTGATAAATCCAAGGTCTTTGCCATCACTAAGTGCTCCACTTTGGGCTTTAGCTTTTTCTTCCAGTAGTACATTTGCTTTTGCTTGACGCAATCTTTTTTCAACTTTCTCTTTAGCATCTTCAAAAGAGAGCGGTTGTGGTTGTGTGATAGACTTAACTCTAGCTGTCATGTATCCATCTTCCAAAGCAATTGCTTTGAGGTATGAACCATCTTGTTTATCTTTAAGCTCTTGGAAAGGAAAGTCACTACTTGTGGCATCAACCTTTATCACGTTGTCTGCGCTAATCTCACCTTTTTTAAAGGCAAGGTATTTTTTGAGTACAGCCGTTTTAGCTCCTTTTAGTTGCGTGGCTTTAGTCACAGCATCTTTTGCTTTTTCAAAGCTTAATATTTTCCCATCGCTATCTTTAAATTTGAATTTTTTCTCATTATAAAATTCTGTTACTTGCGTATCTGTTACTGTGATATCACTTGCCGGTACTTTGATAGTTTCAAGTTGATAAGAGATAAGACTCATATAGTCATTTTTGCTATCTTCCCATGCTTTTTTCAACTCTTCTTCACCGATAGTGATGGCGGATAAATCTTGGGTAATTTTTTTGATGAGGAGGTGATCTGCTAAAGAAGAAGCAGAAAAAGTAACTTCTTCTTCAAGTTCTGTTGCAGGAAGTGTAAGAATTGCTTGCATCTTTTTTAAGATGACACTTTTTTCTAACTCTTTTTCAAAAGATTTTTTATCCAAGCCTTGTGCCCGAAGTACCTTTTCATAAGTATCTTTATTAAAAACACCATTTTCTTGAAATGCTTTGATAGAAGTGTATTGGTCGATCACTTCAGAGTCAAGTGCCTTGATTCCAAGTTCATTTGCGTAGTTAAGTAGCAATGCTTGGTTCGTCAACTGCTCTAATGCAATACCTTGAAGGTTGAGTTGTGTTGCTTTTTCTTGTGTAAGTGTACCACCAAAAACTTGATTGTAGTAAGAAAATAGTTTAGAGTAAGAACTCTGTAGTTCACTGACGCTAACTACTTTTTCACCCACAAGTGCCACGGTGTCACTTTTATTCTTTCCATAGTCATAAGCACCCCAGCCCACGAAACCAGCGCCAACAAAGGCGATAGTGCTTATCCAAATTGTTGGAACTAAATACTTTCTATGCGTTTGCATCCATGTGATCATCAATAACCCTAACTTTTAATTTATAAATAATAATACATTATAGTCTAAAAAGTTAAAACCCTTTATAGTTTTTACTGAGTTAAACCTAATTTTATATTCTATATGTTTAGGTTTATAAAAATTTAAGATATAGAGAAGTTTCTAGTGTTTTTTTCTAGGGTACCACGGTGTAGCATCTTACAAGAGTTTTCTAAAATAGCGATTTTTTTAATTAAAGTATTTAAATCTCGACAATGGGCATAGAGTCCATACCCACGGATAATCATCATGTCGGTATCAGTGTCTTCAAAATGTCTATATATTTCATCTTTTGCCCTATCATACCAAGTATCAAAGTTACCAGGGTCATAGACAGCAAGCTCTCCGATTATTTGATCTCCAAAATAATCTTTTGGAATGATGATGTCATGTTTCATAGCGTACGCTGTCATAAAAGGTGCCATTGTATAGGCAATATATTTTGCTTCGGAGATATTTTGATAGATATGAAGATGAATATCCGCATCAATACTAGCACTCGTCCAACGATAATCTTTTTTGGTATAGAGTTCGATGAAGTCTTCATCCTCTAAGTGATCAAAGATTGAATCCCGTTCATTGATGATAAATTTACCATCTTCTACTTTGGCTGAGATTGAACCATGAAATATACCTACAAAGTTTTTAGAAAACATGGAGAGTGAAGCTGCTTTTAACTCTTGTACGAGGTGTATTTCCATGGAGATTTCCCTTTTTGCTAGCTAATTTTGTTAGAATTATAACGAATTTGTTATAATATTCTAAAAAAGGTCTCATTTGCAAATACCACATATTCCCGTATTACCTACAGAAGTAGAGGCAATTTTTGCTGACATCAAAGAGGGCTATGTCGTAGATTGTACGGTTGGCTATGGTGGACATAGTGAACTAATCCTCGCATCAAACCCCAATATAAAAATGATTTGTATAGATCAAGATGAAGAAGCTTTGGCATTTTCCAAAAAGAGGCTAGAGGGCTATCATGATAGGATAATTTTCGCCAAAGGACGCTTTTCTACTATAATAAAAGAGTTTGAGGGTTATGATATAAAAGGTATTTTGGCAGATATTGGTATCTCCTCTTTGCAGCTGGATAAAATGAGTCGGGGATTTTCTTTTGAGAGCGAAATTTTGGATATGCGCATGGATCCTCAACATGCACTAAGTGCCTATGATGTTGTGAATCATTATACAAGAGAAGAGTTAGAAGAGATTTTTAAAGTTTATGGTGAAGTGAGAGAATATAAAAAATTGGCTGATTTGATAGTAAAAAAAAGAGAAGAGAAATATTTTGAATCTGCTAAAGAGCTAAGCGAATTTATCGCCAAGCATCTGTATGCAAAGAAGATTCATCCTGCTACTTTACCTTTTCAAGCCATACGTATTGAAGTCAATGATGAGTTGGGAGAATTAAAAGAATTGTTAGATTCTATTAGGAATTTAAAACTATCTAAATGTTTAGTGGCTATAATCTCTTTTCACTCCCTCGAAGATCGTATCGTGAAACAGACATTTCGTGAGTGGAGTCAAAGCTGTATTTGTCCACCAGAAGTGATGCGTTGTCTTTGTGGAAACAATCATGATATAGGTAAAATTGTGACAAAAAAACCGATTATCCCAACAGGTGAAGAGATTGCAAAAAACCTTAGAAGTAGAAGCTCCAAACTCAGAATTTTTCGTACCAACTGAGAGTGATATGCGCGAAAAAGATTTACTTTTAGAAGAGTATGATGAAGCCTTAAATGAGGCAGAAAATATCTCTTTTAAAAATCTCATCTTTGTTTTTATCACTATTTTTACCGTCCTTCTTTTACTACTTCCAAAGATATATATCAGTAACCAAATCTACTATAGCAGTAAAAAAATCAATGGTTTATACCATACTTACACAGCCCTAAAAGAAGAAAATTCCCATCTCAAAAGAGAATTAGAATTGATACACTATCAGGTAGAAGTACTGGATGAGTTAGATGACTGACACAAATGAATAGTGAAAAACGTCAAGAAAAGATAGATAAAACACTACAAAATAAGCAACCCACGCTACTACTTTTTTTGGAAGATGTCCACGACGCTCACAATCTTTCTGCTATCGTTCGAAGCTGTGACGCTGTTGGGGTACTAGAACTTTTTTATACCCATAAAGATAATAATCATTTTCATACACATAAAGTTATCACCCAAGGTGCCCACCGCTGGGTAAATCGTTTTAGGATAGATGAAGAGAAGAAGATTCAATTTTTAAAGCAAAAGCACTCCCAAGGGTATCAGCTGATTGTTACGCACTTAGATAAAAATGCTATCTCTTTTAGAGAGGTGGATTATACCTTACCTACTATCATGATAGTGGGTAACGAAAAAGACGGTGTTTCGCAAGAGCTTATCATGTTAGCAGACAAAACCATCACAATCCCCATGCAAGGCATGGTACAAAGTCTTAATGTCTCTGTAGCTACAGCACTGGTACTTTATGAGGCACAAGGGCAAAGAGAGGCCAAGGGAATGTATGAGAAGCCTCAACTTTCTTGTGAGAGTCGGGAAGAGATAAAAAAAGCATGGATTTACAGAGATACGGTAGCAAGAAGAAGCAAAGGACGTATCTCACTGAAGGAACCAACGCCCTATCATGATAAGCATCAGTGACAGTGTAACAACGTCCTTGTTGGATCTGTAATAAATCCATATCCATTATAGATAGTAAACAATCCGTAGCCTATGACCGCGATGGAAGCGAACTTTATCATAAGTGAGCGAAAAGAACTTTGTTTAAATAGACCCACAAAAAATCCCATAGAAAACATCGCAGGAATAGTACTCAAACCAAATACTAACATCACTATCGCACCCCAAAGTGCACTACCAGTACTTGCCGCAGTGATGGCAAAAAAGTAGACAAAACCACAAGGTAAAAGCCCGTTTAACATTCCCAATAGATAAAAAGAAAAGAGTGTTTTAGAGTGCAATAGGGAGCGAAAACTTTTTTGATACCATTCGGACTTTGAAAAAGAGTGTTCGATGAGTGTGAGAAACTTGACCTTACCCATCAAAGAGAGCCCCGCTAGTATCATGATGACCCCGGCAAAGACGAGTAAGCCACCATTGGTATAGTTGTTAAACGTTGCCACACCACCGAGATAACCAAAGAGCGCACCTAAGAGTACATATGTGCTCACACGCCCCAAAGAGTAGGTGAAATGCGCAAAAGCTTGGGTGGTTTTTGACCATTTTTCATCTACTTTGGTACTGGTATATGCGACTACAATACCGCCACACATCCCTACGCAGTGTCCAAATGAGCCTAAAAAGGCAATGGTCATGATAGAGAGTAGATTGATAGAGTCCATCTATATCCCTAAGAGTTTTTTACGGATAATTGGGTTGGTCATATCTTCGCCACGAAGCACGCGTAAGCGCATCTCCTCGTAGTCGATGAGTTTTGCATCAGGATATTCATACGCACCAAAGCCATGAATCATAGGAGTACGTTCTGTAGCAGAGTAGTGTGCTTTTTTGGCGTCTATCCACTTTTTAGAGTCCATCGTATAAACCCACAATCTTGGTTCATCCATAAATACTTTATCATCTTGCCATAGTACCAAACATCCGATATCATCAAATACCCAAGTTTTACCGCTCTTTGCGGCCAGTTGCGCGGCATATTCATTTTTTTCTACGACCATGGCACATTGGGGATCCTGTAGGTGGTGGAGATTTAGCTTAAGTGGTTCCTGGGTATGGTTGTCTTTATAGACCGTTATCATTTGCTCTTGTTTTGCTAGTGAAAAGAAGATTATCATGATGATAGCCATGATAAGTACAGTGGTGAATATAGGTGCTAATTTTTTCATAAGAGGATTATAGCATAGTTATCATGATAGAAGATTTGTTAATTTCTTTTGATAAGTGGAATTAACATAGGTGTGGTTTTCATATAGTTTTTGTATGCATCACCAAAAGTAACTAGCAGACTTTTTTCTTCAAAATATAGACCTATCAATACATAAATAGTCATACCAATACTTAACAATAGATGAGTATAACTCATAGAAGGTGTCGCCCATAGACCCACCAGTGTACCTGCCTGGATAGGATGTCTGATATATTTATAAAAATAACGTACTTGAAACGTAATTTCTGGTTCAGGAATGTTTTTCAAAACTCTATATCCTTGATGCAAGCCAAAAAGTTCAAAATGGTCAATGATAAAAGTAGCAAGAAAGGCAATGAACCATCCAGTGAGATATACAGCACTAAGCACCCAAGACATAAAGCTGTTTTCAAATACCCAAACATATCCATAAAGTGGCTGCCAAAAGTAGTAGATAAGCAGGAGACAGAGTGACGAAGCAAGAGAGTAAGTGGCAGATTTTACGGCATATGAAATGTCTTTAAATAACCCATCTTTAAAAAAACTTCTAGCCATAAGAGAGTGCTGCAAAGCAAAAAAGAGCAATAAACTGATGTCGATGATAAGAGGATTCATGCCTACATTACTCATAGGATTGTCGATATATAAGGGCATAAAGTCCCAAGGATAGACCCAGAAAATCAAAAAAGTTAAAGTGCTAAGTGCAAATAAATAGCCAATTATTGCGTATGAAAATATCAAGTATTTTTTCATCATTTATCTTCCTTTTTTAGCTTTCATTATAAGCAGATTCTATTTCTCAAAACATAAACTATTATAATATTTTTTTAGGATTAAAAAGTAATTTGCATTATTGGGAGTGAGTTTTTTCAAGATGTTTATGTACTTTAGCCCACAACTCATCGTGAGTTCTCATTTGGTTATCATCATTTAGTATTTTTTGTAAATCTTTTTGTCTCTCATAAAAATATGGGTCAAGTTCTAAATTTTTGTCTTTCTTTATCACAATATTATCTTTTGCTGTTTCAATAAACTTAATAACCTCACTCATAAAGTCATCTTTGAATTGTATTGTTAATGTTTGCATGATTATCTCCAATGCCTTTATCTTTAGAGGTGCCCTTTACTCATTATAACAAAAAATCTGACACTTTTGTTTTTCTTTAAAGTTTTTATCCAACTTTTAAAAAGTTGTGAGGGAGTGGTTATAAAAGAATCAGATATCCTATAATTTATCTAATCACAAAATGTAAGTCTAATAAGGTTAGACCCGAAACTATTTGTAAAGTTAAAATCATTTAAAGTTTAAAATAAACTTTTTCTTAAAATATTACCATCGTGATAACAATGTGCTAGATAAGTGTTAAAAAAGTCACTATTTATGGATAGTATTTTTTATAACCAAACCCCATTTTTCAAAACATAAACTACCACATATCCAGCTGTTATGATGATAAAGGAAACCAAAGTAATAAAGGCATAATGATAAAATCGTACTAACTCTTTGCCGATGATAAGTCTTAGGACTGCGTTGGCTATTCCAAAAAATACGCTTACAAAGAGTAAACCCCATATCAAGTATCCTACATAGTAGTACTCTCCTTGCAACATACAAAAAGGGCATATATGAGTGGGGAGTTGGTAGATATAAGTACCAAAGAAGTGTGTTATCGCGTAGTACGCGACAAATAAAAATCCTATACTAGAGAACGCCAAAGCAAAGGCTTGTTTTTGCCATATAAAGAGAAAACTTAGTAAGGCTAGTAGATAGAAGATAGCCACTATCATGAGTGTGCTTAAGCCAAATGGCAAGCTGTTGGCACCACTAAGTCCAAAGATGACGGAGCAGCATGAGACGGGTTTTTCTAGGGATATATTGCTAAAATAGGCGATTTCTAATATATAAGAAGTGGCTATCATGATAAAGATGATGGAGAAAAACCAAAACTTTTTGCGTGTATAGGGGTAGTTTTTGGCTTTTAAATCTTCGTGGTTGATGAGGAGCCAGATGCCGATGAAAAAGAGTATGAGGATTTTTAGAAGTAGTAGAGGGTTTCCATAGGGGTTGGCAGAGATGACTCCTGCACCACACATCGCACCAGGTACGATAGCAGAGAGACTCTCAAGGCAAAAGGCAAAATAAGGTAAGAGTAAGATGTTGAAAAGTAGCGATACTGTGATGATGAGGACGATAAGGTAGCTACGTTTTTCTAGTTTATATTGTTGGGGTGAAGTGGAACTGAAGTCCCAGTTTTTGAGAATTTTTATGGTACCTATGATAGCGATGATGTTGAGGATGAGGATGAGTGTCTCTGAAAAGAGAGAGATAAGGACTTCATTTTGCAAGAGGATTTGGGCAGTCACAAGATTTTTCCATCTTCCATTTTGATGATACGGTCGCTAAAGGATAGGGTGTCAAATAATGGGTCATGTGTGGCAATAATGATGGTTTTCCCTAATCGTTTAAGCTCTTCTATGATGATGATAAATTTTTTACTATTTTGGGTATCAAGGTTTGCGGTGGGTTCATCACAAAGGATGATTTTCGCGTCATTGACGAGGGCTCTGGCGATGGCAGTTCGTTGCTTTTCGCCCCCTGAAAGATTAGTGATGAGTTCTTTTCTTTTATGAGATATCAGCGCTAATTCTAGGGCTTTTTGGGTTTTTTTGGCTATCTCTTTTGGCGAAAATCCTAGAGGGATGAGTGCCACGGAGAGATTTTCTTCTACGCTTAAGGTCTCAAAAAGATTGAAGGCTTGGGGGATGAACCCGATGCTTGAGGCACGAAAATGTGAAGCGTGCAAGTCGGGAAGTTTAGAGATGGATTCCCCTTCTACTAAAAGTTCTCCATGGGTTGGTTTTTGTAAACCAGCAATGATGGAAAGTAGGGTGGATTTGCCACTACCACTGACGCCTTTTAGGATGATGAGTTCATTTTCTTTGATTTGTAAGTTGATACTATCTAGTGCTGTGAAAGCGCGTGCCGTGTCTGGGTGAAATGTTTTGTTGAGGTTTGTTATCTGTATCATTGCTTTACTCCTTGTCATTTCATACCTTCGTAAGGGTCGATGATAGCGATACGCCACACGGGGATGATAACGGCAAAGACAAAAGGTAAGATAAAAAAGAGAAAGAGTGAAGCTATCAATCCTCCATCTATGACAGGTTGAAACGAAGGGTTGTTCGTTAAGTTACCAAAGCCTAAAAAGATATCACGAAGTAGGGGTGCGTTAAAAACAAAGACAAAAACATAAGCCAAAACGATGCCTAACATAAAGGAAAATATACTGATAAAAAGTGTCTCATAGAGTTTGAGTTTGAGTACATCTTTGATACTCCAACCAAGCATCCTTAGGATAGCAATCTCTTTTTTATCGCTGCTACCTACCATCGCATATCTTTGGTAGAGGATAAGCATAAAAGTACTAAGTGAGAGGATAAAAAGTAGTAAAAATATCCCTGATTTATAGTTATAAAATTTTTCATAGGCACTTTGCATATCTGTTTTGGCGATGATGCGTGCGTCAAAATGTAAAGATTTTAATTTAAAGGCGATATTATCCCTCTCAGCTTCGTTGGGCACGGAGATGGAGATGTCACTGACTTCCTCTTCATCGACACCCAAAATTTCTCTGGCTAAGTCGGCACTCATGATGATGAGATCATTGCTGACTAAGTTGCCTTCGTGAGAAAAGTTATCGTAAATAGAAACGCTTTTTTCTTCGCCTTGTGGTGTTAAAAAGTTGAAGTATGTATCATAGTGATTTTGTTTCATGTAGGCTCTTACCCCTTCGCCGACTATCATCTGATCCTTTTGTAAAAAGCTTTTTATATCAAGGTCCAAGAAGAGTTTTTTAAGGTTTGCTACGATTTGTTCGTCAAAAAAGTCCACGCCTATGATGGTGAAGTACTTTTCATCATAGGGCAAGAGGTATTTGCCATATATGCGTGGGGTAACAACGGAGACACCGCGTATCTTTTCTATCTCATCTACCCATGCTATCGGTGTGTCCACTGCCTGACCTGAACGCATCTTTTGAAGTAGAAAGTCGCTCTCTCCTTTGAGAGTGTTTAGTGACTCTTGTTGTAGGGCTGAGGAGATAAAAGTCATCGATGAAAGAAGGAAAATTAACAGCGTTGAAATGATAAATATCGCGATATGTTTGGCTCTATGCTTGTAAAGTGAGAGAAACAAAAAATTTAAAAATGCAGATTTATTCATGGACAAATCCTTGGTAATTGATCGCTTTAAGGGCAGGGTAGAAATCCTCTTCATAAGCGGACTTGCTTTGTACTAATCCTGCGCGTGAGATTAGTGGAGATATACCACTATCATGATAGCGTTTTGGCGAAAAGATTAGCAAGCTAAAGAGTGCTATCATAAGTGTAAATGCAGTGATAAAACTTTTAGTAAGTGTACTGATGATCTGGCCTTAGTAGAGAAATTTTTCTTGTATCATATCAAAAGAAAGTATCTTTTTTCCGTGATGCTCATCCGAGAAGTTTTGCGCATCGGCTTGCGTTTTGAAGGGTATCAACTCTTCTCCCATAGGTCCATAGATGTTGGAGCCGATGACATAGTAAGCCTCTTTAGCATTTATCCCTTCAATCGTATAATAATCACTCACCATGATGTGAGAAATTGCTTCCCTATCATGATGAAACTTGAGAGGATCAAAATAAAATTTCATCATATCTTTGACACCATCAAAATAATATTTCTCTCCCCCTTTAGTTTCGATGATAGCAACCCACTTTGGATATTTGGAGATAAACATACCACAAACAGGACAACGAGATTCTTCAGGCACTACGAGATGTTTTGTTTTGGTACTTTTTTCTTTAGAAGTGAGAAAATGGCTAAGAGCATTTAGCTTTTTATCATTTAAATTACCGCATAGTTTTTGGCTTTTTATTTGCTGTTTAAGCGTATCAGCATCGCTATAACTAAGGGTAGAAATCTTCTCTTTATCACACATAATAGAGTAGATCTTTTCGCCCTTATCGTATAGGCTACCATATGAGGAGGTTGATAGCAGTATTAGCGTTATAAACATTTTATATATCATATATATACAACCTTGTACTTTGAAAATTTTTGTAGGAAATTTCTCATAGACAAGAGAAGTATAACAAGGAAGTGTTAATTAATCGTTAATAAGATTTTTTAAGTCCATCATGATAGTGGTACCAATGGACTTCTTTGTATCTATTTTGATATCAATTTTCTCTTTGTCACAATACGATTTTACGATACTTAAACCTATACCAAAGCCTAAAGTTGTGGGGTTTTCTTGGTAGGACTTGTCAAAGATGATAAAAAGATTTTTGCTATCTATCCCATGTCCAGAGTCTTGAATAAAAAGTTTTTTATCTTGCAAATAAAATTTTACAAATCCCTTTTTTTTGTTGTACTTGATGGCGTTGGAGAGGAGGTTATCGATGCTGCGTTCAAAGCCATTCTTGTTAGCACTTATCATGATAGTGGGTATACTATTTTCTATCATGATATCCCCTTGGATATCGACCACTTTTCCTATACTATCCCTGACTAGGCTATGCAGTTCAAAGGTCTCTTTTTCAAGTGTATCTATCTCATTTTTAATGGAGTGCTCGATACTTTCATAAAGGTGGCTGAGGTTTTTAGACGCTTGGCTTATCCTTGCTAGACGTTTGAGGGTTTTTTCATCGCTGTGTGCGTTTTGTAACATTTTGAGATTGGCTTCGATAGTACTGATAGGTGTATTGAGTTCGTGTAGTGTTTCATCAACGAGATTTTTGAGATTTTTTTCTTGTTCTTTGTAGTGTTCAAGCAGGGAGGTAGAGAGAAAAAAATGTACGGCTAATGCTAGTAAAATAATGATGATAGTACGCAATGAAGTGAGTGGTATAAAAGGTGTTAAAAAGTACTCCAAGAGTAAAACAAGACTGATAACAGCTATCATGATAAGGGCGTTGTTGAAGTAAAAACTTTCGTGTTTAGAGTGCAAGTTTATATCCTATGCCTTTATGATTGATGATATGCTCTTTGCCTAATATCTTCTTGAGATCATTGATATAAACACGCAAAGAGGAGGGGCTAGGTGTCTCATCCCAAGCCCATAGATGCGCATAGATACGTTCAGTGGAAACGATAGTATTTTGATGTGCTATAAGGAGTTCTAAGAGTAAAATAACTTTTTTGGATGGTTGATATTTCTCTCCTTGGGAGTGAATGATTCCCTTTTTGGGATAGAAGATGGCAGTGCCTATCATGATAGACTCCTCTAGTTTGTGGCAGCGTCGCAGCAAAGCTACAATACGCAATAACAATTCATCTAAATCTACAGGTTTTGTGAGATAGTCATCCGCCCCTTGTAGAAAGCCTTTTTTGATACTTTGCTTATCTTTAAATGAGGTGATGAAGATAGCAGGTGTATTTTGTTGTCTTTCTCGCAAATGAGATAGAAACTCAAAACCCGTGAGTTTAGGTACATTGACATCCAGTAACAACAAATCAAAATACTTTTCGTAGGCTAGTTCCAACGCTTTTTCACCATCATGTGCAAGGGTGATAAAAAATCCCTCTTCTTCTAAAAAGTCTTCTAAACTCTCCGCAAAAAGGGTGTCATCTTCTAGGATGAGGATATGGATGGATTGGCTTATCATGATGGAAGTATAGCATAGAATTATTTATACTATAACGTAAATATTAACTTTAAATATAAAAATTATTTGTTTTCTTGATGTGTATCAACCCCTTTAGTCATGATATTTCCTATAATATGCCCGTAGGAAATTTTACATAAAGGAGGTATTACGATGAAGTCAATCGTAAAGAAATTGTCAATTATCGCAATTGGCACGATGGTTAGTATGACTTTTGGTAATGCTGCAACAGAACTAGATAAGGTTATGAAAGATAGAGGTCTTTCACAGTCTGATTTACTTGCAGCAGCTAAAACATACACACCAAGTGGTGGACGGGATAAATATATCGTGTTTAGTTCAGGTGGTCAATCTGGACAAATGTTGGTATATGGAGTTCCTTCTATGAGACTCTTAAAATACATTGGTGTATTTACACCAGAGCCATGGCAGGGTTGGGGATATGATGATGACACCAAAAAAGTGCTTGCGCAGGGAAATATCAGAGGTAAAGAGATAACTTGGGGTGATACACACCACCCAGCACTCTCAGAAACTGATGGTAA
Organism: Campylobacterales bacterium; assembly: GCA_024278835.1. Lineage (GTDB taxonomy): Bacteria > Campylobacterota > Campylobacteria > Campylobacterales > QNZT01 > JANTGR01. The sequence continues at coordinate 23,779 of JAJRSK010000053.1, read as the reverse complement.
GTATGATGGTAAATGGTTGGTTGTCAACGATAAAGCCAATCCCCGTATAGCAGTTATTGATTTAGCAGACTTTGTTACCAAACAAATTGTGGTCAATCCTGTATTTAAATCAGATCATGGTGGGGCGTTTTTTACACCAGACTCTGAGCGTATCTTAGAAGCGTGTCAGTATGGTGCACCTCTAGATAATAACTATCACCCGATGGAAGAGTATAAAGAGACATACCGTGGTGGTGTGACTGTTTGGAAATTTGATCCAAAGATAGGTAAAATAGAACCTAAAAAATCATTTACAATTGAAATGCCTCCTTACATGCAAGATCTTTCAGATGCAGGTAAAGAAGTTTGTGATGGGTGGGGATTTACAAACAGCTTCAACTCTGAAATGTATACAGGTGGTATCGAAAAAGGGCTTCCTCCTTTTGAAGCAGGATGTAGCCGTAATGATACGGATTTTTTACATGTGTATAACTGGAAAAAATTGGCAGAACTTGCAAAAGATGATAAAAATGTTAAAATTATCAATAACCATAGAGTAGTTCCTATGGATGTTGCGATTAAAAACAATGCACTTTTCCTTGTTCCTGAACCAAAGTCTCCACATGGTGTAGATGTATCTCCAGATGGTAAATATATCGTAGTGTGTGGTAAACTAGATACACATGCGACAGTTTATTCATGGGCAAAAATTCAAAAGTTGATTAAAAACAAAGAATATGCTGGTAAAGATCCCTATGGCATACCTATCTTAGATATGAAAAAAGCGATGCATTGTCAAGCAGAGTTGGGTCTTGGGCCACTGCACAACCAGTTTGGACCAGGTTGGAAAGATAATGGTGAGATTTATACGTCACTCTATGTTGATAGTCAAGTAGTGAAGTGGGATTATCTTACTTGTAAGGTACTAGATAGACAAAATGTTAACTACAATATCGGTCACTTATGTGGAATGGAAGGTAAAACAGAAGATCCTCAAGGTGAGTATATCATCGCACTTAATAAACTAGCGATTGATAGATTTAATGAGATTGGACCATTGCATCCACAAAATCACCAGTTGATTGATATCCGGGGTAAAAAGATGCAACTCTTGTATGATATGCCAATTCCTCTTGGTGAACCACATCAAGCAGTGGCAATTAGAGCGTCTAAATTGCATCCTCATGTAAGATATAAAATGGGTACTAATGCCTTTACGGGTAAAACGCATGTTGGTAAAACACTTGCTGGACAAGAAAAAGTGGTTCGAAAAGGTAACCATGTCTATGTGTATGGAACCGTTGTAAGATCTCACATCAATCCTGAGCACTTAACTGTTAATAAAGGTGACACTGTTACTTTCTATTTGACTAACTTAGAGCGTGCAGAAGATGAGACACATGGATTTACAGTCGATCAATACAATGTTCACACATCGCTAGAGCCTGGTAAAACAGTGGCGGTTACTTTTACGGCTGATATGGAAGGTGTATTCCCTTACTATTGTACAGAGTTCTGTTCTGCACTTCACTTGGAGATGATGGGTTATTTACTTGTAAAAGATCCTAACAAAAAGTATACAGCAGCAGCAAAACTTAAAATAGCAAAAATGACACCTGAACAACTCAAAGCGGAGTATGACAAAACAGTAGCGACAAATACAGCAACTGACGCCGTTATTCAAAGTGTTGTTAAGTTCTTGAAAGACAACCACTATGAAAAACATAACACGGTAAAAAATCTTGTGACAGATGCTTTAGATCAGTATGGTAAAATCGCAGAAGAGAAGAAGAAATCTGATGAAGCAGTGAAAGCTGGAGACATGGATAAAGCAATTCTTTTTGAAAATATGATTTGGCAGTATATGGTTAAAACAGCAGATGTTGGAATCAGAGCCAAAGACTTACTTGTGAAGAAAGTTGCATCACCTATGAGCGAAGCGCAGCAACGCGGACATTCAGCATACCTAGAAGGTGGTTGTAATGGTTGTCACGTTATCGGTAAGGTAAGTTCTGGACCAGATTTGGTTGGTGTACTTGGTCGTCATGAAAATGGTGAGAAGTGGGTCAAACAATGGATTATGCATCCTGAAAAAATGTATGACAATGACTATATCAAATCGATGACTAATTACTTTAATCTTAGAATGCCTAACCAAGGTATGTCCGAAGATCAAACAGATGACATCATCAAATATCTTAAATGGATTGATCAGAACGCGAACTTGTTCTAAGCGATTCCATTAGACAGCGGGGCTTTTCCCGTTGTCTTCATTATATACTTTTTTATTTTTTCAGTGAAGATAAAAAAGTGTATAATTATAAAAAAAAATTATAAAACTAAAACTTGTATAGAGGAGGATGAGGATGAATAAGTCTTTAATGAAATCAAGGATTTTTACATTTTTGGCGTTTGGTATATTGATGTATTTTTTTGTGATACCTGCAGTATTGACACACAATGTTGTAGAACTAAAAGAAGAGGGCATGAGTGATAAAATCTCACCACTAACAACAAAAGTATGGGATTATTACAATAAAAATGCCTATAGAAGTCCAACCGTACCCAAAGAGGTAGCGGGGCATCTTCAAAAATTGATAGAAGATGATATGGAGATAGGTGTAGCCACTGCACCGATTTGGTATGTGGCACTTGAAGCACCAAACTATCCTAAAGAGACATTTCCAGAGGGAATTCCCGTCTACTATCATTTTGATGGATTTAGCGGAGATGTCTTTGAAATGGAGACAATCAACCACTATATAGGTATGGATTCTATGGATAGGGGAGCACCTTACCTAAGAGCAGCTGCGCCATATGCGCTTGTTTTTGTAGCACTTATATTTGTCTTTTATATGCTCTTTAGTGCAAAAATTTTAAATTTATTCATGCTCATTCCTGTTGCTTTACCGCTTGTATTTATCGGATTTTACTCTTATTGGCTTTACTGGTTTGGTCATCATATGCATGAATGGGGTGCCTTTAAAATCAAGCCTTTTACACCTACGGTATTTGGAGATGGTAAAGTAGCGCAGTTTACAACGCATTCTTATCCCACAACAGGTTTTTGGCTTTTAGTCGCCATCAGTATTTTAAGTCTTTTAGCGATTGTTTCTAGAAATAAAGCGCTCAAAGCACAAGAAAACTAGAAAGACTTATCATGATAAAAGTTTTTGTACTCTTTTTTTTAACATTGTCGCTTCATGCCAATGTACTGCAGGATGCTATAGATCAGGCAAAAGAAGGTTCAAAACTTGAGTTACCAGCAGGGGTATACGAAGGTAATATTGTCATCGATAAACCATTAATTATCGATGGGAAAAATCAAAAAGCAGTGATTAAGGGTGATGGTAATGGTACAGTAATTACCATCAAGAGCCCTTTTGTAACACTTAAGAACCTTAGTATCATACATAGTGGTGCAGAGCATGAACGGGTAGATGCTGCAATTTCTCTTAACAAGGTACACCATTGTGCCGTGATTAATTGCCATTTAGAAGATGTTTTATTTGGAATAGATTTACAAGAAACAGATGAATCAAATGTCAGTAACAATTTTATCACTTCTAAGCCATTTTCTTTAGGGCTTAGAGGAGATGCCATTAGACTTTGGTATAGCAATGACAATACCTTGCAAAATAATCATATTACTAAAGCGAGAGATTTTGTAGTGTGGTATTCTCATGGTAATCTCATCGAAAAAAATTATGCTGAGTTTGGTAGATACTCCTTGCACTTTATGTATACGGGAAAAAACATTGTAAAAGACAATGAGTTTACGCATAATTCCGTGGGAATATTTTTCATGTATTCGCAAGATACGATTGCCACAGGCAATATCATCAAAAATTCGCTTGGAACAACGGGACTAGGGATTGGTATGAAAGATTGTTCTAATTATACGATTAAAGAGAATAAGATTTTGTACTGTGCTAGAGGTCTTTATATCGATAGATCCCCTTTTGAACCTGATACGACCAATGATATAGAGGGCAATTATATCCTTTATAATAGTGAAGGGATACATTTTCACTCCTTGAGTCTACATAATAAATTTATTGGCAATGTGATAAAAGGGAACATCGAAACGGTGGTCAATGACTCATACAATACAAAGGTGACTGAAAATATTTGGGATAATAACTATTGGGATGATTATGAAGGATTTGACAAAGATGGTAATGGCATAGGCGATACAGCCCACAATCTCTACTATTATGCAGATAAATTGTGGCTTTTAAATCCAAATGTAAAATTCTTTTATGGTTCGCCTGTGATTTCGATACTCAATTTTCTTGCAAAATTGGCACCGATTTCCGAACCAATTAAGCTATTGACAGACGAACATCCTAAAATGAAAGAGGGGAAGGTATTATGACAGCAAAAGAGAAAAAAAGAAGAGATTTTATAAAAAATATCACTGGGCTTGGTGTATTGGGCTTGGCTGCGGGAGGGGGTATTTATTTTGCACCTAATCTTAAAGCAGATGAGTTACTGTTACGCCCACCTGGGGCAGTAAGTGAAGAAGATTTTTTAAAACTTTGTATCAAATGTGGACAATGTTTACAAGTCTGCCCTTATGATTCTATACTGCTTGAGGATATAGATGGTGGGGCAAGCATGGGCATGGCATATATAGATCCGACCAAAAGAGGTTGTTATCTTTGTGAAGCATTCCCGTGTATCTTAGCTTGTCCTACAGGGGCATTAGATCATGAAAAAGATGCGATAAAATATGTACATATGGGTATGGCAGTTATCGTCAATGAGAGTGCATGTCTGGCACTTAGAAATCAGCCTGTACCCCCAAGTGCTATAGACAAGATATATAATCATACACACATATTGACACAAGAAGAGCGTCAGGCACACAAAGTGATAATGCGTGGGGATGAAAATGAAAAAGAAGAGTTACAAAAAAAAATATTAGAAGATTTGGAAAAGTTTAGAGGTGAGGCTTGTACTATATGTGCTGATTTATGCCCATTTCATCCAGATCCTAAAGATGCCATCGGTATGGTGAGTAAAGATGGTGGATTGATACCGGAGATTAGGGAAGCATGTGTTGGTTGTGGTGCATGTGTAGAACTTTGCCCGACAAATGTACTAGAAATCGTACCTAGTGCTACATATGCAGATATTTATGGGAAGGGAAAACAAAATGGTTAAAAGTAAATGGATAGTAGCATTGGTTCTCACAGGACTTGTGTTCATAGGATGTGGTGATGATGCTGAGCAGCAAAAGAGTGTGAATGCAACGAATGTTGCCCCACAGATTGAGGTAACAGAGGGTGCTGTAGATACAAATGTGACAAAAAGTGCTTCCAAAAGCAATAGTGGTCAATTTTATTACTCTTATAACAAAGAGAATAATAATTCTACAGATAAAACAGAAGATAGAAGAACGACGATAGATGCTTATCTCAATATCAAATCACCGTATGAAAAAGTACGCGTTACTTTGATGATAAAACGCCTCAGCAATGACTATATCATCAGATGTTCAGCTTGTCATGATGATTATGCCAATGGCGTAGTGGGCCCATCATTATTGGGTAGAGATGCAGACTTTATCTATAAGAAGATTATGGCTTTCAAGACAGGGGAGAAGAAAAATGCCTTGATGAAAGAGCTAGTATCACAGTTGGATGATGCAAAGCTGAAATCCATTGCCCAAGAGATAGCAAATTTTAATAAAGAGATACAAAAGTTAAGGAGTGGAAAATGATAAAAAAGATAATTGCACTGATTGCGGTGTTATTGGCAGCGTGGTCTTACTTTATGATGTTTACATCAGATATGCAAGTAAAAAAACTTGATAAGATAGCAAAAATCATTAGCAGTACAGCGATGGAAGATAAAAAGTTAAATTCGCTACAGAATACACAACCTGTGCAAACATCAGCTGTTGAAACTGTGGTGCAAGGTACTAGTACTAAAGATAAAGAGATCGAAGACAAACTAAGAGCTCTTAAAGAAAAAGCAGGAAATATTGCTGCATTTAATGTTAGTCCACTTTACAAAAAGAGTTGTTCTTCTTGCCATGGTAATGTAGGTCAGGGTATCATAGGCCCTAAACTCATGGGATTATCTTCAGAAACAGTCCTAAAAGATTTGCAAGATTTTAAAAATGGTAATCGTAAAAATTATGTTATGTATGGATTACTCGGCAATATGAGTGATGAACAGCTTGTTGAACTTTCTAAAGAGATTGGTACATTTCAATCAAAATTAGACGAAGCAACAAAATAACCAAGATATCAGGAGGAGGGAAAGATGGATAGATATAATGCCAAAGTAAGAGACTTAGTAAATGCTCCTTTTTTGTCTACATTTTATTATAAAACAAAAGAGGGCAAGAGTAGACTAACACTTAGAGCATGGAGATGGATGAGTATCATCATCATAAATCTTGCCTTTTTCCTCTCTTTTTTTATAGATTTTCAGTTCCTTGAGGGGACACTTAATGGGTCAAGATTGTTAGGATTTCATATGATTGACCCTTTTACTGCTCTTGAAATATTTGTGGCTGAACATGAGATACATACCAATGTTATTATCGGAAGTGTTACACTTTTAGTATTTTATTTTATTGCTGGGGGTAAAGCGTACTGCTCTTGGGTTTGTCCTTATGGCTTACTGAGTGAGATAGGTGAACGAATACATCAAAAATTGGTGCGTAAAAAAATTATAAAAGAGCGTAAACATAATCCTAACATTCGATTTATTTTTTGGGCTATTTTTCTTGTTGCTGCTGCCGTTGATGGATATCTTGTGTTTGAAGTACTCAATCCTATTGGTATCGTGAGTCGGGCGATTACATATGGCTGGAGCTTGGCACTTGTCTGGGTTCTTATCATCTTGGCTTTGGAGATAGTGTACTCCCGCCGTGCATGGTGCAAATATGTCTGTCCTGTTGGCACCACTTACAATATGCTAGGATGGGTAAGTTTAACTAAAGTGCAGTGGGATATGGATAAATGTGACCACTGTGGTGCCTGTTTAGATGCCTGTTTTGAAGAGCATGTGTTAGAGTTTATTAAACCAAAACATGATAAAGAGAGAGCCAAAAATGGTGTCACGAAACAAGTTGTTTTAAATGGTGATTGTACCCTTTGTGGTAGGTGTTTTGATGTCTGTCATACAGATGCCTATAACTATGAGTTTAGATTGAAAGATTTGGTCTAGATGTTAGTAGTTGCAGAAGAAATCACAAAAAACTTCATGGGATCTAAGGTATTAGATACGGTGAGTATGACTATTAATAGAGGCGACAGAATTGCATTAATGGGACCAAATGGTGCGGGTAAAACAACACTAGTTCGTGCGATATTGGGTTTTTATCATTTGGATAGTGGGCGACTTAAAGTATTGGATTATGAGCCGATTAATCAGCGGGTAGAGGTTTTGAAACATATTAGTTTTATTCCCCAGCTACCCCCTCCTGTGAAACTTAGTATTGATGAATTACTTACTTTTGTTACAAAAAGTTCACAGATATCCAAGGAGAAGATTTTCTTACAAGCTTCACAGATGGATCTTGATTTAAAAACGCATATCAGTAAACCGTTTTACAAGCTCTCAGGTGGTATGAAACAAAAATTACTTATAGCCATAGCTCTTTCGAAAAAGAGTGATTTACTGATATTTGATGAACCAACTGCCAATTTAGATCCAAAAGGTCGTGAACAGTTTTATGAACTTTTAACAGATATAGATGCAGATTGTTCTACACTTTTTATCACCCATAGACTAGATGAGATAGCGTCTTTGGTCAATAGAAAGATTTATATGGATTTGGGAAAGGTAGTAGAAGATGAGAGGATTTAGTGTTCTTTTTGCTGCTATCATGATAGTGTTTTCTTTGGGAGCATGTGATAAAAAGCCTCGGGGCTCTGTGGATAAAATGCACTGGGATCGTGATATGTGTGAACGCTGTAAGATGGCAATTAGTGAGCGTAAATATGCAGTACAGGTTATCAATCCAAAAACGGATAAAAGTTATAAATTTGATGATATCGGATGTGCACTTTTGTGGTTTGATGATGAACACATTTCTTGGAAAGATCAAGCCAAGATTTGGATTACGGATGCGAAGACAGGCACTTGGATAGATGCCAAAAAGGCTATCTATACGGATGATTCCATCACACCTATGGCATTTGGTTTTGCGGCATATGCACAAGAAACAGTGCCAAAAAATCACCATACTATCAATTTTGATGAGATGGCAAAAAAAGTATTTGTGATTGAAAATCTCAATGTACAAAAAGTAGGGGCACAATAATGAAAAATCTTTTGCTAATCGCTTATCTAGATATCAAAGAGTCTTTGCGCTCAAAATGGTTTTATGTGTATGCATTGGTCTTTGGTGGGTTGATGGCTCTCTTTTTTATCACTGGTGTCTCTGATGCTGTGGTGCTTGGATTTACGGGGCTTAGTAGGATGTTGCTTATCTTTATACAAGTGACAATCATTATCTTGCCTATTTTTATCTTGATCACGACGGTAAAATCCATCTCTGGTGATAGGGAAAGTAATGTCTTGGAGTATATGCTTTCATTTCCAGTTTCTCTTAGAGATTATTATTGGGGAAAAATGCTGGGGCGTTTTGCAACCGTTTTTTTACCGGTCTTTTTTGCATTGATTTTAGGTGTGGTTTTTGGACTATTTAAAGGGGGAGATTTACCTTGGAATATGATATTTCTCTACTCAGTGCTTCTTTTTTCACTTTGTTTTGTCTTTTTGGGCATCGCTTTTTTCCTCTCTAGTATCGTCAAATCAACAGATATTGCACTTGGCAGTTCCTTTGTAGTATGGATTATACTATTGGCATTTATAGATATCGCATTGATAGGCTTGATGTTACAAAATAGAGTCAATGATGAAGTGATATTGACACTAGCGATGCTAAATCCCATAGAGGTTTTCCGTATTGGGGCGATTACCCTGTTTGACCCTGAGCTTACAGTGATTGGTCCTGTGGCATATTATCTCTTAGATACGTTGGGATCAAAGATGTTGATTGCCTATGCTGTTGTGTATCCTATCATGATAGGGTTAATATTTGCCTATTTTGGTTATGTGGCATTTAAGAAAAAAGATCTTTTATAAGGAATAATATATGAAATATTTACTGATGATATCCATCATGATAGCAACTTTATCTGCAGAGGCGATAAAACCAAATGATCAAAATAGCACGGATATGATATATGTGTTACCGCTTAAACAATATCCAAAATGGCTTTGTGAAGCAGTGCTAGAAAATGGTAAAAAAGTCCAGTTTATCTCTGTAAAATCAATGATGCAAGTTTATCGAAACCAAGACTATTTTATCAAGAATCATTTTATGGATGATAAAATTGCTAAAATTTATGTGCAGGATTATCTCAACGGCAGAAGGGTAGATGCGAAAAAAGCAGTCTATCTGTTTGGCAGTCGTACTATCGGACCACATGGTGATGACCTTATTCCCTTTGAATCTATGGATAGTGCAAAGTTATTTATGTTGAAAAGTGGTGGGACAAAAATCTTACCATTTGAGAGGCTCTCTAAAGGGCTTATTCGTTACTTAGACATGTAGGAGAAAAAGATGAAAAAACCAGAACCGATTAATGAAGAGATAGCGTTAAAAAACAATGTTTATATAGAAAGTGATACAGATTTAAAGGGTATTATTACCCATGTCAATGACTATTTTGCAGAGATATCAGGATACACCAAAGAAGAACTTATTGGAAAAGCACATAGCATTGTGCGTCATCCTGATATGCCAAAAGTATTATTTAAGATATTATGGGAGCGGCTCAATAATGATCAAAACTTTATCGCCGCGATTAAGAACTTGGCAAAAGATGGCAGATACTACTGGGTATTTACTGATTTTGAGCCTATTGAAAATGCGCAAGGTGAGAAGATAGGCTATAAGGCCGCTAGAAAAAAGATTTCTAAACATGTTACTGATGTGTTAGACCCTATTTATAAAAAGCTCACTGAAGTAGAAAAAGAGGGTGGCATGGAGGCGAGTGAAAAGTACCTTAATGCCTTTTTAAAAGAGTATGGCGAAGATATCACTGTGGATAATCTACTAGAAAATATCCATAAATTATACTAAGGGGTAATCTTTAAATCTTCTTGCATCTTTTCAAGTAGTGCGCTAATGGCTCCCTCATCCAATCTGCCATGATAATCTTTCTGGCATATATAAATGCGTTTCATATTTTTTAAGAGTGTGAGTTTGATGTAGCCATCGTAGGTAGCATCATAAGTGGATGTAGTTGGGTTGTTGCATTTTTTAGGGTAGGTAGCACCGTCAATCTCTAAGGCGTAAGGTGAACCTGAAACTACTTTAAAGTCAGTATGTTTTAACGCCTTAAGAACGATAGCTTTTATTGTTTGATTTGTTTCAGAGATTGAGAGAGCCAAGATAGTGGTACCTACCTCACTTTGTTTATAAATGCGTGAATAAGTTTTATCCTGACATGCTGTGAAAAATAAGACAAAGAGTAGTATATACCTCATTTTAATATAACCTTTTTTGATCCTCTTTTAACGCTCACAGTCCAATCCTTCTTATTCCGATAAAGATACAAAGCCAACTTTAAATCAGCTAAGTTATGTATGGGAATTTTAGAAAATGCTATGAGGGTATCATCTTCTTTGATGCCTATATTATCCGCTAGTGAATCTTTGATAACTTCAATCACTTTCAATCCCTTAGGTGATAACAAAACGCCAAGTTTTGGCGTCTGTTCTATCATGATAGCTTCAGGAAAGAGATATTGGTCAGCTTTGCCTTTTTCTTTTTCACTATCTTGCAAGATGACACGCATGGGGAGTGGCAGTCGCCTTTTTACGCGATTTGGAATCCCGACAAAATAGGCTAAGTGACCATTACCTGCTAACACTATCATGAGAGTCTGAGGATGGCTTTTAAGATAGTTTGCGATTGTTTCAGCCATAGTTTCATCCCAGAGGATTTGTGATTGGTAAAGGAAATCAGGATTTAGATGGTACTTCTTTGGCATGGCTGCTAAATGTTCAGGGTCATTAAAAACTTTGACTAAGCGTTCTTTGTATGCTGAATCTGAAAAGTCTAAACTTTTGGGAAGCTTATTTTTCTCTTCTTTAGTGAGAGATTCTAGACCCTTTTTTGAGATTTTTTTAGTGATTTCTTTTTCAAGGTTGAGTGCGATAACGGGGATATGATTTTCCTTAGCAACTAGCATGATAGGTTGGTAGAGTGTATAGTCGTATCCCCAGCGTGTAAAATATTCACTTTTTTGAAGCATGGTTTTTTCATCTATTTTTCCGCAGATATAATCATCCAATACTTGCTGAAATGGTCTTTGAAACATTTCCATACCTATAGCGATATTAAATCCTTTTTCATGGAGGTCTTGAATGATATTTTTTTGATTTATATGATGGGCATAGTTATCATGATACTCCCCTATAAAGAGTACCCTCTCATTTTTGATTTTAGGTAAAGTAGTGTTTATAACTTGGTGGCAAGCGATGAAGAATAGAAGGAAAAAGGGGAGTATTAAAAGTTTTCTTATCATGATAAGATTGTAGCAAATTTCGTTATAATCTTGCAAAAAATAGAGGGGTATATACCCCTCGCTTCTAAGGAAAATTGTGAGAATAGCATTTTGCGCAGATATCGTAGGACGACCGAGGAGAGATATGCTAAAAAAGCACATTGCTCATATCAAAAGAGAATACAAGGCGGATGTAGTTATCGTAAACTATGAAAATGCGAGTCATGGCTTTGGTCTGAGTGCAAAAAATGCCAAAGAACTTTTCAAACTCCCCATAGACCTTATGACAGGAGGCAATCATACTTGGGATAAAAAAGATATCATCCCTTTGCTAGATGATATGCCACTGCTTCGTCCTATCAACTATCCAAAAGCCACACCAGGTCGTGGGATTGAAGTGATGCAAGTAGGTGAAGAGAAACTAGCCGTTATCAATCTCATGGGACATTTTACGATGCCTATGGTGGATAATCCTTTTGTGAAAGTTCTAGAAGTGGTGGAGCGATTAGAAGAAGCAGAGGTGAAACATATCATGATAGATTTCCATGCCGAAGCAACCAGTGAAAAAAGAGCACTTTTAGCACTTTTAAAGGGACGGGTTTCTGCCATTGTTGGCTCACATACTCATGTAGGCACAGATGATGTCACGATAGATGAAGGTACTTTTTATGTCACTGATGTGGGGATGACAGGATGCCGGGATAATTCACTAGGGATGGATGTCAAAGAAGTCTTAGATAGATTTTTGACGGGAGTTTCAGGGCGGTTTGATGTACCCAATCAATGTAAAAAGATGCTACAAGCAGTCATTTTTGAACTAAATAGTGAGGGAAAATGCACAGAGGCATTTAAAGTCAAAGCGTATGATGATGGTGTTGCTATAGTCGTGCAGCAAGCGTATCATGAACAATAGTTATAGCCTTTGGTTGGCTCTTGAGAACTTAGATCTCTTAAAAGAATCACCTAAAAATTGGTGGCCAGATTGTGGAACTTTTGAAGTTGTTGTTGGGGCAGTTCTAACCCAACAGACAAAGTGGAAAAATGTAGAAACATCACTAGAAAATCTTAAAACCGCTAATCTTCTCTCTTTAGAAATACTATCAGAAACTCCTATCATGATAGTAGAAGAACTGATAAAACCAAGTGGATATTATAGAAAAAAAGCCAAGGTTTTACATACACTTTGTGAAGCTATTCTAGTGTCATTTGGTGATTTTACCTCTTTTAAAGCATCGGTCTCTAGGGAGTGGCTACTTGCGCAAAAGGGGATTGGGTTTGAGAGTGCTGATGCCATACTCTGTTATGCCTGCCAGAGAGATGTGATGGTGGTTGATAATTATACTAACAAGATGATGAAGGCATTTGGATATGAATTTGACTCTTATGATGATTTACAAGAGTGGATGATGCGAGGTATAGAAGAACATTATAGTGAGATAAGTAAGATTTATAATGAAGATGTTTCATTTTTCACAATTTATTCACAATTTCATGGCAAAATTGTAGAGTATGCAAAACGTAATGGTCAAGATAATTCTTTTATAATTAACTATTTTTTATAAGTATTGAAAATTAACTTTTATTTTCAATACTAGTTTAAATAAATGAATTATTTAAATTTTATTGAAAAATTGTGCTTTTTTTGTAAAAATATTTTTTTTGACAACATTTGGGCAACATTTCGTAGGTATACTTTCAAATGAGAAAGCATTAGGAGGATAAATGAGCAATATAAATACCAAAGAAGAGTGTCTTAATATTTTAGAAGAGTTAAATACTTTATATAAAGTTAAGAGTCAAGAGTTGATAACATGCAGCTCTCTTTCTAAAGAGATGAAAATCAAAGAAGAGATGTCTAAGTATGAGGTCCAAAAGAAAGTTGTTAAGAGAAGATTGGCAACTATTGAATCAGAAAATGAGATAAGTGCTTAAGAAGATAAAGTAGACTATTTTCTAATCAGACGAGATGAATTTTTATTCATCTCGTGAATGTATGGGGTAGTATTACCCTAACACTCTCTCCTCGACAACTTGTAATCCAAATCCACTAATTCCAACAAACTCCCGACCTTTATGTGTTGTTAATAGTTTTATATCTGAAAATTCAAGATAGTTCAGTATCTGCGCACCGATACCATACTCTTTCATATAAGGATTTGTATTGATTGATTTTTCTAAAAAGATAAGGACACCACCCTCTGCATCTAAAATATTAACAGCTTTAATGATAGAGTTATATCTGTTTTTAGCAAATAGTTCTAAATCAGTCCCGATATTGTGAAAACGAACATTTTGTGGTTTACCTCCACGATTAAAGACAAAGGCAACATGATGGGAGTCATTGTGATCGACAAAATCAATACGCCTGGCGTCTTTATCTAAAAATGTTGTGTTTGATTCTGCGATAACTTTGATGAGGTATTCATGTTGTAAACGATATTCTACGATATCCGAGATAAATACGATATTTAAATCATGCTTTTTTGCAAAAACTTCTAAATCATCTCGTCTCGCCATTGTACCATCATCTTTAATGATTTCACAGATGACGGAAGATTGTGAGATACCCGCTAATTTACATAAATCAACTGACCCTTCTGTATGTCCAGTACGTACAAGTGTACCACCGTCTTTGGCAATCAGTGGAAATATATGTCCAGGGCGAACCAAGTCACTTGCTTTAGAGTGAGAAGAAGCTAGTAGTTGTATCGTCATATCTCTCTCACCCGCTGAGATGCCTGTTTCACACTCTTTAGCATCCACTGAAACGGTAAAGGCTGTTTCATATGAGGAGTCATTTTTGGCGACCATCGGATTTAAGTCTAAGCGTGTTGATATCTTTGTAGAGAGTGCTACACAGATAAGTCCTCTTGCCTCTTTTGCCATAAAGTTGACTTTTTCTGGGCTTGAAAAAGTCGCTGGGTAAACCAAGTCTCCTTCATTTTCCCTATCTTCATCATCTATCATGATGACCATTTTTCCCATCTTTGTATCTTTGATAGCTTGTTTTACACGTTCTATAGGCATTTTCTGCTCCAATTTTTTCGAAATTATATCTTTTTTTTTCTTTTTTGCCAAAAGTACTTGACAAATAAGAAAAAAAGGACTATAATCACATCTCAAATTTAAATTATTAAGTTACTGGGGTGTCGCCAAGCGGTAAGGCATCGGCTTTTGGTGCCGACATTCAGGGGTTCGAATCCCTTCACCCCATCCACTTATAAATTAGATTTACCTTCATGTCGCGGGATAGAGCAGTTTGGTAGCTCGTCGGGCTCATAACCCGAAGGTCGGTGGTTCAAATCCGCCTCCCGCAACCAATATTATATATCTCCCAACATTCCAACCTCCAATAAAATTTATATTTCTACTTAGTAAGATACTTTTACTTTAGGTTAACATTTATTCAGATAAAATCTCTCCTACATAAGGTCAAGAGGGTGGATGATGCAAAGTATAAGGGAAGTACAACTTTTTTCTCAGCTAAGTGATCAGCAGCTAAAAGAGTTAGAAAAGATATCCGTGTTAAAATCTTTTTATGCTGATGAAATTCTTTTTTATGAAGGTGATGAACCAGAGTATCTCTATATATTAACGGAAGGGCTACTACGACTTTATAAAACAGATAACAAGAGCAATGAAGTTTATTTGCACCAGTTTATTCCTGTTACTATGGTAGCAGAAGCTGCCTGTTTTGAAGAGATGAACTTTCCAGCTACAGCGCGCTTTGTCACTAAAGGTCAGGTGATGAAGATAAACTATAAAAAGTTCAAGAGTGAGTTTCTCCAAAACCCAGAGATTTGTGTGAGTCTTATCTCTTCTTTGACTAAAAAGATCAGGATACTTTCTAATGTCATCCATAAAGAGATGATTTTAAGTTCAGAAGCAAAAGTAGCTTCTTTTATCTCTGAACATCATGAACTATTTTTGACACTTAAAAATAACCAAATTGCCTCTATACTCAACGTTTCACCTGAAACACTTTCACGTATGCTTACGAAGCTACAACGTGAAAAAATCATTTCTATTGACAAAAAACATCAAATTACCATTCATGACAATGACGTCCTAAACGCACTATTTTCCTAAAAAATTTATATTACTTGATTCATATCAATAAATAATAGCTATCTTTATTATAAAATTAGGGGGTGAAAACTAATTAAAGGAGGCTATATGTCAATTAGTAGACGTAACTTTTTAAAAAGTTCGGCAGCGGCAGCGGCAGCGGGCGCAGTTGGGATTACAGTTCCAGTAGAGGTGCAAGCAGCGGCAGCTCAGGGGGAAAAAGGTTGGAGATGGGATAAGGCAGCTTGTCGTTTCTGCGGTACAGGGTGTGGTATCATGCTCGCAACCAAAGGCGGAAAGATAGTTGCTGTTAAAGGTGATCCTGCAGCTCCAGTAAATAGAGGACTTAACTGTATCAAGGGTTATTTTAACGCTAAAATCATGTATGGTGCAGATAGACTCAAAAAACCATTACTTCGTGTTAATAGTAAAGGTGAGTTTGATAAAAAAGGTAAGTTTGCAGAAGTTTCTTGGCAAAGAGCATTTGATGAGATGGAAGTTCACATCAAAAAAGCACTCAAAGCTTCAGGTCCTGAAGGTGTAGCGGTATTTGCTTCTGGGCAATATACAGTTATGGAAGGATACGCTGCGCAAAAGATGATGAAAGCTGGATTTAGATCTAACGCGATTGATCCAAATGCGCGTCACTGTATGGCTTCGGCGGTTGTTGGTTTCTACCAGACTTTTGGTATCGATGAGCCATCAGGTTGTTATGATGATATCGAGCTTACAGATACAGTTATCTCATGGGGTTCAAACATGGCAGAGATGCACCCGATTTTATGGTCGCGTGTAACGGATAGAAAACTCTCAGATCCAGATCGTGTAAAAATTGTTAATATCTCTACTTATAGACATAGAACATCTGATCTTGCTGATGTTGAGATTATATTCTCTCCTAGTACGGATCTTGCTCTTTGGAATTATGTTGCACGTGAAATCGTGATGAGAGATGATAAAGAAAAAATCATTGATTGGGATTTTGTCAATAAACATATGGTTTTTGCCGTAGGACCTACAAATATCGGTTATGGTATGAGAAGAGCGGGTGAAAAATCACTTAAAGATGGTAAATATTCTGCACTTGAGATGGAAACTATCAAGCATGAAATGGAGAAAAAAGTATCTGCTAAAGAAGCACCTGCACTTGCACCATATGGTCTAAAAGAGGGTGATACGATGAAGCATACTGCCGGTACACTTAAGCACTGGGAAATTTCTTTTGAAGAGTATAAAAAATCTTTAGAGCCTTATACATTAGATTATGTGGCAAAAATTGCTAAGGGTGATCCAAATGAAGATATCGAAGAGTTCAAGAAAAAATTACAATTCTTAGCAGATTTATATATCGAAAAAGGTAGAAAAGTAGTATCATTCTGGACAATGGGTATGAACCAACATACACGTGGTACTTGGGTCAATACACTTTCATATAACGTTCACTTTATGCTTAACAAACAAGCCAAACCAGGTTCAGGTGCATTCTCACTTACTGGTCAGCCTTCAGCTTGTGGTACGGCTAGAGAAGTTGGAACATTTTGTCACAGGCTTCCAGCAGATATGATGGTAAAAAATCCTAAGCATAGAAAAGTTGCTGAGGGTAAATGGTCTATTCCTGCGGGCACACTAAACCCTGTTGGTAACCAACACATCATGAAAATTCACAGAGATATCGAAGATGGCGTAGTGAAATTTGCATGGGTAAATGTTTGTAATCCTTACCAAGATTCTGCAAGTGCCACGCACTGGATTAAAGCAGCAAGAGAGATGGATAACTTCATCGTAACTTCTGATGGTTACCCAGGTATTTCTGCAAAAGTTTCGGATCTTGTACTTCCATCTGCGATGATTTATGAGAAATGGGGTGCTTATGGTAATGCTGAGAGACGAACACAACATTGGAGACAGCAAGTACTTCCAGTAGGTGATGCGATGTCTGACACATGGCAGTGGCTAGAATTATCAAAAAGATTTAAAGTTTCAGATCTTTGGGGTGAGTATACTTTGAGAAACAAAAAAGTGCTTCCAAATGTCATCGCTGAAGCGAAGAAGATGGGTTATACAGACGATACAACCATGTTTGATATCCTTTTTGGAAATAAAAAAGCAAAATCTTATGCGGCCAATGATCCTGTTGGTGAAGGGTATGATGATTCAGATTCATTAGGTGATAGTCGTGGTGTTATCGGTTCTGATGGTAAGCCTTGGAAAGGGTATGGTTTCCAAATCCATAAATACCTTTTTGAAGAGTATGCAGACTTTGGTCGTGGACATGGACATGATCTTGCACCGTTTGATGTGTATCACAAAGTACGTGGACTTAAGTGGCCAGTTGTTGATGGTAAAGAGACACAGTGGAGATTTAATGTGAAGTACGATCCGTATGCTGCTAAAGCAAATCCGGGTGGAGATTTTGCATTCTACGGAACACTTGCAAAAGCATTGGCACAAGGTGACTTGACAGGTATCAAAGACAAAACAAAAAAATCATTGAAAAACAAAGCGAAGATTTATGCTAGACCATACATGGATCCACCTGAAATGCCAGATAAAAATTATGATACATGGTTATGTACAGGTCGTGTGTTAGAGCACTGGCATAGTGGTACGATGACGATGCGTGTACCTGAGCTTTACCGTGCGGTTCCTGAAGCATTATGTTATATGAACCCACTAGATGCTAAAGAAAAAGGCTTCAAAAATGGTGAGCTTATCTGGGTTGATTCTCGTCGTGGTAAAGTAAAAGCGAGAGTGGAGACTCGAGGTAGAAATAGACCTTCTCAAGGTTTGGTATTTGTACCATGGTTTGATGAGAAAGTCTTTATCAATAAGGTTTGTTTAGATGCGACGTGTCCTATGTCAAAGCAGACTGATTACAAAAAATGTGCAGTAAAACTATATAAAGCATAAGAAGGAAAGTAGTGGGAGACAAAGTAAAAAAACCTAAAATCAGTGAAAGACGAAAGTTTTTTACACTTTTAGCTCAAAACGCTGGTCTTGGAATGATGGGTGGCTTGGTGTGGACTGGATATGCTTCTAAAGCAAAAGGTTCGTCTCTGACACTCAGACCTCCTGCTGCCTTGCCAGAAGATGATTTTTTAAGCACTTGTATCAAGTGTGGATTATGCGCGGAAGCGTGTTATAATCGTGATAGTAATATCGACAAAGAGACGGGATTACAACGCCCTGCTACTTTGAAGATGGCAAAAGCTGGAGATGATGTGACCATAGGTACACCATTTTTTATCGCAAGAGATGTTGCATGTTATATGTGTGAAGATATCCCTTGTGTACCGGTGTGTCCTACAGGTGCATTGGACTTGGCTTCTGTTACCAACAAGAACAATGAGTTAGATCCTACCATGATGGATATGGGTATAGCAGTAGTGGATAGAAACTCATGTATTGCATTTTGGGGAATCCAGTGTGATGCTTGTTATCGTGCTTGTCCACTGTTGGATGTTGCTATCTCTTTAGAATATACTAGAAATGAAAGAACGGGTAAACATGCCTTTTTAGAACCGGTGGTGCATATGGACGCTTGTACGGGGTGCGGTCTTTGTGAGATTGCATGCGTTACTGAGAAACCAGCCATATTTGTGCAACCGCGTGAAGTAGCACTTGGTCGTCCAGGTGATCACTATGTAAAAGGGTGGGATAAAAAAGATCAAGAACGAATAAAAAACAGAGCAGACAAGGATGTTACAACGAGGACAAAGCGTAGTGAAAAAGAGGCTGCTGACTATTTAAACATGGATGTGGAGTATTAGATGAAGTGGAGTAATTATAAATATCTCATTTTGAGACGTATAACGCAGCTTACACTTATCACCTTGTACTTTGGGGCAAATGCCTATGGATGGAAGATGCTGAGTGGAAATCTCTCTTCCTCTTCCATCTTGGGTGCAGTGCCTTTGAGCGACCCTTTTGCTATTTTACAGATGTTGGCTGCCGGTGCAACAGTAGGTGCTAGTGCTATCATAGGTGCTATGATTATCATGCTATTTTATGGTGTGATTGGTGGTCGAGCATTTTGTAGCTGGGTTTGTCCTGTAAACATGATAACAGATTTAGCTGATTGGCTTAGACGGAAGTTTTATCTCGATAAAATCGAGAGAAAAGTTTGGGCGAGTCGCAATATCCGTTATTATATGCTTGGTTTGGCGTTGGTTGTTTCGGCAATAGCAGGATTGGCAGCATTTGAGATTATCTCACCTATCACGATTATGAATCGAGGTCTTATTTTTGGCTTTGGTGCAGGTGCAGGGTTATTGGTAGCTATATTTTTATTTGATTTATTTGTTCTTAAAAATGGTTGGTGTGGACATATATGTCCACTAGGTGGAACATACGCCATCATAGGTAAATATAACCTATTTCGTGTCAAACATAACAGTGAAAACTGCACACTTTGTATGAAGTGTAAAGAAGTTTGTCCTGAAACTCCGGTATTAAATATGATTGGTAAGCGGAGCGAGTTTGTTGTTAAAGTTGAATGTACAAACTGTGGAAGATGTGTGGATGTATGTGATGATGATGCGTTAGCATTTAATATAAGAAACTTTTTAAAATAAAGGAGAGAGACAATGAAATTGAAAAAGTCATGGATTAGCTTATTATCACTTGTAGCGATAGTTGCAGTGGGTTGTGCCTCAGGCGGTGGTACAATAAGTGAAGAGTCACTAGGACTAAGAAAGACAAATCTCTATACGGAGAAATCAGAAACTGTTGGTGAAGTAGCGACTTATGGAAAAGCAGCAGCGGGTACATCAAAGAGATTTGATAGAGCATTTGAAAATGCACCGCCAATGATTCCTCATGATGTAGAAGGAATGTTACCTATCAAGATAGGAAACAATGCTTGTACAGGGTGTCATATGCCAGAAGTTGCGTCGAGTATGGGTGCAACACCGATTCCTAAATCTCACTTTGCTTCATTTAGACCAATTACAACGATTGCTAAGAATGGTGCTGTGGTAAAAGAAGGAAAAGCAGTAAAAAATACAAGTGATTTTAAAACAGTGGTACATAAACTAGACAAGTTGAGTAATGCTAGATTTAACTGCTCACAATGTCATGCACCACAATCAACGGGGGCACCACTTGTTGGAAATACTTTTACACCAGATTTCCAGTCTAAAGATGCAAAACATAGATCAAATCTTATTGACACAATCAATGAGGGTGTGAAGTAATAAATATCTAAAGAGGGGGCAATCCTCCTCTTTCTTTTAAAATCTTCACCAGAGCAACTGTTCTTGATGGTGTTCTTGTGAAAATTTTTTATAAAGGTTTCAAATGTTACAAAAAAAAATATGTACAACCGTATTGGTAGCTTTTTTTGCTTCTGTCTCTTTACATGCCATGGATATGGATAGAGTCAATGAAATAGTACGGCAGATGAAAGCTGCGCAGGGTGTTGTAACGCCCGTAGTAGCTGAACCAGCTGTATCTGTAGCGGTTGAAACAACACCGGTTCTTGAAGTAGCAGTTAAGAAAATGGACAAGATGGCTGTTGTATCTATAGCTGCTGCAAAAGGTACAATAAGTGAAGAGTCACTAGGACTAAGAAAGACAAATCTCTATACGGAGAAATCAGAAACTGTTGGTGAAAAGGCTACTTATGGAAAAGCAGCAGCGGGTACATCAAAAAAGTTTGAGAGAGCGTATGAAAATGCACCTCCAATGATTCCTCATGATGTAGAGGGAATGTTACCTATCAAGATAGGAAACAATGCTTGTACCGGATGTCATATGCCAGAAGTTGCGCCAAGTATGGGTGCAACACCGATTCCTAAATCTCACTTTGCTTCATTTAGACCAGTCACAACGATTGCTAAAAATGGTGCTGTGGTAAAAGAAGGAAAAGCAGTAAAAAATACAAGTGATTTTAAAACAGTAGTACATAAACTAGATAAGTTGAGTAATGCTAGATTTAACTGTTCACAATGTCATGCGCCTCAATCTACGGGTGCGCCACTTGTGGAAAATACCTTTACACCAGACTTTCTCTCAAAAGATGGTAAAAATAGTTCAAATCTCATCGATACAATCAATGAGGGTGTGAAGTAGTGGCGAGTAGGAGGGATTTTCTAACGGCTTTTAGAAAGCCGTTAGAAAAAGTTACTGAGAAGGAAGAACTTATCGTAAGACCTCCTTATGGATTGGAAGAATCTCTTTTTCAGAGTGAGTGTGTGGTATGTGAGAGCAAAGCTTGTGTTTCTTCTTGTGAAGAGGAAATCGTTTTAATCCGTGCAGATGGTACACCGATGCTGAACTTCTCTAAAAAGGGTTGTACATTTTGTGAAGCCTGTGCAGAAGCATGTGAACCAGATGTACTCAGTTTAAATAACATCCACACAAGCGAAACAATCAATGCGCGTTTTATTATCTCTACTGAAGCTTGCGTCGCACACAACGATGTCATCTGTTTTTCATGCAAAGAGCCATGTATCGATGATGCTATTTTATTTAATGGCTTGTTTAATCCCGTGATAGATATGAATCTCTGCACAGGGTGTGGATTTTGCCAGAGTAGATGCCCGACCAATGCTATCAGCTATGAAGCAACACAGATAAAACAAAAGGAAGCAATGTGAATTTAAAAAGTGACTTTCCGCGCATCACAGCAGGACTAAAAGAAGAAATAGAAGAAGTGAGACTTCTTTTGGTGATAGATGAGAACTATGATGATGTCGATTCTGATGAATTTGATGTTTTTGACCCAAGTGAATTTAACTATATGATTTATGTGACAGAAGCGTTGCAAGAAGCTTTGGGTGAAGAAAGATTGCAAAAGGCGATAGAAAAGTTGAAAGAAAGTGATGATTATAAAGATTTTTATGCCCATGAGAGTGATATGTATGGTGTGATGACAACTTTAGATGATGCAGGTATCGCCAAAAGCATGTTAAGCATCATGGAAGAAACACTATCATGATAAAGGCTTTTATACTCTCTTTGATGCTTCATTGTGCTAGTTATGCAGGGAATGTTACGCCTATTTTAGAGATAGAGGCAAAGGGGACGGTAAAAGATATCATGATAGAAGCTAATAAGCTTTATATTGCTACAGATTGTGGTGTGGTACAAGTCTATGATATAGAAAAAAAAGAGTTTGTTCAAGAGATATCATTGCCAAAAGTAAAAGACTTTATGGGAGATATGATACCTCCTAAAGTTTTTTCAGTTGATTTTATAGATGGTAGGTTTCTGCTACTGAGTGATAGTGGAAAAGGTGGTTATGCCAACCTTTGGATGCATGAGAATAATGAAACCAAACTGCTTATGGATTATTCATCAAAAAAAGCTATCATAAAGGCAAAGTTAGTGGATAAAGAACATGTGTTATTTGGTTATCTAGGAAATGAAGCCGGCTTGTTTGATATCAAGACAAAAAAAGAGCTTTATCGTGTACAATTGAGCCCATCTAAATTTTCCGATTTCAAACTTAACGAAGATAAATCACGAGCGGTATATGCTTGTGAAAGTGGTGTATTAAATATCATAGATACAAAAACAGGTAAAATAGTTAAAGTCCTAGAAGGTATCAATCTTGACAATGTCTATAAAGTAGATTTCAAACAAGGGATTGTCTCTGGCGCTGGACAAGATAGAAAAGGTTCTTTGTATGATACTAAGAGTGGAAAGGGTGATTTTTTACAAGGTAAGTTTCTTATCTATGCTACGGGCTTAAGCCCCAGCGCAAAGAGAGTTGCTTTTGCCATGGATGAGGATAATGATATTTCGATTTACAATATATCAACAAAGTCACGTATCGCACTTTTAAAAGGGCAAAAAAGTACATTAAACACTATCATCTTTTTAGATGAAGATAGACTTCTTTCTTCGAGTGATGATAATGTTATCATGATGTGGAAATTAAACTAAGGAAAATTAAGATGAATATTTCAAGTATAGTCGTACAATGCAAGCAAGAAAATTTTGAAAAAGTAAAAACATGGTGCGAAGAGAATGAACTTTGTGACTATCACTTTGGTGATAAAGAGAAGGGCAAGATTATCGTGACGATTGAGGGCGAAGGCGTAGAAGAAGAGATTGCCAAGCTTACACAGCTACAAAAAGTACCTGGTGTACTAGCGGCTGACATGATGATGAGTTATCAAGAAGAGTTAGATGGTGAGATTAAAAAACTTGAAGAGTCTGGTGTTGTGCCTCAGATGCTC
>JAJRSK010000052.1 GCA_024278835.1 Campylobacterales bacterium | reverse complement strand
GATTATTTGACACCTAATGAAGCTTATTATAAAGGTGCTAACAATATGAGCTATAATGTTAAAGAAGTGTTACTAGAAGTAGCATAGATGAGTGGAATAAAAAGAAATTTAGATTTAGTATTGACAAATGGGGACATTATAAAATGCAGAATACATTTTAAGTTTTCATCAGATTGAAGCTAAAGAGATGATTCTAGCCTCTATCTCTGGCGCTAATAGGAATTTAAAACCTATGGAAAATATTTTTTTCAAAGCGCTATCTTCTTAGAAATCCACAAAACCCATCTGATACGCCACCATCGCATGAAATGGCTCTAAAAACTCCTCCAATTTCTCCTGTGGTATCTCCTTCTCTAGCAATCCTAGTACCGTCTGTATAGACTCGATAGTCGAGAGACATATCTCACTTGGTTGCTCTTTGATGTGAAAGGCAGAACGCTTATCATGATAGAAGCTGAGCCTTGGTAAGTCTTTGATATTTTGGCTGACACGCATGATTTTTTTTGCGCATGCCCATGTGGAGTCGATGAGGAAAATCACCGTGGTTTTGCCCTCCTTTGTTATCGGCTCTTCATTGAGTATGATGCTATTTTTGGAAGGATAGAGGATGAAGCAGTTATTGTTTTCATCCTCCACGATAGCATCGATGCGTTTGTTCTCTGAGAAGTCTATCCCCACAAAGAGTTCCGAGTTTGGTAAGGAGAGATGTGAAAACATCCCCGTGCCATTTTTGGTCTTTTTAAACTCTTTTGAATGCATCAAAATGACAAACTTCGTCTGTGTGTTTATGGGTCTGATATGCCCACACATACACGAACTTTTAGGACGATAGCAGCGATAACAGTGCGGTCGTTGCTCCCTTACCGCCTCTCCTCTTTTTCGTCCTATCATGATAGACTCAACCCCACCTTGCCCTTTTCCAAATCTATCATGATGACTTCTATTCTAGGCAGGTATTGGTTGATAGATAGCACCTCTAAAGGGTGTGCTATCCTTTTTTCGCTCATCTTAGAGATATGAATCATCCCATCATTTTTCAGCCCGATATCAACAAATGCCCCAAAGTCTGCGATATTTCGCACCACTCCCGAGACAATACTCCCCTCTTTTAACATCCCGATATCCGTCACATCATCACGAAATGGAATCTCAGGCAGCTCACTTCTTGGATCAAATCCCGGCTTATCAAGCTCTTTGATGATATCTTTGAGCGTCTCTTCACCCACGCCAAGCTCCTTAGCGATGGTAGCCGTGTCACTTCTATCATGATAGCCCTCTAGCTGCTTTGCCA
Source organism: Campylobacterales bacterium (assembly GCA_024278835.1). Taxonomy (GTDB): domain Bacteria; phylum Campylobacterota; class Campylobacteria; order Campylobacterales; family QNZT01; genus JANTGR01. The sequence continues at coordinate 2,157 of JAJRSK010000052.1, read as the reverse complement.
CCGCGTAACTCTCAGGATGAATCCCCGTGTTGTCAAAGAGACTCTTCCCCTCTCGTATCCGCATGAACCCCGCACACTGCTCATACGCCTTGGCGCCTAAACCTTTGACTTTTTTCAGCGCCGCTTTGGAGGTAAAAGCCCCATGCTCTTGGCGATAGAGGATAATGTTTTTGGCGATGTTTTTGCCCACGCCTGCGACAAAAGCCAGAAGCGAAGCAGAAGCAGAGTTCACATCGACCCCTACACGGTTTACCAAATTTTCTACATTTTCATGTAGCTTTTTTTCCAAAAGCTTTTGGTCTACATCATGTTGGTATTGCCCGATACCTAAAGATTTTGGGTCTATCTTGACAAGGGTAGCCATCGGATCACGCAAGCGTTGGGCGATAGAGATAGCACCCCTTATCGTCACATCCAAATCAGGATACTCAACACTAGCAATTTTAGAGGCGGAGTAGATAGAAGCCCCCGCTTCAGAGACAACCGTATATTTCAGTGGACTTGCTAACTCTTTGTTAAGGCGTGCAAAAAAAGCTTATGTCTCACGCGAACCCGTACCATTTCCGATAGCCACTCCTGTGATATCATGTTTTTTCAAAAGTGATAGAATCTTCTTTTTTGAGCCTTCATAGTCATTTTTAGGATCAGTAGGATAGATGACTCCAGAGTCTAGATACTGCCCATTCTCATCGATAACAGCAAGTTTACACCCTGTTCTAAAAGCAGGATCAACCCCTAAAAGAATCTTTTTAGTCACGGGTGGTGTCATAAGGAGCTGGGTAAGGTTTTTACCAAAAACAGAGATAGCATCACGGTCTGCCTTTTCTTTTAAAATCCCATGCACTTCTCTTTGGATAGAGGGGAAAAGAAGTCGTTTAAAAGCATCTTTATAAGCATCAAAAAGCATATGCTTAGAAGAAGCAGCATCGCGCTTTATCTTGTAACGATAGAGGGTATCCAGATAGCGCTCTGTGTCAATGGTGATTTTGGCTGAAAGCTGTTTTTCATGCACCCCACGCATGATAGCTAAGTATCTATGAGAAGGGATGTAAGCAACTTTTTCACTATGGATTTTATACTTTGAAAAAACGCCTTTTTCCTCAAAAGTTTTTGTACCCTTAACTTCTAACAGACCATGCTTCAATGTCAATTCTCTCAACACTTCTCGTTCTTTAGCACTGTCAGAAAAACGCTCCGCGATGATATACTGAGCCCCTTTTATAGCTTCTTCAACACTTTTCACATCACCTTTGATAAACTTTTTGGCTTCAGCTTTGAGTTCCCTCTCACTGAGTCTAGAAGATTGTAGTCTATTGGCAAGAGGTTCTAGACCTTGCTTGATAGCAGTCAATGCACGGGTATTTTTCTTCTCTTTGAAAGGACGATAGATATCTTCAAGTTGGGTGATAGTCTCTGCCTTACTAAGTTGCACATGTAAAGTATCAGAAAAAAGTTCTTTTTCTTTGAGTAGCTTAATGATTTCATCGCGTCTATCTACCATCTTTTTCACAGAGGTATACACTTCATCAAAGTCTCTCAACTGTTCATCACTCGCCCCACCTGTCATCTCTTTACGGTAGCGCGCGATAAAAGGGATAGTCGCCCCTTCATTGATAAGGGAAAGAATATTTTTAATTTGTTGTTTTGAGAGCGTAGTTTTTGTACTTAAGAGTGTGAGTAAATCTATCATGATAATCCTAAAGTAGGTTTATCATGATGATAGCAAATTAGGATTTAATTTCTTCCTATTCATAAAGCTGCCTCAGGAAAATAGCGATGATCTCCATCGATAATTTAACGCCTTAGCGAATATAGACTTTTGAGTATCATGCCAGCCAAAGGTACCTTTAAAAAATATGAAGAAAAGATGATTGATTTATACTATCCAAAGTATGAATTTGAAGACACCATCAACCTTGAAGAACCACTCAAACAACACGGCATGATAGCAGCCTTTGGTGAAAATTCTGACTTTTCAAACATCACAAACGATGCCCATTTACATATGGGCACCTGCAATGCCATTAAGCTAAGCCAAATCCTGCCATAATTATACCTCTTAATTCCCAACATTTTTCTTCTTTCTTTTGAGGAAATTTATAGCATTGGTTGCAATAGTGGATTTTTGTTTCTCTTTATCCAGTCTTGGTTTTCACG
>JAJRSK010000051.1 GCA_024278835.1 Campylobacterales bacterium | reverse complement strand
TTTAAAGAGCTTCTTGAGCGTGTTCGTTCTATTCGAGCAAGCGAAAGACGCATCTACCAACAAATTACAGATATATTTGCAGAGTGTAGTTTTGATTATGATAAAAATTCTCAAACAACAAAAGATTTTTATGCCATAGTTCAAAACAAGTTTCACTTTGCTATCACAGGTAAAACAGCAGCTGAAATTATTTATGAAAATGCAGATATTAAAAAACCAAATATGGGTTTAACTTCTTGGAAAAATTCACCAGATGGTAGAGTTTTAAAATCTGACACAACAATAGCAAAAAATTATCTTGAAGAAGATGAGATTAAAAAACTTGAACGAACTATTGGTGCTTATTTTGATTATATTGAAAGAATTATTGAAAACCGTCAAGAACTAAGCATGAAAGATGTAAGCGAGTCAGTCAACAAATTTTTAGAATTTAATGAATTTAAAGTGCTTGAAGGAAAAGGCTCCATATCTCATGCCCAAGCTAAAGAAAAAGCTTCAAAAGAGTATGAAGATTTTAATAAAATACAAAAAATAGAGTCTGACTTTGATAAAGAGATGAAGAAGTTACTTAGTTAAAAGCACACAACAAAAATACTAGCTAAATGCTTTGTTGCAATATTCACTATAAGAGAAGACACAAATAGAATTATTAGTGTCCGAAGATGTAGAAAAAATGAGGAGAAAAATTATGAAAACAATAATCGCTAAAGAATTTGATAAAAAGTTTGATAATGGTGAAGATATAAGCGAATATCTAGACTTTTCAAAAGCCACAAGACCTAATGCTCTCAAAACAGATACAAAGAAAGTTAATGTTGATTTTCCACAATGGGTGATAGAGTCTTTAGATAAGGAAGCAAAAAAAATAGGTGTCACAAGACAGTCAATTATCAAAGTTTGGATTGCTGAACGACTGAAAGAAGAGACTGCACATTTACAAGTAAATTAACAAAGTAAAGCTTCTTTAGAAAACAGAGTAGCCGACAGATTACCTAGTGGAAATTTATCGGCTATCTTCAGTCGTTAACCTAAAAGTTCTAACCCCACTAAAGAAAAAAGTAAGAGAGTCATTTTGCTAAGAAACATTAGCAACACTCTAGTTTTATCGACTCCTCCCACTACTTTTTAAAAAAAGCAACACAATAACCATGGAAAATAGAAAACCACTCTTGACTTATTAATGTTATTACTTTATAATTACAAAAAGAGAAAATGAAAGGGATTTCATCATGACAATGTTAACAAAGATAGGAAACTCACAAGGTGTTAGAATTCCAAAACCAATAATCAAACAAGCAAATCTTGAAAATGTTGAGATAGAGTTTGAAGTCGTTAAAGATGGGTTGTTACTTAAACCTATAAAAAAAATAGTTCGTGAGAATTGGGAAGATAACATCAAAGATACTTTATCTAAAAACAAAAATAAAAAAGATGACGGAGTTTTAGAAGAGTTTTTGAATGACAATGACTTAGATGATTGGGAGTGGTAATTGAAAATCAATAGATTTGACATATATTTAGTAAAATTAAATCCTACTGTTGGTTCAGAGATTCAAAAAACTAGACCTTGTGTCGTCATATCTCCAAATGAGATGCATATGCTAAAAACCGTTATTATCGCACCTTTAACAAGCAAGGGATTTGATTTTGTATTTAGACCAACTATAAATTTTCAAGATAGAGATGGATTGGTATTGCTTGATCAGATAAGAACTGTTGATAAAAGCAGGTTGATTAAAAAGATAGGAACTATAAAAGAAGAGACAGCAAAAATGGTTTCATCAACTTTAGTTGAGATGTTTAAATATTAAAGGGTAAACTCTATCCACCATACTTATCTTTGCACACTTCCACAATCCCATCTTGGATATGCAAGACTTCCAGTTGTGCATATGCCCGTTCATCTTTGCTCGCCATCTTCACTTCATGATACTTCACACGATGCTCACAGTCCCACGACACATCCCAATGAACAGAATCAAGCCTGATAAGTCTCGCTTTCATCTGTGAGGGCTGCAAGTGTTGCAGTGTTGAGATAGCGACTACCTCTTCTACCCCACCAGGGATACCATCGATGTTGCCAGAAGATATGGTTAAAAATCCCGTAAGCCCTAGCTTTTGTAAGTTCCAGAGTGCCAAGGTATTCCATGGGCTATTCCAGCCATTGAGAACATGTTTTCCACTTCTTCTGCCATGTTTTTCATGGAGTTTTGCGCCTACTACTAAGGTTTTATCATCCATATTTGTAAAGAGTTTTTCGACATCTTTTTTGTCGATGCTTACTTCAATACTCTGAAAAAGAACATGCGTGATGCCTAGTGCTAGCCCTTTTTCTACTATCATATTGAGTGGTTGTGTGTAGCTTATCCATGGATTGACATGAAAGACTTTTATCTTTTCCCCAAACTCAGAAAACACCCATTCAAGTGCTTCAAAATAGCGATGATCAACGACTAGTATCAAATAATCACAATACCCAAGCACATTTTCACACCAGTTGTGAAGCTTTTGCATATCGATAGGGATACTTTCATTGCTTGTGTGTAGGCGTGTGGCTACGGCATGTTTTATATTCACTTTGTTTTCCCCAAGATAATCTCCCCACTTTTTAGTGCTTGATATATTTTATCATCTATTTGATGATAAGTACCCTGATAAAAGACAAAATGCTTCTTATCATGATAGCCCTCTATCTGCTCTTTTGCTAAATGGGATTTTTGAATCTTTAGCGTACTTGTTGTTGTATGCAAGGTATCTCTGATACGCAGAAAATAGGGCAGGGCATAGGAGGCAAGTTCTCTTTGAACAAAGTCGCTAAATCCCTCATCGATAGGCTTTTTCAGTACCAGTGATGCCATCCCAATCTTTCCATCGATGTGGGGAAATTTCACGCCATAGACGACGGCTTCTTTACAGTAACCGCTCTTCATCAAGACGGATTCTACATCCGTTGAAGCGACATTCTCTCCCTTAAATCGGTAGCTATCTCCCACGCGATCCACAAAGGTAAAAAATCCCTCCTCGTTTCGTCTGAGGATATCCCCTGAACGCCACCAGAGATTGCCATCTCGCTCTAAGACTTTTGGCGCATCTAGGGCAGGGTCGAGATACCCTCGATAAGAGTTTTTTGGCACACGAAATATCGCTTCACCCTCTTGGCTCTCTATCCCCTCTTCATCTATCATGATAACATCCAAAGCATCAGGATGAGAAGGTGGGATATAGCCACAGTAGCCCTCTTTATCAAACCAATTTGTCAGCGCAGATGCTGGCATCTCAGTCGCACCAAAGTGCTCAACTACATGTGTGATAGCATAACGCTTAGTGACCTTTTGCCAAAGCGCTTTTGTTAAGCCATTGCCAAAGATAGTGTGCAGGGAGTGGTTGGGATTATCATGATAGGTGCTTAACAGATAGCGCCACAACTCCCCGATATAGACCATGTGTGAACAGTGATACGTGTTAATATCATCAAAAAACTGTGTCACAGAAAACTTAGGACGAAGCACTGCTGTCGCTCCAGCCATCACTACAGCAGAAAACGCGACTGCCAAGGCATTGCCATGATAGAGGGGTAGGGTGATATAGCAGCTATGCTCCTCTACTATAAAGGTTCGCAGACTCCACGCCACCCCCGCCCCAATCATACGACGATGAGAAAAGAGTGCAGGCTTGCTAGGTCCCGAAGTGCCCGAGGTAAAGATGACAAAAGCAGCATCGTCTAGGGTCGTAGGTAAGTCGGCTATCATGAGCGCGCTAGCCTGCCCTTGGGGTATAGGTGCTTGGGTAGGGGTGTTGATGAGGGTGGGGATATCATGATGGGCTAAATCTGCAATGGGATTTCCAAAGACCACAGAGACTTCTGCACACTTTGCGAGTTCTACGATGCGTCCTAGGGGTTCACGGGTATTGAAAAGCACGGCTAAGCGTCCTGTCTTGTTGATACCTATAAGTGCTGCTAAAAAATCAAAAGCGTTATCATGATAGAGCCCGATGCGCTTCTCTTTGATATGTGCACGGATAAAGTTTGCGATGTTTTCAGAGGCTTCATCTAACTCTCTATATGTAAAAGAGTTTGTCGTGGCAACTTCTGTAATGACAACATTGTCTGCATATTTTTCCGCTTTTTCACGCCAGATTTGTGTCCAGTTGGAAGTAAGGTTTTTCTCTATGTTTTCCCAGATATTTTGTTCTCTTTTGGCAAGAGCTATATACCTATACCCCAAGGGCAGGCTAGCGCGCTCATGATAGCTTGTTTTCATGTTTTAGGTAATCAATGGAAACTCTATCATGATAGAGTCATCTTTGACAAACAAGGAGACACCTGCCTCTTTAGCTCTAGAAAATAAAAGTGCTGCATCTTTGACTTTTGTATCAAAGCTTTGAAACTTTATAGAACAGATAGGATACTTTCGTCCTTCTAACAGCATCGTCTCTCCAATTTTTAAAAAGACTTTTAAAGAGAGTTCATCTGCTTCTAGGTAACACCTAAAAGCGTGATTTAAAAGATTTAAAAATTTTTCTACATTAAGTTTAATATCGGGAATGGATGGGTCATAAAGCTCGGTAATCGTGACATCTGACTGAGAGAGCGTAGAGTTTCTTGAGAGGTTTAAAATCGTAAAGATATTGACTTCTGTTTTTTTGGTATCCATGTTAAGCTTGGCACTATCACTAACCTCTTTGTAGAGTTTGATACCCAATCTTTCTTCATCAATATACCCCACTAATATGGCATAAAAAATATTTCTCTCATAATGAAGTGAGACAAAACTGCGTTTAAATCCAAAACTAAGTGCGGCATTGGAGACTGCCAAATCATAAATCTCACGACTTAAGACATAAGAGAGTAGATACTCCGCCTCTTTGTTATACTTACTAAGCTTCCCTGCACTATCAAACATCATAAAAGGGTCTAAATCATGCTCCATCATCTCTTCATAAAATTCTTGCATCACTTATCCTCTAAGCCGTACTGATACATCTTTTTACGCAAAGTATTGCGATTGATGCCCAGTTTATTTGCCATTTGGAGTTGGCTTTTGTATTTTTTTCGCATTGCTTTTAAGAGAGGCACTTCAAATATCTCTAAAAGTGTTTTATAGTCTGTGCTTTGTCCTATCTCTTTATTTAAAAACTGTTCAAGTACATTCATCATCTGCGATTTTTCGATAGAAGCCAATAAAAGAGAACGGTAAATCGACTCTTTCAAAGAGATGCTGTTATTTGTCAAGTTGATATCTGCCGTGTTTATCTCTACCTCATTTTCAAGTCTAAACAAATTTCTTGCTTTTTGCACATAATCATCAACCAATAGTTTCGTATCTTCAGGACGCTCTGAAAGTGGACTCAAGTTTATCTTCACCAAAAACTTTTCCTCAAAAATATCTTTTTTTTCACTTGCTGTTGCAATGATCTTTAAGTCTAAATCCTCTAGCTGTTCTATCAACTGTTTAACATTTCCTGCTTTGTCGATATGATATACTATTATCTCTTTTTCATGAGAAAAATCCACCCTTTTTTCACGAAATAAGCCCTCTAATTCCAAAGCATCATAAGCACTTGTATCTACAAAGGTAGTAGAAATAAGCTGTTTTTTCCCAACACCCTCTTCGCCAAACACTAAGATATTGACGGGTAGAGATGAAGAGACCATCATCATATTTAACGCATTTTTAGAAGAATCTGAAGCGGTGATAAACTTATCCATTTTTTCCCTTTTATGTTCACTATTCTATCCAATAATGCGTAAAAAATAGGCATAGATTTGCTATGATACTATCATGATAAAAACAAAACTACTCATCGTATGGACAAGTCAAGATAGAGAAATCGCACTCAAACTACCACTACTGTATGGTTCAGTCATTCTTGAACGGGGTTACTGGGAAGAAGCTCACTTGATGATTTGGGGACCTTCTATCAAGTTGGTGGCAGAAGATAAAGAGATATAAGAGCGTATCAAAGTGTTGCAAAAAACTGGTGTAGAGATGAGTGCTTGTATCGTCTGCAGCGATGACTATGAAGCGACAGAAAAGTTGGCAAAGTTAGGGATAGACAATACTCATACGGGAGAGATGTTAACGGAGTGTCTGAAGGACGAGAGTTGAGCGGTGATGACGGTGTGAGAAGTAGGGTTACTTCTCACATTTTACATTTATTAAATTAATTCTAATAAGTAAACCTCCGGCTCTGCCGGAGGACTCCCAAAGTTTGACAGATACGGGAGTGAATGTGATATTCTAATATTTGAACTGCTCAAAGTCACAAATAAAAAGGATATCACAAGATGAATATTAT
>JAJRSK010000050.1 GCA_024278835.1 Campylobacterales bacterium | reverse complement strand
CAAGCCAAGATGCCACATGATGACATCGAAGAGTTGTATAAAATAAAATTAGCAAATAGGAATATCGTTGAAGCGGTCAAAGGGACTAAACACCTGCAAAAAAACTTGATAAAGTATCAATCAAGTTCCAATAAAAAGATAAAAGAACAGTATGACAAAATCAAAATAGGCTTAGCAGAGCTATTAAGAAATATCCATATCATTGCTACCACAGAGGAAGAAGATGTTATCATTTTGTTATTATCAAAGGCTAAAATACACGCACAAAGATATGATATCTTGGCTAACGGTACCTTGGATGAGTTAATCAGAAATCAACTTATCACCAATGAGATGGCAACATCACTTATGAATGACAGCACTTATGCTTACAATATAAGCCAAAACCTCATACAAATGGCGGAAGTCATCTTGATAGACAGAAGTGGTGATATCAAAAACCTTGAGGAGGAGATACATATCAATGAAGAAGAAATTGATAATTTACTAGACAAAAAGGGGCAGACATGAAAACAAAAAAGTTTATATCCAAGATTAAAGAATACCTAGGTCTAGATGACTTAGAGGTAAAAAGCAAAAGAAAATCTGTAACTGTTCTTTTAAAGAAATTAAAATTAAAACACGAAGAACTAACCCAATCGGTCAAAGAGCACATCAAAGAGGAAGCATTAAATGAAGAACTAGATATCATCGCCTTACACGTCAAGAAGGCAGAAGATATCCTCAAAAAACTCAATCAGAAGAGAGCAAAAAAGGATAAAGAGAAAATTTAACCTTAGATGCACTATAATCGCATAAAATCTAAAAGAAGAGAAATTATGTCGAACAAAATTATCAAAATATTTGACACTACCTTAAGAGATGGGGAGCAAAGCCCCGGTGCTTCCATGAATATGGAAGAAAAAATCCAAATTGCCCTGCAACTAGAAAAACTCCATGTAGACATCATCGAAGCTGGTTTTGCCGCAGCAAGCCCCGGAGACTTTGAAGCCATCGCCAAGATAGCAGACGCAGTAGAAACAAGTACTGTCTGCTCACTTGCACGTGCCGTGAGTCGTGATATCAAAGCAGCTGGTGATGCCATCGCCACTGCCAAGCATAAACGTATCCATACCTTCATCGCCACAAGCCCTATCCATATGGAATACAAACTCAAGATGGCACCAGATGAAGTGATTCGCCGTGCCGTTGAGTCTGTAGCGTATGCCAAAACATTTACCGATGATGTAGAGTTTTCTTGTGAAGACGCAGGACGTAGTGAGATGGGATTTTTAAAAGAGATTCTTGACGCGGTCATAGAAGCGGGTGCAACAACCCTAAATATCCCCGATACCGTCGGTTATCGTTTGCCAAATGAGATAGGTATCATGATAAAAGAGTTGAGTGATTTTGTCCAAGAGCGCGCTATCATCTCTGTGCATTGTCACAATGATTTGGGATTGGCGGTAGCAAACTCCCTTGCTGCCATTCAAAATGGGGCAAGACAAGTAGAATGTACGATAAATGGTCTGGGTGAGCGTGCAGGAAATGCTGCACTAGAAGAGATAGTCATGACGCTTAAAACACGCGCGGATTACTTTGAAGGCTATGATACGAACATCCATACAAAAGAGATTCTCCTTGCTTCAAAGATGGTCGCCAATATTACTGGCATATCACCACAACCTAACAAAGCCATCGTAGGGAAAAATGCCTTTGCCCATGAGAGTGGTATCCACCAAGATGGGGTTCTTAAACACCAAGAGACCTATGAGATCATGAAACCAGAAGATATAGGGCTCAATAATGCCGATACTATCGTACTTGGTAAGCTTTCAGGGCGTCATGCTTTTTCTGATAAAATCGCAAGTTTAGGCTTTAACTTGAGTGAAGAGGAGTTAAACCACTCTTTTGAGCGTTTTAAAATACTTGCAGATAAGAAAAAAGAGATATTTGACGATGATTTGCGTGCTATTATCACTGATGAAATCGTCAAGGTAGAGCAAGTCTATAAACTGATAAATCTACAAATCAACGACTGCATGAATGGCGTACCTAGTGCCGCCCTCTCGGTAGAGTTTGAAGATGAAATCATCACCGATGCGGGCATAGGCAACGGCACCATGGATGCTATCTTTAAAACAGTAGATAGGATAAGTGGTATCGATGGGGAATTAACCGACTACAAAGTCAATGCTGTCACAGAAGGCAAAGATGCCCTAGCGCGTGTCGTGGTAAAAGTGATATTTGAAGGAAATAAACCTGCCGTCATTGGACATGGCTTAAACATCGATACGATGGTCGCAAGTGCCAGAGCCTATGTCTCAGCACTCAACGCTTACCTTGCTAGTAAAGATACCAACAGGGCAAGAGCTAGAGGGGGCATCTAGGCTAATTGCCCTATAATGTAGTAGGTCTCTTTGCCTGCTACTTTCTCTAAGTTAACTTTGTACTTATTTGCCCATTTGTGTATATACTCTTCTGCTTCCTCAGATTTTTTCTCATTTTTAATTTTAAAAAAGTCTTTTGATGAAGAGAGTGCTACAAAAGAGTCATGCTGTCTTAAGTTGTCATGAAGTGCTAAAAGGTGTGGTTTAATCTCTTCATAACCTGATGTCTTACTAATTATATTTTTAAGTTGTTCTTGTATGCCGTTTGATGTTTCTGTATAACCGAGTTGTTTTAGTAGTGCTTCATCTGATAAGTTCTTCATATAGTTCCTTTTAATTTTTAATCATTATAAAATATTTAACTTTATATATAGTTAAAATCTATAAGATTTTTTTAACTTTTAATAAATTTACCACCTTTTTGTCTATTCCTGATAGTGCTAAGGTATCGAGTTGGCTAAGCGTAAAAAATTTGTCACTATTTTTAACTGTGCTATGATAGATTTTTGCAACTTGCTTGAAATGTGAATATGTCTGTGTAACATCTCCTATATAGACACTATCATGATAATCATCTAGTTTTTCAAATCCCCATAAACCATGAAGAAATTTCCCTTGACGCTGCTTCATAGCGACACTATTCTGCCAAGTTCTTACTAGCCACTTCTCTTCTCGAATGGGCACAACTTTTTTCTTTTTTACAGGATAAAGAAAATACCCCTCATCGTAGGCCTTACATATACTAGCAAACGGGCAGAGTGAGCAACCCGGTTTTTTTGGCGTGCAAAGTAGTGAACCGATATCCATCATCGCTTGGTTATAGTCATAAGGATTTTTCTTATCTAAGAGCGATAAAGCTGCCTCTTGGAGTACGCTATCACTAGCATTTTCATAAGCATAGATGCGTGATAAGACCCGTTTGACATTGGCTTCCATGACTGCTAATGGTTGGTGGTAGGCAAAGGCACAAAGGGCTGCGGCTGTATTTTTCCCGATGCCAGGAAGCTTTAATAAGGCATCATAAGAGTCAGGCAAACGAGACTGGGTCAACTTGGCACAAGCGTGAAGATTACGCGCACGGGTATAGTACCCCAACCCTTCCCACATCTTTAGGACATCATCTTCTGGTGCTTTGGCTAAGTCACGCAAAGTAGGAAAACGCTTCAAAAACTGAAAATAGTACCGCTCCAAGACCGTCTTTACCTGTGTCTGCTGCAACATAATCTCAGAGATATAGATATGATAAGCATCTGTAGTGTTGCGCCACGGCAAATCATGCCGTCCATATACCTTGTACCACGCATGGAGTTTTTGATGTATCTTTTTTAACTGCATACTTCATTGTATAGTAAGGCGATATAAACTATCATGATATATGAAAAAATTATTACTCCTTCCCCTACTCCTACAGCAACTAAGCGCGGATACTCTCGAAAAATCAGGAGATGCGCTCTTATTGCTTCTACCCGCTGCGGCATTTGCCACGACCTTCTATCATGATGATGCTCAAGGCAGGGTACAACTCTACAAAAGTGCAGGCACAAACCTCGCCACAACCCTAGCACTAAAATACGCCATCGACAAAACACGCCCCGATGGCAGCGATGAGAACTCCTTCCCCTCTGGACACACCTCCGTCACCTTTCAAGCCGCCTCTTTCATCCACAAACGCTACGGCACAAACTATGGACTCGCTGCCTATGCCCTTGCCGCCTATACAGGATATACACGCGTACAAGCAGATAAACACTACCTAGAAGATGTCTTGGCTGGCGCAGCGATAGGGGTTTTGAGCACCTATGCCGTTACAACCGCTTCGGGGATAGCAGTAAACCCTATCATGATAGGAAGACGCTATGGGATTGGGGTGTCTGGGGAGTTTTGATAAAATACTGAGCCGTTCTTTTAAGAATCACTTGATGAGGAAGTTGGCATAATGGGTTTACGATAGCTAATATTTTAGCTATAATAAACCAAAAATAGAGGAAACAGCTAATATGTTATCTTTTTTATCTTCTACACCTGCACAGATGCAAGAGACTTTAAGGTCAAAATTTAGATCACACAGACGAGCAATGAAACTCACCCAAGCAGAGTTGGCAAAAAGAAGTGATGTAAGCTTAGGCTCCATCAAACGATTTGAATCTTCTGGACAAATCTCTTTGGAGTCGCTTTTAAAAGTAGCTTTGGTGTTGGAGTGTTTGGATGGGTTTGAAAAACTTTGTGAGGTGGAGGAAAGGTTTGGAAATATTGATGAGGTAGTGGGAGATAGAAAGTGAAAAAAACATATTATGATAATTTAATAGAAATAACAAGTAATGAGCTTTTCGATGGTTTATTAGGCTACGGAATGTTTTCAGACAAAATCCCTCCTTTTTTATCTTCAGAATCATTTCTCGATTTTTGTAAAAATCCACCTAAAGAATTTACTTTTGAAAATAAGCCTAGAAAATATGTCAACTATGAAAACATGAGAAATATAAATATACCTAGAATATTAGCTATACCACACCCTATTGCATATAGAAATCAGTGTAAAGTATTAAAGGACAATTGGGATAAGTTACTAGTTCATTTTAAAGATAAGACAAAAAATAATAAGCACAAAATTAGTCGAATTCATATTAGAAAAATTGATAATAGCTTAAAAATATTTGAAACCTGCTATCAAGATATGGATGAAATTGATTTAGATGATTATCCAAGTTTAATGGTGAATCATTTATTTGAAATGAACCATAAGAATTTTTGTACTGATGATTATCCACAACCAGAATTAATGATAGGTAAAAGATTTATCGTTAAGGCTGATATATCAAACTGCTTTCCAAGTGTATATAGTCATTCTATACCTTGGGCATTAGTTGGCAAAAGTAGTGCAAAAGCAACTATGACAAATGATAGTGAATGGTATAATAAAATCGATAAAGTGATAAGAAATCAAAAAGAAGCTGAGACCCACGGCATTTTGATAGGACCTCATTCTTCAAATCTTGTATCTGAAATAGTTTTAGTGTGTGTAGATAGAGTTCTATCAGAAAAATATGATTATATAAGAAATATTGATGATTACGACTGTTATGTAGAAACATACAATAAGGCTGAAGATTTTTTAATTGATTTGTCCTCAGAATTGAAAAAATTTAACCTTGTATTAAATCATAAAAAAACTGAAATCCTAGAATTACCTCTTGCATCTACTGAACATTGGATTCGAAAACTTAATACATTTATATTTTCAGGTGATGAAAAGTTAAAACTAAGAGAAGTTAGAGCCTTTTTGGATATAGCATTAGATTTAATGAAAAAGAACAAAGATAACTCAGCAATCCTAAACTACACAATTAAAGTCTTATCAAATAAATCTCTGACTAACAATGCAAAAAAATATTTTATCAACACAGTGCACCACTTAATTTTACTTTATCCTTATTTGATACCTTTATTAGATAAAAATATTTTTGAATCTTTTAAAGTTCCTGCCAAAGACATTGAACAAATATCAAAGAATATTTTTAAAATGGGTAAAGATAAAAAGCGATATGAAGCTATGAGTTATGCAGTATATTTTGCAATAAAAAATAATTTTAAAATATCTGGTGATTTATTTAAAATAGCAGATAAAAATAGAGATGCCGTATTTATGCTACTAGCATACTTACATGATAAAAAGTTTTCAAGATCAACTAATTTTAATACTACTACATTAGGAAAAAAATATAAAGAATTAGCTAAAAGCTTATTATATGATATTGATGAGTATTGGATATTTATTTATGAAGTATTAACAGTCGGATTATTAAAAGATGAGTGGAAAAGTATGAAAAAACAGAAAATAAGTTTTATTGTAGATGGATTTGGGAATTGAATGACACCTAACCCAACCATCCACCTAACCCAATCAACCACCCAAAAAGTAGGCACATTAGCTACAAAAAATAATAAAATCTACTTCGAATACGACAAAGCATTCCTAAAAACAGGTATAGAGCTAAGCCCCTAAAAACTCCCACTCAAAGCTGGGGTGCAACGCTGTGACGACGATGTCTGCCTGTTCAAACAGCATATTTCATGGAGCACAACGCAGAATCATAAGAACACTTTTCATAATGCAAAAATATAGCCTTAATCCGATATCGCCTGATCCAAACCACTACCAAGTGCCATGCCACCACCTGCACCTAGGGCACCCCCGATGAGGATACTAAGTGGCAAGATAATCTTTCCTTTCGTGTCCAAATCTCCACCACCTAGCGCACCAGATGCCACCATGCCAAACATTCCACCTAGCATCGCACCACCAGCCGCACCTAGCCCGGCTCCTGTATAGGTGAGGAGTTTTTTATTGGCACAGCCACTGCTTAGTAGTAGTATCATCGCAAGTATCAGTATCTTTTTCATATTTTTTCCTTTACTCTAGTGTCACTTTTACATCTTGAAAGATAGCACTTTCTCCCTCTTCACTCAATTTATCAGGCGTGAGATAATTGACTCCCGGAGTACCCGAATAGATAAGGATAGAGTCATCTCTCAAACGCTCATCCACCTTTACTTTAAACTCATACTGCCCATACTGTGAACTTATCATGACACTATCACCATCACTGTATCCAGCACAAGGAGGCAAGTGGGCAAAAGAGGCGCGTTTAAATTGTGAGTTGAGTGAATATTTTGACTTTGGTGTGATGAGAAAATACCCCAAACCTCGCAAACCATCATCTTCTATCTCATCAACAAAAATAAACTTTTCATCATCAGTGTAGAACCTATCATGATAGGGTGTGCCATCATAGGATTTTGAGACTTTATAATCACCCGTATCTCTTGCATTTGAATCAACTATTTTTTCTATATAAACAGCACTCTCTTCTAGCTTTTCATAGCCAAACTTTTCCATCAATCTTGCCGTCAGGTCATACTCTGAAATCCCTATATCACCCTCTTCTAGCTTTGCCATCTTGGCGATATAGTGATGCCCATACGAAAACCTCACATCCTCTTTTTCCAAGAAGTTTTTAGCAGGGATGACCAAATCAGCAAGCGCTGAAGTCTCATTTTCATAAAGCCCAAAATAGCTAACAAACTTGGCTTTTTTGAGCCCCTCTATCACTTTGGCACTGCGTGGCATCTGATTGGCGGGGTTGGCACCTTGGATAAAAACAGTATCATACGCGCCAAAGTCCACCGTAGGTATAGGCACCGTTTTTTTAGCTTTGACAAAGGGATTTTCAAAGCCAAAGCCAGAGTTGCCTAGATAACTCACCCCGCACCCCTCTTTACCAAACTTCCCCATCATCGCAGCAAAAGAGTCAATCATCCGAAGCACAGAGTGCCCATGGCTATACTTTTGTACCCCAACACCCACCAAAAATGCTGTCTTTCGACCCTCTATCAAAAGTAGTGCCGTGATGATATCCACTGCAGGTATCCCACAGCGACGCATCAATTTTTTCATAGGATAAGAGCGTATAAAATCCACAAAATAATCCCACTCCTCTCCCCTCTCCTCGATAAATGCTTCATCCTCCATCACATCGATATAAGCAAACCTCGCCATCAATATCGCGACAAATAGGTCAGAACGCGGTTGTATCTGTAGATGTAAGTCTGCTTTTTTAGCGATTTGGGTCTCAACAGGGTCTATGACGATGATGATTTTCTTCTTTATATAAGGCATCATATGGGAGTTGCTTGTCTCTATATTTCTCCCCCAGACCACGACGACCTCCGCCTTGGCTATCTCCTCAGGTGGCATAGAGAGATTGGCACCCCTTCCCTCCATAATCCCCGCTTCCCCCGCACCATCACACAGAGAACCTCGCGTAAAAGTAGCACCATACGCTTTGAAAAAGAGGCTTGTGATATCTTGCATCCGCCCAAAATTCCCCTGCCCTTTGAAGTACAAAGAGGGCTTATCATGATAGCTCTCTAACTGCTCTTGGAGTATCTCCAAAGCACGCTCCATTGAGATTTCTTCACCCTTATATCGTGGCTTATCTATGCGTGGTGTTGCAAGATAAGTATTGAGATTTGGGCAGAGGTATCCTTGTGTCGTGGGGTGAGCTTTGTCCCCTTTTAATTTGCCATCTTCGTAGATAACCAAACAGGCATCATAACAATCAAGTGGGCAAGCAGTACGCTTCATCACTTAAACTCTACTTTCATCAGCGTAGAAAAAAGCGCAGGCTTGTCGATGACTATCTCTGTTTTATAAGCGGAGATATTTTTCGTATCGGCTATGCGCCAGAGTTTGTCTATCTTGTAGGCAGTCTCTTTGTCATTGATGTAAATTTTCTTATTTTCGATGCCTTCTAAATCCTCTTTTGTGACATAGATAGTCAGGCGTGCTTTGGAGATGTCCGCACTATCAAGCAAAGGCGCACCCATCGTTACAAAATCCCCCACATTAGGATAGAGTTTGTAGAGAAAGAGCCCCTTTTTGAGACGGATATTTTTCTTGGAGATTCTATCCTCTAGTGTGGCGATACGCACCTTCATATCTGCCTCTTGGGTTTTGAGGTTTTCTAGTGTGCTTTTGGCTTGGATATAGCTGTTTGTCGCCGAGATAGTGGAGAGAAGTTTTGCATCTTTTTGTACCCGTGTGTATGATGAGAGATGCTCCACGCGTGCATAATTTTGTTTTTGAATTTTCATCGATTTGTAGGCATTGGCGACGGATTGTTTGGTGAGTTTGATATTGCTATGTAAGAATCCTAGCTTCTCTTTGGTCGCTTCAAGCTCCATCGCATCGACTCTATCATCTATCATGATAACGACTGTACCATCTGATATCTTACCCTCTTGACTCTCATCGACCTTCACCACTTGCCCACTGACCGCTGCTTTGAGAAAGAAAGTATCTACCGGTTCTGCCTTGGCAAAGTACTCACTTGCAAGTAGTGTTTGTGCTACTATCATGATAAAAATAATTGTTTTCATTATATCCCCATATATTGTTTATGTGAATATTATAGCGAAAAAAGAGGAAACACTCACACGGGGTAAGCGTGTGAGTATTTTAATTTTAAAGGAGGTTGTTTTTGTCTAACATGGGAAGTATAACCTACAATTGTGTATTAAACGTGTACCAAGAGTAAATAGGCTTGAAAATAATCAACGATTATGATAAAATTTTTAAAACATTATCAAAAGGAAACAGATGGCATACGAAATCACAAAAACAGTTAAAGACGAAAAAGTTCCCTACAAAAACCCAAGTCCTGCATTTTATGAAGCAGTTGGTGGTGAAGAGGGCATGAGAAAATTGATGTATAGTTTTTATGATATCATCTATGAGAGTGACATTCAAAACTTTTTTCCACAAGACAAAGAAGAGTTCAACAAAATAGCAGCAAAAAACACCAAATTTTTTATCCAATTATGTGGAGGACCTGCGGTCTATGAAGAGGTAGCTGGTGGTGTTGGACTTGATGAATTTATGATTCGTATCCATGATGATTTTACGATTCCTGATGAAGCGCGTATCGAGTGGCTAGGCTGTATGAGACAAGCCTTGGAAGCCTATGACATGGATGAAGAACTCAAGCAAGATTTTTGGGAGTATGCAGAGAGATTTTCAAAACTCACCGTCAATAAATTTAAAGATTTACAAGCATTCAATCCTTATCATTAGAGTACGATGCCATCGTCTTGGGTGCGGGCATCGCAGGAGCAAGTACAGCCTTTGCCCTTAAACAAAAAGGGTTAAAAGTTTTAGTCCTTGAAAAGGAGAAACGCTGCTCTGGCGATTCAAACGCGGCAGGGGCATTTCTCTCTCCCAAGATTTCCAAACCTAGCCCTTACAAAACATACCTCAACGACGCGTTTAACTACTCGCTCACCTTTTACAAAGCACATTTTCCCGACCTTTTAGCACAATGCGGACTCTTAAAACTCCCCTTGGATGAAAAAGATAAGAAAAGATTAGCCTCCTATGAACCCTATATGCATATGAAGTGGGAGAAGAGAGGGGAAGATTACTTTTTCCCAGAAGCTGGATTGATAGAACCACAAGCACTTATTGCAGCGATGTTGAAAGATATCCAAGTGCTAGAGAATTATAGCTATAAAGATATCACCTATCATGATAGCTGGCAGATAGATAACTTTAGGGCAAAACACCTCATCATCGCAACAGGTAGTGATGCACTTCCTTTTGATTTGCCCTATATCCAGAGAAAAAAGATAGCGGGTTATCGCTATGATGTACGCTATCATGATAGCCATCTTCTCACACACAACATCCATAGAGAACTCTCATTTTCACACTATCATGATGAGAAGATTATCATCGGGGCGACACATATACGCGGAGATGTTGACCTAGAAGAAGCGGCCTATCAAGATAGCGAAGGATTGCTCAAACGCGCAGCAGAGATACAGACACTCAAAGAGTTACAAATCCTAAAAAGCTACATCGGACACCGCAGCTCCACCCTAGACTACTTCCCCATCCTAGGAAAAGTCATCCATCATGATAAGACACTAGAAGCCTACCCCTACATCAAAAAAGGCTCAAAAGTTCCTCCCCAAAAATACCACTACTTCCCCAATCTCTACATACACAACGCCCTAGCCTCACGAGGCTTTGTCTTTGCCCCGTACAATGCTATGCTTTTGGCTGATTTGATACTTGAGGGAAAGGAGATAGATGAGAGGTTGTCTCCCGTGAGGTTGTTTAGGAAGTGGGCTTTTCATTTAGAAAATTAAGTTTATATCTCTTGCTTTTCATATAAATCAGCTATCGGAAATACCAAATCATAATCTTGCCATTCAAGTTCACCATAGGTTAAATTGAAGTTTTTGAAAAGGTCTATATCTTGGTATTTTTTAATATCTGGATGTCCTGAGTTCATTATGAAGTTTTCAAAATCTACAATATTTATTTTTTCATCATTAAATTTTAGTTCTATTTTATAACCATCGATATATTCTGCTGATTCAATTTCTAAATAATTTGTCATCTATTTTACCCTTCCCTCAATTTTTATACAAGGTACAGACTTATGCAAGATAAAATAATCTATCCATTTTTGCACAATATCTTCTTTAAATTTTCCTACAAAATTTTTAAACTCTTTAAGTTGACCATGAGGTAAAGACCTTTTGCCTTTCACATCTTTAAATTTAATATCAACGATTTTCCCATCTTCAATAATAAATTCAGCTTTGCTCTCAAAACCTTGATATTTACCGTGAACATGAATCGGTTCATGTTCATTGCTATAAAACATGATAATAATACCAAGGTATTCAAAAATTTTAGGCATCTCACTCTCTCCTAACTCTATGAAAATATTATATCATAATTTTTTCACGCATAGAGCCAAAATTTAACTCTTAACATTTATAATACTTGAGGGAAAGGAGATAGTCGAGAGGTTATCTCCTGTGAGGTTGTTTAGGAAGTGGGCTTTTCTATCGTTTTATTCTTAAAATTTTACCACCTTCCAAAAGCTCTACTCTACTCTCAAGCTCAAAATACGGGATCAATTTATCTGCTTTTGGATTATAAAGCCTTGCATATCTATATAGCACTCTATCATTACCAAAATGCCAGCCATCTTTGTCTGTTGCGACATAATAGATATACTCACTATTTAACACTTCACAAACACCATCTTCTAAAGAGGTGTAGTAGCTTTTAAATCGTGGTTTTTGTTTGTCGCTTATATCTATAAGGGTGACTTTTTCGTCACTTCCTCCACAAGCAATGGTTTTTTCATCTATTTTTATGATGCTTCTAACTGTGCCTAAATGCTCTTTTGGTAGGATTTTTAATAGAGCTTCATCTTTTATCTCTTCAAGCCCTGTGTTGCAACTCTTTATGGGCTTTGTGGCTACTCCTCTTAAATTTGCTCTTTTTGGGTTTAACTTATCTATAATCTCAGGTGGAATAATATCTTTTTGAATAGGAGTTATCTCTTTTTTATAGGGTGGGTTTATTTTATTGGTTACGATTTCGAGTAGTTTTAATTTGTTGCTCATTTGCCATCCTTAAAAGGGTTATGAACCTCTTTAAAAAGCTCTAAAAGCTGTCTGTTGTTTATGTGGTTTGATATATTTTCAAGCCAAGTTGGGTGTTCTATAAACTCTGTTTTCTCTTTTAACTTCTCTAAAAGTTTGTTAAATGTCGTATTGTCTAAAATAGTATTTGGCTCTTTTAGGTTGGCATCTTCTTTAAAGGCATCTTGCCATAAAAGCTCATCTTCGCTTAATAGCCTATTTATAAACAGCTCTATATCTACTGGTGCTACCTCTTTTTTAATTTCACTCTCTTTTACATTTACAGTAAAGCTTTTAAAGTATAGATGCTCTTTTAAAAGCTTATCATCATAAGCTTTATCAAAAATAACATCTAATTCAAACTCTACTCTGCCTTTATAGATATGCTCTATAATCTTTTGAAGCTCCAAAAATAGAAATCTATCTATATCTGGTAAGTTTGATTTTAAAATATCATCTTTTATGGTGTTAAATTGACTTAAACTATTGTGTTCTTCTCTCCACTGCACCAACCTTTTAAAAAGCCTTACAAAACCTTTGCTTTGCAAAAACCTAAAGAGTTTTGGGGCAAAAAGCTCTAAAAGTGTAAGCTTGGCAAGTAGTATATAATCTATATTTAAGCCCCTTATTAGCCTATTTTTACTCTCATAAAGTGCAATGGTTCGTATAATCTTTCTTGGTTTTTTTGGAATATTTTTTACAAAAAAGTCTAACAATTCTTGGTTGAAATCTTTTTGGGTGTGTGACTTTTACTCATGGATATTTTCTTTTTTCTCTTGCTCTTGCTCTTTAAATCTATCATATCGATTTTGCAAAAACTCTTTTATATCCGTATCATCTATAGGTGGTATTCTAAATGGTAGTTGCACCATCTTTTCTAAATACTCATTGCCTGTTATTGGGAGTATTGCTTTTTTCTCTTCGTAGTTTTGGTAGTTTTTAGTCTCTGTTTTTTCTTGCTCTTTTTCTTGGCTCTTATGCTCTTTTGGTTCGTTGCAATTTATGTAGGTGTGGTTATTGTTTCTTTGTATATAGTCTCGGTAGTGGTGCTCTACCCCTCTTTCTACCACATCATCATCTACTGCTAAAACAAAGCTACACCCTGCTACATCTAAAAATAGTTTAATAGACTCTAACATTTTAAGAGTGTTTTCTGGCAAACATCTATCTAAATCGTCTATTAAAAAAACAAACCTAACATCATCATAAATAGTAATTTTCTCTATCCACTCTGGTATTTTAAGGTATATAGAGTTTAAGTCGCCACTTTGCAAAAGTGCTTCGAGTTGCTTTTGTGGGTTGTTTTCATCACTTTTTTCTTTATAGGTTTTTGTTGCACCACTAAAGTTAAAAAAAGATGCCATATTTTTAAGTGCAGAAAAATCACCACTTAAAACTTTTGCAACATCAAACCCTTTTGGTAGTTGCAAATTACTTACTAAAGCCACACTCAAGATGGTAAGTTTTTGCTTTAATAGTTTTAATTTTGGTATATGGTCATACCCCTCAAGCTCACTTAACATTGTTTGAAAAAGAGGGATAATTATATGCTCCTCTTTTTCAAATCGCCAAGCATTGAAAAATATAGGGATAATTAACTTATTTATAGTTTCAGACTCTTTAGGAGTATTTTCCCAAAGCTTAATATTTTGTTGCTCTTTTATCTTATATTTTACACCTTGCAAAAGGTGTGTTTTACCACTACCCCACTCACTAAAAAGCCCAACAGTTAGTGGCTCTAATGTTTTGTAGCCATTACAAAAGTATTCGCCTATCTCTTTTTGGATTGATGCTACTTCTGATTTTTTCTCTTTTGTCTTTTCTTGATATTGCTCTTGATTATTTTTAACATGGTCAATACCTAAATGCTCTTCATTGAGTGCCTGATAGTAGGTCTTTTTTGCCTCTTTTAGCTTATCGCAACTTTGCGCAACTTCATCTAATCTATTGAAACTTTCAACAATAGAGTCATATATCATATCTATGTGGTTACTAGAATTAAAATTGATAGTATGCTCCTTTTTATAGCTTTATAGTTATTGTAGCATATACTCTATAAGTTGAGATGTGGATGCACAATTTATCTTTATACTTTAGCAGCTAGCTCCCTATCATGATACCGACCCAACAACACCAACGCCACGATAGCCCCAAACAATGCCCATGCCATATCTGACTGTGTATCCCAGACATAGCCTTGTGTACCCAAAAATGCCTCTGCACCCTCACCACTCATCTCTGCTACTGCCCACTCTATCAGCTCATAAAAGGCAGAAAACGCTAGCACAAATGAAACGATAAAAAAGTTCATCCAGCCTCTACTTTTAAAAACCTCTTTTCGTATGACGATTTCACGCGCTATCATGACAGGCACAAAGCCTTGGGTAAAGTGCCCTACTTTGTCATAATTATTGCGTGCAAAACCAAACCACTCCTTAAAACTATCAAACAGTGGTACCTCAGCGTAAGTGTAGTGTCCACCAACCATTAAGATGATAGAGTGAATAAGAATCAAGGTGTAGACAAGTGGAGTAAGTGGGAATTTTTTATAAGTTAGTGCAAGCACTACCAAACCGATGAGTGCAGGCACCACCTCCAAAAACCATGTAAACATATCTTTGGGGTGAATAGCAGACCAGATGAGTACAGCCAAATATATCGCTAGCCAAGTAAAAGTTTTTATCATGATAGTTCCTGTAGTAGGAAGCATACTCTACTTTTTATTAGAGGACACCTCTAAAGGGCATTAAGTTTATCTCTCACATAACTTACTCTATCTCTTGCAAAATCTCTTGCAGTATTGATGGAGCTATTAAACTTACTTTGACTTATATGGTCACCATCATGCGTCCACTTGTCTCTCTCTAAATCAAAATAAGAATGAGAAGCACTTACTTCATCAATCAATGGGGAAATATTTGCATTTGAAAAGGTTGTATCAAGTAAGTCATTGAAACGTGACTTAAAACGTGACTTAAATGTACTATTTGACAGTAGCTTATTAAAAAGTTTACTCATAAAAGTACTTGTTTTTTTGGCATGATTAAATGAATCAAAATGAACATGACTAAATGCATCATCAACATCATCTAGCATCCATCTCCACTTGGCTCCCTCTTTACGCTCTCTCCACCATCTAGTATTATTATAAATCCAATCTCCATTTCCACTATATAGCATTACCGACATATAGTCTATATAGTTATCTATATCTATCACATCAAGAAGTTGCTGATAGTTACTACTATTTGATAAATCATGGTCATATACAAAGTCATATAGAATAGTAAATGCATCAGTATTTCCAACTTTAGCCCTATCTTCACCAGAGACATGTGCGATGATATCTAACTTCTTTTTATCAACATCTGGATAATTAGCTTTTATGTAATCCTTACCTTTTTTCTCTCGTATATTGTATATCCCCCAGTATTCACCATTCATAAACATTTGTACTGGTCTATCTGCTTGAGAGTCTACATTTAGATTATTACGCATAGTTACTTTTGCTAATAATATATCATTGATCTTGTATCCATTACCGCCCCCTCTTATCTTAAAGTCATCATGTTCGAGTACATCTTGCTTATCATTATAGAGTTGATATTCTAGTGTATCATCTAACTCTACTGCAAAAGAACGCTTTCCATATCTATTGTACCTTGAACATTGTCCACCGATAGATAATTCCCCTGTTACATTAAAAACACTTTGATTGTTAGGATCAAAGTACTCTACACTTACAGGTCTCTCCCAATCTTGGTTAAAGTTCATAGGGTCATCATCTAGATGAAAGTAACACCCTGCACTTTGTTTGCCATTTAATCCTTCAACATATATACCTATATAGTTATCAAATAGATACTTGTCATCCAAAGATAAAGATAAAACTGCCATGTCAGTATCCAAACCAATAATATAGCTTTTTGTCACTACTTTACTAGCAACCGTACCACTTGCATAAGCGATTGCCTTGATAACAGTTGTTGAACTTACTGTCAAAGTAGCAGTATATCTCAAAGAATTTTTAGTAGGCACCGAACCATCTACTGTATAGTAAATCTCAGTCGCATTTTCAGAGGATATAGAGACTGTTTGTGCACCCGTATAAAAACCACTATCTTCAGAAAATACTGGCTCTTGCGCAAGCGTTAACTTTGTGTATACTGTACCATTTTCAGCTTCGGGTGATGGTATCATATAAACTACCTCACCACCAATCACTTTTACGGAAGTATTTGATGAAAGTTTTTTATAACTTATAAAATCTATCGTAGCACCGGCACTATCCTTTAGCGTCACTTTCTCTTTCTTCTTGGAGAGCTTAAAATTCGTATGTAGTCCATTGCCAACAAAATCTTTTTCATCTGCCCAAATGAGAAGAAACCCATGCGCGGCTATCGTCGTACCAGAAGGAATTGTCCAACTCTTTTTATCATCACTTATAACATACCCACCTATATCTATAGTATGATTTTCAAAGTTTTTAAGTTCTATATAATCAGAAAATTCATAAAAATCAGGATCCACTTGGATATCAACATTAGAAGCTAACACTTCATTTATATGTACGTTTGGCAACACTGGCTCAGCGATAGTATCGTCCGTTGCTTTTATCATATATGTATAAGTTGTATGCGCTGATAATCCAGTATCATGATAGGTGGTTTGACCTGCACTAAGCGTATCGATCAAAACATCGTTACGAAAAATTTTAAATCCAAGTTCATTGTCTGAATTATCTTGCCAAGAAAGAGAGACACTACTACTAGAATCAGCAGAAAGAGTCAAGTGTGATGGCGCAAGAGGCGTAGCCGACAAAAAAACTGGTAAAATCAATAAAGCAAAAAAAACCTTTTTTAGATACAAATCAACCATAGCAAACCTTGATATATTTTATTATTAAAAATCAATATATATTAAATAAATATAAATAAATTTTAAAATAAAACTATTTTAATTTATTAACTATTTTTGCATGAATCTTCTCTTCGTTAACACAGTAAACTCTAGTAGCTTTTTATCACTTATCCCCAATTTTTCAGCTACTTTAGGATTGACGATGTGATATCCGAACTTAGCGACTATTTCATCCCCTTTTTCAAGCTTCGTTTCAAAATGTACTTTTCTCTTTTCAAATGCTTTAATAGTTTTATCACTCAACACTTCTGTAGCAAGCCACGGCATCGAAGGTTTTCCATTTGTGCCTATCACTTTTTGAAAACTTTGTTCTTCTTGTGCGATTATTTTACCATCTCTGGATATCGTCACTTTTAACTTTGCTAGTCGTAGTGGTTGCATCGCCAAAGTGTGGTTTGCTTTGTTTTCTATCATGATAGTAAATCCTTCACTCTCCTTCTCAAGCGTAAGTAAGAGATGCTTGGATAAACGATTTGGTCTAGCCACCAATGCTGTAGCCCCGTGAAAACGGTGTGTTTTAGAGTCATGAAGATTCACAAATGACCCCTTTTCTTTTGGCATATGACAGGTGATACAAGTCTCTTTTGAACTATCACTCTTCTTTATCTGCATATCACATATCATAAACTCTTTGCCATTTTGTTTATGATCATGACAGCCTAAACACATCTTGGCATCATAAAAGTTTTCATTGGAATAGTCTATATCATGATAAGGCGAACCTACACGCGTTTTAAAAAGTCCAAAAAAACTACTTTTATCATGATAGAGCAGTTTAGTCCCTTTATGCTCTTTACTTGTAGCAAAAAAGGTTTTCTCTTTCTTCGTGTAAATGTTCTTATTGGCTTTTTTATGTTTTTCTATGCTCTCTATCTGGTGACAGGAGAGACAAGAGATTGGCTCTTTTGTCTGTATATCAGTTTTAGCAAGTGATGTTTTCCCCGCTACCAAGTCCCTATCCGCTGGTGTGTGGCATTTGGCACATTTGTAATTCCCTTTTTTCTTGGCCGGATGCAAATCCCAGATAGCTTTGTGTACAGGGTCATTGTAGATAGAAGCATTTTTATGCATAGAGTTTTCATACTCTTTAAAGATTTTTGGATGACATTTCACACAGGTGGCATTTTCAAGTTTGTTACTTGCAGATAGTGTGATTGCCCCAATAGAAAGGACAAGAAGCATAAACTTTTTCATATATTTCCCTTATCATTTATAGAAATTAAAATGGAGTGTATCAAAAAGGAAAAGAATTCATCTTGATGAATATCAATGGACATGGGCTCTGATAAATGCATAAAAAGCGTTAAAAAGTGCAGTTTTATACTTTTGTTTGTTATAAATGATGTAGAATTTTCTTTTTAAAGAGATATTAATCAGAGGTATCTCAAACAGTTCCCCTCGCGCCAACTCTCTACTTACTGCAAACTGAGAAATACATGTGATAGTTTCTGGGTATTTAAAAAGCAATGTCTTCATCTCTTCAAATTCCGTACACTCTATAAAAATAGGAATCTCTTTTTTCATCTCTCCTAAGCTCTCCAAAAAAAGTTCCCTTGTTCCTGACCCCTGCTCTCTTAAAAGCCACTTTTTTGAAAAAAGTTCATCGATATAACAAGGCTTGGTGGAAATACTTTCATCACTTGAAACCAGCAACAACCTATCTTCATCCAAGAGTTCTTTGATGATATTTGGCGCAGCACACTCCGTTTCAATAATACCCATATCGATAGTGCCTTCTTGTACCATTTGGATAATTTGTGTGGAGTTTTTGATATCTTTAACGATAGTAATATCAGGATTTTCTTGCACAAAATCAAATACCAATGAAGGTATGATAAAATTACCAATGGTTTTGCTTGAAGCGATTTTAATCACCCCTGATAGCTTGTCTTGTTTAAAAAAAGTTCCTGCATCTTTTAAGGCTAAAAAATGAGGAAGCGTCCTTTCTTTAAAGACCCTTCCTCTCTCATTGAGCACCAATTTTTTGCCTATTCTATCAAAAAGGTGTTCTGAAAGTTTTTTTTCCAAAGACTTTATTGCCAACGAAATCGCCGACTGACTCAAGCCTATCTCAGATGATAGTTTGGAAACATGGGGATTTTCACAAAGTGCATAAAATAGTTCTAATTCACGTAGTGTCATGGCTCTTCTTATAAATTTTATCAATCATTATAACAAGTTTTATTAATTTTACAAAACGGATATTTTATAGTAAAATACCACAACATTAAAAAAAGGATTCTTTATGGCATTTTCAGCCCAAAATCGTCAAGGTACCATCAGCGGTATCCTCTTTGTCGCCATCTTTGCAGCCGCTGCAACGATGATAGCCAACATGGACTTTATGAAGTCACTCGGTATCTCACCTCTGGTTATCGGTATCGTGATGGGTATCTTTTACGCCAACACCCTACACAACCAAATCCCAAGTGCATGGGGCACAGGTATCACCTTTTCTGCCAAAAAAATACTACGATTTGCTATCGTATTTTACGGTTTTCGTATCACTTTTCAACAGATTATGGATGTAGGAATGGAAGGGTTTATGGTGTCACTCTTGATGCTGAGTTCTACTTTTTTCATTGGTACCTATCTAGGGCAAAAAATCTTTAAGATGGATAGAGACACCTCTATGCTTACAGCCGCAGGAGCTTCTGTGTGTGGTGCAGCCGCAGTACTTGCTACGGAACCTGTTCTAAAAGCAGAAGGACATAAGACAGCAGTGGCCGTCTCTATGGTTGTACTTTTTGGAACGATTTCAATGTTTTTATACCCTGTGATGTATGCCTCCTTTATCGAACCTGCTACCGGTTTTTTACATATGAGCCCGCAAGAATTTGGTATCTATGTGGGAGGTACGATTCACGAAGTAGCCCAAGTCGTCGCCGTTCCAGCTTCCGTACAAGGCACACCAACCGATATGGCAAATGCCGCAGTGATTGTCAAGATGACGCGGGTTATCATGATAGCACCGATGCTTATCATACTTGGTATATACCTCTCTATGCAAGCTAAAAAGAGTGGAGGTGCGAGTGAAAAAGTCAAGTTAGTGATCCCTTGGTTTGCTGTCTATTTTATCATGATGGCGGGATTTAACTCCCTACAAATCGTACCACAAAATATTGTTGATGTTATCAATGAAGTTGATACATTTTTACTGACGATGGCGATGACCGCTCTTGGTATGGGGACGATATTTGCCAAGTTTAAAGGCTTGGGACTTGCCCCTCTTTATACGGCAGGCGCGATGTTTGTATGGCTTGTAATTGGTGGATTTATCATCACTAAGTTTGTTGTAGCGACATTTTAAAATAGTGTTAGCACCACAAAAGGTGCTAACAACTACCTTCTTGAATTTCTCTCTCTGTTACCTACCGCTTTTCCATTGCCATCACTTCGTCTACCGCGTGAACGCGAATTTCCTTGCTGTTTTTTCGGCTCTGGTTTGATACTAGGGTCTGGCGTAAATCCCTGTATCTGCACCTTATGAATCTCTTTTTTGATAAGTTTTTCGATAGCACGCAATAACTCTTTTTCATCGATACAGACAAGCGACGCAGCTTCACCTTCACGCCTTGCTCTACCAGTTCTACCTATTCGATGCACATAATCCTCAGGGACATTGGGTAGTTCGAAGTTCACGACATGAGGGAGTTGATCGATGTCGATTCCTCGGGCAGCGATATCTGTAGCAACAAGTACCCGCACAGCACCCGCTTTAAAATCAGCCAAGGCTTTTGTTCTTGCCCCTTGGGATTTGTTTCCATGGATGGCAGCAGAACTGATACCCTTTTTATCAAGCTGTTGGCTTAGTTTGTTCGCACCATGTTTGGTTCGGGTAAATACCAAGACTTGTTTCCAGTTATTGTCTTTGATGAGATGGATAAGGAGTTCTCTTTTTCGCGCCTTGTCAACGGGATAGACGACTTGTTCTACTTGCGCTGTGGTTTGGTTTCGTCTGGCTACTTCTATCAAGACGGGTGAGTCTAGTAAATTATCTGCTAATTTTTTGATGTCATTAGAAAAGGTGGCTGAAAAGAGAAGGTTTTGACGCTTTTTAGGCAACAATGCCAAGACTTTTTTGATGTCATGCACAAAACCCATATCTAACATTCTATCGGCTTCATCAAGTATCAAAGTCTCCACATGAGAGAGATCAATAGCCCCCTGTCCAGAAAGGTCCAACAACCTTCCCGGTGTCGCGATGACGATATCAACCCCTTTTCTCAAGCGAGAGATTTGAGGATTGATACCCACCCCTCCAAAGATAACCGTATGGGAAAATGGTAGGTACTTCCCGTAAGTCCCAACACTCTCTGCCACTTGCGCAGCCAATTCCCGTGTTGGTGTCAGTATCAAAGCCCGTACTTTTCTCGCTTTTCCTTTTTGTATCGGCGTATCCATCATGGTCTGTAAAAGTGGCAAGGTAAATCCCGCTGTTTTTCCTGTCCCTGTCTGCGCCCCTGCTAAAACATCTTTTCCCTCTAAAATGAGTGGAATCGCTTGTTTTTGAATCGGTGTTGGTTCTGTGTAACCTGTCTCTTTGATAGCCCGTAAAATCGGCTCACAAAGTCCTAGTGTTGTAAATGACATTTATACCCTTTATTAAGTTGCGCGTATTGTAGCGAAAAACTCTAACATTCGTGTTTCTAGCCAATAATGTGCTCTTATGAGTGTGCCAGAAACAAATCCTACATGTCCACCATGAGCATAGAGTTCATACTTTATAGTAGATGAAAGTTCTTCCTTAGTAGGTATCACACCATCTCCCATAAAAGGATCATCCTTGGCATGCACAATCAAAGTATCTATCATGATAGCTTTGAGATACCCCTTTGCACTACACGTTTCATAATACTCCTTCGCATCTTTAAAGCCATGAATAGGCGCCGTATAAACATCATCAAACTCCCAAAAAGAGCGTAATTTTTTAACATCTTCTTTTTTTAAACCTATCAATTTTTCCATATCATGATAGTGGTATTTTTCTTCTAAAGATTTATTTAAAAGGCGCATTAACCTCGCTTGGTAGAGTTTTGAAAAGCCTTGATTGATGTGATTTGCCGAAGATGCTAAATCCATCGGTGCAGAGATCGCCATCGCCCTTTTTAGTGGTGTATCTTCACCCCACTCACCTAACAACTTTAAAAGCATATTGCCACCTAGTGAATACCCTGCTGCAAAAAGAGTACTATTATGATAGCGCCTTTTTAAATCCGCTATCAAGACTCTAGCATCTGCTGTATCACCACTATGGTAGGCACGAGGTAGCCGATTTATCGTTTCTCCACAACCACGAAAATGCATCAACACAACAGCGTAACCTTTTTCACCAAATGCCAACATTGCCCGCTTGATATAAGGAGACTCAAAAGAGCCAGCAAGCCCATGAAAGAGTATCATGATAGGTCTATCTTCACCCTCTTTTGGCTTTTGATGCCATACAAGTTCTACAAAATCCCCATCAAGCAGTTCAAATATCTCTTTTTCAACAGCAGGTATCTTGGGCTTTGAAAAGAGTGCAGGAAAGAGCGTTTGTAAATGTCCATTGGCTAAGCAGGGTGCGGGTTTAAAACATTCATGCATGATGGATTTTATCCTTTGTTGTAAATAATATCATGATAAGCAATAATTAACAAACTAAATATTATAATCATATCTTATTTTAATTATAAGAAAATAGGATACATGATGAAAAGAAGAGATTTTTTAACAATCGTAGGATTATCAACCGCTGCACTAAGCACAATCGGATGTGTAACAAAGAGCACTTTGAACACAAGCCCTTATCTAAAAACTTTGAGAAAAAAGCAAGATATTAAAACAAGAGTTGTCATTGTAGGTGGAGGATTTGGTGGCTTAAATACCGCCTCTTCCATCAAGCAAAACGACCCAGAAAATAAAATAGAAGTTATCGTTTTAGAAAAAAACAGTACCTATTTCGTCTGCCCAATGAGTAATACACTTCTGAGTGGAGATAAAAGCTTTAAAAAAGAGGATTTTGTCTTTAACTATAATGCCGTGCAAAGAGAGTATAACTTTGAAGTTATTCAAACAGAGGTAATGGATATCGATAGAAAAGAGCGCATAGTTTATTCTTCACAAGGAACACTAAACTTTGACTATCTTGTGTTAGCGCCAGGTATTGACTATAACTATGAAGTAGAATTCCCAACTTGGAGTCAAGAGAAGATAAAAAGAGCAAAACTTGAAGCACCAGGTGGACTTATCTCTGATAGCGGTGTAGAACATGCTGTACTACTCAAGCAATTAAGAGATTTTAAAGCACGAGGAGGTAAAGGTAATATTATCATCATTCCACCCCGCACCCACCTCATAAAAAACCTCAACAAAACGGTAAAAATCTCTTCACTCATGCGTTGTAAACCAGCGGCCTATGAGAGAGCTTGTATGATTGGTGATTGGATTAAGCGTAATAACTTGGTGGGAAAAGCCACTGTAACTATTTTAGATAGTAGTGCAAGACCACAAGCCAAAGCACCTGCCTTTGAGCAAGTATTTGAAGAGAAATACGAAGGTATCATCGAGTATCTTGGTGCTAGTAACCTAATGGATGTAGACTTTGACAAAAAAATTGTCTATTTTAGAGATATAGATGATGATGCTGAGTATATAAAAGCACCTATGTCCTATGAAGTACTCAATCTCATGCCTCTACAAAAAGCTAGCTCTGTCATCAAGATGGCAAATATTGCTACAAATAGTTGGGGAGGTGCCAAACTAAAAGATAAAAAGATGTACTCCATCACAGATGACCATATATTTATTGTAGGAGATAGTGCATTTTTCAAAAAAGGTGTTTTTAAAGACAATCCTAAAAAAGCAGGAGGCGTGCCAGCAGCTGCACAAACAGCCTATAGCTTAGCAAAAGAGACTGGAAAATTGATAACACAACGAATTTTAGAAAATAAAGATAATGACTTGGTAACATTTTCAGCATCATGCTTCTCTATGGTATCTACTACACCAAATAAACTTGGTATCGGTATCCAAAAAGATTTCACTTATGATAAGAATGGCACGATGATCATCCAAGAAAAAGTCCCCAAAATAGACGGCAAGTACTACAACAGCACAAGTGGAGAAGGATTACTTGGTTGGTTTGAAGGAGTTACTTCCGATACCTTTGCAAAATTTTAAAATCTATACTATAATCTCTCACAAATATAGCGGGAGATTATATGAAACTATATATAGACGGAGACGCGTTCCCTAACCTTTTAAAACCTATCGTCACAAAACAGATAGAACGCCTAAAGTTAGAGACTTTTGTCGTCTCAAATAAGCCTATCAAAGTAGGAAATTCACGACATATCCACTATCTCATCGTGCAAGCAGGTGCCGATGAAGCGGACAAAAAAATCGTAGAGATGGTAGAAAAAAATGACCTTGTCATCACCGCTGATATCCCCCTAGCTGACCATGTCATTTCCCAGTCTGCCCACGCTATTGATCATAGAGGGGAACTTTATACCAAAGAAAATATCAAACAATATCTTGCTATCCGTAACCTCATGGCAGAGATACGAGATAGCGGGGAGATGACTAAAGGACCAAAAGCATTCTCAAGTAAAGACGAGGAGAGTTTTGCCAATCAACTCAATGCTTTTTTAGAAAAACAGAAAGGATAAGCATGCAACTAAACACCCATCTCAAGCTAGATCAAACACTAAACGGAACCCTCAAAGAACTCAAAGATGGCTACGCCAAAATCAGCCTACAAACCACCTCTATCATGATAGCCGATGAAGAGGGCTTGGTGCATGGTGGATTTATATTTTCAGCAGCAGACTTTACGGCTATGGCAGCGGTAAATGCCCCTTATGTCGTCCTTGCCAAAAGTGAAACAAAGTTTTTAGCCCCGGTTAAAGTAGGTGAAGTTGTTTCATTTGAAGGAACCATTAGCCAAAAAGACGGGAATCGAGCCACCGTTGATGTGATAGCTAGCGTCAATAACAAAGTGGTTTTTAAAGGGATTTTTTTTACAGCTGTGCTAAAAAAGCATGTTTTATCGTAAAGGAATCTCTAGCTTTTTTAGAGATGCCCTTAAACAAATTGTGAGCGGAGTTTAAGCATAAGATTCACCCACAATTAGCATTTTATAAACTCTTCTCAACTTCAATCAGTTCAACAACCCCATCATACATATCTTGAACACACATAACCTCAGTAACACCAAGTCGTCTTCTATTTGAGATGTCATAAATACCACCCTCGCTCTCTGAGTGTTCGCCATGGATGCCTCTGATTTGTAGATGATGTTTGTCAGTAATGGCTTTAAATTTCTCCATGTCTTGTGATAACTTTGGTAAAGCGATATGCACGCTAGCCCTCATCGCTGTTCCTAAGTTTGTAGGACAAGAGGTAATATACCCAAGATGTTCATTATAAGAAAATGCCACTTTTGTCTCTATACTCTTTATGGCAGAAACCAAACGGGTAAATACCTCTTTGATATCCCCACCCATCTGCATAGAGATGATTCTTAGTTGGTCTTCTTCGTTGACCCACACTAAAAATGTTTTGTCATTGTTATGATAAATGCCTCTTCCCTCTGGCCAATCACGATTTAATCCCGTTGACGCTAAAAACCTATCACCCTCTTTAAATAAAAAGTGGTCTTTGATTAACGCTTCTTGTACCTCTTTACTCATGCCCAAAAGTGGATAGTAGCTACCTTTTAACTCTCCCTCTAGTTGCTTAAGTCCTTCAACAATTGATGCTTCTACCTGATCTCTTTGCTCTTTTGAGATGGCAGGTCCTAGTGGCATATTGTCTACATTTCTCCCTACACGAATTCTAGTAGAGACGATGTATGTGCCTTCTGAATCAGGATTTGGTGCATGTAAATCATCAGGATTTAGATTACTCTTGTGTTTGTCACTTGGGCTAAACCCGTGATATTCCTCAATAATTGGATCAAAAAGAGGAGAAAATAGTGTATAAGACTCTTCATCTCCTGCATACACTCCAATGCCGCTATCTATATTTTCAACACCAGAATTAATAGCATCAGACAGGGTAAAACCATTCGCTGTTTTTTTATCTTTTAGTACTTCAAAAACCTCTTTTGTAAGATGCTTACACAACATAGAAGTACACTCTTTTGGTAAATTTGGAAATTCATTATTTTGCTTCATTTTAATCCTTGTTTTTTTTTAAATATAGGTGCGTATACGTATGGTCGATATGCCAATTCTCTTGGCAATAGCTCTCAAAACTTTTATAATTTTTATTATTATAGAGTCCTAAATCATTGATAATGGATAAAGCTCTATCAACATTATGCATACTATTTAATCCCTCTTTAATAATTGCTTCACACTGTCTTAGCAGGTTCTCTTGTCTATTTTTATCCAATT
Source organism: Campylobacterales bacterium (assembly GCA_024278835.1). Classification (GTDB taxonomy): domain Bacteria; phylum Campylobacterota; class Campylobacteria; order Campylobacterales; family QNZT01; genus JANTGR01. The sequence continues at coordinate 19,986 of JAJRSK010000050.1, read as the reverse complement.
ATGCTCCCTTTTTTATTTTAGAGATGCCCTTAATGACTGTACCAACTCCCTCACTAGTAAAGGTTTCAAGTAAAATGGCATGTTCAACACGACCATCAATGATGTGTGACTTTAAAACACCACCCTTGATAGCTTCCATACAAGCGTCAACTTTGGGAATCATACCTCCAGATATAACGCCACTTTTCTTTAACGCTTCAGCCTCTTGAAGATTTAGCGTTGAGATGATATTTTTACTATTATCCATCACACCAGGGGTATCGGTCATAAATATAATTTTTCTTGCTTTTAATGCAATGGCTATTTGACTTGCTGCAAAATCAGCATTGATGTTATAACCTAAAGATGAGTTAGTACCATTATCTGAAGCAATTGGTGCGATAACTGGAATCAATTTTTCATCTAAGATTTTTTTAACTACTTCTACATTTACTAAACGAATCTCTCCTACATAACCATACTTTTCAAAATCAATAGGGGTAGCCATAAGTAAGTTGGCATCTTTCCCAGAAATTCCTAAAGCATTTCCCCCGTGTTGGTTGATAAGCGTGGTAATCTCTTTATTGACATTTCCAGAAAGTACCATTTCTACTATCTCCATAGTCTCTGCATCAGTCACACGGAGCCCATCAACAAAGGTACTCTTGATATGGAGTTTATTGAGAAAAGAGGAGATTTTATTGCCTCCACCATGAACAATAACAACTTTAATACCCACCAGTTGCATAAGCAATATATCTTCTGCTACTTGTGCTTTTAGTATTGGGTCAATTTGGGCTGAACCACCATATTTAATTACAAAAATATCACCAGCATATTTTTTAATATAGGGAAGCGCATCAAGTAAAATTTTAACTTGTTCAATTTTCTTTTTCATAGGGCAATGATAACCAAGAGAAATGTAAGATGAGTGAAATTTACAATAAAATTTTGAAACAAGCACCTTTTTCTAAATTGTATGCTTCGATAGTCCCACCCATTTTCTGTTCTATGATAAGTCGGGTGATATATAGCCCTGCACCCCAACCCTCATTTTCTGATTTTCCTGTAACAAAAGGCTCAAAGATATGCGCTAGGATATGCTTAGAAATCCCCTCTCCATTGTCACAAAAGAGAATCATTATCTGGGTCTCCTCTTTTTTAAATAAAATCCGAATCTCTTTTTTTAGCTCATTGGTTTTACTAAGAGAATCACGCGCGTTATTGAGTAGGTTTAAGATAGATTGAGCGAATTCATTGGGTAAGCCTAAGGAAAAAAATTCATTCTCCTCTCCTTCGATAACCACTTCAATGTGATGATAGTTAAGTGAAGCCTTTACGATACTTACTGCCTGTTTTAAATAGACAACCAAATCAAAAGTTTTTTGTGTCTGCTGAGGAGAAAAGAAGAGGTGAAAATCATCAATAGTTTCAGACATGTAAGTAATGAGACTATTTCCTTGTTCTATCTTCTCTTCTAAATAATTTTTATCAAGTTCTCCAAAAAGATAGGAGGATTGAAGATTCATAAATATGCCACCTAGTTGCGCCAAAGGTTGTCTCCATTGATGTGCGATATGTCCTACCATCTCACCCATAGATGCCATGCGTGATTGTTGCATCATTAGATACTCATTCTCTTGTCTTAGCTTACTCTCTTGGGCTATCTCCTCTTGTAACTGTTGTTTAATTGTTTCATGCTTTGTAATATCTTGTGCAATGAGTTTGATATAGTTATTGTTACTATCTTTAGAGATAGTGCCTGAAAATTCAAAACTTTTTTGGTGAATTAAAATAACTACTTTTTGAACAATCCCTTTTTTATGAAGACTTTCATATAGCTTTTTCCAAGCGAACTCTCCCATAAGTTCTTCTGGTGAGCGGTTCAAAAACTTCTCTGTAAAGAGCTGTTTTGCTTGATGATTCATCCAGTGAATTTTCTGTTTGGCATCATGATCAAAAATCTCTATAATAGCTTGGGGAAGAATGTTCATAATCTCTTTGGCATGACGCAGCTTAATCTCCAATATCCGAGAGACATTGCCTTTTATGTAGTGAAAAATATCTTTATTACTCAGGAGTCCAAGCGTTTGATTTTTTCTATTTTTAACTAATATACGGCGAATGTTATGCCCCTTCATCATTTCAATCATACTAAAGACTGTATCCTCTTCATCCACACTTAAAACAGGAGAAGACATAAGAAGTTTGATATTTTGGTGTATATCTATAGATTTATACCCCACAGTGAGAATATCTTTTTCAGTAACAATTCCGATAGCTTCTTCATGTGCATTGTTTATAAGCACTGAACTAATATTTTTTTGGTACATCAAAAGTGAAGCATCTTGAATACTACTTTGATCAGAGATAGCAATAATATTAACGCTAAAAGTAGAGAGTAAATCCTTGACTTTCAAGTCAATTTTGTAGACATCCTCTTCCAACAAATCAAATAAATCCTCTTGAAGTATCACCCCATAAAAATCTCTATTTTTATCTACCATAATGAGTCTACGTATATTATTGGTCACAAGCAAATCAAAAGCAGCAGCTACCGAATCCTCTTTATTTATAGTAATCAATTCCTTCTTTGCCAAAGTCTCAATGGTTAAGTTTAAGCTCATACCTTTTGCGATTTGCTCTATTAACAGACTCTCAGTAACAATGCCTACAGGTTTTTTCCCATGTAGCAGTACTACTGTCCCTGTAGCATTTTTAAGCATAGACTCCATCGCTTCAAAAATACTGGTATCCGTGGATAAGGTAAAACCATCTCTTCGTGCAATAGAGGATAAACGGTTCATTTCTCTTCCTTGCCGTATAGCCGATAACCAATACCATTAATGTTTTCAATAATTTTATGGTGGGTCTTTTTTCGTATATTACGAATCTGAGAACGAATTGCATCGTGACTCATAAGGCTGTTTTCCCATATATCGTACTCTAAAATATCATAAGAGATGATCTCTTTAGGGTGTAGCATAAAATACTCCAAAAGTTGCATCTCTTTAGGTCTAAGTATGACCGCTTGATTATTTTGTCTCAGTATTCTCTGCTTTTTATCAAAATAAAACCCATCACCTAAGGCAACACGATCCTCTTTTTGCGCTATTAAAAGATATTCATCAGCAGCTTTTTCCAGGGCTTCTAAAAGCTTCTCTCCCGTAACTGGCTTCACCAAATAACGTGTTAACTCTAGCTCAATAGAAAGAAGTAAAAATTCTTTATTTGTGTAAGCAGTAGAAACAATAATCCGAACATCATGATGATTTTTACGAATTTTCGTAGCCAAGCTCAATCCACTCTCTCCAGGAAGATTTATATCAACCAACATGATATGGGGTCTACTTTTTTTAAAAATAACCATTGCCTCTTCAGCAGAAGAACTCTCATGCACCAAAGCAAAATAGCGTTTTAAAAACTCAAAAATTTCATGACGAACCAAAGGGTCATCTTCTACATAAAGGAGGTTTAAATTTTTGAATTTAGAGAGTAAGGCGTGATGGTGCATAATGGGAATCCTTTTACGGTTTTGCTACCTCTTGCATAATACAAAAATTATAACATAAACTATATATCAAGCTAAATTACTTGAACGAGATATAGGAAAAAAAAGAGCTTTATTTTTGGATAAATTATGTTAAAAACTATTTGAAGAATTCCCTGTTTTGGGCACAATATGGTGGGGATTAGGTGGTGGGTCCGGGGAGACTCGAACTCCCGACCACTCGGTTATGAGCCGAGTGCTCTAACCAACTGAGCTACAGACCCTCAAATTGGAGGAGGAATCTTATCTAATCTATCCTTAATCTACACTTTTATAAGTGCTAGCATCATTAAATTTGTTAAATCTAAATGCTACAAGGTTTTCAAAGATAGCTATAAGGATGATAAAAGTGATAAAACTACTCCCTCCATAGGAAAAGAGTGGCAGAGGGAGTCCTACCACGGGCGCATAACCAATTGTCATTGCGATATTGACACCTGTGTAAAGAAAAAACATCAGAGCCAAGGAAGAAGAGAGCACTTGGGTAAAATAATCTCCCTTCATATACAAGGTAATCAACAAAAAATGTACTATCAACATAGTATAGACCGATATCAAGGTCAAACCACCCCAAAATCCAAAACGCTCCATATAAAAAGCAAAGATAAAGTCACTTGTAGCGATGGGCAAAAACTTCATATGTGACTGTGTCGCATCTCCCTCACTTTTACCCGAAATTCCACCCGAACCAATAGCTATGATGGATTGTCTCACATGATAACTTGGTTTTTCTGCTAAAAAATCACTAATTCTCTTTTTCTGATAATCTTGCAAGTTGGTATATACCAATGGCGCAGCAAGGGCTATCAGGGCTAAAATACCCAACCAAACTTTATAATTAACTCCGATGATAAAAAGGATTCCATATCCTATAAAAAAAAGTATTAGTGCGGTACCTAAATCTGGTTGTTTAAGAATCAGCAAAAATGGTATCATGATGTAGAGACTTAATTTTAAAAAGTCCACTAAGCCGTACCCTTTATCAGAATCGGGAGGAGTGCTTTTGATGAGATATGCCAGCATCAGTATCATGGCTGGTTTCATCAGTTCTGAGGGTTGGAGAGTAAAATTCACAAATGGTATCTCAAGCCACCTCTGCGCCCCCAATTTACTCACCCCAAAAAATTTCACACTTAACAGCAAAATAACATTGCTCCAGTAGAAAAAAGGAATCAGCCATGAAAATTTTCTCATCGGGAAAAAAAAGAAAAAGGTAAAGACTATAAATGCCGTTAAAAAGTAGATTAACTGTTTATTTGCCAAGACTGGATATAATTCATATATCAAGAAAAACGAGATTCCAATAATCGGTAAAATCAAAATAGGAACAATATAATCAAAATGAGTAAAAATACGTCTATCTACCTGAAACAAAAAAGCCCTTTATCCCTATCGAAGGATATAAATTTATGAGGATTATAGCACAAAAAGTTGCGCGCTTAGATAAAACCCTCCAAAAAGCACTCAAACAACCTAGAAACCAAGTCGAACACTTCATCAAAGAGGTCGGTGTCACTGTCGATGGTAAACAGACACATAAATCAGGTCTGAAACTAAAAGGCGGTGAAGAGATAGTGCTAGAGTTTCCCAAGATGGAAGCCTCTACCCCAGAAGAGATAGACTTTGATATCGAAGTTATTTATGAAGACGAAGATGTTTTGGTGCTTAACAAACCGCCTTATCTCATCGTCCATCCAGCCGCTTCTGTCAAAGAACCCACCCTCGTTGACTGGCTCAAACACAGAGGTATCACTCTCTCCACCATCAGCGGAGAAGAGAGAAACGGTATCGTACACCGCATCGATAAAGAGACGTCAGGTGCCATCATCATCGCCAAAAACAATGAAGCACACCAATCTCTGTCAAAACAGTTAGAAGAGAGAACCATGGGACGTTACTACTTAGCACTCATTGACTTGCCACTTAAAGAAGATATGATAGTGGATAAGCCTATCGGCAGACACAACAAACATCGTATCAAAATGGCTGTTAAAGAAAATGGTCGAGAGTCAAAAAGTGCTTTTGTCAAACTTGCACTCTCTGAAAAGACAGGTCATGAACTCATTTCTGCTAAGCTTTTTACGGGCAGGACGCATCAAATCAGAGTCCATCTAGAGTCACTCTCTCGTCATATATTGGCAGATAAACTATATGGCTTTAAGAGCAAAAAAGATACTATCCCAAGAGTCATGTTACACGCAAGAATACTCTATTTTCATCATCCAAGAACAGGAGAGCTTATCATCAAGGAAGCCCCACTTTTTAAGGACTTTGAAAGAATTTTACAAGACGAATTTAACCAGGAGGAAATTGATGAAAAAATCAATCGCGACTATATTATCGGGCATTTTAATCACATTATTTAGTGGGTGCGAAGGAAAAAACTTCAATTTACCAAGCTTAGAGATGCCGGATTTAAATATCCCTGCATTTGATCTGAGTAAAAAGAGTTTAGATAGAAATTTACCACGTGTAGAAAACGTGAAAATCATGTCATCACTCTCACAAGTAGCCCTAGAATGGAAACCAATCAGAGATAGACAAATCGTAGGCTATAGAATCCTACGCAATGATGGCAAAGGTGGATTTAAACTTATTCAAGTTATCAGCGACCCCTATGTTTCACACTACACCGATGAAAACTTAAATCAATCCGTTTACAATAGATACCTAGTATCAGCCTACACAAGCGATGGCAGAGTCTCACTTCCCACACCCATCAATGTACCCCAAACCAACAAAAAGATAGAAGCTGTTCCTTTCGTCACCGCTGTATCGGGCTTGCCAAATAGGATAAAAATCTTATGGAGGATTCATCCAGATTTGAGAGTATCTGCGTATGTTATCCAAAAAGCAGACGCCTCTTCTAAAAAATGGGAAACTATCGCAACAGTTGATAAGCGATTAAGCGTTGAGTATATTGATAACGCTGTTAAGCCTGGTATCTCTTACAACTACAGAATCTCAGCAAAAACAGCAGATGGCGTTTTTTCAAAGCCTAGCAAAGTTGTAATGGGCACTTCCAAACTTTTACCTGCCCCTATCATCGGAGTGATGGCTACAACCAATCTCGCCAAAAAGATAGATATCATTTGGAAAGAGTCCGATGCGGTTGACAAAGCAGCGTACCGTGTCTATGCTAGTGACTTTGCTGATGGACTTTACTCACTCATCGCCAAAACAAAAGCCACACACTATACGGATAGGTTTGATCAAGATGGTGCGACAAGATTTTATCGTATCACCGTAGTGGATGCTGATGGGCTAGAGTCCACCAAACAGATAAAACCAACGCGTGGTAGAACACTTGGGTATTTAAAAGCACCCAATATCACAGCGGCAAAAATAGTCAACAACACAGTAGAGTTAAAATGGTCTCAAACAGACCCTCGTACCGTATCCTACACCATCTATAAAAAATACTGGGATGGCTGGCAAGCAAAAAAAATTAAAATCGTTAACTTCAAAGGAAGTACTTTTATAGACAACAAAATCAAGCCAGACATTACCTATACTTATTATGTTATCGGTGTGGATAAAAATGGTATCGTCTCCGAACAGTCAAGATCCGTCAACCTCAAAGTTGAGGGCATGGCTAAAAAAAGTTCATGGTTTTAGATGCCAAATATACAGACTAAAAAATTAGACTACAAGGTATTTCCACTCTCACAAGATGGATATACCTTTCATTATATCGCTGACTCTAAAAAGATAAATGAAAAGCTAATTTATACCACTTTTGAAGATAAAAGTTTCTTTTTAAAAATCATTGAAAGAGAAAATGACTATCTCATAAAGTATGACAAACTCACCCGTGTCTCTCCTATCAAAATCATCAAAGATGCGCTCAAAGCCTTTCAAACACTTCACAACCTTGAGCTTACATTTTCAAATATAGAGAGTAAAAAAGAGACCCAACACTTGGAAAAAAGTGATGCCTATCTTAAAAAAATCTCTTATTTTGCCCATGACTTTCATACAGACAAAGAGATATGGGTAGAGGTAGGATTTGGTTCAGGAAGACACCTTTTACACCAAGCATTGGCGAATCCTGATATCCAGTTTATTGGCTTAGAGATACATGGGCCTTCTATCGAACAAGTGATAAAACAGTGTAAGATTCAAAACATCAACAACCTCCTTTTAGCCGCTTTTGATGCAAGAATATTTTTAGAGTTTCTCTCGTCTAACTCTGTAGGCAAACTCTTCGTACATTTCCCTGTACCTTGGGATAAAAAACCCCATCGTCGTGTTATTTCTCCTGCTTTTATCGATGAGTCTACCCGTGTTTTAAAACAAGATGGTACACTAGAACTGAGAACCGACAGTGAAAACTACTATGCCTACTCTTATGAAACTTTTATGAGTCTCACACAATGTGATTTACAAATCCGAAAAAACCAAGAGATAGTCATATCTAGTAAATATGAAGACCGATGGAAGAGACAAGAAAAAAACATTTATGACATCACCCTGACTAACCAGGAGATATCACAAGAGAAAGAAAAAATTACAAAACTCACCTTTTCTCAACAACCTTCATTTAAAGAAGTCAAAGCAAAATTTACTCCTCACGTCTTTAAAGGGGATGACTATTTTGTTCACTTTGAAAGACTCTATGAGATAGATGAAAATTCTGGCATCATCAAACTCTCTTTTGGTGCTTTTGAAAAGTGCGAACACAAGTATCTTATATTTAATGATAATAAGATACAATATTTTCCATATGAGGCACTGCCAATAAAGCAAAACCTTAAATCACATAAAAAAATAGAAGAGTTTTTATATGCATAATATTATCCAAGCCAGAGAATTGTCCCTCTCTTATAATAAAAGTGAACCTATCATTAAAAACACTAATCTTACTGTTAAAAAAAATGATTTTGTCTTCTTAACAGGAAAAAGTGGTAGTGGCAAATCTACTTTTTTAAAATCCCTTTATGGAGAATTAGCTGTACAAAGTGGAGAACTTAATGTCGCTGGCTTTGCACTGCATGATATCAACAAACAGAAAAAAGCACTCCTAAGAAAACACATCGGTGTCATTTTTCAAGACTATAAACTCATCAACGAATGGACAGTAGAAAAAAATGTGATGTTGCCTCTCATGATAGCGGGATATTCAAAGCAAGTCTGCCAAGCCCAAGCACAAAAACTTTTAAAACATGTCAAATTACCACTAAAAGCAGACAAGTATCCACTAGAACTAAGTGGTGGAGAACAGCAGCGTGTCGCGATGGCAAGAGCCTTGGCGCACAATCCTCTACTCATCATTGCAGATGAACCTACCGGAAACTTGGATGAATATTCAAGCACCGTTATCTGGGATTTACTTAAAAATGTCAGACAGCATATAGGCAGTACAGTTATCATAGCCACACATAGAATACCCCAAACACTTGGTATAGATTATAAACAATATTTTATAGATGGTGGAGCTATTTATGAAGTCAATTAAAAACCATATCTCTTTTATCATTCCTCTTTTTATCTTACTCTTTTCGATACAATTTTCATTTATGCTTGACCGTGGTGTGAAAGCTTATGAGGGAAAAGTCGCAAATGAGTACTCTATCGTAGTTGTTTCAACCAATCCCTTAGACGAGGCAGAAATCAAACAAACTATACCACAGATATCCTCTATGAGTGAAATTAAAAAAGATCGTTATATCGATAGACTAAAAGATGATATGAGTAAAGCAGACTTGGTTTATCTCAAAGCTACTTTGCCAAAGTTTTACTCACTAAAATTAAGTAAATTACCAAGCAAAGAAGAGTTGAACAGCATTTCAGAAAAAATCAAAAAGTTTCCAAAGATACAGAAGGTTGAAGTCTTTAAAAAAACATTTAACAAATTTCATCAATTTTTGAAACTTTCAAAGTCTGCTTCGTATATCTTTACAATTTTTATCTTTATCATCTCTTTTTTACTCATCATTAAACAGATGGAGATATGGTCTTTGCAACACAAACAACGTATGTATATCATGGGACTTTTTGGCGCACCTTACTGGATGAAAAGTGCTTCCCTTTATAAATCAGTTGTTATCGACGCTGTCATTTCCGCTATCCTTGTGGGTATCGTCTTTACGTTCCTTCCGACGTTTGTAGACCTCGCAAAACTCAAGACTAGTTTAGGTATCGACCTTCAAAACTTCAACTTTGCAGGTGACACCATACTGCTTATCTTAATCAGTCTTGCTATCTCTATCATCTCAGTTACCACTATTATCTTAAGGCAAAAAGATTCATGAAGCTTGGCGCAACACTCCTACTTCCTCTCATCATGATAGGCCCGTTGTTTGCAGATATCGATGATAAAATTCAAGCTAACCAAGTAAATAGTGATAGAAAAAAATCTCAAGAAAAAAAGATATCCCACGAACTCGATAGGATAGCCAAAGATATTTCCATACAAAAAAGAAACTTGGCAAAACTTAGCAAAGAAGTCATAGCCTGCAAAAACAGTATCGAAAAATTAAAAAAGAAAACCGTTATCAAAGCTTCACAACTCCAAAAGATAGAAAATATTTACAAACGTCTTGCCAAACAAGAAAAACTTGTTTCTAAAAAAGTAGTCAGTATACTCTCCAAAGAACTTTCCATCGAGATGATTACAAAAGGGGCTCAAGATAACGAAGGAAAACAGATACTCCAAAGTTATGAAACAAATATAGACAACATTGTCATGAATGAAGTACTACACACTTATACAGGGCTACTTCGTGAAAAATTTAAAAAGACTAAATCAAAATATATAAAACTCAACAAAAGTATTGACTTGGTCAAAAAAGAAATAGGCAAACTTTCTCATAGAGTTGATAGTTTAAAGAGTAAAAAAGCTGACTTGGAGAAACTCAAGGGCGTACAAAAAAAGAGTATCTTGACACTAAAGCAAAAGAAAAAACACTATATCAACAAACTAAACCGTATCAAAAAAGAGCAAGATGCCTTAGCCAACACCCTACACAAACTGCATGTCACCAAAGAAAAACGTGAGAAAACTGTCATCAAAGAGAGTAAAGATGGCAAAGTCAATGTACGACAAATCGGCTCTTCATACCAGCATGGAAAATTAGTCAAATATCGTGGTCCAAAGACGATTGCCCCACTAAAGTCCTATACAATCACACAAAATTTTGGTAACTATACAGACCCTATCTACAAGATGAAAATCTTTAATGAATCTGTTGTCTTACATGCCAATAAACAAAATGAAAAAGTAAGAACCGTATTAGATGGTACCATTATCTACGCAGAAAAAACAGCCGTCCTTGACAATGTTATCATCGTCAAGCACAAAAATAATTTGCATACAATTTATGCCCATCTCTCTCATATCGCCCCAACCATTCGTGTTGGGAAAAGGGTAAAAAAGGGTTATACTATAGGTAGGGTTCATCGTGAGCTTACCTTTGAAGTCACACAAGATACCAAGCATATAAATCCAATGAGACTGATAAAATAAGAACTTTTATCTTATTCTTATGAAGTTTCAGTACAATACGCGTAATTGTACCTTTTGGGGTCTATTGAAGGAGCACTAATTTGAGAAAAAGAGTCTTAGTTAAATTTTCTGGTGAAGCATTGGCAGGTGAAGAAGGTTTTGGAATAGACACCAAACTTCTAAAATTTATCGCAGAAGAGGTGAAAGAACTCGCAGAAAATGATATCGAGGTCGGTATCGTTGTAGGTGGAGGCAATATCATTCGTGGTGTAACTGCCTCAGAAGATGGTATCATCAAACGTACAAGTGGTGATTATATGGGTATGCTTGGAACGGTTATCAATGCCGTGGCTTTACAAGAGGCTTTAGAATTTACAGGTATGTATGCCAGAGTACAAAGTGCTATCAAGATGGAGCAAATTGCTGAAACATTTATAGTACGACGTGCTAAAAGACACCTTGAAAAGGGAAGAATCGTTATCTTTGCTGCGGGTACCGGAAACCCGTTCTTTACGACGGACACAGCGGCCACACTCCGCGCCGTTGAAATCGATGCTGATATGATCATCAAAGCAACTAAGGTAGATGGCGTCTATGATAAAGATCCAAATAAATTTTCTGACGCTGTCAAATACGATACTTTAACGTATGAGCAAGCACTAGATGATAATGTTAAAGTGATGGACGATACTTCTATCGCACTAGCCAAAGACAATGCTCTTCCTATCGTGGTTTGTGATATGTTTGTCAAAGGAAACTTACTCAAAATTATCAATGGTGATATGAGTACCTGTTCAATCGTCAAAAATTAAAATACAAAAGAGTTATCATGATAAACAATTATCATGATAAAGAAGACGAAGCAAGAGAAATACGGCGCATCAGCGTTGTACTTCAAATGCAATGAATTTGTAAGTGGCTTTGCCACTTACAAAGAAAACAATATAAATAAAAAAGGAACTTTTTTAAAATGAGAATCGAAAAAATTATTTCAAATGCCCTAGCCTATGCATATGATGATAGCTATGTATTATCCATTATGGTTGCCCAACGTGCAAACCAACTAGCAGAAGGTGCTCAACCACTTATCAAAGCAGATAAAAATAAAATGAAACTTACGGATATCGCTTTAATGGAAATCGCTGAGGGTCTTATCGAGCTAGATAGCATTGTTGAAGACTAATTAACACTATATGGATAAATTATTAGAGCAAATACGGTTTATCGACACGGTTGATGTCGCCAAAGATTTGCTCTACTCCCTCACAGAAAATATTCCCAATATTCATAATGCCGTAGAGTTTGCACATCAGTGGCATGAGGGTCAATTTAGAAAATCAGGGCAACCTTATATCATTCATCCTATCTTAGTAGCTGCCATTGTCAGCCATTTTGGTGGGGATGAAGAGATGATTTTTGCGGCACTATTGCATGATGTTGTCGAAGATACACCTTGTACCAGTGCCGTTATCGCTGAAAAGTTTTCACCAGCAATTGCAAACCTCGTTGATGGTTTAACTAAAATCATAGAAATTAGAGAAGAAGAGCTTGTCCCTTCAACCTCCAATGAAAAACTTATCACCTCCGCCCTCTCCTTTCGAAAAATGCTTCTGGCTTCTATCAGCGATGTACGTGTTTTGGTGGTAAAACTCTGTGATCGCATACACAACATGCTCACCCTAGATGCGCTATCCTCTTCTAAACAAAAACGTATCTCAGAAGAGACTTTAGTCGTCTATGCACCTATTGCGCATCGTCTTGGTATCGCATCTATCAAAAATGTTTTGGAAGATTTAAGTTTTTACTATCTCTTACCCCAAGAGTATGCCAAGATCGATACAACCATCCTTGGAAAAGATCAGAAACTACAACTCTCTTTAAATCACTTTATCACAAAAGTGCACCGATTGATGCTACAAAATGGCTTTACGGAGAAAAGTTTTTCCATAGAAAAACGTGTCAAACATCACTACTCAATCTATATGAAGATGCATCGAAAAGGTATCTCCATGGAAGAGATACTAGACTTGATGGCAATTCGTGTTTTGGTCAAAGAACCCAATGACTGTTATCGTGTTTTGGGTATCATCCATCAAAATTTTAATCCTCTTATCTCTCGTTTTAAAGATTATGTCGCTATCCCTAAAGAGAATGGTTATCAGACGATTCATACAACTGTTTTTGCAGATGCATCCATCATCGAAGCCCAAATCCGTACCTTTGATATGCACAAAACTGCCCAATTTGGTATCGCAGCACATTGGAAGTATAAAGGACACACCGGACTCAATCCAAAACTAAACTGGCTCAATGAACTCAAAACACAGAGTGAAGGAGGGGAAAACATCGAAGAGATGTATGAACTCGCTAAAGATGACCTCTATAGTGAAGACATCTCTGTATTTTCACCGAAAGGAGATGTCTATTCGTTGCCACGTTCTGCCACCGTACTAGACTTTGCCTATGCTGTCCATACAGAGATAGGAAACTGTGCCAAAGAAGCGTATGTCAATAAACAGAGAACACCATTTTTAACAGAACTAAAAAATGGTGATATCATCAAAATTGAGACAACTTCTGAACATGTGCTACGTTGTTCCTGGCTCAATGCAGTCAAAACTGCAAAAGCAAAAAATGCCATGAAGCTTAATTGCAACCACAAACTAAAAGAGTTAAACGCTCTAACAGCCAAAAATATCATCTTAAATATATTCAATTTAAAAGCAGCACAATTAGAACCATTTTTGCAAGATGAATCTACCCGTAAAAATCTCTATAAATCTGCTATTGACTCCATACACCTACAAGAAGATATCAGTAAAATCAAAAAATTGATTTTACATAGTACAAAAATCATTCCCATCATTTCACCTATCAGAAAGTATCAACTCAAACAACAAACATTTGACAATATCATCTTTTATACCACTCAAAGTATCTCAAAAGTCGTGTTTGACTACTGTTGTCATCCCAAAAGTGGAGATGAAATCGTTGCATTTAAAAAAGGCACAACTGCCATTGTCCATCACAAGTTTTGTACCCATGCGCATGAGTTGATGAATACACGACAACCAATGTACTTTGTAGAGTGGTGCACCAAAAAACCAAACTCCTATAAACTGATAGTCAGCATCGAAAATAAAAAAGGTTCACTAGCTTACTTTTTGCAATATTTGGCTAAAATAGATGTCAATTTAGTCACGATAAAACTCTTCGACAATGAAAACTCTCACGCTCATTTTTTTGAGATGGTGGTAGATGTCCCAAACAAAAGTCGAGATAAGTTACTAAACAACAGCAATGAAAAGTATAAAATCATAGACTTTATACCACTAGATGATGCTTATAAAAAAATTTAAAAGGGTGTGTGTTGTTCGATATCAAAGAAGCAATGAGAGAGATAAAAAGAGGAACTGCTGAGATAATAGATGAAGAGAGGATAGAAAAACTTCTCAAAAACTTTCTTGAAACGGGAGAAAACTATACCGTAAAAGCAGGTTTTGATCCTACTGCCCCAGACCTACACCTAGGTCACACCGTCCTCATCCAAAAACTTGCACTTTTTCAACAATATGGCGGTATCGTACAATTTCTTATCGGTGACTTTACAGGCATGATTGGTGACCCAACTGGCAAAAATGAGACAAGAAAAAAACTTGATCGTGAGACTGTTGAGAAAAATGCTCAAAGTTATAAAGAGCAAGTCTTTAAGATACTAGACCCTAAAAAAACAGAAGTAGTTTTTAACTCCACTTGGCTTGATAAACTAGGTGCTGCTGGACTAGTAGAACTCACTACAACATTCAATGTAGCCCGTATGTTAGAACGTGATGATTTTGATAAACGCTACAAGTCACAAACAGCTATCTCCATCTCAGAATTTCTCTATCCCCTACTTCAAGGCTATGACTCAGTCGCTTTGAAATCAGATATCGAACTAGGTGGAACTGACCAAAAGTTCAATCTCCTCATGGGAAGAACTTTGCAGAGAACCTATAACACGGGCAAAGAACAAGCCGTACTGATGATGCCTCTTCTTGAAGGTCTTGATGGTGTCAATAAAATGAGTAAATCACTAAACAACTACATCGGTGTCACAGAAGAACCCAATACGATGTTTGGTAAGGTTCTTAGTGCTAGTGATGAGCTTATGTGGCGTTATTATGATCTTTTGAGCACTAGAAGTATCGCAGAGATTGAAGATTTAAAAAGTGAAGTTGCTACAGGAAGTATGCATCCAAAAGCGGTAAAAGAACACCTAGCTTGTGAAATCATCGAAAGATTTCACTCACAAGAAGATGCCCTTAAAGCAAAGGAAGAGTTTGATAGAGTCCACAAACAAAGTGAAATTCCAAGTGATATAAAAGAATACGCACTTGAGGGACCACTTTGGATAGCAAAAGCACTCGTTGATGCAAAGATTTCACCCTCAACTAGCCAATCTAGAAGAGATATAAAGCAAGGTGCTGTTAAAATAAACCAAGAGAAAATTTCCGATGAACAGTTGCAACTTCAAACGGGAGAGTACATACTGCAAGTAGGGAAAAGAAAATTCGCAAAAGTAAAGGTAAGTTGATGGCATTTAAAGCACTAAAAATAAAAGATTTAACCATTCCTATTCCTGTTGTACAAGGTGGTATGGGTGTAGGCATTAGCTGGGATCAGCTTGCTGGTACTGTGAGTAAAGAGGGAGGACTGGGCGTCATCTCATCAGTAGGAACTGGGTACTATAAAAACCAAGAATTTATTGATAAAGCCGTCGCTGGCAAACCTTATGAAACACTAAACTTTTATTCCAAAAACTCACTCATAGAGATATTTAAAAATGCAAGAAAAATTTGTGGTGATGCGCCACTTGCTTGTAATGTTTTATACGCTAGTGGTGATTATGGGAGGATCGTGATGGATGCCTGTGAAGCTGGTGCTGATGCTATCATAACAGGAGCCGGATTGCCTACTAATATGCCTGAATTTACGAGGGATTATCCTGATGTAGCCCTTATTCCTATCGTCTCTTCAGCGAAAGCATTAAAAATCATCTGTAAGCGTTGGACACAACGCTATGATAGACTACCTGACGCTGTTATCTTAGAGGGGCCAAAGAGTGGTGGTCACCAAGGATTTACCTACGAACAATGCTTTATGGATGAGTATCAACTTGAAAACCTTGTCAAGCCTGTCAAAGACGAGATAGCAAAATGGGGAGACTTTCCACTCATCGCTGCTGGTGGTGTCTGGGATAAAAAAGATATCGAAGAGATGATGAGACTTGGTGCTGACGCTGTTCAGATGGGAACACGTTTCATCGCAACGGAGGAATGTGATGCACATGATAATTTCAAAGAGGTTATCATCGCTGCAAAAGAAGAAGATATCAAACTACTTAAGTCACCCGTAGGTCTACCAGCACGTGGGGTACAGACAAATCTTATCGACCTGGTAGACAAAAGAGAGGGTCCTGCTATCAAATGTATCTCAAACTGTGTCACACCTTGTCATCGTGGAGAAGAAGCCAAAGTAGTTGGTTACTGTATCGCGGATAGACTCTCAGATGCATATATGGGAAATAAAGAAACGGGACTTTTCTTTACGGGAAGTAATGGTTATAAAATCGATAAAATCATCACCGTAAAAGAGTTGATGCATAAACTAACCCATGGAGAAGATGATAGTTAAGGCACTATTATTTTCGCTCCTACTTTTTAATATTTTATGGGCAGGGAATATCTCTACGCAGATAGATAAACTCAATCAAAAGATTCCCTATGCCTCAAAATATGAAACAAAAACTATTTTACATCAACTAGAAAACTTCTATATCAGTGCTGTTATCTCAGGGAAAAAAAATGATGTTGCAAAAGCACTTCGAGGCATTATACGCTGTCAAAAATTATTACATATAGATTCAAGTACCTACCAAAAAGAGTTAGACTCTTTTTCAAAAACAACTTCTAAAGTAAATACGAGAAAACACACTATCTCTAAAACAACACAAAAATCACGTGCAATAAAATCTATATATGAAAAAGAAGACAATATCATTGTAAAATTTGATAAGCCCCTATCAAAAAAGGATATCTTCTTTTTTAAAATCAAAACAAAAGAGGGATATAAAAATGTTTATGACATCAAAGCAAATCTCAACTTTAAAACGCCCTCAGTACATGTCTCTGCACTAAAAAGCATCAAAATAGCCCAAAATAGGAAAGATAAAGTTCGTATAGTACTCTTTGCTGAAACAGAAATATATTCAAAAGCATATATTCGAAAAGTAGTACTATTTATCAAGGTAAATGCGACAAATCGCACTATCACAAAGAAAAATAAACCTAACAAAGTATACAAACCAGAAAAGACTGTGAAGAATAAGATACCCCCAATAAAGAGAAAAGAAACACCTATCATGATAGCACCTAGCCACTCTAAAAAAAGTTCACAAACAATCTATGCTTCTTCAAAAACCATTGTTATCGATGCAGGACATGGCGGGCATGATTCTGGAGCTGTAGGTTATAAAAAATATCAAGAAAAAAGAACTGTACTAAAAGTATCTAAGCTTCTCAAACAACTATTGGAAGAAAAAGGTTATAAAGTCCATATGACAAGAGCAAAAGATAAGTTTATCAAGCTCACAAATCGCACACACCTTGCTAACAAAAAAGATGCTGATCTCTTTATCTCAATACACGCCAATGCCGCGCCAAAAGGTAAATTTCTCTCACTCAAAGGGATAGAAACTTTCTTTCTCTCCCCTGCCAAGACAGAAAAAGCCAAACGTATCGCAGCCAAAGAAAACTCAGCAGCATCTGCCATGAGTAAAAAATCAAAAGATACCCTACTAAGCTTTTTAAATAGAAACAAAATCATCCAATCTAACAAACTTGCCATTGATGTTCAAAGCGGTATGCTTACAGCAACAAGAAAAAAGTTTTCTAGTGTAAGAGATGGCGGAGTGAGAGAAGCACCATTTTGGGTACTTGTAGGGGCACAGATGCCTGCTGTTTTAGTCGAACTAGGTTACATCACCAATCCAAAAGAGGCAGAGAGGCTCTTTAACCCTTTTTACCAAAAAACTTTGGCAAAAGGTATCTATGATGGTATCAATAATTATTTTGCTAATAACAAATGATATGAAATATTTTCCTCTTCTAACTTTAATCTAAAAAAGTGACACCACTCTTCTAATTTTTCCTTGTCATGATAGGCCAGATAAATCTCTGCAGCTCTTTTATCCTCTGCTAAAAACTGGGGTAAACAAGAGAGTTCTATCTCTTTTGGCAAGGCTATCATGATATCGATAAGTGCCGCTTCACTAGCCTCTACCATAAAGTTACAGCTATACTTCTCTTTGGCTTTTGGGTAGTAATCATCTAAAATAGCACTCACCATAGGATGTGCCATATTGGGGAATCCAGGAACAAAAAAGAAACGCTTTTCCAAAGAGAAACCTGGCATTTTATTGATAGGGTTTTCTATAAGTTGTGAGTTTTTTGGCAAATCTGCCATCTTGATAGGATGTGGATATGCACGCTCCCCTAGTCTGTTCTTGATGATTTCCTCTGCCCCACTATGACGCACTAATGGCGCATCAGTAAAGGCGATAGACGCTATCTCTCTAGTAAAGTCATCTGGTGTAGAACCGATGCCTCCATAAGAGAACATCACGCTATTTTCATCTGCGCGAACAAGTCTAAAAATATCTTCTAAAAATTTGGGATCATCTTTGATAACAAAAGAAGCCTTTTGTTCCCAACCTCTTTTCACTAACTCTGCATTTAAGTGTGAAAAGTGACCATCTGTACGCCTGCCGTTGAGCAGTTCTGTACCGATAATCACGCTATAAAAGCTGGGATTTTCTATCATGATAGACTATATTTTACTTTGAACAAAGGCATCCATAGAGGCTACGATTTGCTCTATTGTTCCTTCACCATCTTCTTTGTGTAAAAGTGACTTTGCTTCATAAAACTTTTGGATATCCACCAATGGCTCAGTATAGACTTTCATACGGTTATCAAAGACTTCGTTATTATCATCCGCGCCACGACCACGACCTAGTACTCTATCACGCGCTGTCTGTTCACTCACCACGACTTCGATAACACTCACAAGTGTCACTTCATCTTCTTTTTCAAGATACTTATCTAACTCTTCCATTTGCTCTGTACTTCTTGGATATCCGTCGATTACAACCACGTCTGTTGGAGATGTTTTGATAGCGCCAACAATAGTCTCAATAACAATTTCGATAGGCACTAAGTTACCATTGTCAATAAATGACTTGATAGTTTGACCTCTTTCACTTCCACTCGCTACCTCAGCACGAAACATATCACCCGTTGAATAGTGCGTGATATTCTCATGTTTTTGGGCGATTAGCTCCGCATCTGTTGTTTTACCGCTACCCGGTGCGCCGATGATTAAAAATAATTTTTTCATAATAAATTCCCCTATACTGTTTTTTTTGTCTCTCTAAGTCTGATGCTTAACTCTTTTAACTGTTCATTATCCACAGCACTTGGTGCTTGTGTCAAGATACATTGTGCTTTTTGTGTCTTTGGAAAGGCGATAACATCACGGATACTAGAAGAGCCCGTAATCAACATCATCAAGCGATCAAGTCCAAATGCCAATCCTGCATGAGGAGGCGCACCAAACTTCAAAGCATCTAACAAGAAGCCAAATTTTTCATGCGCCTCTTCATCAGAAATACCAAGAAGTTTAAAGACTTTCTCTTGAATCTCAGGCTTATGGATACGCACGGATCCACCACCAAGCTCTGTACCATTTAGTACGATATCATAGGCAACAGACATGATATCTTCCGGATCCTCTGCATCGATGTTGCTAGGCATGGTAAATGGATGATGCATCGCTTTGATTTTGCCCTCTTCTACTTCAAACATCGGAAAGTCAACGACCCAAACAAATTCAAACACATCTTCTGGAATGATTTCCATAAGTTCTGCTAGATAAATTCTAAAACGTCCCATATAGTCCCATACAAGGT
>JAJRSK010000049.1 GCA_024278835.1 Campylobacterales bacterium | reverse complement strand
TACAAAAGTCCCTTGTTGTGCTTGATATTTTTATAGTTGTTTTGGTGAAGAATTATAACATTTATAGGGTGTTTGGGGACTTTTTGAAAACTTAATTTAGCTTATATTGTGAGTTTCTTTAGAATTTGCAAGTGGCTCTTTGATAAAGTTTTTCAATTTTATTTTGAATACTTTCAGGTGTGCTTTCCATTTTGACAACTCCTTTTAATAAAAATGATATGTAATTTTACACATCATTGGTAACAAGACGATTACAATGATGATTTTAGCTGATAAAGACCACTCTAAAGACGAATATTTAGGAATTGTGAGATGTCTTAAGGCATATTTTGTAAAAATAGTCATCAAAGGGCATCTAGAGTTTTTAGAGATGCTCTAAATATATAATTAGGACAATTGATGAAGAAATTACTACTGCTTATTATCATTTTGATAGCAGGTGCATTTGGGCTTTCATATTTTAAAAATACAAAGATTGCATCGGAATTTACAAAACAGATAGATACGGTAGAAGCATTAAAGCATGATGCCGTAACATGCGAAGGCTTTATCAATGCCGATTGTAGAATAGATAATATCACGTATCAAGGTCTTTTGCTCGCAGATAGTTTGACGTTAAAAGATATCGATCCTAGAGTACAGTTTGAGGAGGGGACTTTCATCAATATTCCTGTCCACGCAGAGATAAAAAATGCAAAATTTTCACTCTTTGATATCTCTAGTATGTTAAAAGATCAAGTCCAAGAGAATTTAAAAAGCTTTTTTAATAAATATACGAAAAATTATGATATCAGCATCAGAGCGAACTTTTTAACCGATGGCAAAAGAGTACGGGATGTAGATATCTTAGAGGTGGATGCAAAAGATAAGATTACACCTTTTATCCTCAAGGGAAAGGTCACACAAATCGATACTTTTCCTATTTTGCAGGGGTTTGAAGCTTCTTTTGATTTCAGTAGTAAGCGGATAGTTTTTTTCGACTTCATCAAAGAGATGCGCAAGTGTTGCTTGGATAAATTTCCAGCGCGCTATCTGAAGATGAGTGATAATGAGATATGGGATGACATCATAAAGCAGACATCTGAGATGTTAAAATTCAATATGAAGAATCAATTTAATCAAGATTTAGAGACGGACATGATGAAAGCATTGTTGGCACTTTTAGAAGATAAGAAAAATACCTTAGAATTAGATGTCAAGGCAAAAAAACAGACACCACTAGAGCAGACGGTGATGATGTTTTTTATCGCGGGACCTGATGCTGTAAAAGAGGTCTATGATATCAAAGTGAAGGCAAAGTAGTATGATGGATATGGGGATAGAAGAGCAAGTTTTATTGTTGGGGATATATAAGAGAAAAGAGGGTGAGAGTATCAATGATGTTGTTATGATGCTTGAAGAGACAGGGATGTTTACCTATAAAGAGGGTAAAAAATATTTAAAATCACTCAAAGAAGATGGCTATATTTCTGACGATAGATTGACGGTTACAGGTACACAAAAAGCCAAAGAAGTAGAAGAGGGATTTAAACTCCAATAATGGTTATCATCACACCACTACTCATAGCACTTAATCTTTTGATGTTTCTTTATACACAAAATGACTATGAATTAAATGTGAGGTATGGGTTAAATATGCTTTTTACTGAGCAAAACTACTATTGGCAACCTCTTACCTCTATGTTTATGCACGCAAATTGGACGCATCTTTTGATGAATATGGCAGTGCTTTTTCAGTTTGGCGTACTTCTTGAGCGTGAGTTAGATGCTAAAGGGCGATACCTGTTGATATATTTTGTGGGTGGTTTGATAACCTCCATACTGAGTTATCTTTACATCAGTAATTTTGACCAATCTGTTAATCTCGTAGGTGCCTCAGGGGCACTCTCAGTACTTTTTGGTTGGTTTGCACTTAAAGACCCACATCTTAGAGGTGGTTTGATAGTCTCTTTGTTGCTTATCTCCTTTCTCCCACTTATGATGGGGATGAATATCGCATGGTATGCACATTTGATAGGATTTGGTATAGGCTGGTTGGCAGGATATTTTATATAAAAGGATAAGCATGAGTGAAGAAAAAAGTATAGAAAAGTTATTGGTGCAAGCGTCAGAAGAACCAGAATATAGAGAAATATTTTATGAAAAATTATTAGCCTCAGAGGTTTTTGTTTTGGGCGGTGATGATGCGAGTGAAGGTGAAAATATAGAAGAGAGTGAGAGTATATCGCTTTTAGAGTGGGAAAGTGAAGAGGGGATTCGGGCGATACCATTTTTTACTTCTTATGAGCTACTCGAAAAGGCAGTTGGTGAAAATCACCTTTATTTACCACTTCAAGCGGCTGTATTATTTGCGACGGTGCCTGATATGAATCTTGTGATGAATCCAGGATTTGATGCGAGTAAGATGTTTGCTCCTGAGGAGATACAGATGATGTTGACTACGGGATTTTCTGAAGAGGAGGATGGTGCAGAATTTTCTGAAGATATCTCTTTGAAACCTATCACTTCTAAGCGCTCGGTAAAGATGCTTAAATCACTTAAAAAGCTTTTTGTAGATAACCCTTCTGTAAAGTTATCTTATGTAGCAGAGATGGCCGAGAGAGACGAAAATGATACCTTGCAACTAGCCATCGGCATAGAGATAGAGATAGAGGGAGAAGAGGGTGATATATTTTCTAAAGCTTCAGATATTGTTTTGGAGTTGGCAGAGAATGAGTCTGTGGATCTTTTCGCGATAGACAGAGAGCAAAAAGAGGGGATGAGTGCTTACTTCATTCATGAAATGAAACCTTTTTATGTGAGAAAGTAGGGTTCTTATGAAAATAACAATGATAAAACTATTTCAATTGATAGTGTATTGACTCTAACTTTTTCTACCTTACAGGCAAAAGGGCATAGCCATCATGGACATAAACATTATGTGAGTAAATCTGAAATAGAGGAAAATGCAAAAAACAACTTGTGCTACTGGCGGAACATGATAAAATAGACAAGAGTTGGGCAGATGCTTCTTTGTTGGAGGTAAAAGAGAAAAAGTTTGGTAAATTTACCGAATGGGTCGTGAGCTTTGACAATGATAAAATCAAAGATAAGAGTGAACGGACGCTCTATATGTTCTTAAACCTAAAAGGTAGGGTGCTTGGGGCAAATTATACAGGTAATTGATTTTCAATTCCTATTGCATAATTCGTGATAATACATTTTGTGAGTAAGTATTGGTTTTGACCTCTTTAAAAATAGTTGATTTATCTCCCATCATTGTTATGCGTTTCATCAGGGTCTAAAAACCACATTTGTGCTAGTTTATGGGGTGTGCTAGAAAAGGGATGACGAAATAGCTAAAACTTACCAAAGTCTCCAATGTCGGTTACATAGCGATTTTGCATCTGTTAGTATAATCTAATCTTACTGCAATGTTACAGATGTTTTAAAAATTCTTTCACCAGTAAACTCTCTTTTTTCATGCTTTTGTAGACAAAGTAGAGTGTGTTGCTGATAGCTATTTTTGGCTTGTGTACCAATGTCACTCTCTTTTCTATTATGGAATTTTTGCAGATATAATCAGGTAAAACACTCATACCAATCCCATTTTCAACACTTTTTAAAATAGTATGTAGATTTGGAGTGATAAGTATAGGTGCGATAGCTGGTTTTATGTTATATATGGTTTTGAAGTATTTTCGGATGATGGAGAGTTTTGCATCGTAACTTATCCAGCGTTGTTTGATAAGCCAACTTCTTGAGTAGTTTTTTGGTATCTCTAAGTCATTAGGTGCTACAAGCCAAAAGGATTCTGTAAAGATATCATGATGGATGAGATTAGGAGTGCGTATCTTGTGTGTCGCAATCATAGCATCTAGTCTATTGTCTTCTAGCATCTGTGCCAAGGCTTGTGTACTGCCAAAAACAAAATGACAACGAAAAGGTAGAGATGTGAGTAGTGGCAACAGCCTATCATGATAGAACTCCAAAGGTGTACCAATAGTAAAAAGTGTCTGTTTGTCACTTGTATGTGAAAAGTTTTTACTCACTTGGTCTATCCAGTCAAAAGAGTCGGATATCTTGGTATATAGTTCATGCCCCATATCGGTAGGTACCATCTGCCTAGGTGTGCGTTCAAAAAGTTTTGTTTTGAGTGACTTTTCCAGGCTTGCAAGTTGTTGACTTGCTGCAGGTTGGGTGATTTCCACAGAGATGGCTGCTTTAGAGATAGTTCCCTCACGATAGATGGAGATGAATGTTCTGTATAGTTCGAGATTTACCATAAATATATTTATACCTTTGTAGAAGAAATATAATTTGACATTATACTATCTTTAGCTGTATACTTTCAACAGTCGCGACAAAATAACAATAAATCTTGACAAGGTCAAAGCTTTAGTGAGAGGAGTACTCACGAGGCTTTGCCTTGGGAGAAGGAGACATAAATATGAACACAGTAATAGCAATCTTGATGATAGTTACAGGTGCGTCTAAAATGACGAGTGGAGATAAGACAGGTGTATGGCTAGAAGAGTATGCCGTTCCCTATATGAAGTTTAAAAAAGAGGGTTTTGACGTAACTGTTTCCACGATAGATGGTGGTGTGGTACCGATAGACCCTGCTAGTTTAGAAGGTGCCAAACAAGAGTGGAAAGAGGCGATGGATGAGCTAAAAAATGCTAAAAAATTAACCTCTATAGATAGTAGTAAGTATGCTGCTGTTTATATGCCAGGTGGACATGGTGCAATGTTTGATTTGGCAGAAGATAAACTTCTCAAAGAGACTTTGGCAAAGTTTGCCGATGCGGGTAAAATAGTCTCTGCTGTCTGTCATGGTCCCGCTTCACTTGTGGGTGTCAAACTTAAAAATGGTAAGTACCTTGTAGAAGGGAAAAAACTTACCTCTTTTACCAATAAAGAAGAAGATGAAGTAGAAAAAAGTGATAAGATGCCATTTATGCTTGAGAGTAAACTGGTAGAACAAGGAGCAAGTTTTGTAGCCAAAGGAAATTGGGCGGACAATGTAGTCGTAGATGGTAATCTCATCACAGGACAAAACCCAAGTGCCAGTGCAAGTATCGCGGATGCCATCATAAAAGCAGTAAAAAAGTAAAATAGATTGATGCTATCAAAAAGGAGACCATCATGATAGAGAAAAATGAGATATTAAAGGCCTTTAATTTTCGTCACGCTTGTAAGGTTTTTGACAAAGATAAAAAGATAAGTAGTGAGGATTTTGATACCATTTTGGAAGTAGGGAGGTTGTCTCCTAGCTCTTTTGGTTTTGAGCCATGGAAGTTCTTGGTGGTACAAGATATGAAGCTAAGAGAGAAGTTGATGCCTGTCACTTGGGGTGCACAAGGTACTTTGCCAACAGCGAGTCACTTTGTAATTATATTAGCACGCAAAGAGAAGAGTATGCGTTATGATGCCGACTATATCACACAGATGATGTATGATGTGCACCATTTAGAAGAAGAACAGGCAGAGATGCGTCGTGGATATTATGAGAAGTTTCAAAAAGAGGATTTTAAACTCTTAGCTAATAAGAGGGCGATGGTGGACTGGGCAGCCAAACAGACATATATCGCACTGGGAAATATGATGAGCACGGCGGCAATGTTAGGTATCGATTCTTGTCCGATTGAGGGATTTCAAAAAGATGAACTTGAAGCTATCATGATAGAGGAGTTTGGGATGGATAGTGATGCGTTTGAGGTGGCTGTGATGCTTGCATTTGGATATCGTCTCAATACCCAAAATGAGAAGACAAGACAGACCATAGAACAGATAGTAGAGTGGTACTAGTGCAGGACTCTTTAGGAAGAAGTCTTAGGGGGAGTTAGAAAGTTCGGCTTAGGTGTGTTGCACTGGAGGGTTGAATTCAGGAAGGATAAAAAATGAAAAATTTAATTAAAATAAGTATCCTAGCTACAACACTTTTATTTCACATGGCATGTTCAAGTGAGGGAAATTCTGATAACAATACGACAATTCAAAAATATGATATAAAAACCTTAAAGTCTGTCTATAAACCAGATGAAATAGTATCTGTTTATGTAGATATGAATCTATCTGGTGATAAAGATTGGGTGGGTATCTTTCCTAAAGGTAGTACTAATGGCTGGGGAAATGTTATAAAATGGAATTTAGTGACAAGCAAGGGTGAAGTAGCACTATCTAAAGTTGACTATGTAGCACATCCTGATATGCCTGTTGGAGAGTATGAAGTAAGAATTTTTTATCACAATGAGAGTGGGGCTGATGTTGTAGAAAAAGCAAAGTATGCTTTTTGGGTTAGTGAAAATTATCTCTATCCTGTTGATACAAAATTAACCTATAAAGCGACACAATACCTACCTCGTCCTGAAAAAACTGCATTTGAAGATATCAGTCAAGCGTCCGTTGTTGATCCCTCATCTGGTGCGACTATCACCAGAATGCATGCTAATGGTCCGCATGGGTATAGTGGATATTTATATCCAAAATCTACATTTTGGAATGCTGACATGTCGCTACTATATCTAGGATACAGATTCTTTAATGCCGATAAATTAACGGAGTCATCGATAACAAAAGGTTTAACAACAAGTGAAGCATTTGCCAAACTTGGCTCACCCGTAGGAAATACTTTTAAATGGTCACATGTAAATCCAAACATATTTTATACACTGCAAGGTCAAAATAGAGCAGATAATAAATTTACATTTACAAAAAATACTATCGATGGTGATGCAGTGACACATGAAGTGATATTTGATTTTCAAAAGGAGCGTTTTGAAAAAGTTCTTCTTGGTAATGGTGAAGGTCACATCGATAGATATGATAAAAATGTTTTATTTGTTGGTAAAAAAGCGGATAATGATCATGTCTTTGCACTACTTTGTAATATCCAAAAACCAGAAGATGAATGTAAGATAAAAGAGATAGAAGAGAGTACTTGGGGCAGTGTGTATATAAAAGACAGTCAGGGGACCTATAATGAGCGTGCACTATTTGATTGGATTGATATCTCTCCAAATGGAAATCATATAGTAGTCAATAAAACCGTAAATGGTGCAGAATTTGTAAATAAAAAACTAGATAGTGTAGAGACTGCTATATATCTGTACGATATGAATTTTGAAAATGAAGAAAAATTAACTAATTTAGCAGGACATGGAGATATAGGACTAGCTGAAAATGGTGACCGAGTTTATGTCCAATTTGAATGGAAAAAAGGTGGTATTATCGCATATAATTTAGATGCTCCAGCAGATAAAAGAGAGACAAAACTTTTGTCTGGTTATCATGGTGGAGGGCACATCTCATGTCAAAACTTCAATCGTCCTGGATGGTGTTATGTAAGTTCTAGTCAAGAGGGATACAATGAGGTATTTGCTCTGAAGTTAGATGGTAGTGAGACAGTCAATCGTTTTGTGCAAGCAAGAAGTACAAGTGGCCCTTATGCGGGAGTGAGTCCAGATGGTAAACGCGTGGTATTTGTAAGTAATTGGGCTGATGATAATAAAAGTCAATTTACTATGTATCATGCGGCTATAAAAGAAAAAGAGTAATTTTTTAAATATTTTTTTGATTGACCTTTGATAGTTTCCGTATTAAAGGTTAATCAAACAGCGATATCCAATCCCCGAAACATTTTCTACAAAAGCCCCCTATCTATGGGGAACCTTATAGTAAAAGATTGCCTAGTAATTTGGACTTGGATATACAGATAGGCAAAACGATAAAGTATGCCAATAATCAGAGTTTAGAGTTTTCTATAGAATTGATGAATGTTACTTCCATCTTTAGGAAAAATGTAGCAGGGATTAAATATAATGATGCCTACGAAAAAGATGGCAAGGATTATGGTATGGGATTTTTACCAGCTTTGCATGTCAATTATAGATTTTAGGGATATTGTGTGGGTAGACTAGGTGCTTTTGGGATTTTTGTTATGGTGATTGCTGTGCATTGGTATGGACTACAATCCTCACTCTCGCAACAACACGCCATCTCAAAGCCAAAGGCTAAAGTGCATCGTATCACACTAAGTTCGGTTGTCGTAAAAAAGCCCAAACCAAAAGTTGAGCCTATCATATTGCCGCCAGACCCTGAACCTGTCGTGGAAGTGAAACCAATCATCGAAAAACCCAAGCCAAAACCTAAACCCAAAAAGAAAAAGAGAGTAAAAAAGAAAAAGGTTTATAAACCTAAGCCAAAACCTGTGCAAGAAAAGATTGTAGAGGACGTCGTTGAACCTATCGTAGAACAAGTAGCTCCTATACAGCAGATAGATACATCTTCTATCAAGGATCAATATACATCCGAGATACGCCGCCAGATACAAAAACACCTTTACTACCCAAAGATGGCAAAAAGGATGCGGATACAAGGAACGGTACGTGTGGCATTTAGAGTATTAAAAGATGGTTCAGTAACAAATATACGGGTGTTAAATAGTACCAAAAAACGCTTAAGCAAGGGTGCGATAAAAACACTCAAAGCAATCTCTTTACCTGCTATTCCTACTGAACTAAACGAGGAGTTTTTGGATATAAATATACCAATAGAATTTAAATTGATAAAAGGATAGCACGGTTTTACTGTGCGTGAGCTCTGCGCTGAGCAGGACATAGCGTCAGCGTTAGGAATATGGACTTTGTTCATATTGCGTAATTAAAAATAATTTAAATTGATAAAAGGATGATGATGGATTTGATGTATTATATGGATAAGGGAGGCGTAATCATGTACGTTTTACTTGCGCTCAATATCATAGGGTTTACCACAATGATTATAAAGTTGATACAGTATCTGCTTGCTAAAAGAAAAGCATCTAAGATTGTTTCGCAAGTTTATGATGGTTTTACTGTAAGTGGGAAGGAAGCAAAACTTGCTCTGGGAAAAGATATCTTAACTGATAAAATGGTGCAATATGAAAGAGGTCTAAGTACCGTGCGTATCATTGCGTCCATTGCGCCTCTTTTAGGATTACTTGGAACGGTGATAGGGGTGCTATCTGCCTTTGAAGCGATTTCACAGCAAGGTATGGATGATCCTAGTGTATTTGCCTCTGGGATATCTTTGGCATTGATTACGACGGTGGGTGGGCTTATCGTAGCGATACCTCACTATATCGGGTATAACTATCTTATCGGGATGCTAGATAAGATAGAGGCAACGCTAGGACGAGAGATGAGCCATAGAATTTATGAAGAAATATCATGATATATGGTGTCAGAGTGATTATTCTCGCCAAGGGCGAAGCTTCAGTGATAGGAATTACTGCTGGGCTTTGCCCAGTAGAAAGGAGACATTAATATGAAACGCCGTGAACACATCGCACCTGATTTAACGCCTTTGATTGATGTCGTTTTTTTGATATTGATATTTTTCATGGTGAGTTCTACTTTTAAAAAAGAGGAGTTGGCACTTTTATTAACTTTGCCTGACGCCAATAGCGCGACACAAGAGATAAATAAAGAAGAAATAAATATTGAGTTGACCAAGGATGAAGTCGCATTGAAAGGAAAAACTCTTACCTTTGAAGCACTTGATGCCTCTTTTGTGGAGATTAAAGATAAACTCAAACCTATCAATGTGCGTATCGATAAAGATGTGACTTATGAACGGGTGGTTAAGTTGTTGGACTTGTTGAATAAACATGGTTTAAATAATCTGGCTTTGGAAAATAAAAAAGAGAAGTAGTGAAGTTAAAGTACTTAAACCACTATCCTCAACATCTCCTTAATCAAGTAGAAGACTTGATTAAAGATGAAAAATTAAGTACGTTTCTTTTGTCTAAATATTCTCAAAAACATAGCTTGCAAACTGATAAAGCATTATATGATTTCGCCATTGAAATGAAAAATCAACATATGAAAAAGGCACCTCCTTTGAGTAAGGTACTTTATGATGGCAAGATACATATCATCAATCATGCCCTTGGTACACATACCTTTATCTCACGTGTACAAGGGGGCAAGTTAAAAGCCAAAAATGAGATAAGGGTAGCCTCGAGTTTCAAGTCTATGCCAGAGGCATTTTTACGTATGATTGTGGTGCATGAGTTGGCACACTTTAAAGAAAAAGAGCACAATAGAAGTTTTTATAAACTCTGCACTTATATGGAGTCAGATTACCATCAGTTAGAGTTTGACACTAGGCTTTACCTCACCCATATCGATTTATATGGAAAGCTTTATTAGTTCACAAATAATACACAATCAACCTCTATCATGATAGTATAACAAGATAAGGAAAACAGATGAGAAAAATAATTATCATGATAGTCATGGCACTTACATTAGATGCTTCTTTGGCTGCTTCCTCAGCAAGGTATGATGTCAATTTTAGAGGTATGACACTGGGTGAAGTGACAGATATCTCTACGGTAAAAGATCTCTATCTTAAAGCAAAAGTGACGAGTCGTGTGGCTAGATTTTTGCTGGGTAAAGATAACCTTATTTACTATGGTGGAGAGAAGCCAAAAATCAAAAAATCAAAATTTAAAAAAGATAAAAAAATGATGCTGTATGCATTTTCACAAAGTTTGAGTGAGAGACCAAAGTTTAAACGCTATGAGATAAGTGATATCAAAAACATCACACTAAGTTGTAAAGACAAAACTTGTGAATTTATCTACTACAAAAATAACCATGTAGATGGTAAAGGCAAAATTTCTTTTGATGAAAATGGTGAGTTTGTGAGTATCACAGAAGAGTTAACAAACTTTGAAATCATAAGACAGTAGCCTCACTTCCCAAAGATGACATCCCTGTGTGCTGCATTGATTTCTATGATAAATCCTCCTAAACCATCGATAAAAGCCATAGAAGTTAAAAATAAAAATGTAACATTGTGTGCCCATGGCGTCGTGATAAATAGTATCAGATAGACTATCGCGATGATGATAGAGAAAAGTGATTCTAGTGAGTTAAAGCTTTTTGTAGTGGCTGCTTTATAAATCTCAATAAGAAGAGAAAATAATCCAATAAATATAAATAGATTTTCAATACTGATAGATAGTGTCTTATGCACATAGAGGACATGATTAAAGTCAAAGATAGGATTTTGAAAAGGTCCTGGCAGATAGTTTGAATAGACAATTCCTGTGTAGGCAAGTAAAATCCAAAAAAATGTCGTTATAGATAAAATTCCCATCAAATACCTTTTATGTTATAAGTGATTTTAGTGATATTTTTGTTAAAGGGAGTTGAATAGTTTAAATTACAAGAGAGTTGACTCTCTTGTAATAGGAGGACAAGACTACAGTCTTGACTCGTATCTTCTAAGCATATAAAGCTTTTTAAGCATTTTTTTCTTAGCTGCGATTTTTTGTTTTTTTCTTATATCTGTTCCTGTTTCATAGAACTTTCTAGCTCTTTTTTCAGTAACGATTAAGTTTCTATCAGTTTGTTTTTTGAATTTTCTATACGCTTCTTCAAAAGACTCGCTTGATTTTACTATAACGCCTGGCATCGGACATCACCCACTTTCTTTTTTAATTAAGACGAGAGTATACCACAATATATTAGATTTTGGATGTTTTTTTCATATCTTTCGTGATTCTTTCACTTTTTAGGCTATTTTGAAACCCTTTTTTTAGTTCATCTTTGCTTTTCATACGTTTTGTAATTTTTAGTTTCTTTTCTTCTGATTTCAAAGGGGAATTTCCTGCTATAGCATTGGTGATTTTTTCTTTAGTATCTTTGATATAAAAGTCTTTATCTGATCGGATATATTTTTCTGCTTTTTTGATGTACTTGAGCGCTTCTTTCATTTTTTTCTTATCTTTTCTCTCAGAAGATTTGTAGAGTAAAAGTGCGAGAGAGTTCCCCACAGTTCTATACATCTTCATCTGAAATTGTCCTAATTCGCCTTCTTCCCAAATGCCTCGTTTGGTTGATTTATCTAAGTAAGAGAGTATCTTTTTTGAGAGTTTGATATACTCTTTTTCATTTTTTTCATCCATTTTTAGCGCTGTTAAGATACCATGATGTGCGTAGAGATAATCGTATTGGTCGATATTTTTCTCAGTTTTTAATCTTTTTGATTTTAGGAGTACTTTTATAAAAATGGGAGTAGCCTCTTTTACATTGCCTTTTAAAAAAAGTGTTTTTGCCTCACGCATTTGTTTGTAGATTGGATAGGCACTTTCGGGTGTGATATAAGCATTTTTATAGACGCCTCGCGGTAGTGTCAGGGCTGATGCCAAAAGTTGCATCGCTACTAAGAGTGCCAATACTTTGCTCATGTAAATTCCTATGTTATTTTAGAAATATTATATCAGAGAAAAGTAAAATAATTTTTAACCCATAGTAAATAGACTTTATATTTGATTAAGTGTTAACTCCAGTAACGTATAGGACCCGTATCGATGTGCATAAAGCCAGTCTTTGGGTAGTAGCCAACACCACCACGTCGAAGAAATCGTGCCAGCTTTTTTAAATCTCTTAACTCCGTGCCAGGTAAGTTGATATCTATGGCTTGTGCCTTGACATGAAAAGAGTTTTTTGCAACACCTTCTGTGGTTTTATTCAGCATGGCATTTGTTTTGGGTGATCGATATCCTGATATCACTTGAAATGGTTTGTTGGTATCACGAATGAGTTGTATCGCATAGAGTTGATCTAAAAGTGCAGGATCCATCTTTTGGACATCTCCTGTGCGGAAATCTCGCAAAAAGTGGTTGATTTTTTCCATCTCACTTGCCACAAAGTGGTCTTTTGCCCAATAAGTCGCACTTAAGTGTTCGTGTGTGTGGATATTGTAAAGTTTGATAGTTTTATCTGTGGGTATCTTCATCGCAAAGAGTTCGTAAGGACTGACCATGAGTCCTGTGCCTAATATGATACTTTTTTTTAAAAATTCTCTTCTTTGCTTCATAGTGTTCTAAAATCCCTAGTCTAAATCTTTAGTCTAGTATCGGACAAATATTAAAAAGGTTTAATTATTTAGAAGATAAAAGATGATATTGGCACTTTGCCAATATCATGATAGCGTAGTTATTTTTCGCAAAAATCCCGAATTCTTTTAATCCCTTCTCTGATAGTTTCTTCATCACTTGCAAAAGAAAATCTAAAATACCCTTCTGTTCCAAATCCAAGTCCAGGGACGACAGCTACTCCCTTTTCGGAGAGTAAGTCTTTAGCGAACTGCATAGAATCATTGCTCACTTTTTTGATATTGACAAAGAGGTAAAATGCCCCATCAGGTTTGTTAACCGAGAGTTTATCACTCTCATTAAATAATTCTACAGCTAAATCCCTTCTTTTTTTGAACGCTTGTCGCATCATCTCGATATCGGCATCAGCAGAACCATCAAGTCCTGCTATAGCCGCGTGTTGTGTGATAGAACAGATGTTTGAAGTACTTTGACTTTGTAGTTTATTCATCGCAGATATTAGCTCTTTATTGGGTGTTGCGAGGTAGCCAAAGCGCCATCCTGTCATGGCAACGGCTTTACTGAGACCATTGATGGTAATGGTTCGTTGAAACATATCATCTGAGATACTAGCAGGGGCTGTAAAAGCAGCGTCATAGACAAGTTTCTCATACATTTCATCACTAGCTACCAAGATATCAGTTCCTTTGAGGACTTCTCCTAACTTGCTTAACTCTTCTTTTGAGTAAAGTGAACCTGTTGGATTAGAAGGGGTTGTCAATATCAACATCTTTGTTTTAGGTGTGATTGCGGATTTGAGTTTTTCAGCCGTGATTTTAAAATTGTCTATATCTTCTGTCTCGATGAAGATTGAAGTTGCACCAGAGTATTTAACAAGTTCAGGGTAAGTTACCCAATAAGGCGCAGGGATGATGACTTCATCACCTTCTTCAAGTGCTACTTGAAAGAGGTTAAAGAGTGATTGTTTTGCACCATTGCTTGTGATAATATTTGCTGGTGAATACTCTAAAGCATTGTCTCTTTTAAGTTTAGCAGCGATAGTTTCTCTGAGTTCTATGATACCGGGAACAGCAGTATATTTTGTAAATCCAGCAGTGATAGCGGCGATACCTGCATCTTTTATAACTTGTGGTGTGTTAAAGTCTGGCTCACCGGCGGAGAAAGATATGACATCTTTTCCCTCGGCTTTGAGCTCTTGTGCAAGGGTTGATATAGCGATAGTTAGTGATGGTGATAAGCTCTGGATTCGTTTTGAAAGCATAGGGTACCTCTTTGTATAAAAATTTTGTAATTATAGTGTAAATGAGGTTAAAAAAATAACCAGATAAAAAGTCCTAGCCCTAAGAGTAGATTTATCCATGAACCTTCACCAAACAAATACTCTAAACCTTGATAATATCCCTTTTCTTCAAAGGTAAGATTTCCTTGTAGATGGCTTTGACAATAAGTGGTGATCTCGGCTCCCCAAATAAAAGCGACTATCTCAGGCACAATAAAAAGCAAAACAACAGAAAAAATCCCCCACAAAGTTTTTTGTGGTTTGAGGGACTTGAGTACTTCTTTGGTAGCGGGATTGGCAGCAACGCGTCTGAATCTTTCTATCATGATTGGTAGTATTTAACCATTACTAGGGGGTTGTAACCCATGTAGGAGCCAATAGCATAAGTGTTAAAATCAATTTTTTCATAAAATAAGTATATCATGATAATGAATAAAGATAAAAAATTAAATTATTTAAACTTTTTTAAAAAGTGGTCGATATATCAAGTATCGTTAAAAAGATATTGAGTATATTAAAGAAAAAAGGAAAAATATGAAGAAATATATAGCTGGTTTTGTATTACCATTGATTATGATTGGTTGTGGTGGGGGTGGTTCTAGTACAACAGGTGTGGGATACTATAAGGATTCTTTTGTGCAAGGTGCTTCATACGTCTGTGGTAGTGAAACCGGAAAAACAGATAGTAATGGTATGTTCAAGTTTGAACTCAATAAACCTTGTAGTTTTTCTATCAACTCACATCAATTCAAAACTGTTTCAGCAGACAGGCTTACTCATAGTGGTGTGACAATCCAAGAAAATGATCCCTTGGTTGCAAGATTTTTGATGACATTAGATAACAATGGTAATGCAGGTGATTTGATTCAAATTACAGATGATGTTGCAAAAAAGGTGAGTAAAATTCCTACTTCAGATACAGACTTTGCCTTATTAAATGCACTTTTACGCACGGTGCCTACTTATGATGGAAGTCCGATTAGTATAGCAGCGGCACAGGAACATTTAAATGAAAGTATTGGCGTTATGACAGCTGTAGCTACAGTATCTCCAGCATCAATTAAACAGGGTGAAAGTATCACTCTTTCGGGAGCATCTAGTACTATCACAAGAGGGGAAATTGCCTCTTATAGATGGAGTGAAAATGGACAAAGATTAAGTACAGAGGTTACTTTTTCTAAAGTAGATTTTGGTTTAGGATCGCATACAATTACATTGGTGATTAAAGATGTCGATGGCAATGAGCAAAGCGATAGTGTAAGTTTTACAGTACAACCCGCTGGTGCAGCAACAAAATGGGATGGTATCAGCCCTTTATCGACTAATGGAACGAGCCAATTATTTGTTACTTCAGATGCAAATAACTTGTACCTACTCTTAAAAAAAGATAACAATATTACAGATGCACAGTTTTTTATCAATACTGATGATAGCAATCTATCAGGTCTGAAACCAAGCTTATGGCCAGCAGAGAGTTTTGATTATGTGGTCAAGTCAGATGGTATGTATCATCTCTTACATGCCACAGATTATACTGGTGTTAAGGTGCAAGATATTACTTACACAAATGTAAACAATACACTTGAGATAGCCATAGACAAAGCAAATATAAGATATCTTGCTCAGTCATTTGGAATTAGTGTATTTTTTCCAGCAGATTCTTCACAAAGAATCCCTACCGCAGGTAAGTTGGACAAATTTACTGATACTTTTTATAATCCTTCACAAGTAGATACGGAAGCACCTATTATTATACTAAGTGGTGATAATCCTCTTGAAATGAATGTTGGAAGTACTTTTTCTGATCCAGGAGTAAGTGCACAAGATATTGTAGAGGGCGCAAAAGATGTTGTAACTGATAGTAGTCATGTAGAGATATCTAAAGTCGGATATTATACAGTATATTATACATCGAGTGATGATGCTGGTAATGTTGCAAGGGCGAGTAGAATAGTAAAAGTCAATGGTTCAGCACCTCAAAGCACTTTAGAAGTAAAAGATTTAGGTGATTTGAATGAATCAGTTGTTATAAATCATCAAACAGGTTTAGTATGGGCAAATGATGATACCGATGAACCAGCAGGCGGTGGTTCAACCAGAGGATGTATCATTATGGTGACTGCTGCAAATGCTGAGGAGTTAAGAACACGTTTTGATGGTTATTGTAAAAGATCAAACTATGCTGGTTTCACAGATTGGCGTATGCCAACACCATTAGAGCTTAGTAAGTATACCGTGCAGATGCAACAAGAAGGTAAAACACCAGGTATGGCGAGAAAAGGATGCACTAGAACGCTTGGTGTGGAGAGTGACGGTACTGTAAAAGCCGTTTGGACGCACAATATGAATCAACCAGGTATGATTGAGACTTCTACTTTAACCCCTTCTGGAGGACGTTGTGTGCGAGGACCTGTGGATACATCAACAGGAGATTTTCAACTCCAAGAGCTCAATGGTGAGGCAAAAGATAGAGTCATTGTGGATACAAGTAAAAACTTGATGTGGGTTAATGAATCAAATAAAAGTAAATTAGCTTGTTTAGCGATTCATTTTGATAAGCCGGCAGAGTATAACAGTTCTCAAACTTTTTGTGCAGCATTAGATCATGCTAACTTTACTGATTGGAGAGATCCAACGCCAGCAGAAGTTTCTGATTTTATCTTACGCACTACTAATGATGCACATATCTTACCAGGTTATGAAGCCCCTTGTAAAAAACTTTTAGCTAGAACAAGGGATGCGAATGGGACAATAGTGACAGAAAAAGAGGTTTATACGCGATATAATGGTTCTCAACTAGGTGAAATAGGAGATTTAAATATCACTACTTCCAACATCGGTCTAAGATGTGTAAGACCTACTAACTAATCCTAAGCCTTCGGGCTTGGGTTAATACCCATCATCAAACTTCTTCTTTTTATGTTTATCTCTTCTGGTGTTTCTCTGTCTTTGTATCTTTTGTAATCCATTGGCGGTGCGTACGATATCTCTGGCTGTCTCTTCGTAGTCAAACTCCCTATCTTTTAGGGTCAAGATAGATTCCATCAGTTTTTGTAGTCCATTGTAGTATTCGTTGTCTAGTGGGACGACTTGGGCTTTTTCGATGGGGCGACGGATAGTCTCTACAAAGTCTAAAAAGCGCTCTTTGGAGTCATTTTTATCTTTGATGAGGTAGGAGACACATTTGGAGAGACCACGCTCTAAGGCTCTTGTATAGATGATTCGTAAATGCTTGCCTTGTTTTTCTTCTTTGTCGTACTTCACGAAGTCATCATTTCATAAGGACGTGAGATTTTAGAGACAAGTTCTCCGACTGAAACGTTACGCGACTCTCTTGCAAACTCTTTTCCATCCAGATATACCACGATAGTAGGCACGGAAAATATCTGTAAGGAAGCGGGTATTTCAGGGCTTATCGAGGCATCGATAAAGTACTGTTTTATCTCTGGAAAATTTTCGTTAAACGCATCTATTATTTTGGGTTTAAGGGCATGACAAACATTGCAGGTGGGGGTGGAAAAGTAGAGCAGTACGCCAAGTTCGCTTTTGATGATATCCTCTATCTCCTCTATGGTGAAGTGCTGTTCTTTCATAGGCTAGTCTTTGCTGTTAATTTTGGTATGGTGATTTCTAGTATACCATTTTCATAGTGGGTTTGTAGTTTTTCTACTAGAGCATCTGCAGGGAGTAGAAGGACATTTTTACTGCTTTGAGAAGAACTTTGGTGCATCGTTGTGTTATCTTTTGTTGTAGTTTTGTCCTCTTTTGCACTTATCATGATAGTAAGAAAGTTTCCTTTTGTTTGGATGTCAACTTTGGATTCTTTACCTCCCACTACGGTAGTTTTGAGATAGTAATAGTCGCCTTTATCTTCGAGTTGTTTACCACTAAATCCTTTTAATTGTCCTAAAATTTGTGAGAAAAAAGGATCATCTTTGAGTTCAGATTGTAGGCTATCTATCTTGGAAGGGAGATTTTCTAACTCGTGTTGAAGTTCTTTCATCCCTTGTTCTGCTTGTTGTTTAAACTGCTGTAAGCCATCCTGCACCTCTTTGGAAGCAAAGATACTTTTAAAAACATCTTGGATACTTTTTTCGATATTTTCTTGGTCTTGCAGTCGTCTCTCATCATCTGTGAGTTTTGATACTGTTGGTGCTTGGGTGGCTGTTCTCACCTGTTTTTCATTTTTTGTTTTGTCGATGTTGATAGTGATTTCTGGTGCATTTTTTTTAACAATTTTTTTCTCTATGACAGCATCTTCTTGTGGGGTATCTTTTTGGCTTAATAGATATCCTTGATACCCTATGATGGCAAGTAGGACAAATCCTATACCGAGTATTGCATTTTTATTCATGATTATTCTCCTGTAGTGGCATTGTACTAAGATATGCATCAAAAATGTCAATAGAGATTAAATGGCGCTTATCATGATAGAAGATGGGTTACAGTCGCACCACCGTCGCACCCATGCCACCCATATTGGCAGGGGCATCGATGAAGCCTTTTATTTTTGGGTGGGATTTGAGAAAGGTCTTGACAGCATAAGCGAGTTTGCCACTTCCTACACCGTGATAGACGAGTACTTCATCATAGCCGGTGATGAGGGCATCAGAGAGGTATTTATCTAGTTTTTCTATCGCCTCTTCTGCGCGTAACCCGTGCAAGTCTAGCTTGACAGATGCGTGGCTTGGTCTTTGGACTTGGATTTTTACTTGGGGTTTTTTCTTTGCTGGGGGATTGTTACCTGAGCGTTTGAGTTGAGAGATAGGAATGCGTAGTTTCATCCCTTCAGATTCAATCATCGCTTCATTTTTACGAAGAGAAAGTATCCTTCCTTTAGTGTTGTTGTATTTAACGAAGTCGCCTACTTTTAGTTCTAGTGGCTCTTGTTGGGATTCTCTCTCTCGGCTTTCATTTCGTTGTTTGTTAGCGGTGTTGAGGAGACGGTGGATTTGTGCGGGGTCTTTCTCTTTTGCTGCTGCTTTGGCAGTATCTATGGCTATTTGGTACTTTTTTTCTAAGAGGGCTTGGCTCTCTCTTAGAGATGCATCGGCTCTCTCTTTTTGTGATTCGAGTGAAGTTTTGAGTTTTTCTACTCGGGTTTCATCTTTTTTAAGTTGTGCGAGTCTTCTTTTGGCTTCTAGCTCTAAGTCGATATTTTTCTGTATCAACTCACCTAGTTTTTCTTTGTCTTCGCCATGGACTATCTTGGCTTCTTGTATGAGGTGAGAAGGGATGCCGTAACGCTGGGCTGTTTCAAAAGCATAAGACTTTCCAACGGTGCCGTGTAAAAACTCATAGGTAGGTTTTTGGTTTTTTTCATCATAGATAGCAGCTAGTAAATCCACTTCATCATTGAGAGCCATCATGGCGGCTAAGCGTTTGTGGTGGGTGGTGATGATGATTTTGCTATTTTTTTCTAAGAGTTTTTCTAAGATGACTTTAAAAAGCGTGGCAGCTTCATCAGAATCTGTACCTAGCTCTATCTCATCTACCCCTACGATAAAGTTGTCTTTGCCAAAAAGCTTGGAAAATTCTTGCATCCGTCCGGCAAAGGTAGAGATGTCATTTTTAACCGATTGGGGATCATCGATGATAGCGCTGATTTCTTTGAAGTGCCCGATGGAGGATTTACTAGCATCTATACGCATAGGCAGGAGATACTTTGCCATAAAGACGGCCGAGAGGATAGCTTTTAAAAGCATCGTTTTACCACCGGCATTGACACCTGTTATCATGAGTATCTTTTTTTCAAAATTTAGTGAGATTGGCTTTGGGTCGTGTAGGGCAGGGTGGGCGAAATTTTCTAGTTTAATTTTGCTATTTTTTCTGGTTTGATGAACTCAAGTTCTCGACTTTTGGCAAAAAAGATGCGTGCTTGGTAGTGATCAAAGCGGTCAAATTCACGATTTATGAAAGAGAGAAATGGTTCAAATTTGTGAAATGTGTTAGAAATCTTTTTTTCATATTCGTAGATGACTTCTAGCTTTTGACTGAGATACTCTGCCTCTTTTTTCTTAAGGGTTGAGAGTGCTTCTGGGATGACATAAA
This sequence comes from Campylobacterales bacterium, assembly GCA_024278835.1. GTDB lineage: Bacteria > Campylobacterota > Campylobacteria > Campylobacterales > QNZT01 > JANTGR01. The sequence goes on along the minus strand of JAJRSK010000049.1, from coordinate 24,752 downwards.
AGAATCCTCCGGTACTTCTACCTGCCACAGACCCTTTTAAGACATGATTAAACCCACCACGCACAAGCAGGGTTTCACTCTCATCAAGATAGTGAATCTGTTTATCTACTAGGTAAGGGGAAAGTTTAGAGGAGGTGAGTAAGCGACGCAGTTGCTCTTTTATCTGCTCTTTTGACTGTTTTATTCCTTGGTTTAAGGCGACAAATCTCTCATCTATCTCATCTCTAAGAGAGCCTTTTTCATCAAAGTAACGGACTATTTCTAGTATCTCTGGGGGAATGATGATTTTTTCAAGCCAGAGTTGTATTTCATCATCAAATTTGAGTTTTTTAAGGTAGAGAAAATATTCAATTATTTTGACAAAGGCATAGATTTCTCGTAGTTTGAGTGTGCCTGATTTTTTCAGATACATGAGGCTTGAATCTACATTTTCTACCTCTTTTGGTGGGGTAAAGTCTGTAGGGGAAATCTTTTTGATAAAGCGAAAATGTAAATTGACATCGCCTTCTATAAATAGCGGTTTAGGACGGGCTAAAAAGTGTTCGTAAGTGCCGATAAATTCATTTAAATCAAGCTTGGAGAGTATCTCTTTCATCTACTTGATGGTACACTCATGCACAGAAAAAGTTTCTCCTACGACATTGATAAGCGGTTGAAAAGAGGAGGTGCCTGGCTCATAACTATAGGTTTTATTGCTGATATCATTGCCAGAACAATGTAAACTTTTCCCTTGTTTGAAAGCGTTGAGTGTGGGACGTGAATTTTTATCACTTTGACTGTTACCATACTCAAATAAAACAGCGACTGCTACGGCTAAAAGTAACATCGTTATTACAAATCCTTTAACAGCTTTTGTTAACTCTTTTTGTTTAGCGATGATGAGTATAGCGACTATCATGATAATGATAAATAGTATATTGATGTACATTTAGTTATTTCCTCTTAGTTGATACGTGATATCTCCAGCCCCAAGACCGATGATGAGCCCATTGTGTAACTCTTCTATGGTTTGGGCACCTTTGAGGATTTTTAGCCTTCCCTTTTGACGGCTAACTTTATCTGCAAATATAGGGTGGTATTGTCCAAAATGTTTTTCAAAATCGATAAATTGCTCTTTTTCACCAGCGGTAAATACAGGCAAAATGATAAGCGCATCAATGCCAGCAAAACACTCTTTGAATTTCTCTAGATTGTCGATAGTGCGTGAGTATTTGTGTGGTTGCCAAATGGCAACCACTTTTTTAAATCCTAAAAGTTTGGCATATTTTCTGGCTGATTTGATGGTGACTTCTATCTCTGTTGGATGATGGGCATAATCATCGATGATGACATGCGTTTCATCTTTTTCCAAGATATCAAAGCGTTTTTTTATTCCCTTATAGGCTTTTAATCTCTCTCGTACCTCTTCAAGAGAGTTTTGCGTCATCGCGGCAAGGATAGTAAGAGAGGCATTAATCGCGATATGTTCTCCTACGCCAAACACTTCAAAGGTACCTAAATTTTTTAATACAAAAGAGGTGTAAGGTTCTCCCTCTCTGATAATAGTTTTAATGTTTTTGATATCGACACTAGGATAGAGCCGGATGGCTTCGATGTCTTTAAGTGTGCTTAGAAACGCATCTTCTGCATTGAGTACGCGAATTTTTGCTTTTTCGATGAAGGTACGGTAAGCATCAAAAAAACGATCTAAGTTATAATCATAATGTTCCATATGTTCAGGTTCTGCGTTGGTGACGATAGCGATATGTGGGGTAACATTTAAGAAGCTAGAGTCACTTTCATCTGCTTCAAAGATGATATTGTCACTCTCTTCATAGTGCATATTTGAGCCAAATTGCTTACTCTCTGCTCCGATGAGTACTGAGCCAGATACCACAGAGGCAAGCATCGCAGACGTGGTACTTTTGCCGTGTGCACCTGCGACTGCGTAGACTTTTTTGCCTTTTAATACAAAAGGAAGAGACTCTTTTCGTGAGAGAACTAACATCCCTTTTTTCTTGGCTTCTAAGAGTTCAACATTGTCTTCTTTTACAGCGGCGGAGTGGATGACGATAGATTGGTCTGTGATATTTGATGGAGATTGTGGGATAGAGACACTGATGCCTTCAGCTTGAAGGAGTCGTGTGATATGCGATTCTTTCATATCTGAGCCTGATATTTCGTAGCCATTTCGTTTTAAAAAACGTGCCAGTGCCGAAAGCCCGATACCGCCAATACCGATAAAGTGGATTTTATCTGCCATCTAATAATTCCTTGATTCTTGTGAGTGCTTCTTTGGTGCGCTCTTCATTTTCTACTAGCGCAATTCTAATATGTTTTGTTTTAAACTCTCCACGCGAGAGATAAGAACCGGGTAAAACTTTTACATTTTTCTCTTGAAACAGTTTTTTGGTGAAGTCAATATCATCTTCTACCTCAAGCCAGATGTAAAATGTAGAAGAGGGGGTATCGATGCCTAGTATCTCTCTTGCAATGGCAAAGTTTTTGCTATATTTTTCTCGATTTTCGATCACATGTGCTTCATCACTCCATGCCGCGGCTGCAGCGTGTTGTAGTGGTAGGGGTGAGGCGGCACCCACATAAGTGCGGTACTGCATATAGGCTTTTAATATTTTGGCATCACCGGCGATAAATCCATTTCTAAGCCCAGGTGCGGAAGAGCGTTTTGAAATCGAGTTTACAACAATGATATTTTTAAAATCCTCATTGCCTATCATGATAGAGGCTTCTAAGAGTGAAGGGTCTTTTTCTCCTACATAAATCTCTGAATAACACTCATCATTAAGCAGTACAAAATCATAATCTAGTGCCGCTTGTGCCCAAGCTTTTAACTCTTCTATCGTAGCTGAAGTGGCAGTGGGATTGTTGGGATAGTTGATGATAACAAAGTCACACTCTTTGAGGATTTCTGGCTGGATTGGGGCTTTAAAGCCATTTTCTTTGGTGAGATTGAGGTGGGTAATTTCGGCACGACTCGCGATGGCAGCGCCTTCATATATCTGATAAAAAGGGTTTGGAAATGCCATGACAGGATTTTTTTTATCAAAAAGAAGAAATTGCGGAAAATTAAAAAGCACTTCTCTTGTACCAAAAGTAGGGATGATTTCTGAAGGGTCTAAATCCACATTGAAGCGTTTTTTTACAAAGTGACGCTGGGCATCTTTGAGGATTTTTTCACCAAGAGTTTTTGGATATTTATTTAAGAGGGGACTTGTTTGGCAAAGTGTCTCTTGTATAAAGTCTGGTGTTTCAAACTGAGGTTCACCGATAGTCAGAGTGAGTGGTTCGAGTTTTGGGTTTGGCGTGATATTAGATAAAAGATTGGTTAGTTTCTCAAAAGGGTAGGTTTGAAACTGCATTAAATTCCTTAAGTCTTAGGTAAGTTTTTCTTACTTTTATTATAGCAAAAGGAGGTTAAAAGCAGTTATCATGATAGCTTTAGGCTATCATGATAAGGTTAGTAACCGAGTTTATGTAACAAGATATCCAAGTTAAATACTAAGACTCCTTCATCTCCTGTGGCAACAAAGAGTAACTCTTCAGTGGCATTGAGTGAGAGTCCTGTGACGCTGGCACCCGTGATACGGTAATTAGCGATGTTGTCAACTTGTCTGGGATTAGTGATATCTAGTAAGTTGATGCCTACAGATCCTGTTGCTATCAGTGCTTTTGTATCATTCTCAACTAAGACTACATTGAAGGCATTTGATATCTTAAAGGTAGATTCTATAAAGATATTTGAGGGATTTGAGATATTGACTATCTCTAAGCCTTCTTCTCCTCTTGGGATATATTTGTAGGTACCATTTTTAGAGAGTGCAGCGTTGTCAATATTTTGTTTAGTGGTACGACCAGTTTTTTTAGGATGTGTTAAATCACTGATATCGATGATTTGGATAAAGCCTACTTCATCTTCTACATAGAGTGTTTGTTCATCCTGGGAGAGTGTGACTTGTTTTGCGTTGATATCTTTTATCTTAAAGAGTAGTTCTGTAGATATTTTATCGCTATAACCAATGCTGATGATTTCCACACCATTGTTACCTTCTGCAAAGAAAATGGCTTCTTTAGAGATGGCTAGACTCTCTACCTTGCCACTTGCATTGATGGTTGTTATCTTTCCATCTTCATTGTGCTTTAGTGCATCTGAGACACTGTTTGGTGTAAGTTGTGTTTGACTTTGCACACTCTGAGACTCTAAACTTAGCGTTTCAGTGCCACTGCCACCACCGCAACCTATCATGATAGATAAAACTGCACTTAATAGTATTGACTTTTTTATTTTCATAGATATCCTTTATTATTTCCCCACCTAAAAGTAACATCGGGATATTTGTAAATAAATTTTGTACTTTGCCTAGAAATGGGTGTTATGGTGGGGAAAGTGTGTAAAAAAGAAACAAATAAAATTATAAAAAGATAGTTAATTTAATTTTTTATATTAAAAGTGAAATATATTATATTTTATAAGAAATTAGTGTACTATATCGCTAGAAAATTATTTTAACTTTAAAGTTTATTGCAAAGGGGTCTATTGTGAGTAGAAGAGATGAAAAATATAACTTGTATCTTAATGATTTAAAAAAGTATGAGTCTAGTGTGGATGAGGATTTGTTGGCATTAGTCGTCTTTCATTTAGGGCCTGCCATCTACAGAGTAGATGCTGAAGTGGTATCATGTACCAATAGTGATGAGTTAGATCGTGTGAGAAATAACTTTTTAAAGAAAAAATTGGGGTTAACTGAGAGTGATGATAAACTTAATGCTTCTATCAAAGAGGTCTGCATCAAACTAGGTCAATCAAATAGACACAAGTATCGTGCTAGTTTTTATTATATGTTAACAAAGATGTATGAGAAAGAGAGCGTTTTAGGCGCAGAGGAGACAGCTGCCTAGCCAAGCCTAGCAAGAGGAGGCTTTGCCTTATTTGTTTAAGGGTTATATTTGAAGAGAGTTTTGAGCGCGGTTTATCTGTGCGTGAGTTCTCTGCTGAAGAGTTTCAGCGAAGCGTAGCAAGAGGAGGCTTTGCCTTCTCTTGCGTCATAAAATGAAATTTTTACAAATCGTCTTCGTGTTTTGCTAGGTACTCAGCAACACCTTCTGTGTCTGCTTTCATACCTTCGTCACCTTTTACCCAACCAGCTGGACATACTTCACCATGCTCGTTTGTAAATAGCATTGTATCTACCATTCTAATCATTTCGTCAATGTTACGACCAAGTGGAAGATCATTGATAACGGCATGTCTTACTGTACCATCTGCATCGATAAGGAAAGAGCCTCTTAGTGCGACTGACTCACCAAATAGCACATCATAATCTTTAGAGATTTGTTTTGTTAAATCCGCTACTAGTGGATACTTCACTCTGCCAATACCACCTTGATCTACGGGTGTCTCTCTCCATGCAAAGTGAGAAAATTGACTATCTACTGAAACACCGATGACATTAACACCTCTTGATGTAAACTCTTCGATTCTGTGTGAAAATGCGATGATTTCTGAAGGACATACAAATGTAAAATCTAGTGGGTAAAAGAACAATACTGCCCCTTTTTCTCCTAAGTTGTCCATTAAATTAAAATCTTCTACGATTGATCCATCTGCTAAAACGGCTGTGGCTGTAAAGTCTGGTGCTTTGTTTGTTACTAACATGTTAAGTTCCTTATAAGTTTTGTTTGAGGAAAAATATTATCCAATAGATGCTTAATCTTTTATTACATTATTTTAAAAAAGATAATTTTTGCTAAAATAGTGACGATAGTACATCTATAGTGTATAAAATAATAGGGAAAATTAATGTTAAAAAACTTTTTATTTACAAGTGAGTCTGTGACTGAGGGACATCCTGATAAGATGGCAGATCAAGTGAGTGATGCGATACTTGACTACATCATCGAGCGTGATACAAAAGCACGGGTTGCTTGTGAAACACTGCTTTCAAATGGCTTTTGTGTGATTGCTGGGGAACTTAAAACAACTGCTTATGCACCGATGCAAGAGATTGCAAGAGAGGTGGTAAGAGAGATTGGGTATACCGATGCAAAGTTTGGATTTGATTATCGTCATGCTGGTGTATTAAATGGTATCGGTGAGCAGAGCCCTGATATCAATCAAGGTGTTGATCAAGAAGATGGTGAGATTGGGGCTGGTGATCAAGGTTTGATGTTTGGGTATGCTTGTCGTGAGACGGCGGAACTTATGCCTTTGCCTATACATCTATCACATAAACTTACTGAGACACTAGCAAAGGTGCGTAAAAGTGGTTTATTGCCATACCTCAGACCAGATGGCAAAGCACAAGTGAGTATCCGTTATGAAGATGGTATGCCCAAAGAAGTAGATACTATCGTTATCTCAACGCAACATGATGAAGAAGTTTCGCAAGAGAGATTAAAAGAAGATGTGATTAGAGAAGTTGTGCTTCCAAACTTGCCAAAAGATATGATTACGGATAATATCACTTATCATATCAACCCTACTGGACGCTTTGTTATCGGTGGTCCTATGGGAGATGCAGGATTAACTGGTAGAAAAATCATTGTTGATACCTATGGTGGGGCTTGTCCGCACGGTGGTGGGGCATTTTCTGGAAAAGATCCTTCCAAAGTGGATAGATCAGCAGCATATATGGCGCGGTATATCGCCAAAAACTTGGTAGCAGCAGATGTTTGTGATAAAGCAACGATTCAATTGGCTTATGCTATTGGTGTGGTAGAGCCAGTCTCTGTTTTAGTAGATACACATGAGACTTCAAAGGTAGATGAGTCAAAGCTAGAAGCCTGCGTAAGAGAGATTTTTGCGCTAACGCCAAAAGGTATCATAGAGAGTTTAGATTTGTTGAGACCGATTTATCGAAAAACAGCGGCGTATGGACACTTTGGGCGTGAAGATCAGGGCTTTACTTGGGAGAAAAGAGATAAAGTTGAGGCAATTCGAAACTATTTTGGATTATAAGATAATATAAACAAATAATTTTAGAATTGTTTTATATTGGATTAGATACAATTTTAAGAACCAAGAAAATTTGGGGACAAACTATAAATAAGGAAAAAACATGGCAGTAAAAATTTTAGACACATGTATTAACTGTGGCGCTTGTATCGATGAGTGTCCAACAGAAGCAATCGTTGATGATGAAGATAATCCAACGGGAGAAGAGATTTATTTTGTATATGAAGATAAATGTGTTGAATGTGTAGGTCACTTCGATACGCCAGCATGTGCAGAAGCATGTCCTACTGAAGAGTGTATCGTTTGGGATGAACCAAAAGATGGCTTAACTATGAGAGAAGACCGTGGTACACCGGGTGAAGACGTAGTTCAAGACTAAAACATCTTAATAACGCTATTTAGAACTCTGTTCTAAATAGCTATGCTTCGCTGAGACTCCTCAGCGGAGGCTCATGGGCAGATGAACCGCCCTTAGTGTAAGTTCCTTTTTCCTCTTGCACTTTTTTTAGGATAGTGCTATTTTACTCATTTTGACCTATCATGATAGGCTTTTAGTCACTAAATTTTTCATTTAAACTTAATTTTTGATTTCTTTTGCTATACTCCACGACCTTATGGGCATATGCTCAACAATAATAATAATCGGAGAATATAGAAAATGCAACAAACACTTTCAATCATCAAGCCAGATGCAGTAAGCAAAGGCGTTATCGGTAAAATAGTAGATAGATTTGAGTCAAATGGACTTAGAATTGCAGCAATGAAGAAAATCAAACTTGATGATGAAAAAGCAGGTGGATTTTATGCAGAGCACAAAGAGAGACCTTTCTTTGGTGATTTAGTAGAGTTCATGACAAGTGGTCCCGTGGTCGTTATGGTGCTTGAAGGTGAAGATGCTATCGCTAAAAATAGAAATCTTATGGGAGCAACAAACCCTAAAGAGGCAGCAGCTGGTACGATCAGAGCTGATTTTGCAGAGAGTATTGATGCTAATGCAGTGCACGGAAGTGATTCTGCTGAGAGTGCCGCTAGAGAAATAAAGTATTTCTTTAGTGAAAATGAGGTACTATAGGCGTTTTCAACGATGAAAATAGCATTTAGAAAGATTCCACCTCAAAATGCTCCCTTTGAGATAAACTATGAAGCTGTCACATTTAAAGGAAACTTTAAGAGAGACAGCAAGTTTGTTGATGTTGTGGGGAAAATTTTAGGTGAAGCAATTTTACCTTGTGATAGATGCGGTGCTGATGTACGTGTTTCTTTTGATGAAGAAGTACATGTGAAGGTGAGTGACGGCTATTATGAAGGTGAAGATTTAGATATCATAGAAAATCATGAATCCCATGTGGATTTTGATCAAATAGCGCGTAGTGAGGTAGAAGCTTTAAAAGCAGAATATCACTATTGTGAAACATGTAAAAATATAGAAGGATGAGAAATGGCAGTACCTAAGAGACGAGTCAGTAAGACAAGAGCGGCAAAAAGAAGAACACACTATAAGATTTCATTACCAAGACCAGTAAAAGATAGCGATGGAACATGGAGAATGCCTCACCGAATGAACACAACTACAGGTGAATACAAAAGCGATAGCTAATTCATGAGAAGAATAGCAATTGACGCGATGGGTGGGGATTTTGGTCCTTTGCCTATCGTGGATGGAACCATACACGCACTTAAAAAACGCAAAGAGAAGTTTAACGCCATTTTAGTTGGTCGTGAAGCAGCATTTGCGCATAGAATTCCACGACGTTTTGCAAAATATATCGACATCATAGAGTGTGACGATGTATTTGGCATGGAAGAGAGTGCAACTGGTGTCTTAAAAAGAAAACAATCAACTATTTATAAAGCCATAGATTTGGTACGTGATGGGCAAGCAGATGCGGTAGTTTCTGCTGGGCACTCAGGTGCGACCATGTCTTTAGCCACGCTCAGAATGGGGCGTGTTGATGGTGTGCTTCGACCTGCGATTGCTACGATGATGCCGACACAAGTAGGGAGTAGAAGTCTTGTACTTGATGTAGGTGCCAACACTGACTGTAAAGCAGAGCATCTTTTTCAGTTTGCTATTATGGGTGAAGCGTATTTTAGAGATATTTTAAAAGAAGAAAACCCTCGTGTTGGACTTCTTGCCAATGGTGAAGAAGAGTCAAAAGGCAATGAACTAACCAAAGAGACTTTCAAATTGCTCAAAGCACTTCCTTCTTTTAAAGGAAATGTGGAAGGTAGTGATATCTTCAATGGTAGTACGGATGTTATCGTTTGTGATGGGTTTACGGGAAATATCTTACTCAAAACAAGTGAAGGAGTCGCTTCCTCTATCTCTCTACTCATTAAGAAGAATATCAAGCGTTCTCCTACTGCATTGACAGGTGCACTTTTGATGAGAAGGGTATTTAAACTTCTTAAAAAACAGATGGATTATGCAGAGTATGGTGGTGCGCCACTTCTTGGAATAGATGGTTGTGCGATCATCTGTCATGGAAAAAGTAACCCTAAAGCGATTAAAAATGCCATCTATCAAGCGATTTCGTTTGTAGAGTCAGATATCAATGGCGACATCGCAAAAAATATCGCACAATACAGCGCAAAAAACTAAAGGATTCTATTTTGTATGCATCACTTAAATCTATAGGTGCCTATGTGCCTAAGAAAAAATTAACCAATGCTGATTTTGAAAAGATGGTGGATACAACAGATGAATGGATAGTGCAGAGAACAGGTATCAAAGAGCGTTATCTTGCAGCAGATGATGAGAGTACGAGTGACTTGGCAACCAATGCAGCAAAATTAGCAATTGAGAGAAGTGGCTTAGCCTTAGAAGATATTGATGCCATTATCTGTGCGACGATTACACCAGATTATTTTTGTATGCCCTCAACGGCGTGTATCATAGCTGATAATTTAGGTATCAAACATGTCACAGCTTTTGATATCTCAGCAGCTTGTAGTGGGTTTGTCTACGCACTCTCTATGGCGAAAGCATTTATCGAGTCTGGTATGAAGAAAAATGTTTTGATTATTGGTGCGGAAAAGATGAGTTCTATCGTTGATTATGATGATAGAACGACGAGTATTCTTTTTGGAGATGGTGCAGGTGCGGCTATCATCACAGGGACTGACGATAAGAAAAAAGCGATTTTAGATATAAAGACTTCTTCTGATGGTGAGTATCAAGACTTTTTGATTACTGAGGGTTGTGGCTCAAAAAATCCTTGTTCTCCTGAGGTACTTGCGAATAAACAACAGTTTTTGAAGATGAAGGGTAATGAGACTTTTAAACTTGCGGTCAATACTTTAACAAAAGATGTTTTTGAAATCTTAGATGAAAATAAGTTAGAATCAACAGATATAGACTGGTTTGTCCCACATCAGGCTAACTATCGTATCATCAATGCCGTGGCTAAGAAACTAAAAATGCCAGAGGATAAAGTCGTATTGACGGTAGAAGGTTATGGAAATACCTCTGCTGCCTCTATCCCTATGGCTATCAACAAGTGGTTTGAAGATGGTAAGCTTAAAGATGGTGAATTGATGTTACTTGATACCTTTGGTGGTGGACTTACTTGGGGATCGGCACTCGTTCATTTTAACGCTTAATGGACTTTAAAAAACTTACTAAAATTGTGGGCAATCTCCTTGTCCTGACTTCCTTTGGATTTCTCTTTTTTGTGCTTTCAAAGCTTGACTTTACAGCGGTGAAAGAGATGTTTCAGTTCTCTTGGATACCTATCATGATAGGCTTTTCTTTTCTCTTTTCTTTTCTCTATCTTTATATGGCAGAGGGTTGGAGAATTCTTTTGGTTTTGGTCTCTGGGGCTTGTCTAGATAAACATGTGATTTATGTTTATCTTAAAACGGTTATTTTTAAGTATGCACCAGGAAATGTTTTTCACTTTTTGGGACGCCACTCTCTTTCTAAATCACATGGACTCTCTCATAAGTCTATTGCTTTTGCCAATGGTGTGGAGATTCTTTTACAGCTTTTTGCGGTGAGTTTCATTATCATGATAGGCACACTTTTCTTTGATATATCTCTTAATATTGGTGATTATTTGGTGCTTTCAAAGACCAAGATACTCTTGGCATTTTCTTTGTTGGTTTTTCTAGTGGCTGTGGTGCTTTTTAAGAAGAAATATCGAGAAACACTTTTAAGTCCTGAGGCTTTTTTTTCGCTAACAAGAGTTTTACTCTATCATCTGGTATTTCTTTTTGGATCGGCTTTGATATTGGTAGGGGTTTATTACTTTTTGCTGGATGTTCCTTTTACTTTTTCTATTTTTGTGCAGACTATTTTTGCCTCCTCTATTGCGTGGCTTTTGGGATTTATCGTGCCAGGTGCGCCAGGTGGGGTAGGGATACGAGAGGCGATATTGGTGCTTTTATTGCCTTCTATCATGATACTCTCCAAAGAGTTAGTCTTAGCAGGTGCTTTGATATATAGAGTAGTGACGATTTCGGGTGAAGGATTAACCTATTTTTGGGCAAAATTATTCGAAATTAAAGGGGTAAGTAGTGGTGAAGAAAAGTGAAGGGAAGAATGAAACCTTAGTGATTGTTTCGCTGATGATTCTTTTTTGGATTTATCGTCTTTTTGTGCTGCTTAACTCTCCTTATGACCTCTATCTTGATGAGGCTTATTATTTTAACTGGGCGCAGCATGTGGATTGGGGCTATTACTCTAAACCACCTATGCTATCGTGGCTTATTTACCTGACAACCTCTATTTTTGGTGAGAGTGAAGTGGCTATCAAGATAGGCTCGATGCTACTTTATCCGATAACGACCTATGTCATTTATCTCATTGCAAAAGCATTGTTTGATAAAAGAGTGGCACTTTATGCTGCGATTATCTTCTTTACCTTGCCTTCTGTATGGATGTCGAGTATGATTATCTCTACTGATGTGGTGCTACTTCTTTTTTGGTCTTTGGCATTGTTATTTTTCATCAAAGCACTTTTATCTGATAGGACAAGTGACTGGATCTGGGCTGGGGTGTTTTCTGGTTTTGGTTTGATGAGTAAATATAACTTTATTTTCTTTTTGGTATCGGTTTTTTTAGTCTTAGCATTGATACCAAAATACCGTAAATATTTTCAAAACAGAAACCTCTATATCACTATCATGATAGCGTTTGTGATATTTTTACCAAATCTTATCTGGAACTACAATAACGATTTTGTCTCTTTTACGCATACGAGTGATCTCTCTGGAGTCAAAGAGAAAGTCTTTCATCCCAATAAATTTTTTGAATTTTTTGGACTACAGTTTTTGGTTTTTGGTCCTATCCTCTTTTACTATTTTTGGGTGATGGTGTTTAAAAAAGCCATTGTCAAAAATGAAAAATATTTGATTCTTTTTCTCTTTGCTATCTCTACGCTGGGTGTTATCATGATACTCTCCTTTACAAGTCGCTCTTATGCCAATTGGGCTGCGGTTACTTATGTGTCTGCGACGATTTTGGTGGTGGCATATCTGATAGAGTTAAAAAAAGTGAAACTGTTAAAGCTCTCTGTGTTGATACATACGATTTTGGCTATCGTCTTTTATCACTATCATACCTTTGCATCGCTTGCTGGGGTGGAGTTGACACGAAAGATTGACCCCTATAAACGCGTGAGTGGCTGGAGTGATGTGGGTAGGCAGATAGTGAAAGCACATCACTCTTATCCAAACACACTACTCTTAACAGATGGACGAACAGAAGTGGCGCAGTTTGACTACTATGCCAAAGAGAAAACTTATATCTGGAATCCAACACATGCTATGAAAAATCAGTACCATATCACACGCGATTTAAATAGCCAAAAAGGTAGAGATTTTCTCTTTGTAAGTGATAAGGGTATCGAGGGGATGGAGAGATATTTTGATAAGATTAAAGATGCTGGAGAGATCAATATCGTCATGTATCCTGATTATAACCGCTCTTATAATCTCTACTATCTAAAGAATTTCAAGGGATATTGATGCACTTTTCTAAGTTTTTTATCATTTTTACAGTTGGAAGCTTGGTACTTTTTGCGCTTTTTCCTGAGATTGACTTGGAGGTCTCTGGGCTTTTTTATAGAGAGGGGGAGGGATTTTTTCTCAAAGACCACCCCTTGGCGGCATTTTTTCATGATATATTGGCGCCTCTGTTTATCGTGACTTTTCTCTTGCTTTTTGCGTATCTTTATTATCAGAAAAAAACGGGTAAAAAATCAGACTATTTTGATAAAAAGGCAGTTGCTTTTTTACTAACATTTTTACTCATTGGACCGGGTATCGTGACCAATCTTTTTTTTAAAGAGTTCTCTGGGCGTGTGCGTCCTGTGCATGTGACACAATTTGGAGGGCAGAAGCAATTTACCCCTTATTATCAAGTAAACGGTGCGTGTAAAACCAACTGCTCCTTTATCAGTGGGCATGCGGCGGCGGCTTTTTTCTTTATGGCGTTTGGATATGTGATGAGAAGCCGAAAAGTTTTTCTTTTGGGGTTTGGTTTTGGGGTAGCGATGGCATTGACGCGTGTGGTGCAAGGAGGGCATTTTTTCTCTGATGTGCTCTTTGCTTTTATCATCAATTTTATGATTTTAAAGGGTGTTTATTACCTCTTTTATAAAGAGGAGGCTACGCTTGCCTAGAGTCATCGTGAGTGTGTTTATCATGATAGCAGCACTGCTCTCTTATAACTTTTTTGATTTACCTGTGGCTAGGTACTTTCAAAATGCTAAAGGGGATATGCTCTATGACATCTTTCACTTTTTAACCAAGTTTGGGCAGATAGAGTATTATCTGATTCCTGCCTTGGTGGTCTATCTTTATTATCAAAAGAGAGATAGTCTTATTGCCATGAAAGCTAGGTTTGTTTTTGTCTCTTTAGCACTCTCAGGCATTATCGTGCTACTTATCAAGATGGTCGGGGGGCGTTTTCGTCCAGAATTGTACTTTAAAGAGGGGCTGTTTGGATTTGACTTTTTTCATCTTTCCCATACAATGACCTCTTTCCCCTCAGGACACTCCGCGACTTCTTTAGGTGCGGCAACAGCATTGGCACTTCTGTTTCCTAAGTTTCGTGTAGGGTTTTATCTTTTTGGTTTGGCTGTCATGATAAGTCGTGTGGTGATTGTCAGACACTATCCTAGTGATATCATGATAGGTGGATTGATAGGGGCATTGACCTCTTATATACTCTATGAGAGATACTACAAAAAGAGGATTATGGATGCAAATTAAGATAGCGCTTTTGCTAGCACTTTTTATAAGTTTTTTTGCCACGCTTGGATGGTTGCCACTCTTTGACTTGGATGAGGGGGCATTTTCTGAAGCAACGCGTGAGATGTTGGAGAGTGGTAATTTCTTGACTACCTATCTCAACGGGGAGCTGCGTTTTGATAAGCCTATCTTTATCTATTGGTTTCAAGCCCTTTCAGTGAAGATTTTTGGTTTAAACGAGTTTGCTGTGCGCTTGCCCTCTGCGATTGCTGGAGCGCTTTGGGTAGGAGCGACCTATCTTTTTACCAAGCGTTATGCGGACAGTAAAAGGGCATTTATCGCGAGCTTTATCATGATAGCCTCTTTGCAAATCACCATCATTGCCAAAGCGGCTATCGCAGATGCACTGCTTAATCTTTTTATCGCTTTAGCTATGTTTTCTCTTTATCGCTTGTATGAGACAAGAGAGAATAGATTTATCTTTTTTACCTATCTTTTTGTAGGGCTTGGCGCGCTGACTAAAGGGCCTGTGGCTATCATGATACCGATGGTAGTGAGTTTTCTGCTTTTTATGATTAAAGGGGAGTGGAAGTTTTGGTTAAAGTCTGTTTTTAACCCTCTGGGGATTGGGATATTTTTACTTGTTGCTGCGCCTTGGTATGTTTTGGAGTATATGGATCAGGGTGAGAAGTTCATCAATGGATTTTTTTTCAAGCACAATATCAGCCGTTTTAATGGGGCGATGGAAGGGCATTATGGCTCTTTGGTTTACTATATCCCTGTCTTTTTGATAGGGCTTTTGCCTTTTACGACGCTTTATATCAAGGTGCTTGTAAAGGTAAAAACACTTTTTAAAAATGATCTGCATCTTTTTCTCATCATCTGGTTTCTCTTTGTTTTTATCTTTTTCTCATTTTCAGGGACGAAATTGCCTCATTATGTCATCTATGGGTATACGCCACTTTTTGTCTTGGTGGGACTTTTATGGCAAGAGCGGATGAGTAGTTTCTGGTTGATTATGCCATCTATCTTACTTTATCTGATTTTATTGGCCCTTCCACTGTTTTTAAACTTTGGTGGCTTAGAAGTGATACGAGATGCTTATGCTGTTGAAATCTTAAAAGATTCGATGGTGCTTTTTGACGTGTTCTATTATGGGGCATTGTTAGGTGCGGTGATATTTTCTATTATCATGATAAGGCTGGAGTGGTCACTTTTTTCAAAGTTGCTTGCTGTAGGTTTTTTGTTTATTATGATAGTTAGCTTTGTGGTGATGCCACTGGTGGCACATGCAAAACAGACACCGATAAAAGAGGCAGCAATGATAGTCAAAGAGAGGGATTTAAATGTCACGATGTCTCATATCAATGTGCCGACATTTATCTTTTATAGCCAAAAAAAGGTGCGTCGTGGCGAGATAAGAGTGGGTGATGTGGTGCTGATCAAAAGCAATAAATTAGATTCACTAAAAAAATATGATATTATTTACAAAAATAGAGGCATTTCCCTCGTGAAAGTAGAGCAAATATGAGAAAATTATCCCTAGTGGTACCAATGATGAATGAAGAGGACAATGTCAAACCTCTTTTTAAAGCCGTACGTGAAGCCTTGGATGGCATAGATTATGAACTTATCTTGGTAGATGATGGTTCTACTGATAGGACGATAGAGCGTATGAAAGTGGAGGCTGATGCACGTACAAAAGTCGTTATCTTTAAGCGCAACTATGGTCAAACGACGGCGATGGCAGCGGGTATCGATGTCGCTGAAGGGGAGCTTATTGCGACGATTGATGGGGATTTACAAAATGACCCGAGTGATATCCCTATGATGATAAAGCTTTTAGAAGAGGGTAAGTGGGATGTGGTCGCTGGAAAACGTGCGAAGCGTCAAGATGGCTTTATTCTGCGAAAACTGCCTAGTAAACTTGCCAATAAATTAATCAGAAAGCTTACGGGTGTTTATATCTCTGATTATGGTTGTACGTTGAAGATATTTAAAAAGTCAGTGGCTAAAAACCTTGAACTTTATGGGGAGTTACACCGTTTTATCCCTGTACTTGCTACACTTAATGGAGCGAAAATTACAGAAGTGGATGTGAAACATCATGCACGGATACATGGTGAGAGCAAGTATGGTATAGGACGGACTTTTCGCGTGATGAGTGATCTTCTTTTGATGGTCTTCATGGAAAAATACCGCCAAAAGCCGATGCATCTGTTTGGTACGATGGGAATTATCACCTTCGGTATGGGTATGATGATAAATTTTTATATGATGATACTGAAAATTTTTGGATATAGTATAGGGACACGTCCTCTGCTTATCTTGGGTGTGATGCTTACCTTTGTTGGTATTTTGTTGATTGTGACAGGATTTTTGGCAGAACTTATCATTCGTACCTATTATGGGGCGCAAAATAAAAAGCCTTATACGATAGATGAAATCTATGAAAAAAAATAGAATTTATGAAAACAAATCAATCTATATAGAGATAGAGGAGAGTGAAATCCCTTGGCTTAAAGTTTTTACACAAAAGCCCTATAAGGAGTTTTCACAGACTCCTTTGAAGGTGAAGCTTCAAATACTCTCTAAGGTAGATATCATCGAAAAAGAGATGCTCTCTTATTACAATCCTAAAAAAATCAATATCGCCTCTTTTGGAAACTACCTACCGCATGTGCATTTTCATGTGATGGCGCGTTTTGAAGAGGATTCGTACTTTCCTGAACCGATGTGGGGAGTGAAGCAGAGAGAAGGGAAGTTAAAGTTAAAAAGTTTTGATGTTTTTTTGGAGAAGTTACTACTAAAACTTCATCGCAAGCCCCGCATATAAACCTTGATATTTTAAATCAATATCAATATCGTTAGTGTCGATGTTGAGTTTTTTATATTGGTATCCTATATGTAAGCAGGTGCAATGTAAGACTTTTAAATCATAAGAAAACCCTGCGTAAGCATAACGATAGCTAGATGCCCCTGTGATGGTACTAGAGGCTTTGGTGATAAAGTTTAACCCTTCTTCTAGCTCTTTTTCATAATCTACACCAATTGCGGGCATGACTATCGTTTTTTTTACTTCATCATCATTGACTATCGTCTTAAATCGCATACCGTTGATATCAAGACCTAGTGAAAAGTTTTTTGTATAGCGATAACGATATTTTGCTTTTGCCCATCTCATGGATATCTCACTGTTGATGAGTGAACTATTGGCATATTGTGAACCATTATATAGGATGTTTTGTGAGAGTTTTTTGCTTCCTGAATGTTCGTATTTCTCTACTTTAAAACCAAATTTGTGATGGGTAGTTGAGCGTGTTAGCATCGCCTTTAAGCCTTGCTTTGAGCCGTTGATGCCTAAATCATTTTTGATATCAAGACGAGAGCTATTGTTGTCGGAACCTATGCTGATATGGCCACTGAGGTTACTTCTGGCTAATCCTATCTCTGCTTGGGTTTGAAAAAAGTTTCCATCATTTTGGGCATAAAGTGATGTAGTCAACAGTAGTAAAAAAGCTAAAAAGTTTTTTTTAATCACTCATACTCCAGTATAAATATTTTTTATTAAAGGTAAGTTTATCTTACTTATGTGCAAATCGGCAAAATTATTACTAACTTAACCCCTGAGATTAATTATTTTTTATCAAATTGAACTTTTTGTAACAATATGACCATTACTTTTTTTGTGATAAACTAATAAAATAGAATTCTCTGAAAAACTTCTCACCTCAAACGGCTTCACGGTGGGTACCCCAAAATTTCTATGAAATTTTGACCCTTCCCTTGCAGAGGTTGTTCGGATGAGAAGTTTTTCAGAGAGTTTAATAACAATTTTGGAGTATGTATGAGTACAAAATTACAAGAAATCAAACAAGAGGTACAAAAAGTAATCGTTGGACAAGATGAGATGATAGATTCTCTTCTCATTGGACTGCTGTGTGAGGGACATATCTTGCTTGAGGGTGTGCCTGGGCTTGCTAAAACAACGACGGTGAATACCTTGGCAAAGACTTTAGGATTAGAGTTTAAGCGTGTGCAATTTACCCCTGATTTGCTGCCTAGTGATATCATCGGTACAGAGATTTATGACCCTAAAAATAATGAATTTCGTGTCAAAAAGGGACCTATTTTTACGAACCTATTACTCGCAGATGAGATCAATCGTGCCCCAGCAAAAGTCCAATCAGCCTTGCTTGAAGCGATGCAAGAGAGACAAGTGACTATCGCGGATGAGACCTTTCATATACAGCGACCATTTTTGACTTTAGCAACACAAAATCCGATAGAACAAGAGGGGGCATATTCCTTGCCTGAAGCGCAATTAGATCGTTTTATGTTAAAGGTCGTAGTGGGGTATAATACCAAGGAACAAGAGGTCGAAATCATCAATCGTGTCTCAGAAGGGAAGTTTGAAGAGGTGCGCGTCGTGGCGACACCAGCAGATTTAGAAGTGTTAAAAGAAGAGGTTAAGGCTGTGCATATCGATGAAGAGTTAAAAGCCTATATCGTTAATCTGATTTTTGCTACGAGAAATCCTGCTGATTTTGGTTTGGCAGAGCTTGAGGAGTATATCCAGTATGGGGCGAGTCCACGGGCGTCTATCAATCTTTTTAATGCTTCAAAGGCGTATGCGTTTATGAGAGGGCAGGAGTTTGTGACACCTGTTGATGTGGCGATGATGGCAAAAGATGTGCTTCGTCATCGTGTCATTATGTCGTATGAGGCAGAGGCAGAAGGTGTGACTAGCGAAGATGTGATTGAGAAGGTATTGGCCGCGGTTGATTTGCCTTAAGGATTTTTGTTGCGTACATTAAAAAAGATTTTAATCAAGACAAAAAGGCAGATTTTTTCTGAAATTTCTGGCAATAACCCCTCTATTTTTGAGGGTGAGGGTTTTGATTTTGTAGAACTTCGTGAATATAACTATGGAGATGATGTGCGTCGCATCGATTGGAATGTCACCGCAAAGATGCAGCGCCCTTTTATCAAGATATTTAAAGAAGAGAGAGAACTCAATATCGCTATCGTCTCTTTGCTTGGTGGTTCAGTTCATTTTGGAGCCAAGCGTTTTAAACAAGAGGTCATCGCTGAAGTGCTGGCACTCTTGGCATTTTCAGCTGCTAAAAATGGGGATAAATTCTCTTCTTATATCTACACAGATAGTATCGATACTGTGATTAAACCGACAAAAAATGTCCATGCCGTGCATAAGGCAGTAGAAAATGTACTGACCTTTGATGCTTTGGGTAAGAGTGTAGCGAGTAAAGCTTTGAGTAAAAGCTTATTTGAAGAGATAAAGAGGCGTTCAATTATCTTTGTTTTGGGTGATTTTTTTGAAGAATTTGACTTTAAGCTTTTGGCTAAAAAGCATGAGGTGGTGGCTATCATGATACGAGATAGGTTTGAAGAAAATCCTCCCGAGTTAGGCACTATCAACTTAGCAGACCCTGGCTCTTTAAATAGCCAATTAATGCAGATAGATAAAAAAGCGCTAAAGAGATACAGAGAGAAAGTGCACCAAAAAGACCATGAGTTTTATGCGCATTGTCGTAAAAACCGTGTGGCATTTACAAAGATTTATACGGATGAAGATCCCTTTGTAAAATTGTCAAAACTATTTTTAAAGAGGTGATATGCAAGATTTAAGAGACATACGAGGCTTAGAAGAGATTCCTGATATCTCCTTTTATCTCTTTGTTATCATGATAGCCTTTGGGCTACTTGTTTTGGGTGGTATGCTTATCATGATAGTGCGTCATTTTAAGGGTAAAAAAGAGGATTTAACAGCCAAAGAGGTGCGTAAAAGACTTGAAAATATCGACTTTTCCAACGCCAAAGATGCTGCTTATAAAATCACCAAGTATGCACGATATTTGGCAAAAGAAGAGCGAAGTCAAAAGATATTTGAAGCTTTGGAAAAAAAGCTTGAGCGGTATAAATTTACCCCAAACCCGCCACCTTTTGATGAAGAGACTATCGGGCAATATAATCTATTTTTAGAGGTCATTGATGGGTGAGTTGGTATTTGAGTATCCTGCTGTTTTGCTTTTGATAGGGCTTTTTTTGATGTGCGGGTATTATTGTAAAGCGCGTGCCGAAGCGATACTTTTTCCACATCTTAATATCTTTATGGAGAGTAAAGGAAGTCAAACACATCTTATAAAGGTGCTCAAATGGCTCTCTATCCTCTTTGCACTTATCGCACTGGCTTCGCCTGTGATAGAGGATAAGGTAGAAGTGGAAAACAAGGAAGGCTACTCTATCGCACTTGTGCTCGATGCGAGTGGCTCGATGAAATATGGCTTTGGGGATCAATTTTTTGGTATGCAAGCAGGGGCGAATGAGAGCAAGTTTGATATCTCGATGTCTTTGGCAAAATCTTTTGTGCAAAAGAGAAAAGATGACCAAATTGGTTTGGTTGTTTTTGGTAACTTTGCTTATGTGGCTGCACCCTTAACCTATGATGAAAAAGTCTTACAAGAGATTATGCAAGGGCTTTATGTAGGCGTAGCAGGCTCAAACTATACGGTAATCAATGATGCACTCTTTCAGGCAGCGAAGCTTTTTTCAGACTCCAAGGCTAAAACAAAAATCATTATTTTACTCACAGATGGACAGAGCCGTGGGGATAATATCCCCTTTAATGTAGCGATGAAGCGAATCAAAAAATATGGTGTGAAAGTCTATACCATAGGTATCGGAGAGAATAAAGATTTTGATGGGCAGCATCTAAAGTCTATCGCAGATGCTACGGGTGGACTCTTTTTTGCCGCACACTCAAAAGATGACCTCAAGGCGGTTTATGAGAGGATAGATGAGATGGAAAAGAGTGAGATTGAGAGTGAAAAGTATATCAAAAAGTCTTACTATTTTGAGTATCCACTCTTTTTGGCCTTTTTGTCTCTTCTTTTTTATACATTTTTACTCAATCGTAGGGGAACAGCATGATATTTTTAAAGCCTGAGTATTTGACGATGATGTTGATTCCTACCTTGATACTTTTTTATTTTATAGTGAGCAATAAGTCGGCGTTGGATCTCTATTTTGATGAAAAGATTTTGGAGAAACTGCGCTTTGACAATGGTACTTTGGGAAAAATAGGGCGAAATATCATGCTCTTTGTCGCGCTTATCATGATGATAGTGGCACTTGCGCGTCCTGTGGTGGAAAAAGGGGATGTGCAGATAAAATCTAAAAGTATAGATATGATGGTGGCTTTAGATATCTCCAAGTCGATGATGGCGGGGGATATCTACCCCTCTAGGCTAGCCTTTGCGAAAAAGCGTTTTATGGAGTTTGTCGATAGCTTTGCAGAAGCCAATGTAGGTGTGATAGCATTCTCTTCTGAGGGGTTTTTGGTCTCTCCTATGACACAAGATAGTGCGACACTAAAGTACCTAGTCAATAATCTCTCCTTAGATTCCATGAGCTTAAAGGGAACAAATCTCCTCATTCCCATCGAAAAAGGGAATGACTTTTTAAAAGAGTCACGTGATAAAATCATCATTATTTTTAGCGATGGTGGGGATAAAATGGACTTGTCTAAAGAGATAGAAAAGGCAAAAGCGTATAAAGAGAGTATCTATATCTATGCAGTAGGAACGCCTGAGGGTGCGCCAATCATCGAGAATGGCGAATCGATAAAAGATAAAGAGGGCAACATCGTCATCACTAAACTTAACGAAAATATCAAAAACCTCGCTTTTGAAACAGGCGGTGCGTATATCGTAGGAAATCATGAAGATAACAGCATCGAACTTTTAGTCAAAGATATCAAGAAAAAGTTTAAGATGCAAGAGGTAAAAGAGAAAAGCGTCAAAGAGTATAGAGAACTTTTTTACTATCCGCTCTCTGTGGCAATCGCCTTTTTACTCTTTGCTTTTCACTCACTTCCTGCGCGTACTTCGCTTATCATGATAGGGCTTATCATGATAGCGTCTCCTAGGGATGTAGAGGCGAAGGTGTTTAACTTTTTTGATATAGATAAAGCGGAAAAAGCGTATGAAAAGAGAAATTATAAAGAGGCAGTCAGACACTATAAAGAGGTGATAAAATCCAACAAAAGTGCCCAAAGTATCTATGACTTGGCAAATGCACAGTATAAGAGTGGCAAGTACAAAGAGGCGCTAAAAAATTATCAAAATGTTACACCCAAAACGGATGCGCTTAAGTATAAAAAAGCCTTCAATAGTGGCAATGCGTATATGCAGTTAAAAGCGTATGAAAAAGCGATAGAAGCCTATGAAAAAGCCAAAAAGATAAAAACAGAAGAGGATTTAGAGCATAACTTGGCCTTGGCAAAAAAGAAGCTTGAAGAGAAAAAGAAAAAAGAACAAAAGAAAAAAGACAAAAAGAAACAGAAAGAGGACAAAAAGAAAAAAGATAAAAAAGAGGGTGATGACGACGCTAAGAAAAAAGATAAAGATAAAAACAAAGACGAGAAAAAGAAAAATAAAGATAAAAAAGAAGAGCCTAAAAAACCAGAACAATCCAAGAAAGAGAAAAAAGCACAAAAAAAAGAGCCAATAAGTAAAAAAGAGGAAAAGATGTGGGAGAAGAGATTGGAAAATATGAAAGCAAAAACGATGCCGATAAAACTCAAAATGAAGCCAGCAGAAAGGGTAAACGATGAAAAACCTTGGTAGAATAGTCGCTATCTTGTTGCTTATACATACTATCATGATAGCCTCTGTGCGTGCAAAACTAGAGCGCAATCCTATCACAGAGGGAGATGCGGCAGTCCTTCTCTTGGAAGTGGAAGGATTGGATGTCGTTTTCCCTGATATCAAGGAGATAGCAGGATATAAAATCACCAATAAATCAACCACAAGAAGTATCACCTCCATCAATGGTAAAGTGAAAAAAACCTTGATAAGAAAGTATAGTTTCAATCCGAAAAAAGAGGGTGTTATCCCTGCTTTGCCTATCATGATAGATGGTAAAAAAGTGATGAGTGAGCCGATAAATCTAAAGATAAAACCAGATACTAAAGATGGAAAAAAAGCCTTTGTTTTTGAACAAAAGGTAGATAAAACAGAGGTCTATGTGGGAGAGCCTATCGTATTGACATATATCTTTAAACAGCGTCGTGATATTGACCTCCAAGAAGCCAACTTTAATGCACCCTCTTTTGAAAACTTTTGGGCAAAAACGACGAAGAAAGTGCCAAATAAGGTCAAAGGCGACTATAGTGTCTATACGATCAACTATCTTCTCTATCCACAAAAAAGTGGTGATTTGACGATAGAATCAGGGCGTATGGATGTGGGGATACTCTCTACACAACAGAGAGATTTTTTTAATTTTCAGCGGGCTAGATGGAAAACATTTTATTCCAATAGCCTCGATATCCATGTGAAGCCTCTGCCTGAAGGGATTTCACTCTATGGGGATTATACCTTTACCGTAGTGGCGGATAAAAATGTCACAAAAGCCAATGAACCAGTCAATCTCACTATCACTATACAGGGTGAGGGAAATATGGATGATATCGATGATTTTGAGATTGAGGTGCCTGATGCTACGGTCTATGCGGATAAAGCCAAGAGAAATTCTGGGATATTTAAACAGAAATTCGCCATCGTGAGTGATAGAAACTTTACGATTCCCTCATTGGAGTTCTCTTTTTTCAATGGTGAAGTCAAGAGAGTACACTCTAGAGAGTTTAAAATAGAAGTAAAAAATGCCAAAGCACATCACGTTTCAGCTGCCTTGGAAAAGAAGATACCCGTGGTAAAACAAGAGGTAAAAATCGTCAAAGAGAGCTCCAAAAGTGCTATCATGATAACAGCAATCCTCTCCTTTTTGTTGGGTGTGATGGCGACCACGCTTTTTAACCTTTTCAAAGGCAGGAAAAAAGAGCAGCAAGAAAAACCTATAAAAGAGCGTATCAAAAATGCCAAAGAGGATAAAGCTCTTCTCTCACTTCTCTTACCCTACATCGATAAGACACCAAAGATACAGCACCTTATCAAGCAACTAGAAGAGAATATCTACGCAGGTAAATCCCACGAGATAGATAGAAAAGCCTTGGCAAAAGAGTTTGAGAGTTATCTAAAAGTGGAAAAAAGAGAGGAGATATTGGATGTTTGAGATGGGTGCGAAGTTCGATGAGGGATGGTCCGTAGAGAAAGAGAAAAAGCAGGAGACTCAAAAGGAGCTTAAATCCTTTGCAAAACATCAACTCACTTTTGCCAAGCAGATTCGAAAAGGTAAGGTTGTGACTATCGTTAAGCCATTTTTTCTAGAGAAGAAAGAATTACAATCTATTTTTAAGCAATTAAAGAAAAAATTGGCGACGGGCGGGAGTCAAAAAGAAGATGCTTTAGAGTTTCAAGGAGAGGTGAAAGAGGCGTTAACAAGGGAACTTAAGGGGCTTGGGTTTGGTGTAAAGGGGTAGAAATAACAGACTTCAAAAAATTTAAATTTAAGAAATAATATTAATTAATTTAATTATTATGAGCCACTTGCAAATTCATAATTTCCAAACCCACAGATTTAACCTTCGGTAAATTCTCAGTTTAAAAAAATGCTCTGCACTACTCTTTTATAATTTCACTCCTTTTTTAGCTCATTTTCTCTAAAAACCTTATTTTTAGGG
>JAJRSK010000048.1 GCA_024278835.1 Campylobacterales bacterium | reverse complement strand
GAGCAAGTAAAGACCTCTTTATCTCTCATATGTTTAAAAATTCTTCTGAGATTTTAGTGCAACCTCGTGGCGGTTTTCCAACATATGATAAAGTTTTTAAGCTTTATGAAGAGTTTAAAACTTCAAATGTTGATGTCTTACCACTAACGATAGATAGTAACACCAGACTCAATGACTACGCAAGTGCTAAAAAGATGCTACGCCTATCAGAAGAGAATGATGTGGATATGCTCAATGGTTATCCGCTAGTCAATCATGGCTATCGTACCACAAGAAAGATGATTACACATTTTAATACCCCTGTAAGTCTACGTCATGGTACACCAGATGCTAGATTGTTAACCGAAATCGCGCTAGCTTCTGGAATATTTGAGATTGAGGGCGGTCCCATCACCTACCTACTCCCCTACTCTAAAAATTTTCCTCTGGATAAGGCATTTATCTATTGGAAATATGTTGAAAAAGTATGTGCAAAGTATTCCCAGCTTAATGAACCCATAAATAGAGAGTCTTTTGGACCACTCTCAGCCACGATGCAACCACCCGTCATCGTTATCGTCATACAGATACTAGAGATGTTACTCTCTTTAGAAGAAGGAGTAAAGTCCTTTTCCGTGAGTTTCTCACAAACGGGCTCGTTTATCCAAGATATCGTCTCTTCCAATGTCCTTAAAAAACTCTCTCGAAAATATGCAGATGATTTAGGACATAGTGACGCTACTATCAATCTTGTCTACCATCAATGGATGGGTGCCTTTCCACGCAATAAAGAACATTCAGAGTCCCTCATTACCACCTCTACCGTCATAGCAGGTTTAGTAGGTGCGGATAAAATCATCACAAAGACCAAAGAAGAAGCCTTTGGCATCCCTACAAAAGAGGCCAATGCTTCTGCCGTCTCCAATGTCAAATACACACTAGGTATCCTTAAAGGTCTCCCACAAGTTAGCGACAAAGAAGAGGAAGAAAATCTCACCCGTGAAGTCAATGAAATCCTAGAAGCCGTCTTCAACGATAGCGCCGATACACTCTGGAGAAAAGTTTTTAATGCTATTAAAAAAGGGCATATAGAGATTCCCTTCTCCCCGCATATCATCAACAATAACAAAGTCATCACAGTACGCGATAATGCAGGCAATATCCGTATCTATGATAAGGGTAATTTACCACTAAGTGAGAAAAGCTTTGCTTATGAAAAGTCCAAACTCTCCATTGCAGAAGATAAAAATGCACTCGTTAGTCAAATAATCCAAGATATAGGAATCATGTTATGAGTAGACTGTATATCGATATCGGGAGTACTTACTTTAAAATCAAAGAGGGTGCGAAAATAGAGCAATATTTTAGAAACTTTGATAAAAATATTGCCTCTGATTTAAAAGAAAAATGTGCTGACATCATTGCACATCATGATAAGAAAGATACCTTCATCTGTAGCTCTGCCAATGGGGGACTGAGTACCCTTATCATCGGACTCACTAACTCATTTTCTCTTAAATTTGCTACCAATATCGCCTATAATTCTGGCATCAATATCATCGACACCCTCCTCTACCCCAACATCAAAGCGTACCCAATCTCTAGTGAACGCATCGATGTTGTTATTATCGTTGGTGGAATCGATAGTGTTACAAATATCTTTGGAGAAGATTTACTAGGCTATCTCTCTCGTACAAAATACTCCAACATTGTCTATGTGGGAAGCCAAGCTTCTGCCCCCTTCCTAAAAGAGCACATCCCTAACATCACCCTGCTCTCAAACATTGTGACCAATAGACTACAAGTAGCAGATGAAGCGTTAAAAGAATATTTAACCAACCTCTACCAAGAAGATATCATCGGCAAAGAAGATATCAAAGAACTCTACGACCTTACAGATAATCAAATCTACTCTACCCCCTACATCGTCAATCAAACACTTTTACAACTACACAAAACCTTTCCTAGCGTCGTTGATCCCTTTATCTTGATAGATATTGGTGGGGCAACCACAGATATTCACTATAGTACAGACTTAGTAGATGATAACTTGGTGGTGAGTGGTGGATATGATAGATTGGTTTTTAAAAAATTGGGTGTTTTTAAATCCAGAGAGAGTTTGGTGTTTACCGCAAAAAACAATGAATTTGTGTATGAACTTTTAAACTATCTCAATGTGACTGAAAATATCTTAGAAGAGCATAGTGATAAAGCGACAAAAATCCTGATGCAACTGGCTATCTTTTTAGTCCTTTATAAAGTCTCTAAACTACATAGTGGCTATATAAACTTGAAACTGGATAGACTTAAAAGTCTTGTTTTTACTGGAGGTATTACTAAAGTGCTCAGCGATGACGATATAGAGTCAATCATGCAGTTTTTTTATCAAAAGATATTGGGATACAAGCAGATTCCAGCGCTAGTAATAGATAAAGATTATAAAATATGGACACTAAGGAGTGATGATGTCAGTTAATTGTATACGCAATATTCTCGAAGTTTCAAGCCAAACCCATAGCGATAAAACAGCACTAGTACATGCGCAACGTTCACTAACTTATGGGGAACTCTTTAAAAAAGTTAATCAGATAGCACACTATTTTACAGAACTAAATCTAGAAAAAGGCTCTCGTATCGGGATATACTCCAACAAGGGTATGGAACAAGTCATCGCCATTCTTGCTCTTTTATCAACGGAGTATATCTTTGTCCCTATCACACGGTTTTTAAAACCAGAACAGGTAGAGTATATCGTCAATGATTGTGATATCCAAGTCATCATCACGGATAAGACCAAGATTGATAATATCACGAAAAGTAACTTTGAAGGGAAGGTTATCACTTATGAAGCCATAGATAAAGAGTCTGTCTCTTTTGATGAAATTTATAAGTACTATAACGAAGATTTTAAATGTACTATCAAAAGCTATAATAATGCCGTTATCACTTATAGTTTTGCCACATCTGGTTTTCCGAAAGGGGTAGTTATCACGCATAGAAACTTGATTGATTCTGCCCGTGTGGTTTCACGTTATCTTGATTTAAAAGAGAGTGATATCATTTCAGGACTGTTGCCTTTTAATCTAGACTATGGGTTAAATCAAATCTTTAGCACACTCTATAAAAGAGCCACCCTTGCCCTACATAAATTGGTACTGCCTTCAGAGTTTTTCTCACACCTCTTAGCAGATAAAGTCACCGTTTTACCCCTTATGCCAATCAACATCACACAAATGTTTGATGAAGATGCACATAGATTACCCACAGCTTCTCAACTAGAAAATGTCCGGATCATCACCTCCTCTGGTGGAAAGATTACCGCTAAAATGCTAGAAGATATCGAGCAGTACTTTCCAAAAGCTAACTTTTACTCCATGCATGGACTTAGTGAAGCCTTTCGATCAGCCTATCTAAAACCAAAACAACTCAAAATTCGTCCCACCTCCATCGGAAAAGCCATTCCCGATGTAGAACTTTTTATCATCAATGAAAAAGGGGAAGCCTGTGAGCCTCGTGAAGTAGGAGAATTAATTCATCGGGGTGCTTGTATCTACAAGGGATATTGGAATAGCCCTGAAGATACACATATGCGCTTTAAAAGTATCCAGATACTCTCTAAAGTTCTTAATCTTGAAGGAGAATTAAGCGATGAAATCGTCGTGGCTTCTGGGGATTTTGTCTACAAAGATGAAGAGGGTTATATCTACTTTCACTCACGTAAAGATGAAATGATTAAGACTAGTGGATATCGTGTGAGTCCTAGTGAGATTGAAAAAGTTGTCCGTGATAATATCGCTGAGGTGGAGATGTGTGCTGTATTTGGTCGGGAAAATGAGATGATAGAAGAGGAGATAGTGCTTGTTTATAGCGCTGCCTCTGAGTTATCTAAAAACGAGATACTTTTTGAGCTCAAAAAACATTTACCAAACTATATGATACCAGTTGAAGTGGTTTTCAAAAAGAGTATTCCTTTGCATTTTGGGAAAATCAATAAAATACAACTAAAAGAGGAATTATCTTAATTACATAATCGCTACACAAACAACAGCTATCATGATAGAAAGAAGAAGGTGTTAAGATGAAGATATTACTTTTAGAAGATGACCCTATCCTCTCAGATATCATGAAAGAGAATTTAGAGCTCTCAGGTTTCAATGTGACACTGACAATGGATGGAGAAGAGGCGATGCAAGCCATCTCCAACGCTCAATTTGATCTCTTTTTATTTGATATCAATGTGCCTTTGGCCTCGGGCATGGATGTTTTGAAATTTGCCAGAGAGTATCACTACGAAACGCCGACTATCATGATAACAGCTTATCAGGACATCAACCATTTGAAAGAGAGTTTTTCTCTTGGTTGTGATGATTACATCAAAAAGCCTTTTGAGTATGAAGAGTTAGAACAACGCATCGTCAATATCAAAAAACATTTTAACATCGAGAGTAAAGAAGATGTGAAAATAGGTGAGAAGCTCATATTTAATTTTGCTAAACACGAGGTGAAAAACCATGGCAAGTCACAGCATCTTTCACAAAAAGAAGCAGAAATCCTTAACTACCTCTTTACCAATATCAATCGTGTTGTTTCAACCGAAGAGTTGATGCAAAATATATGGATATATGATGAAATCCCAAGTGATGCGACATTACGTGTTTATATCAAAAATTTACGCAATATCATAGGTAAAGAGCATATCAAAACTATTCGAGGCACAGGATACTGCTTTGAATAGTCAAGAAAAAAAAGCCCTCTTTCGCTTTGTAACGATTTATACACTCTCTTCTATCATTCTTGTGGCTATCATCGCCTATCTCTACTATGAAAAAGAGTTAGATAGACAAAAAAATATTTGTAAACGTGACTTAGAAAACTGCGTCATCAAGGTAGAGTCTGATCTTCTAAAAGTAAAGCTAGCAAATAAAATATTTGATTTTAATGACTATGATTATCCGCTTGGTGTAGGTTTATTTGGTCAAAATGGAGAAAAGATCTACTCTAGTTTATCCCATGAAGATGTTAACTTGAAAGTAAAAATGACTAAAAGTCCCCTCTTTATTCACTTCGTACAAAAACTACAAACACCACTTTTTGATATCCATTATATCGTAGCAGAAGATATAAGTATGCCTATAGGGAAAGAGAAGCTCCTCACCCTTATCATGATAGTCATCTTTTTTTCATTTATATTTATAACATTTATCGGTTATCTTTTGAGTCGTCTACTTTTAAAACCAGTAAAAGAAAAAATAGCCCATATAGATAGATTTATCAAAGATTCTGCCCATGAGATAAATACCCCCATTGCATCACTACTGATGAGTGTCTCTGCTTTAAAGAAAAAGGGCGTGATGGATTCTAAAATCCTCAACCATATCTCTATCTCCTCAAAACAGATAGCTGATATCTACAACTCCCTTTCACATTTAGCATTTGATGAGATACAAAGTGAGAAGAGTAGCAAGGAAGTTGATTTCAAAGTGATTGTCTTAAAAAGTGTTGAGTTTTATGCCGAAATTGCACAAGCAAAGCAGATCACAATCCATACAGATTTAGAAGAGCTCACTATCATGATAGACAAAGATGATGCCAAAAAGCTTATCAATAACTTACTCTCCAATGCCGTAAAATATAGTAAAATTAAAAAAGAGATTACGGTAACACTTAAAGATGCTATATTGGGAGTTAAAGATGAAGGCATTGGTATTGATGCTAAAGAGAAAAAGGCTATCTTAAAAAGGTATCACCGTGGCACTGATATGCATGGTGGATTTGGTATCGGGTTGGATATCGTTAACTCCATCTGTCATAGATATGGTATAAGGCTAAATATCAACTCCAAAAAACATGCAGGAAGCCTCTTTACGCTTGATTTGACCCCTATCATTGTGAACACTTGACAATTAAAGAACATTACACTAAAATACCCTCATAGTTACTAACAAAAATATTTTATCAAAAACATTACTACATACTTGACAAAATAAAATCACAAAAATCATCCACAAGAAGGCATCATGGATAAACCGCAAAACCCACAAAACAATCAAAAGCGTCCTGCAAACAAAAACAAATCCCGTACACATGTCCCCGTAAAAGGTCACAAGATAGAAGAGTTAAGAGCTAACACCCTTGAAGAACTTTTAGCTATCGGTGCTGAATTAAATGTTGAGAACCCTCACCAATTAAAACGCCAAGATTTAATCTTTGAGATACTCAAATCACAAGTTTCACAAGGGGGCTTTATACTCTTTACTGGTATTTTAGAGATTGCCAATGATGGCTTTGGTTTCTTGCGTGGTATAGATATCAATTTTTCAAATTCTACCCAAGACTCTTATGTCTCTGCTACGCAGATACGAAAATTTGCCCTGAGAAATGGTGATATCGTCACGGGACAAGTACGCCCACCTAAAGATCAAGAGCGATACTATGCACTTTTGAAGATTGAAGCGATTAATTATCTCCCTCTTAAAGATAGTAGAAATCGTCCACTTTTTGATAATCTTACCCCTATCTACCCACAAGATAGAATCAACCTAGAGTTTGATCCAACTAAACTTACTGGTCGTGTTTTAAACCTCTTTTCACCTATCGGTAAGGGACAAAGAGGCTTGATAGTGGCACCGCCAAGAACTGGTAAAACAGAATTGTTAAAAGAATTAGCACAAGGCATCACACACAATCACCCTGATATGAACTTGATGGTACTTCTCGTGGATGAGAGACCAGAAGAGGTGACAGATATGGAGCGATCCGTCAGAGGTGAAGTCTATAGCTCTACCTTTGATCTCCCTGCACAAAACCATGTCCGTGTCGCTGAACTGGTCGTAGAACGTGCCAAAAGATTAGTCGAGATGGGTAAAGATGTAGTTATCCTCCTAGACTCTATCACCCGACTTGCCCGTGCTTACAATACTTGTACGCCTTCTAGTGGTAAAGTACTCTCAGGTGGTGTGGACGCCAATGCCTTACACAAACCAAAGCGTTTCTTTGGTGCCGCCAGAAATATAGAAAATGGTGGTTCATTGACGATTATTTCAACTGCACTCATTGAGACAGGAAGCCGTATGGATGAGGTGATTTTTGAAGAGTTTAAAGGAACAGGAAACTCTGAAACTGTTCTTGACAGAAATATAGCAAACAGACGAATCTTCCCTGCTATCTCTATCTTAAAATCTGGTACAAGAAAAGAAGAGTTGCTGATTTCTGAAAGTGACTTACAGAAGATTTGGGCACTGCGTTCTGCGATGAGCCAGATGGAAGATTTAGAAGCATTAAAATTCCTCTATAAAAAACTACAAAAAACGAAAAACAATGACGAATTTCTCTCTATCATGAACGAGGGAGCATAGAGATTTGCGTGCAGGGGTATTTGACTCAGGAGTCGGTGGACTCACCGTAGTCAAAAGCCTCTTAGAGCATAAACTTTTCTCAGAAATTATCTACTTTGGTGATACTGCCCGTGTGCCTTATGGTGTCAAAGATAAAAACACCATCATTCGCTATTCCCTTGAAGCCTTAGAATTTTTTAAAAACTTTGATGTGGATATCATGATAACTGCCTGTAACTCTGTCTCTGCCTATGCTATCGATGAACTGAGAAATAACGCTCCTTTTCAAATATCTGGTGTTATAGAACCCGGTGTCATGGCGCTTAAAAATAGAGCAACTTCTAAAGATGCCACTATTCTTATCCTCGGTACAAGAGCAACTATTGAGAGTAAAAAATATGAAAGGCTCTTAAAAAAAGATGGATTTTTAAACATAGAGTCACTTTCCCCCTCTCTGTTTGTCCCAATTGTAGAAGAGGGACTTTTTGAAGGGACTATCTTAGAGACAACGATACAACACTACTTTCACGATGTAAAAGAGCCTGATTTTATCATCTTGGGATGCACACATTTTCCACTTATTGCTACGGCAATCTCTCGTTATTTTCCCAACTCCACATTGATTCATTCTGGTGACGCTATCGTGGAATTTTTAGAAGAGAAGCATCAGATGAAAGAACGCTTTACTGAGACTGAGTTAAAACTCTTTGCCACTGAAAACCCCGATGGACTTAAAAAGATAGCAAAACTTTGGCTTTGATTAGGTTTCTTTGTTTGCTTACGCAGAGGCTCAGACCGTAGGGAGGATTTGTCCTCGGAGTAGGTATACAAAGAAACCTAATCAAAATCATAGTAGAATAGACTAAATATTTCAAAGGATTTTTGTGTCACAAGTTTTAGCCCTCAAGTACAGACCATCCACCTTTGACAAGCTCATCGGTCAAGAGACCATCACGCAAACCCTTACCCATGCCCTAGACCAAGACAGACTCTCTCACGCTTATCTCTTTTCAGGACTTCGTGGAAGTGGTAAGACGTCAACGGCAAGAATCTTTGCAAAAGCACTTATCTGTGACAATGGTCCCAGCGCAAAACCATGTGAGATATGTGAAAATTGTAAATTAGCCAATGAAAATAGACATATTGATATCATTGAAATGGATGCAGCAAGTAGTCGAAAGATAGATGATATCCGAAATCTCATAGAACAGACCAAGTATAAACCCAACATGGCACGCTTTAAGATATTTATCATCGATGAAGTCCATATGCTCACCAAAGAAGCCTTTAATGCACTCTTAAAAACACTAGAAGAGCCACCAAGTTATGTGAAATTTATCCTCGCTACCACAGACCCGATGAAATTACCAGCGACAATTCTCTCGCGAACCCAACATTTTCGCTTTAAAAAGATACAGACAAGTGAAGTGGTTAAACACCTCGCACATATCTTAAACTTAGAAAATATCGATTTTGAGAAAGAGGCACTCTCTATGCTCTCACGCGCGGGTAATGGCTCTCTTCGTGACACTCTCACTCTACTCGATCAAGCCATCATCTTCTCTAAAAAATATGTCGATGCCAAATCCGTCGCATCGATGCTAGGTATCTTAGATCCTGAACTACTCGATAACATCATCAATGCTATACTTAAAAACGATAGAGAATCGGTCATAAATTTTATCAAAGAGTTAGAAAATTATGAGAGTGAAATCGTCATAGATGAATTGATAGCCTTTGTTAAAGAGCGATTTTTTGCAGGTGATGTGCGATTTTCTACCCTGCTTTCAGATAGATTTTTTAGAATTCTCTCTGAGAGTAAGTCCCTACTCTATCTCAACGCCGATAGTGGCTTTGTCCTCACCCTGCTCTTTTTCAAGATGATGGAAGCCACTAAAATCAAAGAGATCGATATCATGATAGAAGAACTAGAGTCCAAAATCACACTCAAATCTCAAACGATAGCCAAAGTAATTGAGGAAAAAATAGAGCAAGCACCCATAGAAGAAGAAGTCAAAACAGAGGAAAAAAGTATAGATTATGGGCATACATTTGAGCAACTTATCACTAAACTCTATGATAGAAACTAT
Source organism: Campylobacterales bacterium (assembly GCA_024278835.1). Classification (GTDB taxonomy): domain Bacteria; phylum Campylobacterota; class Campylobacteria; order Campylobacterales; family QNZT01; genus JANTGR01. The sequence goes on along the minus strand of JAJRSK010000048.1, from coordinate 1,595 downwards.
GCCCTAGGGGAGTGTTTTAAAAATTCCGTTACGTATGTCTCATTTAAAGATAGTGCATTGACACTCTCTTCTGCAGCTTCTGGTGAGTGTGTCGATACCTTGCGTCACTCCTCTGGTGTGATTCGTCACTTTATTCATGAACTTTTTGGCTTGGAGACAAAACTAAAGATGTTAAAATCAGAGATAAAAGAAGAGCCAAGCCATGCCAATGAGACATCCTCCTCTATGATAGAAGAGCAAGAGTTTCAAAAACCACAAGAAGAGGCATGCAGCACCAATTCATGTATCGAAAAACAAGTTGTGGGTGAAGAGAGCAAGGAGATTGATAGGGGAAATATCCTAGAAGATCCCTTTGTGAAAAAGGCTGGAGAACTCTTTGAGCCCTCCAAGATTATTGTAAAATCTAAGGTTTAGGTTTATCTCTTTACACAAGTGAAATAATATGGGCTGGCTATAGGTTGTGCTGTATCAACAGCAGGATTTTGAAAGTATCCCCATCCCATTTTGCTAGTGTTCACGTCGGCATCAGTAGATGACCACAATACAGATGTAAAGTGAATACCATTTGTATTATTGTTATCTGAATCAAACGTGATTGTGGCTAATAAATCATCACTATTTTCTCTATATTGTGCAATAGTTGGGAGAGTCCATGTTCCCTGCGGTAGCATTGCATTACATGCATTGTTTGCTTCAGCCCACGTAACTCTACGGTCTTCTACTCCACTAAACTGCGCACCTGTTGCTGTTGGTGTTGTCACCGTAACAGCTATATTTAGTGTTGCAGTATGTGGAGTTGTCGCTGAATCTGTTGCTGTAATAGTCAGATTTGTAGGTATCCCCGTAGGTGTTGCCGTAGCTGGAGCAGTCAATGTCGTACCATTCAATGTAAATCCACTACCTACTGTAGTCAATGCATAAGTGATAGGCAAAGAAGCATCTGTTGCGGCAATAGTTGTTGTTGTTCCTGTCTCCATACTAAGTACCGTAGGTGTTGTAAAAATCGGTACACTAGTATCTTCTGTTACAACAATTGTGCCTGATTTGATGACATTGACCGTTACCAATAAAAGTCTTCCGTTTTTAACACGAGCATCATCTGTGGCACTGATTTCTACATTAAAGCTATTATTTCCACCGTCTAGGTAGTTTTGTGCTCTTTTAAAGAAAAGTTTAGTGTCATTTAGGACAAAGAAACTTGCATCATTGCCACCTACAATTTCAAATGAGACACCTGGCGTATTAAAAGTAGCAATTTCTCTTGAACCTTCTGCCACAGTTAAATCCACATTCTGTTTCACAAATCTATATCTAGAGATGAAGTTGCCAAGGCGCTTGATTCTGAGCTTTTCCCATCATCACAACCAGTTAAGGCGAGAAAAAAAACAACAGAAGTACTTAAAAGTATATTTTTCATAATGAATCCCAATAATTTCTTGATTTTAGTAAAATATTTTTAACTAATTCTAATAAGTAAACCTCCGGCTCTGCCGGAGGACTCCCAAAGTTTGACAGATACGGGAGTGAATGTGATATTCTAATATTTGAACTGCTCAAAGTCACAAATAAAAAGGATATCACAAGATGAATATTAT